>NZ_JBDQQR010000001.1:603716-1207433 GCF_039888675.1 Mesorhizobium sp. CAU 1732
GCGTGGCATCGATGCCCAGACGACGCAGCGTGCTGATGTAGGGGCCGCTGGTGCGCTCGCCATCCGGATTGTTCGAGAGGAATTCGATACGGAATTGCTCGCCGCGTTCGTTGACCAGACGCCCGCCCTGCTGCCGCCAGCCTGCCTCGGCCAGAAGTTCGGAGGCGCGACGCAGATGCTGGCGCTGCGCCTGCGCATTGTCATAGGTCGGCAAGGTGAACGGCTCGGTGAAAAGCTCCGCGGGCACCTCGTCGCGAACGGTTTCAAGAATTTCGAGCTCAAGCCCTTCCGGCACGCCGCTGGACGCAAGTTCGCCGCCCTGGAAGTAGCTGTTGGTGCGCTGGTAGAGGTTGTGGAATTGAAGCCGGTTGAGGCTCTCGAAGTCGTAGGCGAGCGTCATCGCCTCGCGGACGCGGCGATCCTGAAACTGCGGCTTGCGCATGTTGAGCGCAAAGCCCTGCATCGGTTCGCCCGAATTGCTCTGGAACACCCGCTTGACCACGTCGCCGCGCTCGACAGCCGGAAAGTTGTATTCCGTCGCCCAGCGGCCGGCGCGATTCTCGACGCGGATGTCGTGCAGCCCGCCCTTGGTGAAGGCCTGCCAGGCGGCGTTGTCGTCCTGGATGTAGGTGTAGCGGCGCTTTTCAAAATTGTAGCGGCCGATGTTTACCGGCAGCTCGGCTGCCCAATAGTCGTCGACGCGCGCCCATGTGATGTCCGATCCGGCGCGGAAGCTCTCGATCTTGTATGGGCCAGAGCCCAGCGGCGGCTCCAGCGTGGGCTGCGTGACGTCGCGCTGGCGACCCTGCGCGTCCTTGCCCTCCCACCAGTGTTTCGGCAGCACCGGCAGGTCGCCCATGATGTGCGGCAGTTCGCGATTGCCTGTCTGGTCGAACTTGAACTCGACCTCCCGCTCGGAGATGGCGACGGCTTCCGTGACGTTCGCATAATAGCGGTTATGCATCTGGCTGTGCTCCTTGAGCACATTGAACGACCACACCACGTCTTCTGCCGTGATCGGCTCGCGGTCATGCCAGCGCGCGCGTTCGTCGATACGGTACGTCGCCGAAGAATAATCGTCGGGATATTTGAAGGCGTCGGCGATGAGGGCGTGGCTGGTGCCGGCATCGGCCAGCGACTGCTGCATCAGCGTATCCCACAGCATGCCGCCGAAATAGGTGAGGCCGGCAGCGGCCGTTCCACGCACGATGAATGGATTGAAGCTGTCGAAGGTGCCTGGCGCGACCGTATTGAGCTGGCCGCCTTTCGGCGCATCGGGATTGACGTGATCGTAGCGCTCGAAGGGCGCTGTCTCCGCCTCCGGGTTGATCAGCGACGATGTGCTCCGCCATTCCTGATCCTGGCTGCTGGCGCTTCCGATACCGGCCGTAAAGGCCAATGCGGCGGCGGCCGTGAGAGCCATCGTGCGGAGACCGGAAATTCCCATCGTCAACCTCGCTGCTGTCTGAGTGGTCACGCTAAGGTAGCCTGACTGTCGCGAATGAAAACCGCTGTTCGACGAAATCATCGCGAGCCTCGTGAAGAGGCTAACAAAAAAGCCGGGCGAAACCCGGCTTTTTCGTGATCCGAAGATTACAAATCCGTCATTGATTGGCGGGCGGGGGCGGTGTCGCCTCCTGTCCGGGCGTCTCCGAGCCGGGACCCGTGCCTGCATCGGTCTCCGGCGCGGCCGACGAACCGTCGTCGGTGGCGTCGGGCTGTGCCGGAGCGGTGGGCGCGGCAGGCTGTTCGGCCGGGGCTGCGTCCTGTGCGGGAGCGGCAGGCTCTTCTGCAGGCGCGGCATCCTCGGCAGGCGCGGTGCCTTCAGCGGGTGCGGCACCATCGGCCGGGGCTGCATCCTCGGCGGGAGCTGCGCCGTCGGCTGGTGCTTCGCCTTCCGCCGGCGCTGCCTCGTCGCCTTCAGCAGGAGCGGCTGCGACTTCGGGAAGCGGTGCCGGGTCGTTGGAGAGCGTGCGAAGGTAAACCAGCAGGTTTGCCTCTTCCTGCGGATTCTTGATGCCGGCGAAGGCCATCGCGGTACCCGAGATGTAGGCGCGCGGTGCCTGCGTAAACCCGCTCAGGTGCTCCCAGTCCCAGACGACCGATCCGCCCTGCGAGAATTCGCGCATGGCAGCCGAATAGTTGAAGCCTTCGTGGCTGGCGATCGGCCGGTTCACGACACCCCAGAGGTTCGGGCCGACCTTGTTGGCTCCGCCTTCTTCCGCGGTGTGGCAGGCCGCGCAACGGCGAAACGCCTGCTCGCCGGCCGCCGCGTCGGCGGTCTGCATAAGTTCCGGGATCGAAGGGCCAGCCTCCGCCGGGGCGTCGCCGCCGGCAGCGGGCTCAGCCGCCTCGATGATGTAGCCGGGCTTTTCCGGCGCATGCGCGGCGAAGATGCTGTCGGACGCAATGCTGACCGACATGACCACGAACACCACCGCGAGGAACGCGCCGATCAGCTTGTTGAGTTCGAACGAATCCATAATCTACCAAGGCTCCCTTGTCCGACCGCGACGTCGATGCCTGCGTGCCCCTGCGCGCGCAAACCATATCCCCCGTGCGGTAGATGCCGGTGAAATCGCGCGGAAACTAGGTCTTTTGCTCGATCCTTGCAACACATATAAGGGCCCATCCAAGTGAGACCTTTTGACACTTTAGACCGTCGCAACAGAGCCTTTCAAACGCAATGTCCACGCTCGTCCTGATCCCCGCACGCATGGCGGCAACACGTCTTCCCGGCAAGCCGCTGGCGGATATCGGGGGAAGGCCGATGATTGCGCACGTTGCGGACCGCGCACGCGACAGCGGTGTCGGGCGCGTCGTCATCGCGACCGATTCGGTCGAGATCATGCAGGCCGCAGCCGGTGCGGGACATGAAGCGATCATGACGGGCGCAGACCACCAGTCCGGCTCCGACCGCATCTTCGAAGCGCTGCAGACGCTCGATCCGGGCGAGGCCGTGGAAAAAATCATCAACCTCCAGGGCGACCTGCCGACGATCGATCCGGCGCTGGTGGACGCGGCCCTGCGCACACTCGACGATCCGGCCGTGGATATCGGGACGCTGGGCGTGGAGATCGTCCGCGAGGACGAGAAGACCAACCCCAACGTCGTCAAGATCGTCGGAACGCCGGTTGCGCCGGACCGGCTTCGCGCGCTCTATTTCACCCGCGCGACCGCGCCCTATGGCGACGGACCGCTCTACCATCATATCGGCATCTACGCCTATCGCCGCGCTGCACTCGCGCGGTTCGTGGCGATGCCGCAATCGACGCTCGAAATGCGCGAGAAGCTCGAACAGCTTCGCGCGCTGGAGGCGGGCATGCGCATCGACGCCGCGATCGTCAGGTCCGTTCCGCTGGGCGTCGACACGCCGGCCGATCTGGAACGCGCCCGCGAGATCATTGCCAAGGGTATCAGCACATGACCACGACGAACAAAATCTCCTTCCAGGGCGAGCCCGGCGCGAACTCGGACACCGCATGCCGGGACATGTTCCCCGACATGGAGCCGCTGCCGTGCCCGACATTCGAGGATGCGTTCAACGCGGTCGAGACCGGCAAGGCGGACCTCGCGATGATCCCGATCGAGAACACGATCGCGGGCCGCGTCGCCGACATCCATCATCTGCTGCCGGAATCGAAGCTGCACATCGTCGGCGAATATTTCCTGCCGATCCATTTCCAGTTGATGGTGCTGCCGGGCGTGAAGCGGCAGGAGATCAAGACGATCCACAGCCACATCCACGCGCTGGGGCAGTGCCGCAAATACATCCGCAAGAACGGCTGGAAGCCGATGGTCGCGGGCGACACTGCGGGCGCGGCCAAGCTGGTCGCGGAGGTGCAGGACCGCACGATGGCAGCCCTTGCGCCGCGCCTGGCGTCGTCGCTCTACGGGCTGGACATCATCGCGGAGAATGTCGAGGACGCCGAAAACAACGTCACCCGCTTCGTCGTGCTGTCGAAGGAAAAGCGCTGGGCGCCCCGCGCCGACCCGCAGACGCTGATGATGACGACCTTCGTCTATCGCGTGCACAACATTCCCGCAGCACTCTACAAGGCGATGGGCGGGTTTGCGACGAACGGCGTCAACATGACCAAGCTGGAAAGCTACCAGTTGGGCGGACAATTCTTCTCGACGCAGTTCTATGCCGATATCGAAGGGCACCCGGACGACAAGAATGTCGCGCAGGCGCTGAAGGAGCTCGCCTTCTTCTCACGCGAGGTCCGCATTCTCGGCGTCTATGATGCCCATCCGTTCCGCGAAACGCAGGTCAGCGACGACGACTGAGTCCGGTTCAAATCTCCCAGCGGCGGCGCGGGTCGGCCTCGGCCATCACGTCGAAGGCATCATCCTTGAGAAGGCCGAACAGCCGGAAGCGGCGGGTATGCACGAGATGCGGGTCGAAGCCCGCGCGCCGGCAGCCTTTCAGCGACGCGACGTTCTCGACGCCGACGAAGGTGTGCACGTAGCGCGCGTCGACATCGGCCGCCTGTTCCGCAAAAAGCGCCATCGCCGCCGACATGATGCCCAGCCCGCGATGGCTGGGCGGCGTGTAGGCGCTTTCGAGCAGCGCTTCGTCGCGGCCAAGCGTCGGAAACCCGCCGAGCTGCTCGACCTTGTCGTTCTGGCGATGGCCGAAAAGCCACTGCATGTAGGCAGGCTGGCCGTCGCGCTCGTCGATCGCGACGAAGCCCTCCGCGAAGCCGACCTTGTCGACGAAGATGCGGCGCCACTGGACTTCCATCTGGTCCGCCGCCGGCAGCGCCGAGGCGTCCTCGGGCAGCAGGATTTCGAGGTCGGCGGCGGTCATCCGGCGCACCGAGATCGGAATCTTGGCCGCGACGTGCTCGATCGGCACGGTCAGGTCGCGGCGCAGGCCGTAGCGCACGGTTCGCGAGACGAGGGCCGGCTTGAAGCGCCCCTGGATTCGCTGGCGCAGGATGTCGATCTTGTGGGCGAAGTCGGGCGACTGATGCGCCGACGGCTTGCTCATTCCAATGCTCATCTGAGCGTCTCCCGAGATCGCCATGCGTCCAAGCGGACGCACAGCATGATCTATCTCTTTGAGTGAGCGTCGGAATTATCCAAAAGCGATTCCCGCCTGCGGTCCGATGCTCTGAGGTTCCGTCTCGCAGGCCCGCCGGGAGGATTTCACCGACGGGCTGCCGCTTGGGTCAGAGTTCCCAGCGGCGACGCGGATCGTCCGGCTGCATGATGTCGAAATGGTCGTCCTTGAGCAGCCCGAAGAGCCGGAAACGCTGCGTGTGCAGCATATGCGGCTCGTAGCCGATGCGGCGCGCGCCCTTCAGCGCGGCCCGGTTCGCCACCCCTATAAAGGTGTGTACGTAGCGCGCACCGAACTCGACGGCCTTCTCGGTCAAGATGTTGCCTGCAACCGGGAGCACGCCGAGACCGCGATAGCTGCGCGGTGTATAGGCGTTCTCCAACAGCGCGTCCTCCGGCCCCAGATCGGGGAAGCCGCCGACGCGGCGCACGAGATGGTTGTCGGCATGGCCGAATAGCCACTGCACGTAGCAGGGCGTACCGTCGCGCTCGTCCACGGCGACCGAACCGTTCGCGATTCCGACCTTGTCGATGAAGATCCTGCGCCACGTGACCTCCAACTGGTCGGAGCGGGAAAGCGCCGACACATCGTCCGGCAGCAGCGCCTCGACGTCCGACGCCGTCATCCGACGGCAGGAAAGCGGTATCTTCGCGTTGAGGGGCTCGACGGGGACCGTCAGGTCGCGGCGAAGCCCGTAGCGCTCGATGCGCGTCGCGAGCTGTGGCTTAAGTCTTCCCCTGATCCGCTGGCCGAGTTGGTTCAGCGTGTGCGGAAGACCATGCGAACCGGGCATTTGCGTTGCAGTTTCGATGCTCATGACAACACCTCCTGGGGGTCATTTCCTGCTCCCGCTCAGGACAATGCAACCAGCGTGCCATCCCGGTATGGCACATCGAGGCGGCTTCCGGAAAAGAGACGACCGCGGGCCCGCCGCGACGCCTTACGCCTCCGCCCAGCCCCGGATCAAATGGCTGGCGATCGCGCCCGGCGGGGGCACGACGATCCCGCCCGAATGGACGCCCGCGATCATGTCGCGAACCTCGCTGCGCGAGAACCACCGACAGTCTTCCAGTTCCTTGCCGTCGAAGGCGATGTCCTCGTTGAGCGCCTCGCCGAAGCACCCGATCATCAGCGAATAGGGGAACGGCCATGGCTGGCTGGCATGATAGGCGACGCGACCGAGCCGGATGGCTGCTTCCTCGAACGTCTCGCGGCGCACCGCGTTCTCGATCGTCTCGCCGGGTTCGATGAAGCCCGCGAGCGCCGAATACATGCCGGGCGCGAAATGCGGGCTGCGGCCGAGCAGGCAGAAATCCTCTCGCACCGCCAGCATGATCGCCACCGGGTCGGTGCGGGGGAAATGCTCGGCGGCGCAGTTGGTGCAGATGCGCTTGTAGCCGCCGATGCGCATCTCGGTCGCATGGCCGCATCGTCCGCAGAAGCGGTGGGTGTGATGCCAGGTGAGAAGGGCCGCACCTTGCGCGAGTTCGCCGAGCGTCTCGGGCGAGACGAGGCCCTGCATATAGACGGAGCGGTGGTCGATCGCCTTCAGGCCCTCGGGCAGATCGTCCGGCTCGATCGCGCCCGGCGCCATGATGACAGGCCCCGCATCGCCCATGCCCAGCAGGACGGCGTGCTCGAGCTTGGCGCCCAGCCCGCGCGCTTCGTCGAGGCTGAAATAGGCATCCGCGTCGGCGCCATTGATCTTGAGATACAGCCGGCCGCCGCGGGTCTGGAGAACGCGCAACCGCGGATCGGCGAGAGCGGCGGGGAGCGTGTCCTCGCTGCGGTTCTCCGCCTGACGGTCGATGCGGTTGCCGGCGAAGCCGACGAACTGGCTCGGCTCGCGCAATGGCGCGGAAAAGAGGGGGAATGTCATGGGAGTTCCTGCTGGACGGTTTACTGCGAGAGCGCCGACCGTATCGTGTTGACGAACTGGTGCAAATCCTCGCGCCGATAGGGTTCGCGCATGCCGAACCCCCAGACCGGACCGGGCCAGCCGGGGTCGCCCTCGTTGCGCGCGACCACATGCATGTGCAGTTGCGGCACCATGTTTCCGAGTGCGGCGATGTTGATCTTGTGACAGCCCGTCGCGGCCTTCAGCGCCTGCGAAACCATGTTCATCTCGAAAATGAGCATGGTCTGGTCGAGCGGGGTCATGTCGTGGATTTCAAGGATGCCCGGTCGCTGCGGAACGAGCATCAGCCACGGCCAGCGCCGGTCGTCCATCAGGCGAAGCTCGCACAGGCCGAGCCACATCAGGGGCTGGCTGTCGCGCTCCAGGCGCGGATCGAGCTCGAAACCGGCCGGCTTTGCGGGCATGGGGGTGTTTCCTCAGTCTTTTGCGTGAGGCTAGAGGTGCCGTCGGGCGCCTGCAAGCGAATCATTCTCTTTCGAGGAGGCCATGGACCGGATAATCGCAACGGTCGCGGCTGCCTCTTGCATTCGGATCGTGAATTGCCGATATGGAGGCCGGGAGGTTGGTGGTGGACGATCCACTCGCCAACCGGGTCAGATCCGGAAGGAAGCAGCCCTAACGAGCCCGGAACGGGTCATTGTTCCAGCCTCCCACCTCATCGCCGCCATGACCGAATAGTGCGCCGCGCCGTTGACCTGACGCCTCGGGGCGGGCGACATTGCGCGCAGGATGGAGCAGACGAGTGACATGAGCGAGGCCGGACCAAACGCAACGGGAAAGTCGGGCGCGTATCGCGTGCTGGCGCGAAAGTACCGTCCGCGCGACTTTTCCGCGCTCATCGGCCAGGAGCCGATGGTCCGCACGCTCACCAATGCGTTTTCGACTGGCCGAATCGCTCAGGCCTGGATGCTCACCGGCGTCCGAGGCGTCGGCAAGACGACGACGGCGCGCATTCTCGCCCGCGCGCTCAACTACAAGACCGCCGAGATCGATCAGCCCTCGGTCGATCTGAGCGTCCCCGGCATCCACTGCGACGCGATCATGGAAGGCCGCCATGTCGATGTGATCGAGATGGACGCCGCCTCGCATACCGGCATCGACGACATTCGCGAGATCATCGAGCAGGTGCGCTATTCGCCGGTGTCGGCGCGCTACAAGGTCTACATCATCGACGAGGTTCACATGCTGTCGAATCAGGCCTTCAACGGCCTGCTGAAGACGCTCGAGGAACCGCCGGCGCATGTGAAATTCATCTTCGCCACGACCGAAATCCGCAAGGTGCCGATCACGATCCTGTCGCGCTGCCAGCGTTTCGACCTGCGCCGGATCGACGCCGCCCTGATCAGCCAAGATCTGGCGCGCATCGGGGCTCTGGAGGGCGTCGAGGCCGAAAGCGAGGCGCTGGCGATGATCGCGCGCGCGGCGGAAGGCTCGATGCGCGACGCGCAGTCGATCTTCGACCAGGCGATCGCGCATTCTTCCGGTCAGGTCACCGCCGAAACCGTGCGCGACATGCTGGGCCTTGCGGACCGTGCCCGCATTCTCGACCTGTTCGACATGCTCATGAAGGGCGACGTCGCTGCCGCACTGGGCGAGTTCCGCGCGCAATATGATGCCGGTGCGGATCCCGCGACCGTGCTGACCGAACTGGCGGAGATCAACCACCTCGTGACCCGCATGCGCTTCGTGCCGGCCGCGGCCGACGACGCGTCGCTGTCGCAGGACGAGCGCACGCGCGGGCTAGAGTTCTCGAAGACGCTGTCGGTGCGGGTGCTGTCACGCGCCTGGCAGATGCTGCTCAAGGGCATCTCGGAGGTTCAGCAGGCAAACCGCCCGATCAACGCCGCCGAGATGGTGCTCATCAGGCTTGCGCACGCGGCCTCGCTGCCGACGCTCGACGAAGCATTGAAGATGCTGGAAACCGGGGGTGCCGCATCGAATGGCGCTGCGCGTGGCAATGGCGCGCCCGCTCCGCATGGCAGCAGTGGGCCAAACGGCGGCGCCTCGGCGGTTGCCGTCGGCCAGCCGCGCATGGCGCCGCAGCCCTCGGGCGGCGGACAGACGATGCGGCTCGTCGCATCGCAGCCCGCTGAGGATCGCAGCCCGCAGTTCGAGGCGCCGCCGGCGCCCGTCGAGGAACAGGTCGCGGGCCCGACGATCCGCACGCTCGCCGATATCGCAGCGCTTGCCGACCAGCATCGCGAGATGGCGCTGAAGATCCAGATCAAGCGCTGCGTGCGGCCGGTGCGCATCGAAAGCGGGCGGCTGGAGGTCGCGCTGACCGCGGACGCGCCCAGGACGCTGCTCAACGACATCTCCAATCGCCTCAAGGACTGGACCGGCCGACCCTGGATGGTCACGGTCTCGAAGGAGGAGGGCGGACCCACCCTTTCGGAGATCGAGGAGGAGAAGCGCGAGACGCAACTGATGGACGCGCGCAGCGACCCGGCCGTCGCCGCCATCCTCTCGCGCTTTCCCGGCGCGCGCATCATCGATATCCGCATTCCCGACGCGCCCGAAGTGGAGAGCGAGGATGCACCCGAGGAACCCACCATCGACCCCGGCATCGGGGACGATGACGACGACGAACTCTAGAATATTCGGAGACGCACGATGAAAGACCTTCTCGGCATGATGAGCAAGGCGAAGGAGATGCAGGCGAAATTCGCGCAGCTCCAGGACGAGATCGCCACGATCGAAGCCAGCGGCCAGTCGGGTGGCGGGCTTGTTCAGGTCACGCTTTCGGGCAAGTTCGAACTGCGCTCGCTCAAGATCGACCCGTCGCTTTTCAAGGAAGACGACGTCGAGGTTCTGGAGGATCTGATCCTTGCCGCCCACAACGACGCCAAGTCGAAGGTCGAAGCCGCGATGCAGGAAAAGACCCGCGAACTCACCGCCGGCCTGCCGATCCCGCCCGGCATGAAGCTGCCTTTCTAGGATCCGATCGGGCGGCCCGTAATCCGCGGCTCTTCATAGTCGAGATCATCATCGACATCCGGATTCATCTCGATCTGCTGCCCGTGGCGGATCGAGAGGATGGTGATCTCGTTTCTCTCGATTTCGTAGTCGAGGATGTGGTTGCCGGCGACAAGTCTTCGGGCGCCCTCCACGGGCAATCGAGCTATGTCGCGGCCGAGTTCAGGGAAAGTCGCAAGATTCCGCCGGGCTTCGGCGATCCGGTTCCGGAAATCTATCGCCGCTTGCGTGCTGTAGCGTTTGAGATAGAGGGCCTCCGCGCGTAGGTAAGCCGCTGCCTGCGCCGATACCCAACCTTCACCTCTATGCCACCTTGGCGGCGATCAACTCATCGATCTCCCGAAGGACATCATCGATGTCGTGGACATCGCCGTTGGCGACCTCCTCGCGACCCCGACGCATCGCGAGAATGTCGGCTCCCTCCCGCGCCAGATAGTGGCGGAGCGCCCTGACCATCACCCAGCTACGGGAACGGTCGCAGGTCTCGGCGATCTTCTCGATCTCTTGAAGGACCTCGACCGGAAGCCGAAGTGTGATCGGATCGGAAAGCTTGGGTCGGCACATGGCGGCAGCCTCCATTTGTAATACATAGTATTACAAGGTGCCTTGCCGCTCAAGGCCGCGCCGTGCGGTCCTTGTTTCGCTTGCCATGCTTTTGCCTGAAATATCCTCTTCTTTTGCCCCATCCAAGCGGCGGGGGCGGCTTTGGAGAGGGTCAGTTTCGTGTTGTCTAAGCCCCTGAATGCGCGGCTGGCGCCGCTTTGCGCCGTCGCTCTCGCCTCCCTTCTGTCCGCCTGTTCGCAAAGTGCCGACGCTCTCGACGGCGTCACGACCTCGTCGGTTTCGTCCACGCGCGGCTATTCGATGAAGGACAAGGAGTGCCTGGCGCGCGCCATGTTCTTCGAATCGCACCGCTCGAGCCGCGAAGGATTGGTGGCCGTCGGCACGGTGGTGATGAACCGGCTGGATTCCGGACAATATGCCGACACGGTGTGTGGCGTCGTGGGCCAGAAGAACCAGTTCGCGCCGGGCGTCCTGTCGCGAAAGATGAACTCCAAGGCGCTGCCGGACGTGATGGCCGCAGCCGATTCCGTGCTCAAGGGCGAGCGGCATCCACAAGCCCAGAAAGCCATGTTCTTCCATCAGGCCGGGCTGAACTTCCCCTATCCCAATATGCATTACGTGCTGCAGGCTGGTGGCAACGCTTTCTACGAGAAGCGCGGTCGCGCCGAGCGCAGCGCCAACGGCATACGGCCGCAGTCGCAGCTCGCGGCCGCCGGCAGGAAGGAAGGCGCGGGCGACCGGCCCCAGATGGTCGCGGTCGCGAAGCAGCCGGCACCGGCTGCGAAGGCAGCGGAGCAGATCGCCACCGTGAAGACTGAGCGCGAGACCGCGCCCGAACAGGTTGTGGCGACATCGCCGGTGATCGAGACGACGGTGGCACCGGCAAACACGGCCATGTCCTATTCGGTCGAACCGAATACGGCCGATGCCATCGGCGCGATGCTGCTCAACCAGGCGCGGCCGTCGCCGGTCGAGTGATCGCGGACCGGGTCAGGGCAGCGACCGCTCCATCTCTACGACGGGCAGAACGATGCCGGGGCTCATTTCGACATCGATCGGCCTCACGCGCCTGAAACCTGCGGACGCGTAGAACGGCTCGGCCAACAGCGTAGATTGGCTTTTCATGATCGTCGCACCTGCACGCGCGGCCTCATCGAGGCAGCGTTGCAGCAGAAGGCGCGCAACGCCCTTGCGATGATGGGCGGGATGCGTTGCGAAGTGGCGGATATGCGCGATGCCGTCTACCCGTTCGCCGTTGCCCGGCTTCTCGAAGGTCCAGCCCCCGCAGCCGGCGATCTGGCCGTCCGTCTCAGCGATGAAATAGGTGCCGCTTGCGAGCAGGGTCGGATTGGCGCGCGACATCAGCGGCATTGCGGCCGCGAGTTTCTCGCGATCGTATGCGGCCTCGCCCAACGTCGCGTAGGAGGCGGCGATCAGGACGGAAAGCGGCTCCAGGTCAGCGGGCGTGGCAACGCGGATCGTGATTTCGTTGGCAACCATGCTTTCTTCCTCCGCCTGCCGGCACAGCGCTCGCAGTCTAGCGCGTGACATCGGCGACGCTACCCAATTCCGCTGTTCCCCGCTAAACCGTGACCATGTCGAAACGAATCGCCGGTCCCGAAATCGAGCGCCTGATCCAGCTCCTTGCCAAGGTGCCGGGTCTCGGCCCGCGCTCGGCGCGCCGCGCCGCCCTGCATCTGATCAAGAAGAAAGAGCAGTTGCTGGTGCCGCTCGCGGCAGCCATGGGCGAGGCGGTCGACAAGGTGCGCGTCTGCTCGACCTGCGGCAATGTCGATACGTCCGATCCGTGCACGATCTGCACCGACCCGCGCCGCGACGCTGCGACGCTCATCGTCGTCGAGGACGTCGCCGACCTCTGGGCGCTGGAGCGCGCCTCGGCCATGAACGTGCGCTATCACGTTCTGGGCGGCACACTGTCGCCGCTGGACGGCATCCGGCCCGAGGATCTGAACATCGGTTCGCTTGTCTCGCGCGTGGCGGGTGGCGAGGTGTCGGAGGTGATCCTCGCCGTCAACGCGACCGTCGAGGGCCAGACCACGGCGCACTACATCACCGATCAGCTTGCCGGGCTCGACGTGCGGGTGACGCGGCTTGCCCACGGCGTGCCGGTGGGTGGCGAACTCGACTATCTCGACGACGGCACGCTTGCGGCTGCGCTGAAATCGCGGACGGCGTTTTGATTTCCGGAAGGAGCACGCTTTGAGAGATTCAGCTCTACGTTGCCCCCCTCTGTCCTGCCGGACATCTCCCCCACACGGGGGGAGATTATTCTCGTGGCCGACACCGCGTGATCTCCCCCCTCGTGGGGGAGATGTCCGGCAGGACAGAGGGGGGCAACGTAGGGCATCGATGCTTGCGGCGTTGTGTCTGTCCCTGGCCACTCTTGTTTCATTCCCCGCCGCAGCCCAAAACGTCACCGCCCAATTCCAGTCCTGGCTGCAGAACGATCTCTGGCCGGAGGCGCAGGCGAAGGGCATTTCGGCCCAGACGTTCAACGCTGCCTTCGGCGGCGTGACGCCGAACCTCAAGCTTCCCGATCTGGTGATGCCGGGACAGCAGGCCGAGACGCCGAGGACGCAGCATCAGGCGGAGTTCGGGTCGCCGGGCAGCTATTTTGCCGAAAATACGGTTGGTGGGGTGACCGCGGGCGGCCGCAGCCGGGCAAACCGGCTGAGCCAGCAACTCGGTGTGATCGAGGGGCGATTCGGCGTGCCGCGCGGCATCCTGCTTGCCATCTGGGGTCGGGAATCCGGGTTCGGCCGCGCCAATATCCCGCACAACGCGTTCGAGGTGCTCGGCACCAAGGCGTTCATAGCGACGCGCAAGGACATGTTCCGCAAGGAAGTGCTGGCGGCGCTCGAGATGGTGCAGCGTGGCCATGTGTCGGTCGCCGCGATGAAATCGTCCTGGGCGGGCGCGCTCGGCCAGCCGCAATTCCTGCCGACATCCTATCTCCAACACGCGGTCGATGGCGACGGCGACGGGCGGGCCGATATCTGGGGTTCCGAAGTCGACACGCTGGCGTCGATCGCGAACTATCTCGCCCATTACGGCTGGGTGAAAGGGCGTGACTGGGGCTTCGAGGTGACGGTGCCCGCCGGCGTCTCCTGCGCACTTGAAGGCCCCGATCGGGGCAGGCGCATCGCGGACTGGGCGTCGATGGGCATCCAGCGCGTGGGCGGCAGGCCGTTTCCCGACCACGAGGCGCGCGCGGAGGGCTACCTGCTGATGCCGGCCGGACGCTCAGGCCCCGCCTTCATCGTCACGCCGAACTTCTACGTGCTGAAAAAGTACAATGAGAGCGATCTCTACGCGCTCTTCGTCGGGCATGCTGCCGACCGCATCAGCTATGGCGACCGCGCGTTCGCGGGCTCCTGGGGTCGTGTCGGCGGTCTCTACCGCTTCGACATCGCCGCGATGCAGCGCGGGTTGCAAGGACAGGGCTACGACACCGGCGGGGCGGACGGGCTGCCGGGTTTCCGAACGCGCCGGTCCATCGGCGAATGGCAGGCAAAGAACGGCCGCCAGCCGACCTGCTTTCCCGATCAGGCGATCGTCGGGGCGCTGAAGTAGAGGGCGATCTATTCGTCTTCGACTTCGATCGTCTGTTGCGCCGCCAGGAAATTGCCGAGCGAATGCAGCGGCTCGAAATGGTCGCAGAAAACCTTGACCACCACGAGCAGCGGCACGGCGATGAGCGCGCCGACGAATCCCCACAGCCACGACCAGAAGGCGACGGCGATGAAGATCGCCACCGCGTTGAGTTCGAGCCTGCGCCCGAGGATCAGCGGCGTGATGATCTGGCCCTCGAGGATGTTGCATAGGGTCACGAAGGCCGGTGCGATCAGGGCGAAGCCCAGACTGTCGAAGCTGACGATCGAGATCGCGGCCACGATGAGGATCGTCGTCGCCGCACCGATATAGGGCAAGAAGTTCAGAAGCGCCGCCATCGCGCCCCAGAGGAACGGCGTCGGCATGCCGATGATCCAGAGCCCGGTGCCGATCGCCAGACCGAGTGCGGCATTGATGATCGCCACGGTCAGAAGGTAGCGCGAAATCTCGCGCTCGACATCGTAGACGACGCGCAAGGCGCGCTTCTTCTCGGTCATCGTCGCGAAGGACTGGACGATCTTTTCGTAAAACATCGTCCCCGAAGCGAGCAGGAACAACGCCAGCACGAAAACGATCGCGGCATTGGTTCCCGCACTCAGCATGGTGCCGGCGGCCTGCGACAGGATGCCGGGTTGCTGGACGGAAACCTTCACTACCCCCGTTTCCTCTGTCGTATCGGTGGCATGATCGATCTGCTGGGATATCTGCATCAAGCGATCATAGGGACCGCGCAGTTCCTCCACGCGCTCGGTGAGCGTCCGGCCGATCTGCGGCGCATCCGCGATGAGGGTCATGACCGGCGTGCTGAAGAGATACCCGCCCAGGCCGATGACGGTTGCCGTGACAAGCACGACGAGCGTGGCCGACAGCGGCGCGGGAAAGCCGCGCTTGCGCATGAACCGCACGATCGGCGTCAGCGTCAGCGCGAACAGGAAAGCCAGCACGACGGGCATGAAGAATTCGCGTCCGAAATAGAGCGCGTAGACCAGCAATATGATGAAGATGCCCGTGACAGCCTTGCGGCTGACGCCCGGAGCGGGCGGAGGCGGCGCAATATCCTGAGCCACGGGAGACGCAGACTTGTCGTTGCCTTTTGCGACTTGGTTCATGATTTCGCCCTCAACCCGCACGACATCGCGCTGCGCAGACAATGTCCGGCGGGTTGCGATGTTCCGCCGCGCTTCACAATAACCTTGCTTATTTTCACGTTTCCGGGATCGAATGCGCTATTGCGTCATTTCATTCGGGCGGACGGGCCATAGAGGAGGGAAGTTCATGCGTTTGTTGTCCTTTGCGAAGATGTCGGCCGCAGTGGCTGTCTTCGCGACAATTCTGGCCGCGTGCGTCGTGGTCGAGGATGGACCGGGTCCTGGGCCCGGCCCGCGCCCGCCGATCCCGCAGGAGCCGCAATTCTGCACGCGCGAATACGCGCCCGTCTGCGCCCAGCGTGGCGGCGATCGAAGGACGTTCAGCAATGATTGCGAGGCGGACCGGTCCGGCTATCGCGTGATTCGCGACGGCGAGTGCCGCGGCGGTCCGGGTGGTCCCGGTGGGCCAGGCGGCCCCGGCGGCCCCGGTCGTCCGCAGGCCTGCACGCAGCAATACGCGCCGGTTTGCGCTGAACGTCGCGGCAACCGCCAGACTTTCGGCAACGAATGCGTCGCGCGCTCGGAAGGCTTCCGCGTGATCAGCGACGGCGAATGCCGCCGCGAAACCACCCCCGGACCCGGTCCGGGACGTCCCGGTCCTCAGGCCTGCACACGCGAATACGCTCCGGTGTGCGGCCAGCGCGGCCGTGATGTGCGGACGTTCGGCAATTCGTGCGAGGCGGAAGCCGAATCTTACCGGATCGTCGGTCGCGGACCCTGCTGATCGGCTCGTTTGTCGCGAAAAGTGACGGCTCCTCCCGCATTTTCGTGCGGGAGGGGTCTTTTTTATCTTGAATTGCCCGTGCCCTTTCACCATTAAGACGCTCGAACACACCGCGAACGTTGAAGGCAGTCAGTGGCAATCTACAAGGAAAAGAGCTTCGCCGAACGCAGGCAGTCTGCGGAAGAAGCGAGGAAAGCGCTTCTCGAGCGCGCAAAGAGCAGACTTCCCTCAGCCGATGACCCGGCTGTGCAGGCGCGCATGGCCGAGCGCAAGGCGATCGCCGAAGCGCGTGCGCAGCGCGAAGCCGAGAAGAAGCGCCTGAAGCAGGAAAAGGCCGAACGCGAGGAGCGCGAGCGCGCCGAGCGCGAGGCAGCGGCCGAGATCGCCGCCAAGGCGGAAGCCGAGGCCAAGGAATTGGCCGAACGCGATATGGTCTCGAGGCTTCTCGCCGACGAGGCAGAACGCAAGGCCAAGCGCGATGCGCGCTACGCGGCTCGCAAGGCGCGGCAGCGGTAGGACGTAGACTCATTTACGCGTAACCAGATGCGGATTGCGACGAGGGTGCCTCTTTGCCGTCACGCCCTGCTGATGGACGCGAACAATAGAGGTGTCGATCATCTGCACCTTGCCGTCGTGGGCTTCGTAATGGAGTCCATGAGGCGGTTTCACACGCCTACTTTCCGCCATCGGACAAAGCCGTTGTAGCAAGTGGTGCGTTGGTCCGTATCGCTTCGGTAGATCGCGCCATGGCGCACCGGATCGCAGCGCCCAGAAGATGCCGTTGAGAATCCGCCGGTCATCGACGCGGAGCACGCCTCTCGGCCTGTTGGACAATAGCGGCTCGATCACGCGCCATTCAAAGGCGGTCAGGTGATGTCGGCTCATACGGAGCCTGAATCAGATTCCGCCGTAACATGAAGCTTTAGTCTGAGAACGATCTGTTGCAGGCTTCCAGCATCGCTGCAATGATAGACAAATGGTAATAGCGATGCCCAATCCGGGCCGTGTATATCTGCTCACCGATGTAAAGCAGAAGAAACGCGTCAGGGAAATCCTGACAGAGCGTGGCTTGGCTTCATACATGAACGACACGAAGTGGCGGGAACTATGTCAGGGTATGAATAAGCTACCTTTTCGGCCCGCATACCAAGTCAAATACGTTCATACTGAGGCACCTGAGCCCCTGGAACTTCAATACGCGCCGACATACTTCGGCGACTGGGCAAGCAGCCCCGAAGCGAGCCTTGGCTTGCACATCGAGTGGATTAGGATTGCACCCCGTTACAGTCGGCATAAGGGCCGGTTGGTGAGCCCAGTGATACAGGATTGCTCAAGCGAACTGATTGCGCTGCTCACACGGCTCCACCTTCCATTTATCGAACAGGGGGGCTTCGTCGTGCTGTATGCACATGGCCCGGCGTTGACCTCGATTTGATCTCGACCATCTCGCATCAATGAGTTCACGGCCTAGAATTCACGGATCATCGATCAGATGACACCGGCCCCAACCTGATTTCGGTTGCGGCCGGTTTTTTCGTCGAGCTATTCCGCAGCGTCCGCCATCTGCAGCGAGCGATGCGCCTCGGCCAGGATTTCGTACGAGCGCAGCCGCGCTGCGTGATCATGGACCTGCGCCGTCACCATCAGCTCGTCCGCGCCCGTGCGTTTGATGAACGCGTCGAGGCCGGCGCGCACGGTCTCCGGCGAGCCGACAATCGCGCAGGACAGCGCGTGGTCGAGCATCGTCTTTGCGGAGAGGTCGATCGCTTCGGCAAAGCCGCGCTCGGGCGCCGGCAGCTTGCCCGGCCGACCCGTTCGCAGATTGACGAATGCCTGCTGGAGCGACGTGAACAGGAACCGCGCTTCCTCGTCGGTTTCCGCGGCGACGACGTTCAGGCCGAGCATGACATGGGGCTTGTCGAGCTGTTCGGACGGCTCGAAGCGCTCGCGATAGATCGCGATGGCGTTCTCCATCTCGGCCGGCGCGAAATGCGAGGCGAAGGCATAGGGCAGGCCGAGCATCGCCGCGAGCTGCGCGCCGTAGAGGCTCGAACCGAGGATCCAGAGCGGTACGTCCAGCCCCATGCCCGGCACGGCGCGCACGCGCTGGCCCGGCTGCTCCGGCTTGAAATAGTTCATCAGCTCGACGACGTCGTTGGGGAACGAATCGACCGCGCCGCCCATGTTGCGGCGAAGCGCGTGCGCAGTCACCTGATCGGTGCCGGGTGCGCGGCCGAGCCCGAGATCGATGCGCCCGGGATGAAGTGCCGCAAGCGTGCCGAAGGCTTCCGCGACCATCAAGGGGGCGTGGTTGGGCAGCATGATACCGCCGGCACCGACGCGGATCGTCGATGTTCCGGCGGCCACATGGCCGATCACCACCGCCGTCGCGGCACTGGCGATGCCGGGCATGTTGTGGTGCTCGGCGAGCCAGTAGCGCTTGTAGCCGAGGCGTTCGGCATGGCGCGCGAGGTCGAGCGTGTTGGCGAGGGACTGCGAAACGTCGCTGCCTTCGGGGACGGGCGAGAGGTCGAGTATGGAGAGCGGTGTCATCGCTCCGATATAGGATGCCACCCGCCTCTCACCAAGGGTTTAAGATACTTCGAAATGAGCGCACTCGTCTTGTATCGAGCAACACCCCCTCCACCACGCTTCGCGTGGTCCCCCTCCCCCGCAAGCAGGGGAGGATCCAGCGTAGCGGCCGATCTCGAGGTGGGTCCTCCTCCGTTTACGGGGAAGGTGGCGCGAAGCGCCGGAGGGGGTATTTTACGAAAGCCTGAAACGATCTAGGCGTCTGCCGGGACGGGCTGCGTCTCCGTTTCTCGCGAAGTCGCCTTGCGGACCTCGGGAGCGACCTTCGTGCCGAACAATTCGATCGCCTTCATCAGCTTGGAATGGTCCATCACGCCGATCGCCATCTGGATGACGAACCGGTCGAAGCCGAAGATCTCGTAATTGGCGAGGATCTTGTCGGTGACCTCCGCCGGGCTGCCGGCGAAGTTCGCGCCAAGCTTGCCGGCGGACGCCTCGAACTGCGCCTTGGACGACGGCCCCCAGCCGCGCTCGCGACCGATGCGGTTCATGACGTCGGAGTGCGGCGGATAGGCCGTGTCGATCGCCTCCTGGCTCGTCTCGGCGACGAAGCCGTGGACGTTGATCGACGTCTTGAGTGCTGCGGGATCGCGGCCGAACTTCACGGCCGCCTCGCGGTAAAGCTTGAACAGCGGCGCAAAGCGGTGCGGCTCGCCGCCGATGATGGCGAGCGCCAGCGGCAGTCCGAGCATGGCCGCGCGCGCCACGGATTGCGGTGTGCCGCCGACCGCGATCCACAGCGGCAGCTTGTCCTGGAACGGCCGGGGATAGACGCCCCGCGCATCGACCTTCGGCGTGTGCTTGCCGCCGGGCCACGAGAAGAACTCGCCCTCGTTGAGCGCGATCAGCATTTCGAGCTTTTCGGCGAACAGCGTGTCGTAGTCGGACAATTCGTAGCCGAAGAGCGGGAAGGATTCGACGAACGAGCCGCGCCCGGCCATGATCTCGGCGCGTCCCTGGCTCAGATTGTCGAGCGTGGCGAATTGCTGGAAGACCCGGATCGGATCGTCGGACGACAAGACGGATACCGCGCTGGAGAGGCGGATGTTCTTGGTGCGCAACGCTGCGGCCGCCAACGCCACCGCCGGCGCCGACGCGGCGTAATCCGGGCGGTGATGCTCGCCGAGGCCGAAGAAGTCGAGGCCGAGCTGGTCAGCGAGCTCGATCTCCTCGACGAGGTTCCTGAGGCGTTCGGCGGGACCGACACTGTGGCCGGTTACCGGGTCGGTGCCGACGTCGGCGAATGTGTAGAGACCGAGTTCCATGACGATGATCCTGTTGCGTTGCCGCGAAAGTAGGCATCGCGGGCAGGACGCGCCAGTCTCCGGGGGGTGAACAGGGTGTTCTGTGGGTCTAAGTCGTTTCCAGTTTTCGCGGGAACACCCCCTCCGGCCCTTCGAGCGTCCTGCGGACCCCGCCGTAAACGGAGGAGGATCAAGGTCGAGACTGGCCGCAACGCTTGATCCTCCCCTGCGAAGCGGGGGAGGGGGACCACAAAGTGGTGGAGGGGGTGTTCAAAGCGACCCCACCTCATTCGGAACCGCTCTACGGGGTGCGTGACCGTGAAAGCGCCATCTCGACGCCGCGCAGCTCGGCGAGCCCCTTCAGGCGGCCGATCGCGGGGTAGCCTGGTTGAGCGCCGCGCTTCAGATCGTCGAGGATGTCCTGTCCGTGATCCGGGCGCATCGGGATTTCGGCATCGGCCCGCCCCTCAGCGCGTCGCCGCGCCTCTTCGCGCAGCAGTGCGGCGATGACCGCAACCATGTCGGTGCCGCCCCCCAGATGCTCCGCCTCGTGGAATGTGCAGGGCGTGCCGGGCGTCTCGCGCGTCACGTTGCGCAGATGCACGAAATGGATGCGCGGCCCGAGTCGCTCGACCATGCCGGGCAAATCGTTGCCGGGGTGTGCGCCAAGCGAGCCGGTGCAGAGCGTCGCGCCGCTGGCCGGGCTGTCGACCGCATCGAGGACGGCGCGATAGTCGGCCTCGCTCGACATGATGCGCGGCAGGCCGAGAAGCGGGAAGGGCGGGTCGTCGGGATGGCAGCAAAGCCGCATGCCGAGCCTCTCAGCAGTCGGAACCACCTCCGACAGGAAGTCGATGAGGTTGTTGCGCAGCCGGTCCGCATCGATCCCGTCATAGGTGGCGATCTGGGCGCGCAGATCGTCGAGCGAATAGCTCTCGGCGGCTCCGGGCAGGCCGGCATTGATCGAGCGGGACAGCATGGTGCGCGCCGCATCGTCCATGGCGGCGAAGCGACGGCCGGCCTCCTCGGCCACCGCGGGCTCGAAACTCTCGGCGGCGCCGGGGCGCTTGAAGATATGGATGTCGAAGGCGGCGAAGTCGTTCAGCTCGAAGCGCATCGTCGTCCCGCCATTGGGAAGACGCCACGCGAGCGCGGTGCGGGTCCAGTCGAGCACCGGCATGAAATTGTAGCAGACCGTGAAAATGCCGGCTGCTGCGAGATTTTCGAGCGAGGTGCGGTAGGCGTCGATATGCGCGCGCCACGCGCCTGTTTGGGTCTTGATCGCCTCAGAGATCGGCAGACTTTCGACCACCTCCCATTCAAGCGTGGAGGGCGAGCCGTCGGGCATGCGGCGAACCTCGTCCTGCCGCCTGGCGATCTCGTCGGGCGTCCAGACCGCGCCGTAGGGAATGTGATGCAGCGCGGTGACGATGCCTTGCGCGCCGGCCTGGCGCGCATCGGCGATCGTGACCTTGTCGACTGGGCCGAACCAGCGCCAGGTGTGTTTCATCGCGCGGGCCGGCGGAGGATTGCCGCCACTTCCGAAGCCAACATCATGACATTATCCCTCAATTTGCGGGGAATGGTTCCCGGTATGCGGCAGACGCTAGAATGGTAGTATACCAGTGTCAACGCGACATGATGCGGTGAGACGCGTCTGCTTGTCTTTTGCCCTATTTTCCCAGCACCAGCGCCCAGTACCGTCGGCCGTCCTCGGTTGCCGCATAGGCAAGGCCGTACCGGTTGAAGCGCGGTTCGAGCATGTTGCGGCGGTGGCCGGACGAATTCGTCCACATCTCGAAGACCCGTGAGAGCTCCATGTGTCCATGCGCGAGATTCTCGGCGGCCGGCGCGGCCACACCATCCGTCTTCATGCGCGAGGCGAAGTCGCGGCCCCAGCCGGTGTTGTGGTCCATCTTGCCGGCGCTCGCCATGTACCCCGCCTGCCGGAGCGCTGCCTTTTCGAGCTTTGCGTCAGGAGCCATGACCGGCAGCTCGGCGGACGAGCGAATCTGGGTGAGGTAGGCGTAGCCTGAGCCCGACGCACCGCCGCTCTTGCCCATGCCGCCGGTCTGGCAGCCCGTGAGCGCAAGTGCGGCCACCAGGGCGGCCGGCGCCAATCCTGCGAAAGCGATCGTTCGAAACGTTGCCATGAAATCCCCGAATGCGAATCGAAGCGGCCTCAATCGCCGACGATCATGGCGGCATGCGGGCGATTCGGAACAGCGGTGATCTATTCCCCGTCGTCCACGACGTGGAGGCGAAGCTGCCCCGTTCGCGACGCGGCCACGCGCGGGGCAGGCTCGTCCTTCGCGGTCTCGGCGTCGTCGCTGCCCGGTGCGCCGAACTCGAGGGCCTCGATCTTGGCGCTGCGCTTCGTGACCTTGTCGGCCGAGGTGAGGATGAGGTCGATGTCCTTGTTGGCCTGCATGAAATGTGTCTGGAGCTTGCGCACGCGGTCGTCCAGCCGGTTGACGTCCTCCATCAGGCGGATCACCTCGCCCTGAATGAGATGCGCCTGCTCGCGCATCCGGGCATCCTTGAGCACGGCCTGGATGACCTGGATCGACAGCATCAGAAGCGAAGGCGAGACGATGACGATCCGCGCGCGATGCGCCTTGTGGACCAGCGCCTCGAAATTCTCGTGGATCTCGGCGAAGATCGATTCCGATGGCACGAACATGAAGGCGGTGTCCTGGGTCTCGCCCTGGATCAGGTACTTTTCCGAAATCGCCTTGAGATGCACCTCGACGTCGCGCCGGAATGTCTGTGACGCGTAACGCTGCGTGTCGGGGTTCTCGCTCTCGGCCGCGGTGCGGATCGCGTTCCAGGCTTCCAGCGGAAACTTCGCGTCGATAACGAGATCGGGCGCGCCGTTCGGCATGCGCACGATGCAGTCCGGGCGGTTGCCGTTCGACAGCGTCGCCTGGAATTCGTACGCGCCATGCGGAAGCCCGTCGGCGATGATCGCTTCCATCCGGCTCTGCCCGAACGCGCCACGCGTCTGCTTGTTGGAAAGGATGTGCTGGAGCTGCACCACCTGTCCGGCAAGGGACTGGATGTTCGACTGCGCGGTGTCGATCACCGCCAGTCGCTCCTGAAGCTTGGCAAGATTTTCATGCGTCGACTTGGTCTGCTCGGTGATCGACGTGCCGAGCCGCGAGGTCATGCCGTCGAGGCGCTCGCCGATCGCCTTGGTGAGCTCGGCCTGGCGGCTGCCGAAGACCTCGGCGATCGTGCCCATCCGGCCCTGCATCTCGGATTGCGCCTTCATGATCTCCGCCATGCGCGCATCGGCCTCGCGCGCCCGCTCGGATGCCTCGAGCGCAGCCTGGGCGCGGGCCTGTGCCGCGCGCCGGAGGGCGATGCCGAAGACGACGATCAGCGCGAGGACAAGCAAGGCGATGCCGGCGAGTGCATGGCCGAGCGTGATCGTGGTCGCGCCCCACTGTGCGACGAGCTGGGAGAGAAGCGGCTGGAGATCGTTCATCGCGGGACGATAGATGATTCGCCCACACGGCATAAGACCAAAAGGTGAACGCTGCCGCCAGACCCGTTGACGCGTTTGGGCTTAGCGATTACCTGACGGGCATGATACGCCCTCTCGTCATTCTTCCCGATCCCGTCCTGCGCCAGCTCTCCAAACCCGTCGAGCGCGTCGATGACGATCTGCGCCGCTTTGCCGACGACATGCTGGAGACGATGTACGATGCGCCCGGCATCGGCCTCGCCGCCATTCAGGTGGGCACGCCCCTGCGCATGGTGGTGATCGACCTGTCCAAGGAAGATGAGCCGAAGGCGCCCCAGATCTTCATCAACCCGCAGATCGTGGCACAAGGCGACGCGCCTTCGGTCTACGAGGAGGGGTGCCTGTCGATCCCGGATTACTATGCCGAGGTCGAGCGCCCTGACACGGTGACGGTGAAATATCTCGACCGCGACGGCAAGGAGCGCGTGCTCGACGCCGATGGGTTGATGGCGACCTGCCTGCAACACGAGATCGACCATCTGAACGGGGTGCTGTTCATCGATCACATCTCCAAGCTGAAACGCGACATGGTCGTGCGCAAGTTCAAGAAACTCGCCAAGGACAAGCAGCCGAGCGGTTTGGTGGTCTGAGGCGTTTCGTTGCCGGGTTCTGCTTGGTGTGATATCATTGATATCAATCAATGGAGACGCGCATGGGTGATATGCTGATCAGGAATATTCCGGATGCGTTGAAGGATGAGATCGCACAGGCGGCTGCGAAGGGCGGTGCAAGCCTTTCCTCCGAGGCGATAGGCATTCTGCGTGATGGACTCCAAGCGCGACAAAAGTCGGCAGTGCGCAAGGGTAAGTCAGCCTGGGATGTCCTCCGTCCGCTATTCTACGACGAAAACGATCCTGAAGCGGGCGAGGAATTTGCGAAGATCATGGACGAGGTCGAGGCGGAGCGGAAGCGTGACTTCGGCCGACCTGTACCCGATTTCGAATGATCGTTCTGGATACCAACGTAATTTCGGAGCTTCAGAAGGCGGCTCCGGATGGGGCCGTCGCGAGTTGGTTCGCGAGCGTCGGCATTGAAAATGTGTTCCTGTGTGTGCCCGTCCTGATGGAGCAGTCATTCGGCGCCGAACGGTTCTTCCTGAGAACCAAATCTTCGCGGTATCTTGATATTCTGGAGGGCGCAACGAGGGAGTTTGCCGATAGAATGCTGGTGCTCGACGGGGGGTCGTCCCGACTGGCAGGCACGATTCGCGCTCGCCTGGAGCGGGCAGGACGGCAAATGAGCATCGGCGACGCCATGATCGCCGCGATCTGCATCGCTCACGGCGCGACGCTTGCCACCCGAAACGTTCGGGACTTCGATGGGCTTGACCTGAAGCTCGTAAACCCGTTTGAACCGATGATCTGAGTTCCTCGGGCTGGCCGGATCGGCGCTCGGGAGGACGAGTTCCGAAAAATCAGGGAAACAATGCCGCTTCGCATCATCTTCATGGGAACGCCGGACTTCTCCGCTTCGACGCTGCATGCGCTGGCGGATGCGGGCCATGAGATCGTTGCCGTCTACAGCCAGCCGCCGCGGCCGGCGGGACGGCGCGGGCTGGAGTTGACGAAATCGGCGGTGCATCGGCTGGGCGAGGAGCTCGGGCTGGAGGTGCGGACGCCGCTGTCGCTCAAGGGCGAGACCGAGCAGGATGCGTTTCGCGCGCTCGGGGCCGATGTGGCGGTCGTTGTCGCCTACGGGCTGCTGCTTCCGAAGGCGGTCCTCGACGGCACGCGGCTCGGCGCTTTCAACGGCCATGCCTCGCTGCTTCCGCGCTGGCGCGGCGCCGCACCCATCCAGCGCGCGATCATGGCCGGCGATACTGAGACGGGCATGATGATCATGAAGATGGACGAAGGGCTGGACACCGGCCCGGTCGCGCTGACGAGGCGTGTCGCGATCGAGCCCGACATAACGGCCGGCGAACTGCACGACGCGCTGATGGCCGCCGGCGCGGACCTGATGGTGCAGGCGATGCGCGCGCTGGAGGCAGGCACGCTGGACCTTGTGGCGCAGGCGTCCGAGGGCGCGACCTACGCGCGCAAGATCGCCAAGGAGGAAACCCGCATCGACTGGTCGCGCCCGGCCGGCCGGGTTCACAATCACATTCGCGGCCTGTCGCCCTTTCCCGGCGCGTGGTGCGAGATGGCCGCCGACGGCAAGGCCGAGCGACTCAAGGTTCTGCGCTCGACACTGGGCAGCGGGTCGGGAGTAGCGGGGGCGATCCTCGACGAGAATCTGACGGTCGGCTGCGGCGAAGGATCCGTGCGCCTCGTCGAGGTCCAGCGTTCGGGGGGCAAGCCGATGCAGGCCGATGCATTCATACGTGGCACGAAACTAGCCGTTGGAGATAGGCTGTCATGATCAGGAATCTTGTCATTCGTCCCGCTGAGGAGGCCGACCGCGCGGCGATCCATGCACTTGTCGATGCGGCGTTCGAAGGTCCGAGCGAGGCAAAGCTGGTCGATCGGCTGGTTGCGGACAACGATGTCGTGCTCGAACTCGTGGCACTGCACGAAGGCACGCTTGTCGGACACGTGCTGTTTTCGCGCCTGCTGGTCAAGACGGGCAACCGGCTCGTTCCGGCCGTCGCGCTCGCGCCGCTGGCGGTCGATCCCGGCAGCCAGCGTACCGGCGTCGGCACAGCGCTCGTTGAAAACGCGCACCATATGGTGCAGGAGGCCGGCGAGACGCTGTCGGTGGTGCTTGGCGATCCCGCCTATTACGGGCGCTTCGGATATGTCCATGATCGCGCCGCGAAATTCGAGAGCGCGTATCAATGCGCGGCGTTGCAGGCTCTGTCGTGGGGCGATGCGCCAATGGCCGGCAAGCTCATCTATGCGCCTGCGTTTTCGGACCTCTGACAGTGCCGCGCTACCGTCTCGACATCGAATATGACGGGCGCGCCTATGCCGGCTGGCAGCGGCAGGCGGATTTAACGACGGTCCAGCACGCAATCGAGGTCGCGATCATGTCGGCAACGGGCGAGCGCGTCACGATACGGGCGGCGGGCAGGACCGATGCGGGCGTGCATGCGACCGGGCAGGTTGCGCATGCCGATCTGACACGCGACTGGGACGCGTTCAAGCTTCAGGGCGCTCTCAACGCGCATCTGAAGCTCGCATCGGAGGCTGTTGCCATCCTCGCGGTCGAGCAGGTGTCGGACGATTTCGATGCGCGCTTTTCAGCCAGCGCGCGGCACTATCTCTACGTGATCCTCAACCGGCGCGCGCAGCCGGCCCTGATGCGCGGCAATGTCTGGCATGTACCCAAGGTGCTCGACGCCGATGCGATGCACCAAGCGGCGCAAAGGCTGCTCGGAAAACACGACTTCACCACCTTCCGCTCCGTCCAGTGCCAGTCGGCAAGCCCGGTCAAGACGCTGGACAGGCTCGATGTCTCCCGCGACGGCGAGCTGATCGAGGTGCGCGCGTCGGCGCGGTCGTTCCTGCACAACCAGGTGCGCTCCATGGTGGGATCGCTGAAGAAGGTGGGCGAGGGCGGCTGGGACGCCGACGATCTGGAAGCCGCGCTGAAGGCAGCCGATCGCGCGCGCTGCGGACAGGTGTCGCCGCCCGACGGGCTTTATCTCGTCAAGGTCGATTATTGAAGGCGGCCACTCCTGCCTCAGCATTCTTCACCAGTGCCGGCCATTCCTTCGTGATTTCGGGCTGTATGGGCCGCTCGAGATAGGTCGACAGCACGACATAGCTGCGCGTCGCCTTGACGCCCGGCGTATCGTAGAGACGCGCGAGCAGCCCTTCCAGCGCATGCGTGCTCTCCGTCCGCACCTTGAGCAACATGCAGGTGTCGCCGGCCACGGAATGGATTTCCTCGACTTCAGGATGTTCCTCGATTGCGAGCAGCACCGGCGTCTTGCCCCAGCCAGTGGTATCGACATGGATGAAGGCGAGCAGCGGCTTGCCGGATGCTTCAGGCTCAATGAGCGCCGCCACCTTGCGGATCGCGCCGGAGCGCCGTAGCCGCTTCACCCGTTCATGGGCAGCCGGCGGCGAAAGCCCGACCCGGTCGCCAAGTTCGGCGTAGCTCACGGTCGCGTCTTCCACGAGAATGCTTAACAGCTTTCTGTCCGTCGCATCGATCTCGCGGTCCGCCGCGCGCTTCCGCCGAATGCCATCTGTATTTTGTACCATTCCGCAAATGCCTCTTGATGATGAATGACATTCGACCATTCTGTATCAATGTCGAATATCGATCAACACAGTCAGGCCGTGATCCGGGAGCGCGCGGGCATCCCGCGCTTCGCCTATCTCCTTACCGCCTGCATCGGCGTCATCGGCTCCAACTCGCTTGCGTTCGGCCCCATCGCGCCGGAAGTAGCGCGCTCTCTCGGCGTCGGCGTCCCCTCGGTCATGACCGCGTCGGCCGTCTTCGGTCTCGGCACGGCGGGCAGTGCGATGCTTCTCGGCCGGCTCATCGACCGCCACGGTGCTGCCCGTATGCTCAGGATAGCGTTGCTGCTGCTGGCGCTCGGTCTCGCAGCAAGCGGGCTCGCCCCAGTCCTTGTCCTGCTTGTCGCCGCCCAGTTCGTGGTCGGCGTCGCCGCCGGCATCGCTCTGCCCACGATCTATACGCTGGCGGCCGCCGTGGCGCCGCCTGGGCGCGAAAGCCAGACAATCGGCGTGGTCCTGACCGGATGGACGCTCAGCATGGTGGCGGGTGTTTCGCTTTCGGCGGTCATCGCTGATCTTGTCGGATGGCGGTTCGTCTTCGCGGTCATGGCGGCAGGAGCGTTTGCCGTTTCGGGCGTGGTATGGCGCACTGCGCCACACAGCGAGGGCGCAGCCGAAACGATATCGCAATCTCCCGTGGCGGCGCTGCGCGTTCCCGGCGTCGTTCCGCTGCTTGGCGCGTGCGCCGTCTTCATGGCATCGTTCTACGGCGTCTACGCCTATATTGGCGATCATGTTCACGCCACGCTCGGCCTGACCGTCAGCGCGAATAGCCTCATAGCCGTTGCCTACGGGCTCGGCTTCGGCGGCGCGGTGTTCTTCGATCCGCTCATAGATCGGTTCGGGGCCGCGCGCCTTCTCGCGCCGATCTTCCTGTGCGTAGGCGCAATCTTCGTCGCCATGGCGGCCCTCAGCGATTCATATGCCGGCATGCTTCTGGCCGTCTTTGCCTGGGGACTTGCCAATCATTTCGGGCTCAACGTCCTGATCATGCGGTTGACGGCGCTCGCGCCTGCGCGCCGCGGCGCGATCATGGGCCTCAACAGCGCCGTCACATATGTCGCGCTCTTCGTGGGCACGACGGGGTTCGGTGCGTTCTATGGTGTTGGGGGATTCGCCGCGCTGCCATGCGCAGCGGCGGCCCTGATGCTTGGCGCGGCGGCGCTGGCCGTACTGGCGCATCGTCCGTTTCGTCCATGCGCTATTCCGGATTGAGGCGCAGAATGTCCTGGAGTGCGAAGAGGGTCAGGATCGATGCGAAGAGGATGCCGAAGAACACGGCCGTGGTGGTCGCGGCTCCCTTGCCGAGCGCTGCGTCGGTCAGCCGCCAGGACAGCACGAGCGAGGCGAGGAAGATGCCGAGCGCAAACGCGGTGGCGGCATCCGCGGCCTCGGGCACGAACAGCCGCACCAGCGACGTCGGCAGCATGAACCACGCAAACAGCGCCGAGGCCCAGTTGCTCGCCACGATGTAGTGCACGAAGCGGTCGCGCAGCCCGACATAGTCGACTACCGCCGCGAGCGCGACGAGGGGCAATATCCATGCACCGATATCGACCAGCGCCAGCCGGATGACGATGCCGAGGCGCACGGCGAAGCTTGCTCCCGGCCCGGCCAGATCGCCCGCTACCGGCACCCACGCCATCAGCATGACCGGGAGGGCGACGACGATGGCGAAGAACGAGTTCCAGAATCCGTCGACGGATATGTCGAGCAGCCGGATGCCGTCGCGGCGTCCCGTCATCATCCGCCATGCGCCGTGCATCTGTCGCTGGATGTCTTCGACCGGTGGCATTCTACTTGAACCAGTCCTCGAGGAATTTCCGGTAGATCTGCGTCAGCGTCTCGAGGTCGGCGAGCGCGACGCGCTCATCGACCATGTGCATGGTCTGGCCGACGAGCCCGAACTCGACCACCGGGCAGTAATCCTTGATGTAGCGTGCATCCGACGTGCCGCCCGACGTGGACAAAGCGGGCCGCCTGCCGGTAACGGCCTCGACGGAGCCGGTGAGCCCCTCGATGAGCTTGTCGTCGCGGGTCAGGAACACATGGCTGGGGCGGTCGCGCCAGATGAGGTCGAAAGCGATCTTCTCCGAACGGCCGGGGCGCAGCTTCTTGCGGGTCGCTGCCCGGTCGAGGCGGTTGTGGATTTCAGCCTGAAGCGTTTCCGCTGTCCATGTGTCGTTGAAGCGGATGTTGAACGACGCGGTCGCCTTGGCCGGGATCACGTTGGTCGCGCGATTGCCGACATCCATCGTGGTCACTTCGAGGTTGGTGGCCTGGAAGTCCGTCGTGCCTTCGTCGAAGGCGGGAGCCAGAAGCGCATCGACGAGCGTGACGAGGCCGCGCACCGGATTGTCGGCGAGGTGGGGGTAGGCCGCGTGGCCCTGCTTGCCCTGGACGATGATGTCGCCCGAAATCGAGCCACGCCGGCCGATCTTGATCATGTCGCCGAGCGCGTTCGGATTGGTGGGTTCGCCGACGATGGCGGCGTCCCAGGTCTCGCCGCGCGCCGTGGCCCATTCGAGCAGCTTCGACGTCCCGTTGATCGACGGGCCTTCCTCGTCGCCCGTAATGAGCAGCGAGACCGATCCCTTAAGCGCGCCGTGGGCCTCCACATGCCGGGCGACGGCGGCGACGAAGCAAGCGATGCCGCCCTTCATGTCGACCGCGCCGCGCCCGAACATCTCGCCATTGGCGATCGCGGCGGAAAAGGGCGGGTGCGTCCATGCCTGCTCGTCGCCGACCGGAACGACGTCGGTGTGGCCGGCGAACATCAGATGCGGGCCGTTGCCCGAAAGCCGGGCATAGAGATTTTCGATGTCGGGCGTGCCGTCCTCAGTGAAGACCGGACGGTCGATGGAAAAACCCATCGGCCTGAGCATCGCGTCGAGCGCGGTCAACGCGCCGCCCTCCGCCGGGGTGACCGACGGACAGCGAATGAGCGTGGCGAGGTTCGCGGCGGGGTCTGTTGGAAATCTTGAAGTCATGGAGGGATGGATAGTCGATCCGCCCTCCGCTGTCACCGTGCAGGAGCGCGCGTCCATCGTGCCAGCCCCGGCCGGATGAGGCCCGGCTCAGGCCGGTGCGTTCGTGACCTGTCCGTACTGATTCGGACCGGGTTCGCCCGGCATGAGGCAGAGCGCGACGAAGGCGATGAAGTTGAGCGCCGGTATGAAAAGCAGAGCGGCAAAAACGCCCGACTTGCCCAGATCGTGGATGCGCTTGGCCCCCAGCGCCGCCTGCGCCCAGAGCGAGGCAATCAGCACGGCGCTGAGCGCGACCTCCCACGCCGCGCCGCTGGTGCCCGCCTCTTCGGCAAGCATCAGGCGGTAGGTGATGAAGACGACGACGATCATCATCAGCAGCCCGGCCAGGAAATAGGCCGCGCGGCTGATACGGCCGGAAAAGCCGAAGAAGAGCCATCTCATCTGGTTGGCAGGCACGATATCACTCCGGACGACGAAACGGGTTGGTTGTATTCACTGCCCCGTAATCAATCACGAAGCAACTCGTTGATCGAGGTCTTGGAGCGGGTCTTCTCGTCCACCTTCTTGACGATGACGGCGCAGTAGAGGCTCGGGCCCCAGTTCTCGCCGGGCACGTTCTTGCCGGGCATCGTGCCGGCGACGACCACGGAGTAGGGCGGCACCTCGCCCATGTGGATCTCGCCGGTCGCGCGATCGACGATCTTGGTGGACTTGCCGATGAAGACGCCCATGCCCAGCACCGCGCCCTCGCGGACGATGCACCCTTCCACGACTTCCGAGCGCGCGCCGATGAAGCAATTGTCCTCGATGATGGTCGGCCCGGCCTGCAAGGGCTCGAGCACGCCGCCGATGCCGACGCCGCCGGAGAGATGCACGTTCTTGCCGATCTGCGCGCAGGAGCCCACGGTCGCCCAGGTGTCGACCATCGTGCCCTCGCCGACATAGGCGCCGAGATTGACGAAGGACGGCATCAGGACCGCGCCGGGCGCGATGAAGGCCGAATGGCGCACGATGCAGTTGGGGACGGCGCGGAACCCGCCCCTTTCGAACTCGTTGGCGGACCAGCCCTCGAACTTCGACGGGACCTTGTCCCACCAGACCGATTCGCCCGGGCCGCCCTTGATGATCTCCATCGGATTGAGGCGGAAGGACAGAAGCACCGCCTTCTTGAGCCACTGGTTGACCGTCCAGTTTCCATCGGCCTGCCGCTCGGCGACGCGGACCTGACCCTTGTCCAGAAGCTCGAGCGCCGTCTGGACGGCATCACGGATTTCGCCGCGCGTGGCGGTGTTGACCGCGTCGCGCTCGTCGAAGGCCGTCTCGATCGTCTTCTCGAGGGTTGCCAGGTCCGGCTGGGTCATCCAAATGCTCCGTTACACGCGCTGTTAATGGGTGGTCCATAGGGTGACAGGTGAGAAACGGTCCCCGACCGGCGCGGAAACTAAGCGAAGCGCGTATGGGGGTCAATGACAGGACCTGGCCACCTGCGCCATGGATTTTACGGATAGGACGACAATGAAACCGGAGGAAAATTCCGGCTGGACGCCGCTGCCGCATTCGGATGAGGATCTGGAACGCGCGAAGTCCGTACCCGACACCCCGCAGACCCGCGCGCCGGCCTACCGGCTGGCCTGGGACGACGAGGAGTTCATGACGCGGCGCGAGCTGCGCGCCGTGCGCCTGCAGCTCGAATTGCTCAAGCCCGAGATGATGCTGGCCGAGCGCGGTATCCGCTCGACGGTGATCCTGTTCGGCGGCGCACGCATCCCGGAGCCCGGCGGCGATGCCTGGGCGGCGAAGAACGAAATCCAGAAGAAGAACCTCGAAGCCAACAGCAAATATTACGAGGAGGCGCGGAAGTTCGCGCGGCTCTGCTCCGAGCATTCCGCCAAGACCTATTATCGCGAATTCGTCGTCGTCACCGGCGGCGGTCCGGGCGTCATGGAAGCCGGCAATCGCGGAGCGGCCGATTGCGGCGCGCCGTCGATCGGTTTGAACATCGTGCTGCCGCACGAGCAGGCGCCGAACCTCTACGTCACACCGGAGCTGTGCTTCAACTTCCACTATTTCGCGATCCGCAAGATGCATTTCATCATGCGGGCCAAGGCGGTTGCGGTGTTCCCCGGCGGTTTCGGTACGATGGACGAGTTCTTCGAGACGCTGACGCTGATCCAGACCGGCCGCATGGAGCGCGTGCCGATCATTCTCTTCGGCAAGGAGTTCTGGTCGAGGGCCGTCGATCTCGACTACCTCGCCGAACAGGGGACCATCTCGCCTGGCGATCAGAACATCATCGACTTCGTCGATACCGCCGAAGAAGCCTGGCAGATCATCAGGACGTTTTACGAAATCGCCTGAAGCGCACACGGAACGGTGCGGGCGAGCGGCGCGTTTCTTCAAAAAGGAGACTTTGCATGGTCGAACGCACCAACCCCTATAACGACGTCATTCGCAGGCAGCAGGAAAAGGATATCGGCCACCCGCTTGACCACGCCAAAAGCAAGCGTGGCGCACCGCCCGCCGAACTGCTGAACCGGGTCGCGCCTGTCAATCCGAACCGCCGCCCGATCGACCGGGAAACCGGCAAGGCCAATATCGGAAAGGACGCGTTCCGGCAGCAGGAAGAATAGGCTCCGGTCAGCGCCGGGATAGCGACTCGGCGTCTTCGAGGGATCGCGGCCGGTGCACGATCGTCACCAGCACGAATGAAATGATCATCAGCAGATACCACGCGCCGAGTTTCTGGCTGGACACCGGTGTCCAGCCGTCTTCCTGTCCGGGATAAAGCCAGGCGCGGCTCCACGTTCCGATGTTCTCCGCAAACCAGATGAACAGCGCTACCAGCAGGAAACCCACCAGCAGCGGCATGCGGAGCCGGAAGCGGAACACACGGTAGTGGACCTGCGTGCGCAGGAACATAAGCGCGGTCAGCGCGAACAGAGCGTAGCGAAAATCCAGCACGAAATGATGTGCGAAGAAGTTGACGTAGATGGCAGCGGCCAGCGCCACCGTCGTCCAGAACGGCGGATAGCGCGTGTAGCGCATGTCGAAAATCCGCGAGATGCGGGCGAGATACGAGCCGACCGCCGCATACATGAAGCCGGAAAACAGCGGCACCGCATCGATGCGGAACAGGCTGTCTTCTGGATAAATCCACGATCCGGCATGCGTCTTGAAAATCTCCATCGCCGTGCCAACGATATGGAAGAGCAGGATGACCTTGGCTTCCGACCACGTCTCGAGCTTGAAAGCGAGCATGGCGAGCTGGATGCCCAGCGCGGCCAGGAACAGGAAATCGTAGCGCCCGAGGATCGCGTCGTCGGGCCAGAAGAGCCGCGTGCCGATGATGAGCGCCAGCATGGCGCCGCCGAACAGGCAGGCCCAGGCCTGCTTCAGCCCGAAAACGAGAAACTCGACCAGCGCGCCCGAGATGCCCGACGCCGGCAGGCGGTCGAGGACGCCGTGCGCGGCCGCATCGATCCGCGCTTCGAGCGACGTGAATCGCTTCAAGCGGCCAGCGCTTTCAGGATGGACGAGAGGAATGCGGAGAGATCGTCGGTGACGTAATCGACGTCGTCCTCATTGTTCGCGTCGCGCTCCCAGATTTCCGAGAACGTCGGCTCGAAATTGTTCGGCACGATCAGCACCGTCGTCATCCCGAGCGCCTTCGGCACGGCCAGATTTCGGGCCAGATCTTCGAACATCGCCGCATTCTTGGCATCCACATGGTGCAGGCCGACGAACTTGTCGTAGGTCTCGCGGGCCGGCTTCGGGTTGAGGCCGGCGGCCACGATGTCGAAGATATCGTCGAAATGGTCGAGGATGCCGAGTTGCCGCGCGGTGCGCTCGGCATGGCCGCGATCGCCATTGGTGAAGATGAACTTGCGGCCGGGAAGCGCCTTGATCGCCTCGCCGAGCGCCGGATTCGGATCGACCCAGGAATAGTCGATGTCGTGGACCTTGTTGAGAAAGTCATCGGAATCGATGCCGTGGCGCGCCATCAGGCCGTTCAGCGTGGTGCCGTATTCGCGGTAGAGCTCCTTCTGGAGCTTGCGCGCCTCGTCCCTGGGAAGTTGCAGCAGCTCCGAAACATAGGCCGTCATCTTCACGTCGATCTGCGAGAACAGGTTCGAATGATGCGGATAGAGCGTGTTGTCGAGGTCGAAAACCCAGTCGGTAACGTGGGCGAAGCGGGCCGGATCGGGAGTGTTTGTCATGGTTCTGCCTAGACGATTTCCGTGGCCGAATGAAGCTGGGTATTACGGAAACCTCTGGTGGTGGCTTAAACGACTCCTCTTGCCTTGTGTCGCGCGGTGGCGTTAACCCGCAGGCGATTGCGGGGACATGATGGAACTCTGGATACCGATCACGATTGCCGCCGCCTTCCTGCAGAATTTGCGGTCGGCGGCGCAAAAGCATTTGAAGGCCGTCATGGGCACGACCGGGGCGACCTTCGTGCGCTTCGGGTTCGGTCTGCCTTTCGCGCTGCTCTACGTCGCTGTGCTTCGCGTCGTGGGCGGCGATGCGATCCCCGACCCCAACGCGCGTTTCGCGTTCTGGGTGGTCGTCGGCGCGTTCGGCCAGATTGGCGCGACTTTCCTGCTTATCCATCTCTTCTCGCACCGCAATTTCGCGGTCGGCACCGCCTATTCGCGGACCGAGCCGGCGCAGGCGGCTCTGTTCGGGCTGATCTTCTTTGGCGAACGCGTGACGGCTGGAACGCTGGCCGCGATCGCGATCAGCGTGTTCGGGGTGATGCTGATCTCGGTCGCCCACATGCAGATGACATGGCGCAACCTCGTCGCGTCGATCTTCGCGCGCAACGCGCTGATCGGCCTGGCGTCGGGAACGCTGTTCGGGATTTCGGCGGTGGCCTACCGCGCGGCCTCGCTGTCGCTGGGCGGTCCTAATTTCGTCATGCAGGCGGCGGTCACGCTCGGCTGGACCATCACGCTGCAGACCGCGATCATGGGAGGCTGGATGGTCTGGAAGGACCGTGCCGAAATCGGCCGCATCGCCCGGGCGTGGAAGGTTTCGCTGTTCACCGGCTTCGTCGGGGCCACCGCATCCTTCGGCTGGTTCATGGCGATGACGCTTCAGCAGGCCGCAGTGGTCAAGGCGCTGGCGCAGGTCGAGATGCTGTTCACCTTCGCGGCGGCGGTGTTCTTCTTCAAGGAGAAGATCAATCGCATCGAGACCGCCGGGTGCGTGCTGATCGTCGCGGGTATTCTGGTGCTCGTTCTGGTGGGCTGATCAAAACCCGACTCGCAATTTCGACGGGCCGTTTTCGAGGCTGCGAGCCGGTTGCCCCATGAAGCGGGCAGAAGGGTCGGGTCCTTACTTGACCACGATAGCCACCGTACCCGACTGGTATCGTTTCACTTCGGAGCCGGCCTTGATGCCGGTCGCGTTGACGGCCCGCGTCGGGACCTGCCTTTTGCACTGGTCGCTCATACGGCTGGAGAGGCCGCCGTCGGAGTAACTCACGATACCGGATGAGGGCAGACGCCCCGAAATGCTTGCGAAACTCGGCGCTGCCGCGCCGCATCCGTCAGCCCTGTAGGCGGTGATATGTTTTGTCTGGCCGACGGACAGTTCGAGTGTCCTGTCCGCGCTGCCGGCGCTGACGCAACCGGCGAGTGGAACCAACACCAGGAGTGCGAGGCGATTGTACATGTCTGGTATTCCCTTGATCGTTGCCTGCGACGAGGGCGCGATACGCCCTGATCGTGTGGCGCAGCTTGTTCGATTTTCGAGCCTCGTCTTCCGCAAAAAGAGGCTATTGCCGGAAACTACGGAAAAAGCCGCGATCTGATCGCTTGCCATTCCCGGAAACTGGCGGAAAATACTCCCAGGTCTGTAAAGGGGAACTTGGGGCATGGGCAGAGGGGGCGGGAGCGATGTCAAAGCCTGGCACGAACTGTTCGATGCGCTCTGCAACCAGCGCGGCTGGTATGACGACAAGCATCTGGCGAGCGCGTTGTGCACTCGCTTCGGCAAGACGAAGCGCCAGGATTTCGAAGCCGCGAAGAAGAAGGTGCGCGGCTGGCGGGCAGGGCGACGGCTGCCGCTGAGACGGAATCTTGCCGCGCTGGCGCAACTGCTCGAGGTGGCGCGCGATCCCGGACTGGAGCGTCAGTGGTTGGAGCTCTATCGCCGCGCGGCGGCGCCGAATGCTGCCGGGGTCGCGCCCGTCGTGTCACAAGGCGCCGATCGAAGCGGGCTTCGGATCGGCGGCGGCTGGGCACTGGCGGGCATGGCTCTCCTGCTGGGCACGGGCGTTGTCTACGCCGCCGTGGCGAACAGCAGGCAAGCCGCGCTCGCCGCCCTCCCTCAGGTGAATTTCGAGGGATATGTCCGGATACCCGTAGGCGCCAGCCATCTCATCCACGGCGCGCTGGAAAGCTGCGAGAGCGACGCGCCCGGCTGGGAGGAGGTCGTCGCCACGCTGCCCCAAACACCCTACGGCGCATTTTCCGACGGCGGCATCGCCCGGAAGGTGGTCAGGCGCTGCGGCGCGGAGAAACTGGTCAGGGGTGTGAGGTTCACCGGTGTCGCGCCGGGAACCGCGGAGCTGAGGCTGTTCGGCGACTACATCAAGGTCGACGTGGTGACGATACGGCCGGAAGCCGCAATCGAAGGGAAATGACGTGTCAGAACAACGCTACGACCACATCAATCGCTGGAACGTCCTTCTGGACGAACTGTGCAACCGTGCCGGCTTCGTCGATACGGCATCGCTCGCCGCCCGCTTCTGCGAACTGTCCAACAATGGCGGGCAGCGGGATTTCGACACGGCCCTGCGAAATCTGAACAACTGGCGATCGGGCAGGCACGTGCCGCGCCTGCGCAGCCTGCGGGTGCTGGAGCAGTTGCTTGGCGTCGATGACGACCCCGAGCTGACGACGCGGTGGCATGTGCTCTACCGGCAGGCACGGGAGGCCGAGGAGGACGACGAGCCGGCAGTGACGGCAGCGGCGCAGGCGGCTGAGGGACGAGGCGGTCGCGCGTGGTTCGACATGAGAACCGCGGCAGGCGGTGCGCTGTTGTTCTGCCTCGGCGTAGGCGCCGGCGCGCTGTTCACCTCCGACTGGCGACCTTGGAGTCTGGTGCCGGCCGACGCGCCGCTCGTCGAATACTCGCCCGAGTTTCGGATCGCCGTCGGCGAAAGTCGCATCATCCATTCCGAGCGCGGCGATTGCGGCAAGCTGCCGCGCGATTGGCCGGACGTCGCCAACTCCCTGCCGGTGACGCAGACGGGCACCTTCTCCGATGGCGGCCTCGCCCGACGCAACAGCAAGTTCTGCAAGGGCGAGACGCCTGCACGCGCCATCGTCTTCACGGCGACGCAAGCGGGTGTCGAGGAGTTCCTGATCCAGGGCGACTTCTTCCGGATCACGGTAGCCGAAGCAGGCGCGCAGGCCGAGGCCGTGACGCAGTAGGCTTTGGTTCTATGGCACGATGAGCGTGCCCGCGCCGTGTTCGGTGAAGAGTTCGAGCAACACGGCATGCGGCGTCTTGCCGTTGAGGATGACGACGCCTTCGACGCCGCGCTCGATCGCTTCGATGCAGGTTTCGACCTTGGGGATCATGCCGCCGGATATGGTGCCGTCCGCGATCAGCGCTTTTGCTTCCGTAACGGTCAGCTCGTCGATGAGCTTCTTGTCCTTGTCGAGCACGCCCGGCACGTCGGTGAGAAAGAGCAGGCGCGAGGCGTTGAGCGCGCCCGCGATCGCGCCGGCGAAGGTGTCGGCATTGATGTTGTAGGTGTGGCCGTCGCGGCCCGGTGCAACCGGCGCGATGACCGGGATCATCTCGGAGCGTGCGAGAAGGTCGAGCAGCGTGCGGTCGACCTCGACAGGCTCGCCGACGAAACCGAGGTCGAGCACGCGCTCGATGTTGGAATCGGGATCGCGGAAGGTCTTGTGGGCCTTCTGGGCGAAGACCATGTTGCCGTCCTTGCCGCACAGGCCGATCGCCCATTCGCCTTCGGCGTTGATGAGGGCGACGATCTCCTTGTTGATGGAGCCCGCAAGGACCATCTCGACGATCTCGACGGTCTTGCGGTCGGTGACGCGCAGGCCGCCTTCGAATTTCGACTCGATGCCCATCTTGGTCAGCATCGCGCCGATCTGCGGCCCGCCACCGTGGACGACGATCGGATTGACGCCCGACTGCTTCAAGAGCGCGATATCGCGCGCGAACGCCTTGCCGAGTTCGAGGTCGCCCATGGCATGTCCGCCATACTTCACGACGACGGTCTTGTTCTCGTATCGCTGCATATAGGGCAGCGCTGCGGAGAGAAGGCGCGCCTGCTCGGCTGCGGTGGCAAGCTGGTCGTTCGTCATGATGTCCTCGGGCAGGGTCAAAATGTCGGCGCGGTCTTAGCTTCAATGCCGGGTATGCGCAATGGAAAGCCAAGTTCAAACGGCCGTTTAAGCCGTTTCAGGGCGTGAGCAGAGGCGCCCGCCGATCTTTCCAGCCGGATATCGTCTCCATCTGCGCGGCAAGCGAGAACAGCGTTTCCTCGTCGCCGAGCCGGCCCGCGGCCTGAATGCCGAGCGGCAGGCCGGCAGCGGTGACGTGCACCGGCAGGGCGATCGCGGGCTGGCCGGTGACGTTCTGGATCGCCGGCCAAGGCGTGAACCAGAGGCTCTTGTCCATCAATTGGCCGAAAATGCCGTCGCGCTTAAGGAGCCGTGTGAGGTGAAGCTTGTCGAGGAGGTTCTCAATGTGCTCGTCGGCCCCTGCGGGATCGAGCCCGCCCACCGGGACAGGCGGGTGCGCGATGATCGGCATCAGCACGGCGTCGAACCGTGCCGTTTCGGTCAGGAGGCTGCGCGATGCGGCATGCAGCCGTTCGACGGCCGCATAAATCTCCCCCGCCGACAGCACCTCGCCGAGGCGGGCCAAAACGCGCGTGGCGCGCTCCACGTCACCGGCGACGTTTCGGCCGATCCGGCGGGCCTCCATGCGAAGGGTGCCTGCCATCGACGCCGCGACGACACGGCAGAAATTGGCCATGAACGCCCGGTCGACCATTGGCAGATCGATCTCCTCGACGCTGTGCCCGCCCTCTTTCGCCAGCGCGATCGCGGTGTCGAGGGCGGCGAGCGTCTCCCATGAAATGTCGAGGCCGAGTGGTGACCCGCGATAGACGCCAAGCTTCAGCCTGCCGGGACCGCGCGATGCTGCCTCGATGAATGTGCCGCGTGAAGGCCGTGCGACGTAGGGCGCCAAGGCGTCCGGGCCGTGCGTCAAATCGAGCAGCAGCGCGCTGTCGCGAACGGAGCGTGTCACGGCATGATCGACGACGAAACCGTACCAGGACTCGCTTGCCAGCGGCGTCAGCGGAATGCGGCCGCGCGAGACCTTCATGCCGACGAGGCCGGTGTTGGCGGATGGCACGCGTATCGATCCGCCGCCATCCGAGGCATGCGCGGCGGGCACGATGCCGGCTGCAACCAGCGCCGAGGCTCCGCCCGATGAACCGCCCGTCGTGTGAGCGGTGTTCCACGGGCTGCGCGTCGCGCCGAAGGCGGCGGATTCGGTGACGAGGCGAAGCCCGAATTCCGGCGAGGTGCTGGTGGCGATCGGTATCAGTCCGGCGGCGAGATAGCGCTCCGTCAGAACGGAATCGAAATCGGGTGTGAAAGCGGGAATCCGGCTGCCCTGATGCGTCGGAACGCCGGCCTGCGCGATGCCCAGATCCTTGATCGCGAAAGGCACGCCGGCCAGCGGCGCCGTGCGGTCGACGGTCCCGGCACGCGTTCTGGCGCGGTCGTAGAGCTTTTCCGCGATCGCATTGATCTGCGGATTGACGCGCTCCGCGCGCGCTATGGATGCGTCGACGGCTTCGACCGGCGACAGGTCGCCGGCCTTGATGCGCTCGGCAAGGCCGGTCGCGTCTTCCTCCCAGATGAGCTTTTCGATCGACATGTCGCCTTGGCTTCCCCCGCATAAGCTAGCACGCTAGCGCCCGCGCGCCGGAGGTGCAACGAGACGCCTAAATGCGCGGGCATCGACAGGCGGCCATTGCCAAGCAGGGGCGCGGCGCTACTTTCTCCCAGGAATGACCACGATACAGACAACACCGCACGATATCACGAAGCTGATCGTCCGCGTATCGCTGCGCGACCGCGCCGCATTCGACAAACTGTATCGCAACACCAGCGGGAAACTTTTCGGCGTTTGCCTCCGTGTCTTGAGCGACAGGGCCGAGGCCGAAGAGGCATTGCAAGAGGTTTACGTGAAGATCTGGACCAAGGCGGACCGTTTCGCCGTGTCGGATCTCAGCCCGATATCGTGGCTGGTGGCGATTGCCAGAAACCATTGTATCGACCGATTGCGGACGCGCCGCCAGAAGACCACGGACATCGCCGCCGCCATCGATGTGGCGGATCCGAATCCGGGACCGGAAGCGCTCGCCGTCGCGGGCGGAGAACGAGAGCGGATTCATTCGTGCCTCGAAGAACTGGACGATGATCGTGCGGCGGCGGTGCGTGGCGCCTATCTGTCGGGTGACAGCTATGTCGATCTGGCCGAGCGCTTCTCGGTCCCGCTCAATACGATGAGAACCTGGCTGCGCCGCAGCCTGATGAAACTGAGGGAATGTCTCGAGCGATGAACGCGGGCAACGAAGACGAACTGGGACACGGAGGCGACGACATGCTCGCCGCCGAGTACGTCCTTGGCGTCCTGCCTGCGGACGAAAGGCGCGAGGCGGCTGCGCGTGTCGAGCAGGATGCGGACTTCGCGCGCCTCGTCGACGGCTGGGAAGACCGGCTTTCGCCCCTCAATGAATTCTACCCGCCGGTCGAGGCGCCTGCCGCGGTCAAGCAGCGGCTCGATGAACGGCTGTTTGCCAATCCGGCCCCTGCGACCGCGGCGACCCCGTTGGGTCGCGGTCTGGCGTTCTGGCGCGGGCTTGCGATCGTCGCGGTCGCCGGCCTGATCGCGCTCGGCGTGTGGACGGCAGCGCTGTTCCTCGAGCCGTCCGGCGTCGCGCCCGCGAACCGGCTGGTCGCTTCGCTGGCGAGCGACGAGAGCGACGTTCGTTATCTCGTGGTCTATGACGGCGATACCGGCGAAATCTCGATGTCCCACGTCGACGGCGCCCGCGCGCCCGAACGCGATTTCGAGCTTTGGGTCATCGGCGGTGACGAGGTTCTGTCGCTGGGCGTCGTCCCGGAAGGCGGGACCGTGCATCTGCCGGTGACGCCTGAACTGCGCCGGAAGATCGCGGCCGGCGCCCAGTTCGCCATCACGCTCGAGCCTCTGGGCGGTTCGCCGACCGGGCAGGCAACCGGCCCGATCGTTGCCGCCGGCGATTTGCGCACGATCTGACGACGACCCCAACAGGATCGACCGCCAAAGCGGGCTGCACCGCAGCCCGCTGCGATGCTTTTCGTCAGCGTCCGGCGACGCAATCCACGAACATTCGCCATCACTCAGTCATCAACCAAACGTGACTGCGAAACTAAATTCGCCATCAACGCGTGACTGCACCTGTCCCCACCCGAAAGGGATCAATTGAGAGGAGTTACAGGTATGCGTAAGTTCACATCCACTATTCTTGCAGGCGCGGTTGCACTCAGTGTCTTCGGCGGAATTGCCTACGCCCAGGACAACCCGATGGTCGGTGGCGCGGAAATGTTCGCTGACAAGAACATCGTCGAGAACGCAGCGAACTCGGCAGACCACACGACGCTCGTTGCCGCCGTGCAGGCCGCTGGCCTCGCGGAAACGCTCTCCGGCGCAGGCCCCTTCACCGTCTTCGCTCCGACCAACGAAGCGTTTGAAGCTCTTCCGGCCGGCACCGTCGACACGTTGCTGAAGCCTGAAAACAAGGATCAGCTCACCAAGGTCCTGACCTGTCACGTCGTTGCCGCGGACGCGATGTCCGCCGCGATCGGCAAGATGATCACCGACGATGGCGGCACGCATGCCGTCAAGACCGTCGGCGGCTGCACGTTGCAGGCAAAGATGGACGGCGACAAGATCACCCTGACCGATGAGACCGGCGGCGTCGCGAATGTGACCATCGCGGACGTGAAGCAGTCGAACGGCGTCATCCACGTCATCGACAAGGTTCTTCTGCCTGCCGGCTGATCGACCTCAGTGACCCCCACGATCGCGCGGATCGAGCGCCCTTCCAAGTGCCCGCGCGATCGGACGTCCCGCCCAGCCACATAGCACCAGTGACATATGGGCGGGGCGTCACTTCTTCCTCGCCGATGCATAGGGCGGCTGCTCAACATCAGTTGATTGCCTCGCGATCAGGAAATTCGCTATCCTGATCGAAATCCAGGAGGAATTCCCCATGAGACGTCGTGACCTGCTGCTAAGCGGCGTAGGCCTCGTTGCCGTGATGACGGGCGGAGCATCGCTCTGGCTGATGCGCACCGGCGGACCCGCGATCGCGGCTGCCGACGGCAATTTCGAAGTGACCAGGACCGAGGCGGAGTGGCGCGCCGTTCTGGATGACGCGCAGTACAGGGTGCTGCGCGAGGAGGGAACCGAACCTGCCTTCACAAGCGCGCTCAACGACGAGAAGCGTGCGGGCATGTTCCACTGCGCCGGCTGCGACTTAGCTGCATACTCGTCCGAAAAGAAATACGATTCCGGCACCGGCTGGCCGAGTTTCTGGGATTCGGAAGCGGATGCGATCGGGACCAAGCAAGACAACACGCTGTTCATGACCCGCACCGAATGCCACTGCCGTCGCTGCGGCGGACATTTCGGCCACATCTTCAACGACGGTCCGCAGCCCACCGGCCTGCGCCATTGCCTGAACGGCTTGGCATTGACCTTCAAGCCTGCTGCTGTCTGATTGGGCGCGAGGGCACGGCTGCCGTAACGCGCTCGGCGTTGCGGCAGCCGTTCTCGTTCATGAGTATGCGCGAAATGCACGCGACGGCTGCCGTCTGCGCCAAGAACGGCGTGCAAGTGGTTCTTTTTCTGCCCGACATCGGCTTTATTGAACGGCAATGGCAGACACGATCACGATAGCCGCGAGCAGCTCGAATCCCTGGCGCACCGAAATCCGCGCCATGCTCGCGCTTGCGTGGCCGATGGTCCTAACGAATCTCGGCCAAACCGCGATGACGGCGACCGACGTGATGATGATGGGCCGGCTCGGGCCCTCATCCCTTGCCGCCGGTACGCTGGGCGCCAATCTCTATTTCTCACCGATGATCTTCGGACTTGGATTGATCCTTGCCGTCGCGCCGATGATCGCGTTCGAACTCGGCCGCAAGTGGCACTCCGTGCGTGACGTGCGCCGCACGGTGCGGCAAGGCCTGTGGATCGCGGTCGTCGTCACCGTGCCGATCTGGGCTCTCCTCTGGCACACCGAGGGTATTCTCGTCGCGATGGGGCAGGACCCGGCTCTGTCCGCCGATGCCGGCCGCTACATCCGCGTCATGCAGTGGTCGACATTGCCGTTTTACTGGTTCGTGGTGTTGCGATCGTTCATCCAGGCGCTCGAGCGCCCGGTCTGGGCGCTGGCGGTCGTGTTCGTCGCGGTCGCCTTCAACGTTCTCGCCAACTGGTGCCTCGTCTTCGGACACCTCGGATTTCCGGCGCTCGGCATCGTCGGATCGGGCCTTGCCCACACGCTGGCGAGCATACTGATGTTCGCCGGCATGGTCGTCGTGGTGCTGCGCGACAGGCGTTTCCGGCGCTACCGCCTGTTCGGGCGGTTCTGGCGGGCCGACTGGCCGCGTTTCGTCGACATGCTCAAACTGGGGTTGCCGATCGCCGGCATCCTGACCTTCGAGGTCACGATCTTCAACGCCGCCGCGCTTCTGATGGGCCTGATCGACGCCGTGTCGCTGGCGGCGCACGCGATAGCGATCCAGTTGGCGTCGATCGCCTTCATGGTTCCGATGGGGCTGGGTCAGGCGGCGACCGTCCGCGTCGGCCGGGCGTTCGGAGCCGGAAACCATGCCGGCGTGACCCGCGCGGGATGGACCGCCTTCGTGATGGGCATCGGCTTCATGGCCTGCATGGCCCTCGTCATGCTCTTCGCACCGCGCTTGCTGATCGCGGCCTTCATCGATCTGAGCGACCCGGCCAATTTGCCGGTCATCAATCTGGCGATCACGTTCCTCGCGCTAGCCGCACTTTTCCAGATTGTCGATGGTGCGCAGGCGGTCGGCGGCGGCATGCTGCGTGGTTTGCAGGATACGACGGTGCCGATGATCTACGCGGCGATCGGCTATTGGGGCGTCGGCATGCCGATGGGCGCATGGCTGGCGTTCGGGATGGATTTCGGCGGCGTGGGCATCTGGCTCGGCCTGTCGACGGGCCTTGCCGTCGTCGCCGTGCTGCTGATGAGCCGCTGGCTCAAGCGCGACCGTCTGATTGCCGGCAGCATCGACGAACAACCATCGACGCTGCCGCCCCTCGCGGAAACGATCGGCGCACCGCGCGCCGAGGCGTGAACCACCTCTACAGCGGCTTTTTGATCAACCGCGCGATGACGCCGACGATGCCTTCCCGGAAGAGCATGACGGAGATGACGAAGATCACGCCCTGGATGATGGTGACCCATGCGCCGAAGGTGGCGAGGTAGTTCTGCATGGTGACGATGATGGCCGCGCCGACGATCGGGCCGAACACCGTTCCCATGCCGCCGAGCAGCGTCATCAGCACCACTTCGCCCGACATCGTCCAGTAGACGTCCGTCAGGGAGGCGAGCTGGAAGACGATCGCCTTCGTCGCGCCGGCAAGGCCGGCAAGGCCGGCCGACAGGACGAAGACCATCAGCTTGTAGCGATTGACGCGGTAGCCGAGCGAGACGGCGCGGGGTTCGTTCTCGCGGATCGCCTTCAGCACCTGCCCGAACGGCGAGTGGATGATGCGGTAGATCGCGAGGAGCCCTGCGAAGGTGATGACCAGCACCGCGAAATAGAGCGTGAAGTCCGACCGCAGGCTGAACACGCCGAAGAGGTCGCCGCGCGGCACGTTCTGGATGCCGTCCTCGCCGCCCGTGAAGGGCGCCTGCACGGAGAAGAAGAACACCATCTGCGCGAAGGCCAGCGTCACCATCGCGAAATAGATGCCCTGGCGGCGGATCGCCAGCGATCCGATGGCAAGGCCGAGAACGGCAGCACCGAGCGTGCCTGTCAGGATGGCGAGTTCCGGGGTCAATCCCCACACCTTCGCGGCGTGCGCCGACACATAGGCCGCCCCGCCGAAATAGGCCGCGTGGCCGAATGACAGGAGACCGCCGAAGCCCAGAAGAAGGTTGAACGCGCAGGCAAACAGCGCGAAGCACAGCACCTTCATCAAAAAGACGGGATAGAGGAAGAACGGCGCGGCCAGCGCGATCAGAAGCAGGCCGGCAAAGATCGCGATGTGATGCGCCGGCATCGAGCCCCGGACCTGATGGGCGACGATCGGGGTTTCGGACGTGTCGGTGACGGCGCTCATTATGCGGCCCTCCCGAACAGTCCGGCGGGTTTGACCAGGAGCACGATGGCCATGATGACGAAGATGACCACTGCGGATCCTTCAGGATAGAAGACGCGCGTCAGACCCTCGATCAATCCCAGCCCGAAGCCGGTGACGATCGATCCGAGGATCGAGCCCATGCCGCCGATGACGACCACGGCGAAGACGATGATGATGAGATCCGCGCCCATGTTCGGGTTGACCGCGTAGATCGGCGCGGCGAGAACGCCGGCGAAGCCGGCAAGCGCGACGCCGAAGCCGTAGGTCAGGGTGATCATCAGCGGGACGTTGATGCCGAAGGCGCCGACAAGCGTGGGGTTTTCGGTCGCTGCGCGCAGATAGGCGCCGAGCCTTGTCTTCTCGATGACGAACCACGTGCCGATGCAGACGACGAGCGAGGCGACGACGACCCAGCCGCGGTAATTGGGCAGGAACATGAAGCCGAGATTCTGCGCGCCGGCGAGTTGCGGCGGGATCGAATAGGGCATTCCGGATATGCCGTAATAGTTGCGGAACAGGCCCTGGATGATCAGCGCGAGGCCGAATGTCAGAAGCAGGCCGTAGAGATGGTCGAGGTGGTAGAGCCGGGATATCAAGAGCCGTTCGAGGATGATGCCGGTGATGCCGACGACGATCGGCACCAGCAGCAGCGCCCACCAGTAGCTTATTCCGAGATAGTTGAGCGCCATCCACGCCACGAAGGCGCCCATCATGTACTGCGCGCCATGCGTGAAGTTGATGATGTTGAGCAGGCCGAAGATGATCGCGAGGCCAAGCGACAGCATGGCGTAGAACGCGCCGTTGATCAGCCCAAGCAGAAGCTGGCTGAACAATGCCTGCGCCGGAATTCCCAAAAGTTCGAACATGCGCCCGTCCTGCCGGTTTCGAAAGGATGCGGCGCGCCGTCAGATCGGCGCGCCGCTTTGTCGGAAGCGCTTACTGCACCAGCGGGCAGTTGCCGTCTTCAAGCGGACGGAATGCCTTGTCGGCCGGGATCGTGGCGACGGTTTCGTAGTAGTCCCACGGTCCTTCAGACTGGTCCGGCTTCTTCACCCGGAACAGATAGGCGTCATGCATCTTGCGGCCGTCCTCGCGAATGACGCCCTTGCCGAACAGCGGATCGTCGGTCGGCAGTTCCTTCATCTTGGCGACGACTGCCTTTGCGTCGTCCTTGCTGCCGAGAGCCTCGACGGCCTTGAGATAATGGAGCGCGCCGGCATAGACGCCCGCCTGCACCATCGAAGGCTTCTTGCCCATCTTCTCTTCATAGCGCGCGGACCATTCGCGCGTCTGGTCGTTCAGGTTCCAGTAGAAGCTTTCCGTCAGCACGAGGCCCTGCGCGGTTTCGAGACCGAGCGAATGGATGTCGTTGATGAAGACGAGCAGGCCGGCGAGTGCCTGACCGCCCTGCGTGATGCCGAATTCGGACGCCTGCTTGATGGAGTTGATCGTGTCGCCGCCGGCATTGGCGAGGCCGATGACCTGTGCGCCCGACGCTTGCGCCTGCAACAGGAACGACGAGAAGTCGGTGCCGGGGAAGGGAGTCCGGACGCTGCCGAGCACCTCGCCGCCGGCCTCGGTGACGACCGCGGACGTGTCGCGCTCGAGTGCGTGGCCGAACGCGTAGTCAGCCGTGACGAAGAACCAGGTCTTGCCGCCATTGGCGACCATCGCGCCGCCGGTGCCGTGCGCGAGTTCCCACGTGTCGTATGTCCAGTGGACCGTGTTCGGCGAGCAGGCCGGGCCGGTGAGGTCGGACGTCGCCGCGCCGGAATTGATGAAGATCTTGTCCTTCTCGCGGGTGATGTCGTTGACCGCGAGCGCGACCGACGAGGTGGGAACGTCGAGAATGACGTCGACGCCATCCTGATCATACCACTGGCGCGCGATGTTCGATCCGACATCGGGCTTGTTCTGGTGATCGGCGGAGACGATCTCGACCTTGATGCCCTTTCCTTCGGCGCCGAAATCCTCGGCAGCCATCTGCGCGGCGATGACGGAACCCTCACCGGCGATGTCCGCATAGATGCCCGAACGGTCGTTGAGCACGCCGAGCTTCACCGAAATGTCCTGGGCGTACGCCGCCGAGGCCATCATCATCGCCCCAAGCGAGGCCAGTACAAAACCTGTCTTCCTCATTGCATTCTCCTCCATTGCGGCGCCTGGGCGCCTTCTCCCGTGGACTACACGCCGAGATAGGTGTGCAGCTTCTTCATGTTCGCCTCGAGGTCCTCGTTGGGGATCATGTCGATGACACGCCCCTGCTCGACGATGAAGTGCCGGTCCGCGACGGATGCCGCGAAGCGAAAATTCTGCTCGACCAGCACGATCGTGAAGCCCTCCTGCTTCAGTCGCGTGATGGTCCGCCCGATCTGCTGGACGATGACGGGCGCCAGACCTTCGGTCGGCTCGTCCAGCAACAGCATCTTCGCGCCGGTGCGCAGGATGCGGCCGATGGCCAGCATCTGCTGTTCGCCGCCCGAAAGTTTGGTGCCCTGGCTGGCCAGCCGCTCCTTGAGATTGGGGAAGAGCTCGAACACCTGCTCGACGCTGAGGCCGCCCGGCTTGACCCTGGGCGGGAGCATCAGGTTCTCCTCGACCGAGAGCGACGAGAAGACGCCGCGCTCCTCGGGGCAGTATGCGATGCCGGCCCGTGCCACCCAGCGTGCCGGACGGTGCATCAGCTCGTCGCCCTCGAACATCACCGACCCCTTCCGCTTTGGAAGGATGCCCATGATCGACTTCATGGTCGTGGTCTTGCCCGCGCCGTTGCGTCCGAGAAGCGTTACGACCTCGCCGGGGCGAACGTCGAAATTGATGCCGTGGAGCACGTGGCTCTCGCCGTACCAGGCTTCGAGGTCCTTCACGACCAGCAGCGGCGCTGCGTCGTTCGCGGATGAGAGGCGTGCCGGGGCGAGTGCTGCGTCAGCCATGTCCGGCTCCGATATAGGCTTCGATCACGCGGGGGTCCTTCGACACGGTGGCATAGTCGCCCTCGGCCAGAACCTTGCCGCGCGCGAGGACCGTGATCGTGTCCGACAGCGTCGCGACGACCGAAAGATTGTGCTCGACCATCAGGATGGTGCGGTTGGCGGAGATGCGCCGGATCAACGCCGAGATGCGCTCCACGTCTTCCTGCGCCATGCCGGCCATCGGCTCGTCGAGAAGCAGCATGTCGGGATCGAGCGCCAATGTCGTGGCGATCTCCAGGGCGCGTTTGCGGCCGTAGGACAGGTCGCTTGCGAACGTGTCAGAAAATTCGCTCAGGCCGACATCCGCCAGAAGCGCCCGCGCCTGATCGTCATATTCGGCCAAGACCTTCTGGGAGCGCCAGAAGTCGAAGCTGTCGCCGCGCTTGCGCTGCAAGGCGATGCGCACGTTCTCCATGGCGGTGAGATGCGGGAAGACCGCCGAAATCTGGAACGACCGGACGAGCCCCAGCCGCGCGATGTCGGCGGACGACATCGCGGTGATGTCCGTTCCGTTGTAGGTGATCGTCCCTTTTGTCAGGGGGAGAAACTTGGTCAGCAGGTTGAAGCACGTCGTCTTGCCGGCGCCATTGGGGCCGATGAGCGCATGGATCTGGCCCCTGCGCACATTGAGGTTCACCCCTTCGACAGCAAAGAACCCCTTGAACTCTTTCGTCAGATTCTCTGCGGCCAGAATGACGCCGTCACTCATCCATACCTCACTCACGCGCACGGGACCTGTCATGATCCCAGCTTCATTTTGTGAGCCCTCCTCCCGAGAGGTGCTCCCACCTTTGAAACGCGGTCTCTTGCCGCGCATTGAGGGGAGCATGCACAACGGCCTTCGGCAACGCAAGCTCGTAGAAATACGCTCGATCGCGCTGACCTTGCGGCTTCGCCGGTCTTTCACGGTTCAGGCAGGTTAGGCACGACTAAAGTAGAAGTGTGATAGTGTGAAACACGGTCGCTCTGACGATCGGCGCGCCTTCGCACATCATCATGTCGCGCTGCAATAAGATGTGTTCGACTGATTTCAATGCCGGATGCAACTCGTTTGCGTTCAATCGATTATAGAGCATTCCGCATAATTACGGCCTCGGCCGATACCACGCGAGCCCAATCAATATGAATGTTCACGCTGGCCAGGCGCATCGGCCTGACTCCGTTTCCATGCTTCCCGAAACCGAGACTCCGATTCGCTCCGCCTTCGCCCACCATGGTGACCTGCGAAAACTCGGCACGGCACTCGCCAACGGTTCCACCGATCACATTGAAGGCCTCGAGAGCTTCGAGCCGCGTGCGCGCACCAAGCAGAACGCCGAGCGCATCCGTCAGGTCGTCCAGGCATTGAACGAAGCCCAGCAACTGGGCGAGAGCGTCACGCCGGCGGCCAACTGGCTGCTCGACAATTCCTACGTCGTGGAGGAAGCGATCGCCGAGGTCCGGCGCGACTTGCCGCCGCGTTTCTATCGCCAGCTACCGTTGATGCCGGGTCGTGACGTTCCTCGCGTGCTGGCGCTTGCCTGGCTCTATGTCGCGCATTCCGACAGCGCCGTTTCCGCGGAAGGGTTTCGCGAGGTCGTCAGCGGGTTCCAGGAAGTTCAGCCGCTGCGGATCGGTGAACTCTGGGCGCTGCCTTCGATCCTGCGTTTCGTGCTTGTCGAGAATCTCCGGCGCCTCGCGCTGCGCGTCAATCGCGCGCGCGACATGCGCCTGCTGGCCAATCTGGTCGCGGACCGTATCGCCGCAACACCGGAATCCGAGGATCTCGCGATCCTCAGCAATTACGGCGAGCATGCGCGCGACCGGACTTTTGCGACGCAGCTTCTGCACCGCCTCCGCGACGGGTCGCACACGTCGAGCAAGGCTCTTGCCTGGCTCGAAAGCGCGCTGGAAAGCGGTGGTTCCGACGCCGAAGAGATCACCATCGGCGAGCATGCCAATCTCTCGGCCGGAAACGTGACAACCGGCAACATCATCAAGGGACTGCGGCTTCTCGACGATATCGAATGGACGGTCTGGGTCGAGGAAGTCAGCAGGATCGACCATCTGCTGCGCGAACGCACCACCTTCGAAACGCTCGACTTCCCATCGCGCGATGCCTATCGCCGGGCGATCGAGCAACTCTCGAAGCGCTCGGGCAAGGAAGAGTTCGATGTCGCGCTGGAGGCGGTGGCCCTGGCGGAAGCCGACAGGACCGACGTCGAGAGCGGCATCGATGTCGGGTGCTTCCTCGTCGGCCCGCGACGCGAGGAGTTCGAGCGCGCGATCGGATATGAGCCGACGCTGGCGGACCGTAGCTATCGCGTTTACCACGCCGCGGGCTGGCCGGGCATACTGCTTCCCGCTGTTGCGATGACTGCACTTCTCCTGGGCGCCTCGGCTGTCGCGCTTGCCGATTACGGCCTTGGCGCCGCGGCCACGACGCTGCTCGTCATCCTGTTCGCGCTTCCCGCGAGCGAGGCGGCGCTTGGTCTGTTCAACACGGTCGCGTCGCTGATCGTGAAGCCGACGCGGCTGATCGGCTACGGCTTCAAGGCCGGTGTGCCAGCCGAGGCGCGCACGCTCGTCGTCGTCCCGGTCCTGATCGGAAGCCGCGACGATGTCGAGGAAGCGATCCACAATCTGGAAGTCCACTATCTCGCCAACATGTCGGGCGAAGTGCACTTCGCGGTCCTGTCGGACTGGCCGGACAGCGAGGTCGAGCAGACGGAGGCCGATCTCGCGCTGCTCGACTATGCCCGCAAGCAGGTGGCCGATCTCAACACCCGCTACCCGAAGGAAGGCAACGCACGCTTCTTCCTCCTGCACCGCCGCCGCCTCTTCAATTCGGCGGAGAGCTGCTGGATGGGCTGGGAGCGCAAGCGCGGCAAGCTACATGAGCTGAACACGCTTCTGCGCGGCGACAAGGACACCACCTTCTTCGCGCCGACGGATCCGCTGCCTCTCGACGTGACCTATGTGATGACGGTGGACGCCGACACGCGCATGACGCGCGATGCGGTGGCAAGGCTGGCGGGCAAGCTGGCGCATCCGCTCAACCGGCCGCAGATCGACGTCGAGGGGAGGAGGCTCACCGCCGGCTACGGGATCTTGCAGCCGCGCGTCACGCCGTCGCTGACGACGGGCGACGAAGCCTCGTTTTTCCAGCGCATCTTCTCGGCCAACCGCGGCATCGATCCGTATGTGTTCGCCGTCTCCGACGTCTATCAGGACCTCTACGGGTCGGGCAGTTTTACGGGCAAGGGCCTTTATCACATCGATGCGATGGAAGCCGCCCTCAAGGGGCGCATTCCTGAAAACACCATCCTGAGCCACGACCTGCTGGAAGGCGCCTATGCGAATGCGGCGCTTGTCACGGATGTCGAACTGATCGAGGACTATCCGACGCGCTATGCCGTCGATGCCTCGCGCCAGCATCGCTGGGCGCGCGGCGACTGGCAGTTGCTTGGCTGGATATTCGGGCCGTCGGGCGTGCCGGGGCTGTCGCGCTGGAAGATGATCGACAATCTGCGCCGGTCTCTGATGCCCATCTTCTGGATTGCCGCGTCGATTGCGGGCTGGACGCTACTGCCCTTTACGCAGGCCGCGCAGTGGCAGGCGCTTCTGGTGCTGAGCCTGTTCCTGTCGCTGACCTTCGGTATCGTCGATTCCGTTGTCCCGAAGGAAGCGGACGCGACGTTGAAGAACCACTTCGCCGCGCTTGCGCGCGACGTCGCCTTCGCCAGCGCGCAGGTGGCGTTGAAGGTCGTGCTGATGGCGCATCTCGCCTGGTCGATGGGCGATGCGATCGTGCGCACGCTCTATCGCCTCTTCGTCAGCCGCCGCCATCTGCTCGAATGGCGCACGGCGTCGCAGGTTGCGCAGTCGGGCGCGAGCACGCTCGGAGGCCATTATCGATCGATGGCGGGTGCGCTGGTGATCGCTGCGATCGGCCTGGCGATACCGCTTGCATGGGACTCGACGGGCAGTGTCATCGCAGCCTGCTTCGCCCTGTTCTGGGCGGGCTCGCCGGCATTCGCCTGGTTGGTCAGCCAGTCCGCCGAGACGGAGGATCGCCTGGAGGTCGCGCCGTCGGACGCCGCCGCGCTGCGTCGCATCGCACGCCGGACCTGGCTCTATTTCGAGACGTTCGTCACCGGCGAGCACAACATGCTGCCGCCCGACAATTTCCAGGAGACGCCGACGCCGGTGGTTGCCGGGCGCACCTCGCCGACGAATATCGGCGTGTACCTGCTCTCGGTCGTCTCCGCGCGGGACTTCGGCTGGATTTCCCTGTCCGAGACGATCGATCGCCTCGAACGCACGCTGGCGACGATGGAGAAGATGGATCGCTATCGCGGCCATCTCTACAACTGGTACGAGACACAGACGCTCAAGCCGCTGCAGCCGCCTTACATATCCGCCGTCGATAGCGGCAATCTCGCCGGCCATCTGATCGCGGTCTCCTCCGCATGTGCCGAATGGGGCGGAGCGCCTGCGGCCCATCTGCAGGGCGATTTCGAAGGCATCGTGGATGTCGTCGGCATTCTGGAAGAAACGCTCGAAGCGCTGCCGGACGACCGGCGTCCGCTGCGCCCGTTGCGCCAGCGGCTCGCCGAGCGGCTGGACGGCATGCGCCGCGCGGTCGCCACGATCCTCAGCGAGCCGGAAACCGCCAGCATACGAACGATCAATCTGACCGTTCTCGCAGGCGACATCGGCAAGCTCGCACGCGCTTTGCACGATGAGATCAAGACGACGGCGAGCGAAGAGCTCGCGCTGTGGTCCGGCAAGCTGGAAAAGGCCTGCGAGGCGCATCTGGCCGATTCGCACATGGAAGAGAATCTGGTCGGCAAGCTCAGGGCGAAGCTGACGGATCTGCGCGACCGGGCACGCAAATTCGCCTTCGAGATGGAGTTCTCGTTCCTGCTGCGCCAGGAGCGCAATCTCCTGTCGATCGGCTACCGGGTCGACCAGCATCAGCTTGACGAGGCCTGCTACGATCTTCTTGCCTCCGAAGCCCGCCTGACGAGCCTCTTCGGCATCGCCAAGGGCGATCTGCCGACCGAGCACTGGTTCCGTCTCGGCCGCCCCGTTACCGAAATCGGCTTCGCCGGCGCGCTGGTGTCGTGGTCCGGCTCGATGTTCGAATATCTGATGCCGCCGCTGGTGATGAAGGAGCCGCTGGGCGGCATCCTCAACCAGACCAGCAACCTGATCATCCGCAGGCAGATTTCCTATGCGCGCTCGAAGAACATCCCCTGGGGGATTTCCGAGGCGGCCTACAATGCGCGCGACCGCGAGATGACCTATCAGTACACCAATTTCGGCGTGCCCGGCCTCGGCCTCAAGCGTGGATTGGGGCAGGATACGGTCATCGCGCCCTATGCCAGCCTGCTCGCCGCGCAGTTCCGCCCGGCCGATGCGGTCGCAAATCTCAAGCGGCTCAAGGCGTTGGGCGCGTGTGGTCGCTACGCGTTCCATGATGCGGTCGATTTCACGCCCGGCCGCGTGCCCGAAGGAAAGCCGTGCGCGGTCGTGCGGAACTACTATGCGCACCATCACGGCATGTCGATCGTGGCTGTCGCGAACGCCGTCTTCGAAGGCCGCATGCGCGACCGCTTCCATGCCGACCCGGTCATCGAAGCCGCCGAACTGCTGCTTCAGGAGAAGGCCCCGCGCGATATCCCGGCGATGCCGATCCGTGCCGAGACAGGCGAGCGCATCAAGCCGGCGGTGGTCGACGAGCGCCCTGATTCGCGCCTCATCCTCGATCCGCTGCGCAGCCCGCGCGCCACCAATGTGATGTCCAACGGCCATTACAACGTCATGGTCACCTCGACGGGCACCGGCTACAGCCGCGCCGACGAGGTGTCGGTGACGCGCTGGAACGCGGACCCCACGGAAGACCGCACCGGCACGTTCCTGTTCCTGAGCGATCGCGCGACCGGCGACTGGTGGTCGACGACCGCCGAACCGAAGCGCATGCCGGGCGAATCGACGCGAACCTTCTTCTGCGACGACAAGGCGACCTTCACGAAGACCGTCGGCAGCCTGCGTTCCGAGGTGGAATGCGTGGTCGTCTCGGAGGGGAACGGCGAAGCCCGCCATGTCACGATCTGGAACGACGCCGATCACGACCGTCACATCGAGGTGACGTCCTTCGCCGAGCTCGCGCTGGCGTTCGAGGCGAACGACGTCGCTCACCCGGCCTTCTCGAAGATGTTCGTGAAGACCGAAATCGCCAATGACGGCACCACGATCTACGCATCGCGCCGGCAGCGCTCGTCAGACGATCCGACGATCGCCCTGGCGCATTTCATCACGTCCGGCGTGGGCGTCGCGCGCGATGTCGAGGCCGAAACCGACCGCCGCGCCTTCATCGGCCGCGGCCGTTCGATCGCGGACGCGGCCGCTTTCGATCGTGGCGCACATCTCTCGGGCAGTGAAGGGTTCGTGCTCGATCCTGTGATGGCGCTTCGCTGCAAGGTGCGCGTGCCGGCCCGCAAGAAGGTATCGCTGACCTTCTGGACCATCGTCGCGGCCAATCGCGAGGACGTCGAGAAGGAGAGCCAGCGCTTCCTCCATCCCGACAGCATCCAGCGGCAGTCGATGCTGGCATGGACGCGTTCGCAGGTTCAGACGCGCCATGTCGGCCTGAGCCTTGCCGAGGCCGCGGGCGTGCAGAAGCTCGCACGCTACCTTTTGTTCCCCGACGCGGCGCTGCGTGCGCCGTCGGAGACGATCGAGAGCGGTCTCGGGCGTCAGTCCGGACTCTGGCCGATGGCGATTTCGGGCGATTTCCCGATCTTCGCGCTGCGGATCGGCGACGTCGCCGATCTGGAGATCGTGGCGTCGGCGCTGCGCATGCAGGAATATATGCGCGCGCGCGGCGTTCTGGCCGATCTCGTCATCGTCAACGAGCAGGCCTCGTCCTATGTGCAGGATTTGCAGCAGGCGATCGAACTCCTGTGCGAGAATGCACGGCTGCGCGGTCGCGAACTCGGTCCCCGGCAGCACATCTTTGCGGTGCGCCGCGATCTCATGGACGATGAGTCCTACCGGACGTTGGTCGCCTCCGCCCGTGTCATCCTCCATACCCGCAACGGCACGATCCTCGACCAGATCGAGCGCGCCGAGACGGTCACGCTGGTCGAGGAAGAAGCGCGCGACGCGACGCCCGCCAAGCTGCCGGCCCTGACGCATACGTTTTCGGCAGGTCGTGAACGAGAGGCAGCCGCTCCGGCGACCGTGGATGGCGAAGGCCTGACGTTCTGGAACGGGTTCGGCGGCTTCGCGCAGGACGGACGCGAATATGTCGTCCGGCTTGGCGCGCGCAGCGTCACGCCGCAGCCCTGGATCAACGTCATTGCGAACCCAGAGTTCGGTTTCCACACCTCGGCGGAGGGCGCGTCCTACACCTGGAGCCGCAACAGCCGCGATTTCCAGCTCACGCCGTGGACGAACGATCCCGTCTCCAACCGGCCGGGCGAGGCGTTCTACATCCGCAATCAGGACACGGGCGAGGTGTTCTCGCCGCTGGCCTGCGTGGTTCGCGACGCTGCCGTCGCCTATGAGGCCCGGCATGCGCGCGGCGTCTCGACATTCACTGCGAGCAAGGACGGTGTTACGGCCGAACTCGTCCAGCTCGTGGACCCAAGCGATCCGGTCAAGATTCAGCGCATGACGCTGCGCAATGACGGCAAGACCACGGCGCGCCTGAAAATCTATGCCTATGTGGAGTGGCTGCTCGGCAGCAATCGCGCCCGCACGGCAAGCACGGTCGTTCCAGGCCGCGATGCGGCGACCGGGGCGCTGACCGCGCGCAACCCATACAGCCTCGACTTCGGCGACCGTGTCGCCTTCCTCGTCTGCGACGGCAATCGCCAGACCTTCACCTGCGACCGAGGTGAGTTCCTGGGGCAGGGCGGATCGACGATCCAGCCGGTCGCCGTCCGCAAGGGGCTTGCTCTGTCGGGGACGACAGAGGCCGGACGCGACCCGTGCGCGGCGGTTGCCTGCGATGTCGAGATCGCACCGGGCGAGGCCATCGCCCTTCATTATGTGCTGGGTGACGGCGCGTCCGCGGACGATGCATCGACGCTTGCGGCCCGCCATATCGCGTCCGATTTCGACGAGCGGCTCGCCGCGAACGAGGCGGACTGGCTGTCCTTCTCGGACGCGCTCCAGGTCGAGACCCCCGATCCCGCATTCAACGCGATGGTGAATGTCTGGCTTCCCTATCAGAGCCTGGCTTGCCGGATTCGCGCACGGTCCGCCTTCTATCAGGCGAGCGGCGCCTACGGTTTCCGCGACCAGTTGCAGGATACGCTGTCGCTTCTGCTGCACGATCCGGCACTTGCGCGCGAGCAGATCATCAACGCCGCCGGACGTCAGTTTCCGGAAGGCGACGTCCAGCATTGGTGGTTGCCGAAAAACGGTGCCGGCGTGCGCACGACGATCTCCGACGACGTGGTGTGGCTGGCCTACGGAACGCATCATTATGTCAAGACGACCGGCGACGCGGCGCTGCTCGACGAGCAAATCCACTTCATCGAAGGCCCCGCGTTGAACGAGGGCGAGCACGACAATTTCTTCGTGCCGGAAGTCTCGCGCGATACCGCGACGCTCTACGAGCATTGCGCCCGCGCGCTCGACCTCGCCATCAAACGCACCAGCGAGAGCGGCCTGCCGCTCATCCTCGGCGGCGACTGGAACGACGGAATGAACCAGGTCGGCGAGGCCGGCAAGGGCGAGAGCGTCTGGCTCGGCTGGTTCCTGCTCAAGGCACTGAACGATTTCGGCCCGATCGCGCAGTCGCGCGGGGACAAGTCCCGCGTCACGGCGTGGCGCAAGCATGCCGATCGTCTCAAGAAGGCGATCGAGGCCGGGGCATGGGACGGCGAATGGTATCGCCGCGGATCGTTCGATGACGGCTCGCCGCTCGGATCGAAGCTCTCGGACGAGTGCCGTATCGATTCCATCGCGCAGTCCTGGGCGGTGATATCGGGCGCTGGCGATCCCGCCCGGGCGGAGCAGGCGGTCGGCAAGGCCGTCGAACTGCTGGTCGACGACGAACTGCGCATTGCGCGCCTGTTCACGCCACCCTTCGAGCACACCGACAAGGAGCCGGGCTACATCAAGCGCTATCCGCCCGGCGTGCGCGAGAATGGCGGCCAGTACACGCATGCGGCGACATGGCTGGTCGTGGCGCTGGCACAATTGGGCAAGTCGGACGAGGCGTATCGTGTCTTTTCGATGCTCAACCCCGTCACCCATGCGCTCGACGAAGACGCGGCGGACCAGTATCGCGTGGAACCCTATGTCGTGGCTGCCGACGTCTACTCCGGAGGCGACAAGGGCGGCCGCGGCGGCTGGACCTGGTACACCGGATCGGCCGGATGGCTCTATCGCGCGGCAGTGGAGGGCATCCTCGGCATCCGCCGCGAGGGCGACAGGCTCGTGATCGATCCGCGACTTCCCGCCGCATGGGACGGCTTCAATGCGACGCTCCGCCTCGGCGAAGCAAATTACAGAATTGTCGTGGAGCGCGGTGAGTCGTCGCGTGTGACCATCGATGGCATTGAAGCCGAAAATCATCTTCTTTTACATGAAGATGGCGACCACGAGGTCCGTCTAGTCTTGGCGTGACTTCGACGACAAAGTGAAATTTATGTATCGAGGCGCGTGTCCGTCCGCCTCGATTTCGCCGCCATGTGGCCATTTTATCAAATATTTCAGTTTGTTACGTGATCACGAATGGTAACGGCCTGTCGTTGAGAGTTGTCTCTTGGATGCAACCGAAACGTCGAATTTACATTGAAGTGTACCGCCGCCAAGAATAACTTCGCTCATTGTGCGTTGCAGCATTCACAGGAATACGCGTTTGTCACTTCTGGAAATCTATTGGAGAGCGATGTCATACCTGGGGGCCGAACGGCGCCGGGTAATCATCATATGTCTCGCCAACGTCGCGCTTGCCGTCGTGATGATCGTGGAGCCGATTTTGTTCGGCAACATCATCGAGGCCATCGCAGACGAGTCCAATGTCATGTCGAAGGTTGCCATCTGGGCGGCGCTCGGTGCGTTCAACATCGTCGCCTTCGTGATGGTTGCGCGCGGCGCCGACCGGCTTGCGCACAAGCGCCGCGTGGATGTGCTCGGAGAGTCCTTCGAGAAGGTCATCACGATGCCGCTCTCCTGGCATCACAAGAACGGCACCTCCAACTCGCTGCACACGCTGTTGCGTGCGATGGAGACGCTGTTCTCGCTGTGGCTCGAATTCATGCGTCAGCATCTGTCGACCGCGGTGGCGCTGATCCTCCTGATCCCGACCGCGTTCTCGCTCGACTGGCGCATGGCATGCGTTCTGCTGGCGCTTGGCGTCGCCTATGTCGCGATCAGCCGGGCAGTCATGTCCCGCACCAAGGACGGCCAGGCGCAGGTCGAGGCGCACTACCATCAGGTGTTCGCGCATGTCAGTGATTCCATCAGCAATATCTCCGTGCTGCAGAGCTACGGCCGCGTGACGCGCGAGGCGGAGGCGCTGCGCCGCTACACGGACTCGCTGATCGGCGCGCAGTTTCCGGTTCTCAACTGGTGGGCGCTCGCAAGCGCGCTTCAGCGCCTGTCCGCGACCATCTCGATGATGGTCGTGCTGGTGGTGGGCGCATTCCTGGTGCAGAGCGGCCAGATGCGTATCGGCGACATCGTTGCGTTCACGGGTTTCGCGACGCTCCTGATCGGTCGTCTCGACCAGGTAACGGGTTTCGTGAACCAGGTGTTCGAGGCCCGTGCCAAGCTCGAGCCGTTCTATGTGCTCGAAGACGCTGTCGGTGAACGCAGCGAGCCACTGGGCACGCGTCCGGTCGGGCGCCTGCGCGGCGAGATCGAGTTCGACAACGTCTCGTTCCAGTTCCCCGATTCCGGCCAAGGGCTCGAGGAGGTGTCGTTCAAGGTCGCCGCTGGCCAGACGGTCGCGATCGTCGGCCCGACGGGCGCCGGCAAGACGACCCTGATCAACCTCTTGCAGCGTGTGTATGACCCGAAGGTCGGCACCGTCCGCGTCGACGGGCTGGATACGCGCACCATCACGCGCAAGTCGCTCCGCGATCAGATCGCGACGGTCTTCCAGGATGCCGGCCTGCTCAACAGGTCGATCGAGGAGAACATTCGTCTGGGTCGTGACGACGCGATGTACAACGAGGTCCACGAGGCCGCCGTCGCCGCCGCCGCGCAGGACTTCATCCTGTCGAAGAGCGACGGCTACGATACGATCGTCGGCGAACGTGGCTCGCGGCTTTCGGGCGGCGAACGCCAGCGCATCGCGATTGCCCGTGCCGTGCTGAAGGACGCGCCGATCCTCGTCCTCGACGAGGCGACCAGCGCGCTCGATGTCGAGACCGAGGCCAAGGTGAAGGAAGCGATCGACCGCTTGCGCCAAAACCGGACGACGTTCGTCATCGCCCACAGGCTTTCGACGGTCTGCGACGCCGATCTGGTCATCTTCATGGATGCCGGCCGCATCATCGAGATGGGTGCGTTCCACGAACTGGCCCAGCGCGACAATGGCCGTTTCGCGTCGCTGCTTCGCGCCGGCGGGCTGCTCGACCAGAAGGACCGTCTGCGTGCAGTGTCCATGACCGTTCCGGAGCTTTCGCCTGAGGCGGCGTGATACCCGGCATCTGGCTCGACAGAATAAGCTGAAACGGCGCTTTGGCTTCATGGCCAAGGCGCCGTTTGCGTTTCACACCCCTGTCACGCCGTGTTGACCCGACGTGGGCGCGAGGTGCGTTGACCCTGTTCGACAGCACATGCACAACGGCGTGTCCGAATATGGTTGAGGGGCTTCGACGTCATGAAGAGAGTTTTGATCGCAGCCGCGTCGGTGCTGGCCATGGCCGCGCAGGTGTTCGCGCAGAACCCCGATGCGTCCGACTGGGACGCCGTGCTGGAGGATGCGCGCGGCGAGACGGTCTACTTCAACGCCTGGGGCGGAGCGGAAAACATCAACGCCTATCTCGAATGGACCGGCGGCCAGCTCAAGGAGCGGTATGGCATGACGCTGGTCCATGTGAAGCTCGACGACACCGCCAATGCGGTTGCCAAGGTCGTCGCGGAAAAGGCGGCGGGGCGCAACGAGCGCGGTACCGTCGATCTCGTCTGGATCAATGGCGAGAACTTCGCCTCGATGAAGCGGCAGGAGCTCTTGATGTCTCCCGGCTGGGCCGAGGACCTGCCCAACTGGCAGTATGTCGACATCGAGAACAAGCCGACGATCCGCACCGATTTCACCATTCCGGTCGAGGGGCTCGAGAGCCCGTGGGGCATGGCGAAGCTGGTTTTCTTCTACGACAGCGCCAACACGCCGGCAGACGATGTGCCCGGTTCGGCGCGCGCGCTTCTGAAATGGGCGAAAGCCAATCCCGGCCGCTTCTCCTACCCGCAGCCGCCGGACTTCATCGGCTCGTCATTCCTGAAGCAGGTGCTGTCGGAGCTGGTCGAGGATCGGTCGGTGCTTCTGAAGCCGGTCGATGAAGCGGCGTTCGACAGCGTGACCCAGCCGCTCTTCGACTATCTCGACGCGCTGAACCCGCTGCTGTGGCGCGGCGGCAAGGCCTTTCCGCAAAACTATCCGGCGATGAAGCAGCTTCTGGCCGACAACGAGGTCGACATCATCTTCGCCTTCAACCCGTCCGAAGCGTCGAGCGCGATCGCCGCTGGCGAGTTGCCGGACACGGTCCGCTCGTTCACCTTCGACGACGGCACGCTCGGCAACACGCATTTCGTCGCCATTCCCTATAACGCGGCGGCAAAGGCCGGCGCGCTGGTTGTCGCCAACTTCCTGATCTCGCCGGAAGCCCAGGCGCGCAAGCAGGACCCGGCCTTCTGGGGCGATCCGACGGTTCTGGCTCTCGACAAACTGGACGATGCGGATCGCGTGGCATTCGACGCCATCGACCTCGGCGTCGCGACCCTCAAGCCCGACGAACTGGGACCCGCCATAGACGAGCCGCATCCGAGCTGGATGGACAGGCTGGAGATTGAATGGAAGCGCCGCTACGGCGTGGCGAACTGAGACGGCCAGGAGGGTAGGGCCGCTCGCAAGCCGGTCGGAACGCCGAATCCTCCCCTGCGGAGCGGGGGAGGGGGCGTAACGACCCGAAACGATCTATTCGGCGTCGTCGGCGGAAGCCGCGTTGAGCTGGCCGTACTTCTCGGCGCCGATCTTCTCGAACAGTTCGAGCTGCGTCTCGAGGAAGTCGATATGGCCCTCCTCGTCGCTCAGCAGTTCCTCGAACAGCTTCATGGTCACGTAGTCGCCGAGTTCCTGGCAGATCTCGCGTGACTTCTTGTAGGAGGTGCGGGCGTCATACTCGCCGGCGAGGTCCGCCTCGAGCACTTCCTTGACGTTCTGGCCGATCCTGAGAGCACCGACCTTCTGCAGGTTCGGATGACCCTCCAGAAAGATGATACGCTCGATGATCTTGTCGGCGTGGTGCATCTCCTCGATGGACTCGGCCCGCTCCTTCTTCGCGAGCTTCGTGTAGCCCCAGTCGTCGAGAAGGCGATAGTGCAGCCAATACTGGTTGACCGCGCCCAGTTCCAGAAAGAGGGCTTCGTTAAGCCGCTCGATGATCCGTTCTTCGCCCTTCATGGCCTATGCTCCCGTACTGGCCCCGCAATCCACGGACGCGGTCCAGGAATGGTACGATCTCGGTTTCACCACCGCCAGCGCGGCGGTGGAACTCCTCGGTTACCCGAATGATCGTATCCACCACATTTGGGAAGCAGCCGCAACAGCGACCACGCTTCTTGAGCGTATGATAGACCTTGGCAGGCACGATTAGCTGCCATGGGTCAGCCTCGAGAAGTGAGACGACCACTTCTTCGATGTCCTTTTGGGTAATCAGGTTGCAATGGCAAACCAGCATGTGCCTACTCGGTATTCCGGCCCACGAACCATGGCCGGTCTATGGGATTTCAATCTCGTACCGACGCGATCCTCTCGACGGCATCATGATCGATGTGGGTTGACGAAAGGGCGATGGTGTCGATCGCGCCGGGATCGACGCGCTGCGCGCTCGTTGCCGGCAAGGCGAATATCGCCGCCGTCAGGAGCGCGGTCGCGAAAATCGGTGTGTAAGCCAGGAGCCTGTGCTTCATGGGCGAGTCCCATGCGACCGCGCTTTTCGCGCGGATACCGGCATCTGTGGCCAGAGACTGGTTCGTGCGATCAGGCGCCGAAAATCCGGCGCCCCGCATCAATACGGATTCCATGTCTGCCTCCAATCGAACGGGTTCAAGGCCCAAACATCAAAGGATGTGCATCCCTCATGGGACGCGTCTCTTAGATATATGAGAAAGGACGGTTGTCAATTCAAACATGACAATTCCCCTCATGGATCAATAGGTTAGAACGATTCCAAACTGACGCGGCAGGCGTCGGTGCCACGGCCGATGGTTACGCGCGCCAATAAAAAGTGACCCGGCATCCACGGCAAAAGCGCATTCGCCGCAATGCCTTGCCTTATCAGGGCCGGCTTCGCGTTGCTCATGCGCAACCCATAGGGACTGCGCGCCTGCGGCATTCCGTACACGGAACCCGGGCGTGGATTGAGACTTGATACGCATGAACAGCCAAATGCCGCCCGCACGGGATACACGCATCGATGTGATCAGGGCGATCGCCCTCATCATGATCTTTATCAACCACGTGCCGGGCAACCCGCTCGAACCCTTCACGTCGAAGAATTTCGGGTTCTCGGATGCGGCGGAGGCATTCGTGCTGATCTCCGGCATCTCGGCGGCACTCGCCTACGGGCTGAAATTCCAGGCCGGCGCGCGGCTTTTGACCACGCTCAAGATGTGGCGTCGCGCAGGCGTGCTCTACATCGCGCAACTCGGCACGACGATGGCGACGCTGGGCGTGTTCGCCTTCTTCGCCGTCTATTTCGGCTATCCCGATCTTCTCGCGAAGATCAACATCGAGCCGCTGATGGACAACACGGCCGAGGCGCTGCTCGGCATCGTGACCTTCGGCCACCAGCTCGGCTACAACAACATCCTGTCGATGTACGCCGTCGTTCTGCTTCTCGTGCCGGCATTCCTGCTGATCGGCCGCCACAGCCTGCCCATGATGGTTGCCGCATCGGGCGCGCTTTGGCTGTTCGCAGGCCTGTTCCGCATCGGTCCGCCCAACTTCCCGAATGACGGCGTGTGGTTCCTCAACCCGCTGTCGTGGCAGTTCCTGTTCGTGATCGGCATTGCAGCCATGCTCCACGTCAAGCGCGGCGGCCGTCTTCCGGCACCGCCGATGCTGGTCGGTGCGGCGCTCGCCTATCTGGTCGTCTCGCTCGCCTGGGTGCAGATTCCGCTCTGGGGTGTGGACGCCTCGATGGGGTTGCCGGCGGTCCTGACCGGGTTCGACAAGACCTTCCTGTCCGCGCCGCGCCTGCTGCATGTCCTGTCGGCCGCCTATCTGATTGCCGTCCTGCCGCAGATATCGAACCTGGCGCGCCTGCATCTGGATCATCCGCTGACGGTGATGGGTCGCCACGCGCTGCCGGTCTTCGTGACGGGGACGATCCTGTCGATGGTCGCGCAGGCCTGGCTTGCGGTGCATGTCGAGACGGTGTTCACGCAGATCGCCATCGTCGCGATTGGTATCGCGCTCCAGTTTGCCGTCGCCTACTACATCGACTGGTATCGCAAGCTGCTGCGCGGCGCGAAGACCGCAGCCACGGTCAAGACCGCCCCCATCGGTCCGGCCCCACGGCCTGCCGCTGCGGTTCCCGCGCGCGCGAAGGCTGAACTCGCCTGAAGAACCCAACGCCCGCACTGAAAAGTGTGCGGACGGTGACGCCTCCCGCGCTTGCGCGCGGCACCCGCCTTGGTCCACTTCTGCACTCCGCAAGGAGTTTACGGATGGCGGCAGGAACGCGTGGGACGTTAGCAACGAACCGTATGCAGGGACGCTCCGCGCCGTGATCCCGCGCCTTGGCCCACCGCTGACCGTCCTTCTGCTGGCTGGCCCGGTCCTGTTCGGGCTTGTCGGCACTGTCCTGCCGGCGCTGGGCTTTTTGCCGGTGCTGGGCGGCATGGACATATCGCTTCGCCATTTCGCCGATTTCCTGTCGAGGCCCGGCATGGGCATATCGATGGGCCTGAGCCTCGGCGCGGGCGTTGCCTCGGCTGCGCTGTCGCTTGGCGTCGTCATGCTGTTCGTCGCGTCATGGGCGGGAACGCGGGCCTTCGCCCGCATCCAGAATCTCATCTCGCCGCTGCTGTCGGTGCCGCATGCGGCGGCCGCGTTCGGCCTCGCATTCCTCATCGCGCCGTCCGGCATGCTGGCGCGTCTGGTGTCGCCGGAACTGACGGGATGGACCCGGCCGCCGGACCTGCTGATCGTCAACGATCCGATGGGCCTGTCGATGATCGCCGGGCTGGTCGTGAAGGAAATCCCGTTCCTGCTTCTGGTCACGCTCGCGGCTTTGCCACAGGTGAAGCTCGGCGAAACGCGCGCGCTCGCCGCATCGCTCGGATACGGCCGCATCGCGGGCTTCATCTGCCTCGCATGGCCTCCGGTCTATCGCCAGATCAGGCTCGCGGTCTTCGCCGTGGTCGCGTTTGCGAGTTCCGTGGTGGATGTCGCGGTGATCCTCGGCCCCACGACCCCGCCAGCGCTTGCGGTGCGCCTGGTGGAGATGATGAGCGATCCCGAACTCTCGATGCGCTACACGGCGTCGGCGGGCGCGATCGTGCAGTTCGGTGTGACGCTTGCGGCGATCGCAATCTGGATCGCGTTCGAGCGCGTTGGCCGCAGGGTGCGCGAATGGCTGAGCGCGCATGGCCGCCGGCTTCGTCGCGATCGCGTGTCCCGTCACATGGCGCTCGGTGCGATGATCCTGTCGGCGGCGACGATCTTCGCAGGGCTTGCCACGCTGGCGCTGTGGTCGGTCGCCGGGCTCTGGCAGTTTCCGGACGCGCTTCCCCGCGAGATCACGCTAAGGACCTGGATGTCGGCCGCGCCGCGCGTCGCCTCACCCCTGACCACGACGCTGATCGTGGCAGCGAGCGCGACGGCGATCGCAGTCGTGCTTGCGATGATGTGCCTTGTGCATGAGGACCGCACCGGCAAGCGCGCCGGACGGGGCGCACTCTTCCTCATCTACCTGCCGCTGATCATGCCGCAGGTGACGTTCCTGTTCGGCCTGCAATTGCTCTTTCTCGTCACGGACACGGTCGCCAGCCTGCCGGCTCTCGTCCTGGCGCATCTGGTCTTTGTGCTGCCCTATGTGTTCCTGTCATTGTCCGACCCATGGCGCGCCTTCGACCGGCGCTATGAGGCAGTCGCGGCCGGATTGGGCAAGTCGGCCAACCGGACTCTGTGGGCGATCCGCCTGCCGATGCTGATGCGAACCGCGCTCGTCGCGGCGGCGGTGGGGTTCGCGGTCTCGATCGGGCAATATCTGCCGACCGTTCTGGTCGGGGCAGGGCGGTTGCCGACGATCACCACCGAGGCGGTCACGCTCGCATCGGGCGGCAACCGGCGCGTCGTCGGCGTCTACGCATTCCTGCAGATGTTCCTGCCGATCCTCGGCTTCGCGATTGCAACGCTGTTGCCTGCAATGATATTCCGCCATCGCCGCGCGATGCGGGTCTGAGGCAGAATGGCGCAAGCAGGACTTCATTTCGATCATGTGTCGATCGCGCTCGGTTCGACCGTCTTGGTTGCGCTGGATTGCCGTCTCGCGCCCGGAGAGGTTCTGACGGTGATGGGGCCGTCCGGCTCGGGCAAGTCCACGCTGCTCGCCTTCGTCGGCGGTTTTCTAGACCGGGCCTTCACGGCGAGGGGCCGTGTGTTCGTCGGCGACGATGAGATTACCAATCTGCCGGCGGAGGAACGCCATGCCGGCATCCTGTTCCAGGACCCGCTGCTGTTCCCGCATATGTCGGTCGCCGGCAATCTCGTCTTTGCCATACCCGAGCGCATAAGCGGCCGCGCGGAGCGGCGCGATCGCGCCGAGCAGGCGCTGGAGGGCGTGGGGCTGGCCGGCATGGGCGACCGTGATCCCGACACGCTGTCCGGTGGCCAGAAGGCGCGCGTGGCGTTGGCCCGCGTGCTCCTGTCGGAGCCGCGAACGCTGCTGCTCGACGAACCGTTCTCGAAACTCGACGCCGACCTCAGACGCCAGATGCGCGAGCTGGTTTTCGCCAAGGCACGCGACAGCGGCCTGCCGACGCTCCTCGTCACGCATGACGAGGCGGATGCTGAAGCGGCAGGCGGCACCGTCGTGCGCATCGGGTCGTGACCGGGATGGCGCTGCCGCAGCTACCCGTCACCGAAGCGCTACCGCGTCTCCTGCGGCATCTGGAAGACGGCAGCAGCGCCGTGCTGGTGGCGCCTCCCGGTGCCGGCAAGACGACGCTCGTTCCGTTGGCGCTTCTCGATGCGCCATGGCGCGGCGACGGCCGTATCCTTCTGCTGGAGCCGCGCCGGCTTGCGGCGCGTGCGGCAGCCCGGCGCATGGCCTCGCTTCTGGGCGAGGAACCGGGCGGAACGGTCGGCTATGCCATGCGCATGGAAAGCAAGGTCTCGGCCAAGACGCGCATCCTCGTCGTAACGGAAGGCGTGCTGTCACGCATGATTTTGGACGATGCGGAACTGCCGGGCATCGCCGCCGTGATCTTCGACGAGTTCCACGAGCGGTCGCTTGACGGCGATTTCGGGCTGGCGCTCGCGCTGGATGTTCAGGGCGCGTTGCGGCCGGATTTGCGCCTGCTGGTCATGTCGGCCACGATCGATGGCGCCCGCGTATCCCGCTTGCTCGACAATGCACCTGTCATCGAGAGCGAGGGGCGCGCCTACCCGGTCGAAATCCGCTACCGTGAACGCGCCGCCGATACGCGGATCGAGGATGCTGTCGCGTCCGCGTGTCGGCAGATCATCGCCGACGAGACCGGCAGCGTGCTGGCCTTTCTTCCCGGCCAGCGCGAGATCGAGCGCACCGCCGAGCAACTGACAGGTAGGCTGCCGGCGGATGTCGATGTGACGCCGCTCTATGGGGGTCTTGACGGTCGCGCGCAGGACGCCGCGATAAAGCCGCCGCCTGCGGGTCGGCGCAAGATCGTGCTGGCGACCGCAATCGCCGAGACGTCGATCACGATCGATGGCGTGCGCGTGGTGATCGACAGCGGACTGTCGCGCCTTCCCAAATACGAGCCGGATACGGGCTTGACGCGGCTGGAGACGGTGCGGGTCAGCCGCGCATCCGCCGCCCAGCGGGCGGGTCGTGCCGGACGAACCGAACCCGGCGTCGCCCTGCGCCTGTGGCGGGCTGAACAGACGGCGGCACTCCCGGCGTTCGCACCGCCGGAAATCCTAGAAGCGGACCTGACGGGTCTCGTGCTCGACAGCGCGGCCTTCGGTGTCACCGATCCGACGACGCTCTCCTTCCTCGACGCGCCGCCCGCGCCGGCGCTTGCCGAGGCTCGTTCGCTCCTGATCGAACTGGGCGCGATCGATGCGGATGGCCGATTGACCGATGCGGGCAGTGCCATGCGCAAGCTGGCGCTGCCGGTGCGCCTGTCGCACATGGTGGCCGAGGCGGCGCGGGGCGGACATGGGCGCGCTGCGGCCGAACTCGCCGTCCTGCTGACCGAACGCGGGCTTGGCGGGCTGGGCGTCGATCTCGACCGGCGACTCGCGCGATTCCGCCACGAGCGCGGCCCTCGTGCCGATGCGGCGAGGAAGATGGCTGAGCGGCTGGCGCGAGGGGGTGCCTCAGGCCTCTCCACCGGCGCGCTTCTTCTTCTCGCCTATCCCGATCGGGTCGCGAAGGCGCGCGGCGAGTATGGCCGTTACGTGCTTGCCAATGGGCGCGGTGCGATGCTCGATGCCACCGATCCGCTGGCGCGCGAGCCGTTTCTGGTGGTGGCCGATCTTCAGGGCAAGGCGCAGAATGCGCGGATCGCTTCCGCGGCCGCGATATCGGAAGACGAGGTGCTCACGATGCTCGCTTCGCGTCTGACGACCACGACGAAGACGATCTTCGACCGGGAGCGCCGGGCGGTGCGTATTCGTGCGGAAACCCGCCTGGGCGCGATTCCGCTTGGCGATCGGCAATTGCCGGCACCGACGGGGGCGGATGCCGATAGGGCCGTCCTCGATGCGATCCGGGTCCATGGTCTCGGCATTCTCGACTGGGACAAGGGTCCGCAGGCGTTGCGTCGCCGGCTGACGTGGCTTCATGCGGGTCTGGGGCAGCCCTGGCCGGAGATGACCGACGCCGCGCTGGTCGAGACGCTGGATGACTGGCTGACCCCGTTTCTGACTGGTGCTGCGCAACTGTCGCGCATCGACGCTCAGGTGCTGTCGAACGGGCTGATGTCGCGCGTGCCGCACGATCTCCAGCGCCGCATCAACGCGCTCGCGCCGACGCATTTCGAGGCGCCGTCGGGAAGCGTGGTGCCGATCCGCTACGAGGAGGAGCAGCCGGTGCTGGCAATCCGCGTGCAGGAACTGTTCGGGCTCGACAGCCACCCGTCGATCGCCGGTGGAACGGTGCCGCTGACGCTCGAGCTTCTGTCGCCGGCGCACCGGCCGATTCAGACGACGCGCGACCTGCCCGGTTTCTGGCGCGGCTCGTGGGCGGATGTCCGCGCCGACATGCGCGGCCGCTACCCGAAACACGTCTGGCCCGAAAATCCCATCGAGGCCGCCGCGACAAACCGTGCCAAGCCGCGCGGCAAATAGCGCTTGGCGCAGGCTGTCCCGCAGCGCATAACGAGCCATCATGCTAGACAGACTGGGCAGGCCCGACCCGCAGCAGATCCACCATCTGCGACTGAACACACTGATACGGCTTCGCTGGCTCGCGATCTTCGGGCAAAGCGCGGCGGTTCTCATCGTCGCCTATTGGCTGGAGTTCCCGCTTCCCGTCAGCCTGTGCTTCTCGCTGATCGCGCTGTCGGCGTGGCTGAACCTGTTCCTCGCCTTTCGCTACCCGGCCACGCACCGCCTGCCGCCGCATTTCGCGCTCGGCATCCTCCTGTTCGACGCGCTCCAACTCGCGGGCCTGCTCTACATGACGGGCGGCCTCACCAACCCGTTCTCGCTACTGATGACCGTGCCGGTGGTCATTTCGGCCACCTCGCTGCCGGCGCGGTCCACGCTGCTGCTCGGCCTGGTGGTGATCGGGATGGCGAGTCTGCTGGGCTTCTTTCACCTGCAACTGCCATGGTTCGCCGGCACCGAACTCCTGATGCCCTTCATCTATGTCGCGGGTATGTGGATGGCGGTCGTGTCCTCGATCGCCTTCACGGCGATCTACGCCTACCGCGTTGCGGAAGAGGCGCGCCTTCTAGCCAACGCTCTGTCCGCGACCGAACTCATCCTCCAGCGCGAGCAGCATTTGTCCGCGCTGGACGGACTTGCAGCCGCCGCCGCCCATGAACTCGGCACGCCGCTGGCCACCATCGCGCTCGTCGCCAAGGAGATGGAACGCGCGCTCGGCGCCGATTCCCGCTTCCGCGAGGACGTCGTGCTCTTGCGTTCGCAAAGCGAGCGCTGCCGCGAAATCCTGAAGCGCCTGACCAGCCTGTCGTCCGAGGGCGAAGTGCATATGGCGCGGCTGCCGTTCACATCGCTGATCGAAGAAGTCACCGCGCCGCATCGCGATTTCGGCATCCGCATCGTGCTTGAGCCCGGCCAGCGCGAGGGGCCGGAGCCCGTCGGACGCCGCAATCCGGGCGTCATCTACGGTCTCGGCAATCTGGTGGAGAACGCGGTCGATTTCGCCAAGGAGGCCGTCGTTCTCCAATGGCATTGGAACGCGGCCCGCGTGGAGCTCACCGTAATCGATGACGGACCCGGCTTTCCCGCCGAGATCATCGACCGCATCGGCGAGCCCTACATGTCGAAACGGCCGGCCGGTGACAGCGGCGGCGGGCTGGGATTGGGCCTGTTCATCGCCAAGACGCTGCTGGAGCGGTCGGGCGCGTCGGTCACGTTCGGCAATGCGGCCGAGCCCGGAAAGGGCGCGATCGTGAGGGTGACGTGGCCGCATGACGCGTTCCTGTCATCGCAACGGGCGGCCGAACTCACGTATTGAATGGGCGAAGGGCTGTAATTCGCCGCTCATTTTTACTATTTACGGGTCAAAGCAACAGGATATCAGACACATGAACGAGGAAATCGCCGAAGACAATGCCGAGATCCTGGGCGAAGACCGCACGCTTCTCCTCGTCGAGGACGACAAGCCGTTCCTGACGCGCCTGGCGCGCGCGATGGAAGGCCGTGGTTTCATCGTGGATACGGCCGAGACGGTCGAAGAGGCGGTTTTGAAGGTCAAATCCAGCGCGCCGGCCTACGCCGTGGTGGATATGCGCCTGGGTGACGGCAACGGTCTCGACGTGGTCGCGGCAATCCGCGAGAAGCGCGACGACGCGCGCACGGTCATCCTGACCGGCTACGGCAACATCGCAACGGCTGTGACGGCCGTGAAGCTCGGTGCGATCGATTATCTGTCGAAGCCCGCCGATGCGGACGACGTCTTCGCCGCCTTGACCCGGACCTCGGGCGAGAAGGCGGCTCCGCCGGAAAACCCGATGTCTGCCGATCGCGTGCGCTGGGAGCATATCCAGCGCGTCTACGAGATGTGCGATCGCAACGTGTCGGAAACGGCGCGCCGGCTCAACATGCATCGCCGCACATTGCAGCGGATTCTGGCCAAGCGCGCGCCGCGATAGGCTACTCGCTCTCGCCGTCCAGCGCGGCGATCGACACGCCCGCCATCTCGGCGGCGGTCAGCCGCGCGGCGCCTGCGCGCGCGATCCGCAGCATCAGTGCCTTTCGGGCAGGCGGCGCAAGCCTGTGTTCCGGCGCGTCGCGCATCATCTCGGCGCCGTAGCCGTCGGAAAGGATGAAGCCGCATTCCTCCGGGAAAATCTCCGCGGGCACGTCCGGATGGGTGGCGAAGAAGAAGCGGTCGGAGTGGAGCCGGTACTCCGGCCACTTGCGATCGACGCGGAAATCCTCGATCGACGATTTGATCTCGATGATCCAGATGTCGCCCTTGCGCGTCAGTGCGACGAGGTCGGCGCGCCGGCCGGTGGACAGGCAGAGCTCAGGGATCGCCACCGCGCCCATCTCGATGAGAAGACGCTGGACGCCCCGGCGCACGACCATCGCGCGTTCGGACTGGCGGCCGTCGACAAGCGGATTGACGGGAATCGGAGATATGATCGGCATGGCCCGATCATGCCAGACTGCGTTCACGTTTTGAACCCTCCGGTGCAACGCTCCTGCCACTGGCGCAAGCCCCTGCTTCAAGGGCCGGTGCAGCAGCCAGCATGAACGGCGCATGCAAAGGCCGGATCCTGTTCTTCACGAACCCGTGATAATGTTGCCGAATTACCATAGGGCATCAGTAAGCCGCTATCCGCATAGGTTGCGACGCATGCGGAGACTTGGCAAATGTCATGACCTGATCCAGAACAGACCATGGCGGAAATACGGCTCCAATCGGGCCGAACGCGGAACGGTGAGGGTTCTGGTAGTAATGCGTATGAAGACTTTGATGATGGTTGCGATGTTCGGTATCGCGACAACGCTTGCAGGCTGCAGCACCAGCGGCATGGGTGGCCTGAGCGTGTTTACGTCGGAATACGGCGCGAAGACGGATGCGGGCTACCAGCTTCCTTCGATTCCGATCAACCAGGTGCCGAAGAAGTTCCATCGACAGGTCGTCAAGTACGACACCGCCGAGAAGCCCGGCACGATCATCGTCGATACGACGGAGAAGTTCCTGTATCTCGTCATGCCCGAGGGCCGCGCCATGCGCTACGGCATCGGCGTCGGCCGCGAGGGCTTCGAGTGGTCGGGCGCATCACGCATCGCGATGAAGCGCGAATGGCCGACATGGACCCCGCCCTCGGAAATGATCAAACGCCAGCCTGAACTCGAAAAGTGGCGCGGCGGCCAGCCCGGCGGCCTGCAGAACCCGCTCGGTGCGCGTGCGCTCTATCTCTTCAACAAGGGTGGAGACACAGGCTATCGCCTGCATGGCACGCCGGAATGGAATTCCATCGGCAAGGCCATGTCGTCCGGTTGCATCCGGTTGATCAACCAGGACATCATCGATCTCTACGAGCGCACGGAAAACGGCGCCAAGGTGATCGTTCTCTAATACGGACCGTCTAGGCAACAACACGACGTCCAGAATGCGAAAAACCGGGCCTCAAGCCCGGTTTTTTGTTTCTGCGCAAGTCCGTTTGCGGCAATCGCGTCAGGAAATCTGCTCGACCTGCTGGACCTCGGGCACGAAATGCCGAAGCAGGTTCTGGATGCCGTGCTTCAGCGTCGCCGTCGAAGACGGGCAGCCGGCGCAAGCACCCTTCATGTGCAGGAACACGGTGCCGTTCTCGAAGCCGCGGAAGGTGATGTCGCCGCCATCCTGCGCAACAGCTGGGCGAACCCGCGTATCGAGCAGTTCCTTGATCGTCAGGACGATCTCTTCGTCCTGCTTGTCGTAAAACTCTTCGCCGGTGGCGGCGAGATTGCGCTCGTCCATCGCGGCACCTGCCATGGCAGGCTGGCCGGACATGAAGTGCTCCATGATCGCGCCGAGAATGGCCGGCTTGAGATGCTGCCAGTCCGGTTCGTCGATCTTGGTGACGGTTACGAAATCGTAGCCGAAGAAAACGCCGGTGACGCCGGGAACGTCGAACAGGCGGCCGGCCAGCGGCGATGCCAGCCGCGCGGCCTCCGCATCGCGGAAATCGGCGGTCCCGTCCTCGAGCACGACCTTGCCCGGCAGGAACTTGAGCGTTGCGGGATTGGGTGTAGCTTCGGTCTGGATGAACATCGGCGTTCTCCGCGGTTCTAGTTTGGAATAATTCTAAATAGGCTCATGTGGCGCCGACTGCAAGCGCCAATTGACCGGTATATGGTGTGTCAGGCCGCCGCCCGCAATCAGGCCAGGCTCTCGATTTCCTCGTCGGAGAGGCTCATCGGCACGACGGTGACGGGGATCGGGAAGGCCGCACCCTTTCCGGCGACCGCCGACACGAGCGGTCCAGGCCCTTCCTTGGCGCCGCCGGCCGCGAGCACGAGGATCGCGATGTCCTGATCTTCTTCGATCAGCTTGTGGATTTCTTCCGTGGGGCTGCCCTCGCGCACGACCAGTTCCGGTTCAATGCCGACGCGTTCGCGCACCGTCGCGGCATGCACGTTCAATGCTGCGTTCGCCGTCGCGTTCGCCTCTTCACGCATGATCTGCTCGACCCCCAGCCAATGCTGGAAATCTCCCGATTCGATGACGAAGAGCAGCACGACGACGCCCCCCGTCGACTGCGCGCGCCGCGCGGCGTAGGCGATTGCGCGCTCGGATTCGGGCGTCTCGTCCACCACTGCGAGGAATTTCCGGCGATGGCCGGCTTCCCGGCTCAGACGCTTTGAAACCATATGCTCTCCTGCGCCTCAGGCGCCCATCCAACGCGGCAATGTGACATTCGGCACGCGCGCCGACAAGCCACCCCCAACGCGGTGGGTTGCTGCGCGGCTGTGACATGCGGCTAAAGCGCGTCGCAATCTTTCAGATTCGCTTGCCGCGCTTTATGTCCTTGTTTTGATGCATGTCGTTGTCCCAAAACCGGTTTCCGCTTTTGGGCGGCATCATTAGTCGTTGAGCAGGCCGACGATCTCGTGAACGGTCTTCATCGTCTCGCGTGCGATCGCGCCTGCCCGCTCTCCACCGTCGCGCAGGATGCTGTCGACATAGGCTGTATCCGCGGAAATCCGGCGCATCTCGCCCGCGATCGGCGCAAGCTTGTCGACGGCCAGGTCGGCCAATGCGGGCTTGAAGATCGAGAACTGCTGCCCGCCGAATTCGGCGATTACGTCTTCGCGTGTACGATCGGAGAGAGCCGCATAGATGCCGATCAGGTTCTCGGCCTCGGGGCGCTCCTTCAATCCCTCCATCTCGGACGGCAAGGGCTCGGGATCGGTCTTCGCCTTCTTGATCTTCTTGGAGATGGTGTCGGCGTCGTCCGTCAGGTTGATGCGCGAGAGATCGGACGGGTCCGACTTCGACATCTTCTTCGAGCCGTCGCGCAGGCTCATCACGCGCGTCGCCGGACCTTCGATGATCGGCTCGGTCAGCGGGAAGAAGCCGTTGAGCTTCTCCTCACCCATCATCATCTCGACGCCGACGCCAAGCTCGCCGATCCTGGCGGAAAAGTCGTTGTTGAACTTGGCGGCGATGTCGCGCGTCAGCTCAAGATGCTGCTTCTGGTCGTCGCCGACGGGAACATGCGTGGCGCGGTACAGCAGGATGTCGGCCGCCATCAGGCTCGGATAGGCGAGCAGACCCAGCGAGGCGTTCTCGCGGTCCTTGCCGGCCTTGTCCTTGAACTGCGTCATGCGGTTCATCCAGCCGATGCGGGCGACGCAGTTGAAGACCCAGGCGAGCTCGGCGTGTTGGGGAACGCGGCTCTGGTTGAAGACGATGTGCTTCTTCGGGTCGATGCCGGCGGCGAGGAACGCGGCCGTGATCGAGCGCGTCTGCTTCGGCAAATCCTCGTGGACGAGCTGCGCCGTGATCGAGTGCATATCGACCACGCAATAGATGCAGTCGTTGCTCTCCTGCAGCGCCACGAACTTGCGGATCGCGCCGAGATAATTACCGAGATGGAGATTGCCGGTCGGCTGGACGCCGGAAAAGACGAGAGGCTTGAAAGCAGACACTGGATAGTCCTCGTGGCTTGTGGAGGGCCGTTTCGCGCGCGGCGAAAATCGATGCGCGCTTATGGCGGAAGCCGCAGGCCGGATCAAGTGGGGCGGATACTCATGCCTTCCGCCGCCGGCGCAGCAATCGCATCAGTTGTGTCCGGTCGATCGCTCCGGTGGCGATGACGATGCCGAAATAGAGCGAGGCCGAGACGCCGATCACGCAGAAGACGGACGCGACGCGGACGAGAACGGAAGAGCTCGCCAAAAGGTCGTTCATCGCCAGGCCAAGTGCGAGGATCACGAGACCCATGATCGCGCTTGCGATAACGATCATGACGAGGCGTCTGAGCGTTGTCGCGGAGGGCCGGAAGTCGCCGCGCCGCCATTGGACACCGGCGAGCAGCGCGAGGTTCAGCCAGGCGGAAATCGAGGTTGCCGCCGCGATCCCGACATGACCGAAGAGCGGAAACAGGATGAGGCTGCCGACGACGTTCGTCACCACGGCGGCCATCGAGAACCACATCGGGCTCTTCATGTCGAGCCGCGCGAAATAGGCGGGCGAGAACACCTTGATGAGCACGTAGGCAGGCAGGCCGGCCGCGAAGGCGGCGAGCGCGGAAGCAGTCAGGGCGGTGGTTTCGGCGGTGAAAGCGCCCCGCTCGTAGAGGATGTTCACCAGCGGCGCGGCAAACAGCATGAAGCCGACGGCAGCCGGGAGCGTCAGCCCCAGCGCGAATTCCAGCGAGCGGTTCTGGAGATGCTGCGCCTCGTCGTGATTGCCGGCCTTGAGCGATCGGGCCAGTTCCGGCAAGAGGACGACGCCGATCGCGATGCCGATGATGCCGAGCGGAAGCTGGTTGATGCGATCGGCGTAGTTGAGGAGCGCGATCGCGCCATCCTGCGCGGACGCGATGATCTGCCCGACCAGCAGGTTGATCTGCGTGACGCCGCCGGTCAGAAGCGCCGGTCCCATGAGGATGAGCAGCCGCCGGACGTCGGGCGTGAGCCTCGGCATGCGCAGCCGCATCGAAAAGCCCTGCCGGCGTACGCCCCAGATCAGGAATAAGAGCTGCGCCACGCCGGACGCGAACACGCCCCATGCGAGCCATATGCCGGTGTCCCGCGCATCGACGCCGGATTGCAGCGCTGCGGCAAGTACGGCGATCAGGATCAGGTTGAGGAGGATCGGCACGAACGCGGCGAGGAAGTAGCGCCGCATCGAGTTGAGGATGCCCGACAGCATTGCGACGAGCGACATGCAGAAGAGATACGGGAACATGATCCGCGTCATCGCGACCGTCAGGTCGAACTTTTCCGGATCCTCGGCAAAGGCCGGTGCGATGATGGTTCCGACCAGCACAGGCATCGCCAGAATCGCGATGCCGGAGAGAAGCAGCAGCCACGCGAAGAGCACCGACAGAACGTGTTCGGCGAACTGGCGCGCCGCTTCCGGCCCGCCGCCTTCGAGTTCCTTGGCGAAGAGGGGAATGAAGGCGGTGTTGAACGCGCCTTCGGCAAAAAGCCTGCGGAACAGGTTGGGAAAGCGGAACGCCGCGTAGAATGCGTCGGCTACGGGCCCTGCGCCGAGTGCCGCGCCGATCAGCGCCTCGCGGACGAAGCCGAAGACGCGGCTTGCAGCGGTGGCCCCGCCGACCGTGGCGAATTTGCCGACGAGGCTCATCGCCAGGCGGCCTTTCGGGGGCGGTCGGCCGTCGCAGGGAAGCTATGCGCTTCGTCACGCCCCCCTCTGTCCTGCCGGACATCTCCCTCAAGAGGGGGGAGATCACGCACGTCTTTGCAGAAACCTCTCCGGAAATGCTCCGAAAACCATGCAGGTTGATCTCCCCCCTCGTGGGGGAGATGTCCGGCAGGACAGAGGGGGACAACGTAGAGCACCGGCGATATCACCGTCTACTCCGCCGCTGTCTTGGCGGCGGACTGGCTGCGTGCGGCTCCACCGCGCTCGGTCGTGCCGTTTTCCATCACCGCGATGAGCGTTTTCACGATGTTGTCCTGCCGCGTAGGGTTCTCGACCTTCTGTCCGGTCAGGTCGGTGACGTAGAACGTGTCGATCACCTTCTCGCCGAAGGTGGTGATATGCGCCGACGCGATGTCGAGGGAGAGGTCGGATATCGCGCCGGTGATTTCCGAAAGCAGGCCCGGGCGGTCGAGGCAGGCGACTTCGATGACCGAAAACCGGTTCGACAGCGTGTTGCGGATGTCCGCCCTCGGCTTGATGCGGAACACGCGGGAGCCGCGCTTCGGCTTGGTTCGCTTCTCGATCATCTCGGGAAGCCAGCTCTTGCCCGACAGGACGTCTTCGATGAGCTTGCCGACACGCTGCGCGCGCCGCCGCTCGTCCTCGTCCATGTCGAATTCGCGGTTGATCAGGATCGTGTCCAGCGCTCGCCCGTCGGTCGTCGTGAAGATTTGTGCGTCGACGATGTTCGCACCGGCCGCCGCGCAGGCGCCGGCGATCACCGAAAGCAGGCGAGGGTGGTCCGGCGACAGGATCGTGATCTCGGTCACGGCCTCGAACTGATGGGTCCGTACCATCGTCGCGAGCCGCTTGCCCGCCGCGTCGGCCTCGTGGATGAACTCGGCATGACGCAACTGGTCCTCCTGGCCGATCGCCAGCAGGTAGTTGTCGTAGTGCAGTCCGAGGTAGCGCTTGCGGGCTTCGGGCGACCAGCCCGACAAGACCTCTGCGAGCGCCGCGCGCGCCTGCTCGGCGCGCCTGGCGCGCGAGACCTCCGAGAAGCCGCCGGTCAACTGCAACTCGGTCTCGTAGTAGAGCGTGCGCAGAAGCTGACCCTTCCAGCCGTTCCAGACACCCGGTCCGACGCCGCGGATGTCGCAGACGGTCAGGATCAGCAGCAATTTGAGACGATCCACCGACTGCACGAGATCGGCAAAGTCCTGGATGGTCTTGCGGTCGTTCAGGTCGCGCGTCTGCGCGGTGAGCGACATTACGAGATGGTTCTCGATCAGCCATGCGATGGTCTCGGTATCGGCCTTCGAGAAGCCCATATGCGGGCACAGACGCCGGGCGATCTTCGCACCGGCTTCTGAGTGATCCTCCGGCCGCCCCTTCGCGATGTCGTGGAACAGCACGGTCACGTAGAGGATGTCGCGATGGCGCCGCAGACCGGGCATCAGCGTGTGAGCCAGCGGATGGATCGCCTCCGCGTCTCCGTGCTCGAGCTCCGACAGGACGCCGACGCAGCGGATCAGATGCTCGTCCACCGTGTAGTGATGATACATGTTGAACTGCATCATCGCGACGATCTTGCCGAAGTCGGGAATGAGATTGCCCAGAAGCCCGGCCTCGTTCATCCGCCGCAGATTGAGCTCCGGATTCCGGTCGGATGTCAGGACCTCCATGAACAGCCGGTTGGCTTCCTCGTTGCGGCGCAAGGCCCGGTCGACCAGCTTCAGCGAGCGCGTGAGAAGCTTGAGCGCGTCGGGATGGAACTCGAGCCCATGCTTGTCGGCAAGCCAGAACAGCCGGAGCAAATTCACCGGGTCCCGCTCGAAGACCTGCTCGTCCGCGATGTTGATGCGGTGGTTGTCGACGATGAAGTCGCTGGTGCCGGCGAGCTTACGCTTGCGCCGCGAGAAATTGAGGAAGATGCGGTTGAAGCCCGGAACGTGCTTGGCCTGCTCCTCTTCCAGCGCGGCGCAGAAGATGCGGGTCAGGTCGCCCACGGTCTTGGCGGTCAGGAAGTAGTGCTTCATGAACCGCTCGACGGCGGAGAGGCCCGGATGGCTCGTATAGCCGAGGCGTTCGGCGATATCGCGCTGGATATCGAAATGCAGCCGTTCTTCCGCCCGGCCGGTCAGGAAGTGCATGTGGCAGCGAACCGCCCACAGGAAATCCTCCGCCTTGCGGAATTGCAGATATTCCCTGCGGGTGAACACGCCCTTCTCGACGAGTTCCTCGGCCGAGCGCACGCGGTAGTAATATTTGCCTATCCAGAAGAGCGTTTGCAGGTCGCGCAGGCCGCCCTTGCCCTCCTTGACGTTCGGCTCGACCAGATAGCGGCTTTCGCCGCCGCGTGCGTGGCGGTCGTCACGCTCCGTCAGCTTGGCCTGCACGTATTCGGGGCCGGTGTCCTTCACAACGTCATGGTCGAAACGCTCGATCAGCGTGCCGAAGAGACGTTCGTCTCCCCACACGAAGCGCGCTTCCAGGATCGAGGTGCGGATGGTGACGTCGGTGCGCGACAGCCGCACGCATTCGTCGATGTTGCGCGTCGCGTGGCCGACCTTCAGTCCGAGATCCCACAGCACGTAGAGGATGTATTCGACGATTTGCTCGCCCCATGGCGTCTGCTTGTAGGGCAGCACGAAGAGCAGATCGAGGTCGGAGCCGGGCGCGAGCGTGCCGCGCCCGTAACCGCCGACGGCAACCACCGCCATGCGCTCGGCGGCGGACGGGTTCTTGGCGGGATAGATGTGGGTGGCGGCGAAGTCGTAGAGCGCGCTGATGACTTCGTCCATGAGGTGCGAAATCCGCGCGGCGCATGCGGTGCCGCCGCCATCGGACTTCAGCATCGTCTCGGCAACCGCCTTGCCTTGCGCGACCCGGTCCTTGAGGAGCTGGATGAGGGCCGCGCGCGACGATGCGCTGAGGCCGCCCTTGACGGTGCCCGATGCCAGGGCAGCCATGTCGCGGCGCAACGCCGCGCGGTCCACGATGTCTTCGAGCTTGAGGGGAATCTTTGCCATGTCTTCCGGACTTGTCTCGCCGGGGCGTCTATAACGCGATTTTTGCCGGTTGTGTATCGCGCGACCCGTGGGTTCGCGTCTCGCGTGGTTCGGGCTAGCCCGCCTTGATGGCAAGCTCCGTCTCGCGCTTGTGCTCGGCAAGCGAGATCGGCTTTTTCGTGATGAAGTCTGCGAAGCCCACGATATCGAGCGGGCGCGAGATTAAATAGCCCTGCACGAAGTCGATCCGGGCCTGCATCCGGCGCAGGAGCGCCAACCGCTCCGCCGTTTCGACGCCCTCGACCACCATGACGCGCCCGGTTGCGTGGATCATCTCGACCGCGTGGCGCAGCATCTGCGCCATCATCGAATTGTCCGGGGCCATTGCAAAGGCGCGATCGAGCTTGACGCCGTCGACCGACAGCGCGGCGAGGTTCTGCATGTTGGAATAGCCGGTGCCGAAATCGTCGATATACGTCTTGATGCCGGCGCGGCGCAGCGCGTCGATCTCGCGCTGCGCATTGGGGGGGATATCGTCGCTTTCGATGATCTCGAGCACGAGATCGAACCGGTCGGGCTGCGTGGTGAAGTCGCCGAACACCCTTGCGAGTTTCTCGCTGTCGAGATCGCAGGGAAAGATATTGAAATTCACCTGCAGCCGCTTTCCCTCGGGCACGGCGGCGCAGAGTTCGGCAAAGGCGCGGCGCGCGACGTGTTCGGTGAAGGTCAGCGTCAGGCCGTTGCGCTGGAGAAGATGGATGAACCGATCGGGATAGACCAGGCGATCGTCGACGTCGCGCCACCGTGCAAGCACCTCGCAACCTGTAATGTCGCCGGTATCGAGATGCATCACGGGCTGATAGGCGCAGACAATGGACGTGTCGTCGAGATGGCGACGGAAGCGCGCCTCGAACGACCAGTAGCGCTCGATCAGGCGGTCGACATGCCGGGCGACGAAGCTTGCCACGACCGCGGCCATGATAAGCCCCAGCAGGACGGCGATCGTCTGAGTCGCGATCAGCGCGCCCAGTCGCGTCTGGGTGGCGATGCAGTGCAACCCCATCGGGTCGCAAACCGTCTTTCGAAGCTCCCCCTGGAACAATGACGGCAGGATACCGCGTCCTTCCGTGGCGAGATTGGCGCCGTAAACGCCCGCGGCGCCGCCTCTGTGCCACCAGCGTCCATCCGGGCTGACCGCGACGATCTCCAGCGACAGCCAGTCGGGCGTGGTCGGCCTGAACCTCGGCGGCGGTATGATGGCAGCGAAGGGCTCCTTTAGGACGATGGTTCCGCGTTGCCCGGGAAGGCCGAGAAAGTCGAGCTCACGATCCATCCAGAAGGAGATGTAGGGCGCGGCCGTGATGGCGATGTCGGGCGATCCCAGATCGTACCCCGCCGCCAGATTGTTGTTGACCGAACACTGGACGATACCGCCCGGCGCATAGAGGAACTCGTTAAGCCCATCCGGGCGATAGGCGATCGTGCGCAGTTGTTCGCTGAACGCGGCGGAGCAGGGCTGTGCCGTCAACTCCTCATGCATGACGTCCATGGTCGAAAGGAGATCAACGCGCAGCCGCATGAAATGCTCGGTCGCCAGCCGCGAATTCGCACGAACCGAATCGCCCGTCTGGTAGAGGCCGAATGCGGCCAGCGCCGCGACAGCGAGTGTAAATACCAGAGCCCATACCACGACCGCCAGGAAGCGCCTGTACGTGGCAGATATGAAGACGCTGACAAGCCTGGCCATGAGAAGCCCTCCGCGCCGACATAGAGCCACGGAATGCTCAATCTCACGTTAATGTGAGAGCGCGGCCGCGTAAGATTTTGGCGCTGCGGAAGGCTTAACTGTCGGATCGCGACAAAAGCGATTTCAGCTTGTAAAGCGCGTCGAGCGCATCGCGCGGCGTCATCTCGTCGGGCTGGAGCGCGATGACGGCCTCTGCAAGCTTGTCGGGCTGGGATGGACGCGATGTCTCGCGCTTCGCCGCAATGCTGAACAGCGGAAGGTCGTCCACGAGCCGCGAGGCCTTGCCGGACGTCTCGCTCTCCTCCAACTGGCGCAGCACCGCCCGCGCACGCTCGACGACCGCCTCGGGAAGGCCGGCGAGCCGCGCGACCTGCACGCCGTAGGAGCGGTCGGCCGCGCCCTTGCCGACCTCGTGGAGGAACACGACGTCGCCCTCCCATTCCTTGACCCGCATGGTGACGTTGTGGAGCCGATCGAGCTTGTCGGCGAGCGCGGTCATTTCGTGGAAGTGGGTCGCGAAGATCGCGCGGCAGCGGTTCTTCTCGTGCAGGTACTCGACGGCGGCCCATGCGATCGACAAGCCGTCGAACGTGGCCGTGCCGCGCCCGATCTCATCGAGGATGACCAGCGAGCGCTCGCCGGCCTGGTTGAGGATCGCCGCAGTCTCGACCATCTCCACCATGAATGTCGAGCGTCCGCGCGCCAGATCGTCGGACGCCCCGACGCGGCTGAACAGGCGATCCACCACGCCGATATGCGCGGATGATGCGGGCACGAAGGAGCCCGCCTGGGCGAGGATCGCGATCAACGCGTTCTGGCGCAGGAATGTCGATTTACCGCCCATGTTGGGACCGGTCAGCAGCCAGATCGCACCATGCCTGCCGCCATCGTCCGGCGAGAGATCGCTGTCATTGGCGACGAACGGGTCGCCCAACTGCCTGCGCAGGGCCTGCTCGACGACGGGGTGCCGACCGCCCTCGATGGCGAAGGCGAGGCTGTCGTCCACGACCGGGCGGCAATAGCTCTCCGAAGCGGCCAGGACCGCAAGGCCGGCTGCGACGTCGATCTCGGCAAGGGCTGCCGCGCCGGCCCGGATCGCGTCCGCATGCGAGACGGTCTCGGCCAGAAGCGCGTCGAAGACGCGCAGTTCGATCGCCAGCGCGCGGCCCGCCGCGTTTGCGATCTTCGTCTCCATCTCCGCGAGTTCCGTGGTGGTGAAGCGCATCGCGCTCGCCATCGTCTGGCGATGGATGAAGCGCGCCTTGGCCGCGTCCGATCCGTTCATGATATCGGCGTGGTTCGCGGTCACCTCGATGTAATAGCCCAGCACGTTGTTGTGCCGGATCTTGAGCGACCGGATCCCGGTTTCCTCGACGAGATCGCGTTCCATGCCGGCGATCACGCGGCGCGACTGGTCGCGGAGCGCGCGCATCTCGTCCAGTTCGGCGTCGTATCCCGCACGCACGAAACCGCCATCGCGCTTCAGGAGCGGAAGCTCGTCGGACAAACCTGCCGACATGTGGCCGGCCAGCGATGCGGGCAAGGCGTCGATCGCTTCGCAGGCGGACTTCAAGCCTTCCGGAAGCATCGCGTTGGCGAACAGGTCGAGCACCGCGCGTGATGCCTCGAGCGCGGCCTTGATCGCGCCGAGATCGCGCGGCCCGCCCCGGTTGAGCGCCAGCCGCGACAGAGCGCGCGGCATGTCGGGCGCGCCCTTGAGCACGGAATGCAGTGCTTCGCACAGGCGCGTCTCTGCAAGCAGATACGAGACGCAGTCGAGGCGCCCGTTGATGGCCGCCGGGGCGGTCAGCGGCGACATCAGGCGCTCGGCGAGCAGCCGCGCACCGCCGCCGGTGACCGTCCGGTCGATCGCCTTCAGGAGCGAGCCGTCGCGGCCGCCGGTCTGCGTGCGGACGAGTTCGAGATTGGCGCGTGTCGCGGCGTCGATGAAGAGGCTCGCCCCGCTTTCCTCGCGCGCCGGTCGCGACAGCGGCGGACGCTCGGCCTTCTGCGTTTTCTCGACATAGGCGATGGCGCCTGAGATGGCGGAGAGCTCGGCGCGCGAAAACTGCCCGAAACTCTCGGCCGTGGCGACCTCGAAAAACCGCGCCACCCGCGTCTCGGCCGCCGCAGAATCAAACAGGGTGGCAGGCTGCGGTGTGGCGATGCGGCCGAGCACGTCGAACACGGCGCGAAGATCGGGGTCGTGATAGACCGGATCGGCGAGGATAAGTTCGCGCGGATCGATGCGCAGGACATCGGCGAGCAACCGATCCGCCGTGCTCTCGGCGACGCGGAACGCGCCGGTGGAGATGTCGATCCACGCAAGCGCGTAGGCATAGTCCGACGGTCCGGCCTTCACACGCCCCAGCGCCATCAGGTAGTTCGCCTCGGACGGCGCGAGCAGCTTCTCCTCGGTGATCGTGCCGGGCGTGACGAGGCGGACGACGTCGCGCTTCACCACGGATTTCGAGCCGCGCTTCTTCGCCTCCGCCGGGTCCTCGATCTGCTCGCAGACGGCAACGCGATGGCCGGCGCCGATGAGTTTCTGGAGGTAATCGTCGGCGGCATGCACCGGCACGCCGCACATCGGAATATCCTCGCCCTGATGCTTGCCGCGCTTGGTGAGCGTGATGCCGAGCGTCCGGCTCGCGATTTCCGCGTCCTGGAAGAACAGCTCGTAGAAATCGCCCATGCGATAGAACAGCAGCGAATCGGGATTCGCCTGCTTGATCTCGATGAACTGCTCCATCATGGGTGTCGCGCCCGCTGTCGAGAGCATGGGCGCTGCCGCCGCGGCGACGGCGTCTTGGGTTCGGATGGGCGTTTCGTCGTTCAAGGCGAATGCTCGTGTGTGAAGGTGGTTTTCCTGCTTGGCGATTTACAGCCGCCAAGTGTAGCCTTATTCCGGGCGGCTCGGCAAAACTCCACAAGAAGACGCTGCCGGGGAAGGAAACGAAGCAGTCATGCCATTGAAAGACAAGACCACCGAGGCAGGCCCATCGGTCAGCCCAGAGGAAGCGCTCGAATTCCACGCCATGGGGCGGCCGGGCAAGCTGGAAATCAATCCGACCAAGCCGATGGCGACGCAGCGCGACCTTTCGCTCGCCTATTCGCCGGGCGTTGCGGTGCCGGTCCTGGCCATCGCGGAAGACCCGTCGCGCGCGTTCGACTATACGACGCGCGGAAACATGGTCGCCGTCATCTCCAACGGCACGGCGATTCTCGGCCTCGGCAACCTCGGCGCGCTCGCATCCAAGCCGGTGATGGAGGGCAAGGCCGTCCTCTTCAAGCGCTTCGCGGATGTCGATTCGATCGATCTCGAGGTCGACACCGAAGACGCGGACGAATTCATCAATTGCGTGCGTTTCCTCGGCCCGTCCTTCGGCGGCATCAATCTCGAGGACATCAAGGCGCCGGAGTGCTTCATCATCGAGCAGCGGCTGCGCGAGCTGATGGACATCCCGGTCTTTCACGACGACCAGCACGGCACCGCGATCATCTCGGCGGCGGGCCTCATCAACGCGCTGGAAATCACCGGCCGCGACATGAAGACCACCAAGATGGTCTGCAACGGCGCGGGTGCTGCCGGCATCGCCTGCATCGAACTCATGAAGGCGATGGGCTTTTCGCCCGAGAACATCATCCTCTGCGACACCAAGGGCGTGGTCTATCAGGGCCGCACCGAGGGCATGAATCAGTGGAAGTCGGCGCATGCGGTGAAAACCGATACGCGCTCGCTGGCAGAGGCTCTGGATGGGGCCGACGTGTTCCTGGGCCTCTCGGCGAAGGGCGCGCTGACGCCGGCCATGGTTCAGTCGATGGCGAAGAACCCGATCATCTTCGCCATGGCCAACCCTGATCCGGAGATCACGCCGGAAGAAGTGGCGGAAATCCGCACCGACGCGATCATGGCGACCGGGCGTTCGGACTATCCGAACCAGGTCAACAACGTGCTCGGCTTCCCCTACATCTTTCGCGGCGCGCTCGATGTGCGGGCGACGACCATCAACGATGCGATGAAGGTGGCGGCCGCGCAGGCGCTGGCGAAACTGGCGCGCGAGGACGTGCCGGACGATGTTGCGGCGGCCTATCAGGGCAATCGGCCGAAATTCGGCCCGAACTACATCATTCCGGTGCCGTTCGATCCGCGCCTCATCTCGGAAGTACCGGCGGCAGTAGCACGCGCGGCGATGGATTCGGGCGTTGCAGGGCGGCCGATCCTCAACATCGAGAAGTACAAGCAGGAACTGTCCGCGCGCCGCGATCCGATCGCCTCGACGCTCCAGCGCATCTACGACCGGGTGCGCCGCCAGCCGAAGCGCGTGGTCTTCGCGGAGGGCGAGGAGGAGCAGGTGATGCGCGCCGCCGTCTCCTATGTGAACCAGAACCTCGGCACGGCCATTCTGGTGGGCCGCGACGATGTCATCAAGGAAAACGCACGGGCGGCGGGCGTCGATCTCAACAAGCCGGGCATCGAAATCATCAATGCGCGGCTGTCGCGCCGCAACGCCGTCTATGCCGACCATCTCTACGAGCGCATGCAACGCAAGGGCTTTCTGTTCCGCGATTGCCAGCGCCTGATCAACAACGACCGCAACCATTTCGCCGCCTGCATGCTTGCGCTTGGCGATGCGGACGCGGTCGTGACCGGCGTGACGCGCAATTATTCGACGGTGCTGGAAGACATACGCCGCGTGATCGACGCCAAGCCGGGCCACCGCGTGATCGGCGTGTCGATCGCGCTCTGCCGCGGCCGCACGGTCATCGTCGCCGACACGGCGGTTCACGACATGCCGAATGCGGAGCAGATCGCGGACATCGCGGAAGAAGCGGCAGGCTTCGCGCGGCGCATGGGCTACGAGCCCCGCGTGGCCATGCTCGCCTACTCGACCTTCGGCCATCCGCCCGGCGAACGGTCGGAGCGCGTGCAGGAAGCGGTCAAGATCCTCGACAAGCGCCGCGTCGACTTCGAGTATGATGGCGAGATGGCCGCCGACGTGGCGCTCAACGCCAAGGCGATGCAGCAATATCCGTTCTGCCGCCTGTCCGGGCCTGCCAACGTGCTCGTGATGCCCGCATTCCACTCGGCATCGATCTCGACCAAGATGCTGCAGGAGCTTGGCGGTTCGACCGTCATCGGCCCGCTGCTGGTGGGCTTGAACAAGCCGGTGCAGATCGTCTCGCTCAACGCAAAGGATTCCGACCTGGTGAACATGGCCGCGATCGCGGCCTACAGCGCCGGAGCGTGATTTAGGCTGGAACCGGATCGCCCTCTTCGGAATTTGTGTCTCGGCCTCGCATTGACGGGGCACGTGTCGAATGAGGGCTCTTCATGCTGATCGCCGCAGGCGCCTTGACGGCGTTTCTCGCGGTGGCGACGATCCTGCCGTTTTTCCCGTTCGCGCACGGCATCGTGCGCGTCGGGGATTTTCCGCGCCAGCAGTTTCTGGCAGCGGCAGTCATCGTCGTCATCCTGTCGCTCGTTTTCGGCGCGGCGGGCCCCGCGTGGCACACGATCCAGATCGTGCTTGTGCTCGTCGCGGCGGTGCAGGCCTGGTTCATCGTCAGGTTCACGCCGATCTGGCGCAAGCAGTCGGCCGACTACGATCCGGCGGCGGACACGGGTGAGACGCTGCGGCTGCTCGCCAGCAACGTCAAGATGTCGAACGAGAGGTTCGAGGAACTCGCGGCCGAGATCGAGCGGCGCGACCCGGATATCTTCGTGCTCATGGAGGTCGACAAACGTTGGCGCGACGCGCTGTCGACGGTGCTGTCGGCCTATCCGACGGTCATCGACCAGTCGCAGGAAAACTCCTACGGCATGATCCTGGGCTCGAAATTCGAGCTGTCCGATACGGTCGTGGAGTGTCTCCTGACGGATGGCGTGCCGTCGATCATCACGACGGTTACGACGCCGGAGGGACAGCAATTCAGGCTCTACTCGATCCATCCCGAGCCACCGGTCCCGCATCGGGGCACCGAAGGCCGCGATGGCGAGACGGCTCTGGTCGCACTGCGGGTGAAGGACGAGACGCTGCCCGTGATGGTGACGGGTGATCTGAACGACGTCGCCTGGTCGAGCACGACGGACCGCTTCCGGCGCATCAGTGGGCTGCTCGATCCGCGCATCGGCCGCAGGATCTTCTCGACATTCGATGCCCGCTTTCCGCTGATGCGCTGGCCGCTCGATCATTTGTTCCACTCGGCCGAATTCAGGCTGAAGGACATGCTGCGGCTGCCGGCCTGCGGCTCGGATCATTTTCCGGTGCTGTTCGATCTCGTGCTCTGCCGCACGGAAGATGCGGAATCGAAGCCCGAAGAGGCCGACGGCGAGGACATCGAGCGCGCGCGCGATCTGGTCAAGCAGGCCGACGAGCGTACCGAGGAAGCGATCGGAACCGACTGGGAAAAATGAAGCGGCTCGAGCGCCGCTCCGATCCCATATCTACGCCGCAAATCGCGTCGCGTCGGCACCGTAATAGTTGATGTAGCGTGACGAGATCGTCTCGACCGGCAGCACGATGAAAACATCGGTCGTGCCGAAATCATGATCGACGACGCAGCCGTCGCCGATCTTCGCGCCAAGCCGCAGATATCCTTTGATCAATGGTGGCATCGCGGCCAGGGCCGAGCGCGCATTGACGACCTCGGTCGGCATCAGATCCATCGCGTGATAGCGTGATGGCACGGCGCCCACGTGCCATTCGCCGTCGGCGCGGCAGTTTTGCGCCAGGAACGACAGCGCCTCGGCATGTGCCGCCGGAACCGTGCCGAAAAAGGATGCACAGCCGGTCATCACGCCGATGCCGTGGCGGTTCACATAGGCCCAGATGCCCTGCCACAGAAGCTCGATCGTCCGCCGCGAGCGATAGTCCGGCAAGACGCAGGAGCGCCCCAGCTCAAGGAACTGAAGCGTCGGGTGGCGCGCGACCAGCGCCTCCATCTCGAACTCGTCGCTCGAATAGAACCCGCCGGCCGCAAGGGCCGCATCCTGTCGCAGCAGGCGATAGGTGCCGACGATACGGTGGCGCACGGGGCCCTCGATCGCATTGTCGATGACGAGCAGATGGTCGCACAGATCGTCGAAACGATCGGCATCGCGGCGGTCCTGCAGACCGGCGGCCTGAGCGCGCGCGCCGAGCTCTTCGTGAAACACGCGGTAGCGGATTTCCTGGGCGGAGGCGACCTCGTCGCTGCCGTTGGCAAGCCGCACTTCCAGCGTTCCGATGCGGCCCAACGGCGCATTCGTCAGCGTCTCGGCGGAAAATTGCCCAGGCTGAAGCGTCGAATTTCGGGTCGTGCTCTCAGTCATGATAGTGCGCATGGCTGATTCTCCTCGCTGCGGCCACCTCTGAGGAGTGCAATACGCGGATACTGCAACAACACTGTGACCGATACGCGGTGACGATCAGGCGGTGGCCTGGTTCACGACCGCGTCGACCATCGCCTGCGGATCGACAGGCTTGGTGAGAAAACCCGTCGCGCCATGGGCGATGACCCCGTGCCGGGTCTTTTCCTGGCTGTCGGCCGACAAAACGAGGATCGGCACGGCCGGCATGCCCTTGGCTTCCTCGTATTTGCGGATATGGGCGATCGCGTCGAGCCCGTCCATCACCGGCATGTGCAGATCCATCAGCACGACATCGTACTGATGCGCGCCGCCGTTTGCGGTCAAGGCCTCGACGGCTGCCTTGCCGTTACGGACGACCTCCACCTGATGGCCGGCCTTGGTAAGCACGGAACGCGCGAGCAGGGCGTTGATGTCGTTGTCTTCCGCGATCAGGATCGAGTAACCGCCTGCCGGCTGTCCCGCCGCGCCCGCAGCCTTTGTTGCCGGCGCGTCGCTCTGCGGTGCCTGTGTCTGTGCGTTGAGCAGCATGCGCATCAATGTTTCGCTGCGCACGGGGCGCGCGAGGAAGGTGTGGTAGCCGCTCGCGCGATACTGCGCGAGCTGGCCGCGATCGGTGGGCGCGATGAGCGTGATCGCCTCGACTGGGTCGATCCCGGCCTTGCGCAGCCGCTTGAGCACGCGCCCGTCCGTACGCTCGATGGCGGCGTCGACCAGCACGACGTCGTAGCCATGTGAGCAGGTCCGAGCCGCGCCCGCCTCCTCGACGGTCCGGGCGATCTCGGCCAGTCCTCCATGCGCGGAAATCGTCCGGGCGATCGCCTCGGCTTCCATCAAATTGGCCGACAGGATGAGCGCGCGCCGGCCCGCGAGTGCATCGCCGAAACCGATCGGGCGGTCAACGGCCTCCATTGCGGGAATGGTGACGGTGAATTCCGCGCCTTTGCCCGGCTCGCCCTTGACCGAGATTGCGCCGTCCATCGCTTCGACGATCCGACGCGAGATCGAGAGCCCAAGTCCCGCCCCGCCATGCCGCCGCGTCGATGTGCCGTCACCCTGCTCGAACTCCTCGAAGATGCGGGCGATATCCTGCTTACGCAGTCCGGGACCAGTGTCGAAGACGCTGATGCTCAACTGGCGGCGCGCCGGTCCGGGCGTCATTTCGAGGGTAACGAGCACACCGCCGGCTTCGGTGAACTTCACTGCGTTTCCGACGATGTTGAGCAGGACCTGCCGCAGCCGGCCGGGGTCCGCCAGAATCATGGCCGGAACGTCCGGCGCGATGTGGCACCCGAGGCCGATATCCTTGGCATAGGCGCGCGGCGCCAGCAGTTCGACCACGTTTTCGATCAGCTCGCGCGGCGACACGGCCTGCGGTTCGAGCTCGAACTTGCCGACTTCGATCTTGGAATAGTCGAGCAGGTCCTCGATCAGCGCCAGGAGCGCGGATGCGGAGGTGGAGACCGCGCCGACATAGGTCATCTGCTCCGGCGTGAGCCGCGTGTCGGCGAGGAGTTTCGCCATGCCCATGATGCCGTTCATCGGCGTCCGGATCTCGTGGCTCACGGTCGCGAGGAAACGCGACTTCGCCTGGTTCGCCGATTCGGCCCGCTCGCGAGCGTTGATGAGCGCCGTCTCGGCCCGCTTGCGGGCGGTGATGTCGCGCGCGATCGCACGGTGGGAGACGGCGTTGTTTTCCTTGTCGCGCACCGACAGCTCGATCCACGAGAACCACCGCACGCCGCTCTCGGTGCGGATTGCGACGTCGGTGGAGCTCAGGCATTCGCCGTCGGAAAACGCGCTGTCGGGAACGAGGCCGATATCGATGCCGAGTTCGAGCAGCTTGCGCCCGCTGAGAATGCCGGGCTCGCAGCCGAGAATGTCCGAAAGCACGCTGTTGGCGTAGACGATGCGCCCGTCGCGGTCGCGATGCACCACGATGTCGCCGAGCGCGTCGATGAGGCCGTGAAAGCGCTCCTCGCTTTCCTGAAGCTCCCACATGCGATCGGCGAGCTGCTCGATCTCCTCGCGGCTGCGCGTCGTCGTTTCGGCGAGCATCAGGGCCAGCCGCCCTTCCTTGCGCATGTCGCGGATCTGCATCGAGAGTGCGCCGAGGCCGATGGCTACGAGCGCGATGATGACAATCCACGACGCGCCGGTGAGCGTCGCGACGCCGGCGAGCGACAGGAGCGCCACGACCAGTGCAGGGCGCGTGAACGAGCGCCGCGGCTCCAGCGTACGCGGCACGAGCGGCGGCGGTGTGATGCGCAGGCGTCGCTGTCTGCCGCGCCCCTCCGGGGGCACGAACTGCCTCTCGTCCTGCCGCTCGGCTGTGTCGAGTTCATCCGTCATCACGCCGCGACCATAGCGGGCAACGATTAGGGAAGCTTTCGGCCGGTCGCTACAATTTTAGCGAGCCGGCCTGACAGCCTACATTTCCACGACCACGCGGCCGCGAACGGTGCCTGCCATGATGTCGTTTGCCGCGTTTATGACGCCGCTGAACGGAATGACGGTCGAGAGCGCCGTCAGCTTGGCGTGGTCGAGGTCCTCGGTGATCCGGCGCCACGCCTCGAGGCGGATTTCCTTCGGCGCCATGACGGAATCGATGCCGAGGAGCGAGACGCCGCGCAGGATGAAGGGTGCAACGCTGGTCGGGAGGTCCATGCCGCCCGCCAGGCCGCACGCCGCGACCGCGCCGCCATAAGCTGTCATCGAGAGCACGTTTGCGAGCGTGTGGCTTCCCACCGCATCGACCGCGCCTGCCCAGCGTTCTTTCGCGATCGGCTTGGCCGGCGCTTCCAGTTCGGAACGGGCGATGATCTCGGCGGCACCGAGTTCCTTGAGGAAATCGGCTTCGTTGGGACGACCGGTCGAGGCGATCACGTGGTAGCCGAGTTTCGACAGGATGGAGATCGCAACCGTGCCGACACCGCCGGCCGCACCGGTCACCACGACAGGACCGCGCTCCGGCGTGATGCCGTGGCGTTCCAGCGCCATGACGCAGAGCATCGCCGTATAACCCGCCGTGCCGACGGCCATGGCGTCGACCGGTGTCATGGAGGACGGCAGCGGCACGAGCCAGTCGCCATTGACGCGGGCGCGTTCGGCATAGGCGCCGTGATGGGTTTCGCCGACGCCCCAGCCATTGAGGATGACGCGGTCGCCTTCCTTCCAGTCGGCATGGTCGGACGAGATGACCGTGCCCGCGAAATCGATGCCGGGCACGAGCGGCCAGCGCCGGATCACGGGAGCCTTGCCGGTGATGGCGAGACCGTCCTTGTAGTTCACCGTCGTTGCCTCGACCGCGACCGTGACGTCGCCTTCCATCAGATCCGCTTCGTTCATGTCGACCATATCGACAGACTGCTTTTTCTCCTCGTCGCGGGAGACGAGGATGGCTTTGAACGTATCGGACATGGAAAACTCCCGGTGGCGGCTGCTTTTGGCGCGACTGTGCGTGGCTGTCCCGTCGAGGTCAACCTGAACCGAAGCATCGGACCGAAAAGTGGAATCCGGTTTTCGGACGGTTCCGATGCTTAAGCAAAGAGATAGATCGCCACTTGTGCGTCCTGTGGACGCATGGCGATCTATCGTGTCTTGCCGGCTTTGCGCGACCTGCGCCAGACGAGGAACTCGTCGAGGATCACCAGTGCCGCGCCGACCGTGATGAACGCGTCGGCGAGGTTGAAGACCGCGAACGACCATGTGGGCAGGTAGAAGAGCACGTAGTCGATGACATAGCCGTGCCAGACGCGGTCGATCAGGTTGCCGATCGCTCCGCCGACCACGAGCGCGAAGCCGAAGCGCGCAATGCGCTGCGCCGGGTCGGTCTTGGCCGCGATCCAGGTGACGAAGCCTATGACCGCAAGCGTGACGACGATGAGACCGACGCTGCCCAGATCGGAAAACATCGAAAACGCGATGCCGGTGTTGTGGGTGCGAAAGAGCGCCAACGTCGGGATGACATTGACCTGCACATGCATGTCCAGACCGGTCTCGACGAGATACTTGATCACCTGATCGAGCGCGACGGCCAGCGTCACCACGACGGCGTAGAAGGCCGGTCCATGCAGTTTCAAGCCATGTCCTTTCCGATCGTCGGCAGCGCGTGACGCCTGATTTCATAGAGCGCGACGCCGGTCGCCACCGCCAGATTGAGCGAATCCGCGCGGCCCGCCTGGGGGATGCGGATCAGCGTGTCGCACGCGGACGCGATCGGCTCGGGCAGGCCCTGCTGCTCGTTGCCCATGACGAGCAGGATCGGGCCTTTTTTGTAATCGACCGTGCGATAATCGACGGAACCCTTGAGATGCGTGCCCACGAGGGTGACGCCGGCCGCCTTGCGCCATGCGAGGAAGGCGTCGACGCTGGCTTTCGCCACCGGCACGGCAAAGACTGAGCCCATCGTCGCGCGCACCGTTTCCACGGCGAACGGATCAGTCGTTTCGCCGACGAGGATCACGCCCTTGGCGCCGACCGCGTCGACCGTGCGCAGGATCGTGCCGAGATTGCCGGGGTCGCGAACGCGATCTAGCGCGACCCACACCTCGTTGCCCGCCGGCTTGAAATCCTTCAGCGCGTGCCAGCGCTGCTGGAACACGCCGAGCACCATCTGCGGGTTGTCGCGACGCGTGATCGCGCCCAGAACCTTTTCGCTGACTTCGAGCACGAGGCCGCCGGTGGCGACCGTTCGCGCGGCGATCTTCTCGACGGCAGGATTGCCGCGCTGCGACTTACCGAAGACGAGCGTGCGGATCGTCCAGCCGAGATCGAGCGCGTCGATGACGAGCTTGAGGCCCTCTGCCATGAAAGCGTTCTGCTGGTCGCGATATTTCTTCTGCGCCAGCGCGCGGATGTCCTTCACGACCGGGTTGGTGAGGCTGGTGACCTCCTTCACCTGGCCGACATGGCGTGCCTCGTCGCGTCCGTTCATGCCGCCACCCAGCGTGAAAACAGCGAGGTGGAAAGCGCGCGGCCGGCCGATTTCTCGCGAATGATGAGCTCACCGGATTCGACGCGTCCGCCCATGCCGGCAAACGTGTCGCGCATCAGCGCATGGATCGCGAAGAAGGAGGACCGGATCGAATAGGCGGTGAGCACGACCGCGAGCGGCTTCGGCGTCAAAATCTCGCGGCAGATATCGGCCATGGCGGGCAGATGCTCGAAAAGCTGCCACACCTCGCCCTTCGGCCCGCGCCCATAGGCGGGCGGATCGAACAGGATGATGTCGTAGCGACTGCCGCGACGTTCCTCGCGCTCGACGAACTTCATCGCATCCTCGCAGATCCAGCGGATCGGCTTGTCCTGCAGACGCGCCAGTTCCTGGTTCTCGCGCGCCCAGCCGATCGCCTTCTTCGAGGCATCGACATGGGTGACTTCGGCCCCTACGCCTGCGGCCACCAATGACGCGACGCCGGTATAGCCGAACAGGTTGAGAACTTTTACGGGACGGCCGGCGCCCCGAATGAGGCCCGCCATGTGGTCCCAGTGCGAGCCCTGCTCGGGAAACACGCCGACATGGCGGAAGGACGTGAAACGGCCGAGATAATCGACGCCGTCATGCTTCATCGGCCAGGTCTCGCCAAGCGGCTCATGCGGAAAGCGCCAGCGTCCCATGCCCTCTTCGTCGGTGTCCCCGGTGAAGACCGCGTCGGCCCTGGCCCATTCGCTGCCGGCCAGCGCCGGTTGCCAGATCGCCTGGCCTTCCGGCCGCTCGATGCGGTAGGGGCCGTATTGCTCGAGCTTCCGTCCATTGCCGGAATCGATCAGGGCATAGTCGTCGTTGGGTGCGACTTCGAGAATAACGGGCAGCGTCTCTGCGGGCAGCGCGCCTTGCCGGCGCGCGATCGGACGGCGGATGAACGCGGGTTCCGGCTTCGTGGGCGCATCGCCGCGGGGTTCGCGCGCGCGCGCCTCGGCTGAGCCTTGCCGGCGTGAGCGGTCGTCTCCGCGCCTGTCGCGCACCTGTTTCAACGAAGCGTCTCCAAGAAAGTCCACCGCCTTCTGGCATAGGACCCCCATGTTCGCAACCGAGGCAAAGCTGCGTCCTATCGCGCGGGAAGCAGCTTGCTGAACGCGTTCGTGAAGCGAACCTCGCCATCGTCGCCTTCCGCGACGCCTAGTGCGACGTCGAGCCGCTCGTCGGTGACGCGCACCACGGCGAACCCGCCCATGAACGCGGCGACGGGCTTGAAGAGGTCCAGCTCGCCCTCACTGTAGATCATCGGTGTCTCGTGCTGATGGCCATGGAAGATGCCGATGACGTTGTAGCCGACGATGGCGTCGAGAAGCGCCTGCCGCTCGTCGGCGCTCCACCAATGCGGTGCGCCGTGCCCCGCATCGTCGAAGGTCTTGCGATCCGGATCCCAGCTCTCGGTCGAGAAGCTGTCCCAGCCGTAGTGCTGGAACAGGATGACCGGCCGTCCGTCGGCAGCAAAGGTCGCCAGATCCCGTTTCAGCCACGGCAGCCCGCTCACGGCGCCCTTGCGGGTATCGCCGCCGAAGCGTTGCAATTGCACGAGATGCAGTCCGCCCCAATCCCACGAGAAATTGTCGGACTCCATGTCGTAATCGCTTGCCGGCAATGGCGGCTTGAAGATCACGCTCGGTCGGTGATTGACCTCGACATAGTCGCGCATTTCGCGCCTGTACCAATCCGCGTGTGGCGGCGGACCATCCTGGTCGAGATCGTGATTGCCCAGCCCGACATAAACGGGAAAGTTGATGCGACCCGGGCCCGAACCCTCTTGATAGCGATGGCTGAACTGGAGGAGTTGCGTGCCCTCGGCGGGATCGGTGACCTGCCCGCCGCCGTCATCGGTCATGTCGCCGCCGATGACGAGACCGAGCGGCTTGCCGATCGGCGTGCCCGCGCTTGCAAGCCCCGTCGCCGCGCCGCCGATCTCGGCAGGCCAAATCTTCCCGCCCAGATGATTGAGCGCATTGACGTGACGCAGCAGGTTCGCGTCGGTCTTGCCCTCCTGCTCGCAATTCGGGCTGAGGCCACTTTGCGTGCGGCAGGCGTGAATGTCGTTGGTGAAGATGAACGTCGCGTCGATCTTGGCGCGCGTTGTGTCGGCTGAACCGGCCTGTGTCGCGCCAAGGCCCAGCAGGCAGGCGATGATGGGAAGCACCGCGAGCCTGCTCATCGCCGCCTCAGTTGTTGGAACTGCGATAGACCGCGATCCCCGCGGCAAGGTCTTCGAGCGCTGCGCCGACCGATTTGAATAGCGTGATCTCGTCGTCGCTTTCGCGCCCCGGCTTGCCCCCGCGCGTCAGGTCGAAGAGGTCGCCTGCGATCGCGCTTTCGGCGAGGGCACCGGATGCGATCGCCTGGACGATGTCGCCCGCCTCCTTGGTGGCGCCGGCCAGCGTATCGACGAAGACACGGGACCGCCGGATCGCCTCATCGTCGCTTTCGCGCATCGTGGGCGTGAAGGCACCCACCAGATCGACATGCGTGCCGGGCGTGAGCAGCGCGCCCTTGACGAGCGGTTCGTTCGATATCGTCGCCGACGAGACGATGTCCGCCCAGCCGATGGCGGCGTCGAGATCGTCAGTGACGGTGACGTTCAGCCCATCGGCCCGCAACGCCGCCGCAGCCTTTTCGGCATTGGCCGTGGTGCGATTCCAGATGCGGATGTCGGTGATCGGACGAACGGCGGAATGGGCGCGGGCGAGGAACGGACACAGCGCGCCGGCCCCGATGACGAGCAGTTTCGAGGCATCCTTGCGCGCAAGATAGGTCGCTGCGAGCGCAGACGCGCATGCGGTGCGCCACTGCGTGAGGCGCTGGCCGTCGATCAGGGCTTGCGGTTCGCCGGTCTTGCCGTCGAGCAGGAGGTAGAGGCCCATCACGGCCGGTTTGCCGATTGCGTTGTTGTCGGGCGAGACGGTGACGATCTTGACGCCGACATGCCCGCCATCCGAGGTGCCGGCGGCATTGAGGTCTGTCCAGGCCGGCATGAGCAGCAGCGTCGATGCCGCGCCGTCGGGCCGGTCGATCGTGTGATGATGGCGCACGGGCTGAACCGTCTGCCCCTCGAAGGCTTCCCGAAGCGTCTCGACCAACCCTGCATGGGTGAGGCAGCGGTCCACCTCGTCGGCGGTGATCATTTTCATGGTCTGAACTCTCGCGGCGTCTGGCTGCGTATCAGGCGCTTGGTCCGGGCAGGACGGTCTGCGTTGCCACGGGGCGCTCAGCGGCGCGCGGGGCCCTGGCGATATCCGCTTCGCGCTGGCGGGCCAGCTTGCGGTAGCGCCCCTGACCAAACCAGGTGGCGACGCTGCCGATGATCAGGCCGAGGACCAGTGCGCCGAACAGGAAGATGAAGAACGGCATCGTCGCCGTCAGACCCGGATTTCCGGGATTGAACGGATCGAGCGTGAACGGCACTGGCGTACGGTTGGCCACGGCGAGCGAAATGAACACGATCGCCAGCGGAATGAAGACCGCAATGGTCATGAGGCGGTTGAGCATGGTGTTGTCAGGCGCCGTCGCCGGCGGCCTCCACTATTTGTCGTCTATGTTGAGCCGCTCGCGCAGCTCCTTGCCGGTCTTGAAGAATGGAACCCATTTCTCCTCGACCTCAACGGATTCACCCGTGCGCGGGTTGCGTCCGACACGAGCGGGGCGGTTTTTCACCGAAAATGCGCCGAAACCACGAAGCTCGACGCGATTTCCGGAAGCGAGCGCATCCGTGATTTCTTCGAATATCGCATTCACGATGTTCTCGACATCACGCAAAAACAGATGCGGATTGCGATTGGCAATCGTCTGCACGAGCTCGGACTTGATCATCGATAAAGGTCCCCGCGAAACACGCCGTCACTGGCTATGCAAATGTTTTACTTGAGTTTTCAATCGCCTAAGGTGCCGGGGGCAGGTTGCCAGAGCGATAGCAGGCCGTCAAGGAACAAGCGGTCGGCGCCGATGCGCTCGGCAAGGTCCGATCCCAGCCCCTCGATGCCAAGGAGTTTGCCGGCGACGCCGGACATCGAAAGCGGGCTGAAGAAGCCGCCGCTCTCCGTCGACTTCCACTCGACGACGGACAGACCGGCATCGACGCCCTTGGTCTCGAGCCAGTCCACGGCCTCCTGTTCGCCGCCCAGTTCGTCCACCAGCTTGCGGTCGAGTGCTTGGCGGCCGGTGAAGATCGACCCGTCCGCCACGGCAAGCACTTCCGTCCGGCTCAGCGGCCGGCGGTCTTCGACGAGCCCGACGAACCAGTCGTAGCTGTCCATGATGAGGGCGCGCAGCATGGCGCGTTCCTCGTCGGTGGTGGGCGAGAATGGCGACGGCTCAGCCTTCAGCGGCGACGATTTCACGCCTTCCAGCTTCACACCGATCTTGGCCATGAGTTCAGTCACGTCGGGGAACTGAATCAAAACGCCGATCGAGCCGACGATCGACGATTGCCGGGCGACGATGTGATCGCTTGCGGTGGCGATCATGTAGCCGGCGGACGCGGCGAGCGTCCCGACCTGCGCGACGACGGGCTTCTCGCCGGCGAGCTTGCGCACGGCCTCGAAGATCGATTCGCCGCCGACCGTCGTGCCGCCGGGCGAGTCGATCGCGATGATCACGCCTTTCACGAGCGGCGATTTTCCGATGCGTTCGAGCCGTTTGAGCAACTCGTCATCCTCGGTGATGGTGCCCTCGATCTTCACCTTGGCGATGTGGCTGATCGTGGCGCCGCCGATGCCGTCGCGCATGAACCAGATCGATGTGGCCGCGATCACCAGCGCGACCACCAGCAGCGCGGCTATCCGCCAGAAAGTCAGCTTGCGCCGCAGCCGCCTGCGGTCGATGATGTCGTCTGCACGATTTGCCATTGCGCGCCTCTTGCCCTGTCGGCCGTCGTTGATCGCCTTATTAGTGCAAGCCGGCAGGCGTTAGAAGGGGGAGGGTGTCGCACCGTTCGGATGAGTGCAGAGGGAGGTGATCCAGAAACTTCACCCTGCGTTACTGGACGATTATCCAAAAATTACCATATTGGTATGTAATTCGGAGGGCTTGAGGGCGGCTGGTTCCTGCCTTGCTTTTCGCAAGGTGCGGAACAAGAACGGCAACATGGATGACGGCGTGCTGCCAATCGTCTATTTCAATCAGGCACAGATCAGGTTTCGGTGAAGCAAAGATGACCATTTCGGCATCGCATCAGCACGCTGACGGTACGTATTCGGCAACGCAGGCAAGTCCCGCGCAGCAGAAGCGTGTCGATGCGGCATTCAAGAGCGCGCGGCGGCATTCGGGCCGTGTCCGTGTGCTCAAATTCGTCCTTCCCGTGGCTGCCGTGTGCATGGTTCTCGCCTTCGGCGCGAAATCCTGGCTTTCCACGCCCGGAGGCGTGTCGGTGAATCTGGCTGGAACCGCGATCGAGGGTGGCCGTCTGGTGATGGCGGATCCCAAGCTCGATGGCTTCACGAGCGACAACCGCGCCTACAAGATGTCGGCTGCGCGTGCGATCCAGGATATCGGCAACGCCAGCAAGATCGATCTCGAAGGCATCGATGCACGTCTGCCGTTCGATGACGACAACTGGATGACGATAGCCGCCGCGACGGGCATCTTCGACCGTGACGCGAATCGCCTCGATATCAACAGCGACATCACGGTCATGACGGACAACGGCATCACCGCCTTGCTCAAATCCGCTTCGGTCGATATCGCCAAGGGCAGCCTGAACACGCAGCACCCCGTCGATATCACGCTCGATGGCGCGCGGATCGAGGCCGATTCGATGACGGTGAAGGAAAAGGGCGCAGTCATGATCTTCGATCGTCGGGTTCGCATGAACATCGACGGAAAGAAGCTTCAGACCGCCGCGAGGGCCGAGGGGGTCAAGCAATAATGAAGTTTCACGGTGGGGCGCTGCTGCTTGCAGCGATGATGCTGGCGGCGCCGGTTGCCTATGCCCAGCAGGACGGCACCAGCCGCATGACGGGCCTGAAGCTCGACGGCGACGAGCCGATCCAGATCGAGAGCGATCAGCTCGAGGTCCGCGAAAATGACGGCGTCGCGATCTTTACGGGCAATGTCGCGGTCGTTCAGGGCCAGACGCTGATGCGTTCGGGCAAGATGACCGTCTACTATCGCAACGACGGAACGGGTTCCGCGACGACCGGATCGGCCAACATCGACAAGCTCGAGGTCGATGGCAAGGTCTACATCAAGTCCGAAACCCAGGTCGCCACCGGCGATTCCGGCAGTTTCGACATGCGCACCGAAGTTCTGGTCCTGTCGGGCAAGGAAGTCGTGCTGTCCGAGGGCGACAACGTCATCGTCGGTTGCAAGCTGACCGTTCAGATGGCGAGCGGCCTTGCAAAGCTCGATGGCTGCGGAAGCGATGGCGGCAGTGCCGGCGGACGCGTCAAGATGCTGTTGAAGCCCGGTTCGCAGGACCGTTGAGCTTGGCAGAGCCGGTTTCATTCCTGAAGCGCCTTGCCTTGCGCGCAGCGCCGCGCGCAACGGCGCCGAAAGCGCCTGCGCGCGCCGATCGCGAACGTTTCAAGGGCACGATGATCGCCCGGGGACTGACCAAGAGCTACAAGGGCCGCCAAGTCGTGAGCGGTGTTTCCTTCGGCGTGCGCGCCGGTGAAGCGGTCGGTCTTCTCGGTCCCAACGGCGCCGGCAAGACGACCTGCTTTTACATGGTGACGGGGCTGGTGCCCGTGGATCACGGCACGATCGAGATCGATGGTTACGACGTCACCTCGATGCCGATGTACCGCCGGGCCAGGCTTGGCATCGGCTACCTGCCTCAGGAAGCATCAATTTTTCGTGGGCTCTCGGTCGAGAACAACATCCGGGCGATCCTCGAAGTGACCGAGAAGAGCCGCAAGGCGCGCGAGATGCGCCTCGACGAGCTTCTCGAGGAGTTCCATATCTCTCATCTGCGCAAGGCACCGTCCATCGCGCTGTCGGGTGGCGAGCGGCGGCGTCTCGAAATCGCGCGCGCGCTGGCGTCGAACCCGAATTTCATGCTGCTCGACGAGCCCTTCGCGGGCGTCGATCCGATCGCCGTGTCGGATATCCAGCAACTCGTGCGCCATCTGACTGCGCGCGGCATCGGCGTCCTGATCACCGACCACAATGTCCGCGAGACGCTCGGCCTCGTCGAGCGCGCCTACATCATCCATGCGGGTCAGGTTCTGACGCATGGATTGCCGTCGGAAATCGTCGATAACCCGGACGTCCGTCGTCTCTATCTGGGCGAAGGCTTTACGCTTTAGACACTCTGACGCGTGTTTCCGGGCGCTTTCGCGGCCTCGGGGGCAACTTTCGTGCCGAATCTCGCCCATAATAATCGAAAATCAACGCCTTTAGCTTGACAAGCAAAAGCTGGGCCAGTTTCATTCGGCCCGTCGTTGAGCCGGCTGCCTGTGAGGGGCCGGCGCGTTGGTGGGGTTGGTTCGCGTAATGGCACTCGGCGCCAAACTGCAGATGCGTCAATCGCAGTCGCTGGTGATGACGCCGCAACTGATGCAGTCGATTCGGCTGCTGCAACTGACCCATTTCGAGCTTGAACGCTTCATCGAGGAAGAGGTCGAGAAGAACCCGCTGCTCGAGCGCCACGACGCGCGCGACGACGAACCCGTCGAGCCGCGAAGTGCGCCTGATATCGCCGATTCGGCCATGGGGCTCGACCGGATGTTCGAGGCGGCCGACGGCGATGTGGAGGCGAATTCCGCTCAAATCATGTCGGACCGCCTCGACACGTCGATGGAGAACGTCTTCCCGGACGATCCGGGAACCTCCGATCGTCTCGGTCCCGATCTGGCCGCGCAGTGGAAGTCCGCAGGTTCCGGCAACGGTGCATCCGAAGGATTTGCCATCGAGGACATGGCGGCGGCGGCTTTGACACTGGGCGACCATGTCGCCGAGCAGATCGCGTTCGGGTTCCGCGATGGAACCGCGCGGCTGATTGCGCGCGAACTGGCTGATTCCCTGGACGAGATCGGCTACATGCGGGCCGAGATCGCCGACGTCGCCGCAAGGCTGGGCGTCGATGACGGCGACGTGCTGGCCGTGCTTGAAACGTGCCAGACCTTTGATCCTCCGGGCCTCTTCGCGCGTGACCTTGCCGAATGCCTGGCGCTTCAGTTGAAGGCGATCGATCGTTTCGATCCTGCCATGGCGGCGATGATCGCCAATCTCGAATTGCTCGCGCGGCGCGATTTCGCGCAGCTTCGCAAGCTTTGCCGGGTCGACGACGACGATCTCCTCGACATGCTGGCTGAAATCCGCGCGCTGGATCCGCGCCCCGGTTCAGCTTTCGCGCACGGCACCGCCGATACGATCGTGCCGGATGTGGTGGTGCGGGCGGCGACGGACGGAAGCTGGGCGGTCGAACTGAACCCCGACACGCTGCCTCGCGTTCTGGTGAACCAGACCTATTTCGCGACGGTGTCGAAGAAGGTGGCGAACCAGTCGGAAAAGGATTTCATGGCCGACTGCCTGCAAAGCGCCAACTGGCTGGCGCGCAGCCTCGACCAGCGGGCCAAGACGATCCTGAAGGTGGCCACCGAGATCGTGCGCCAGCAGGATGCGTTTCTGATGCACGGGATCAGGCACATGCGGCCGTTGAACCTGCGCATGGTCGCGGATGCCATCGGCATGCACGAATCGACCGTAAGCCGCGTCACGGCCAACAAATACATGATGACCCCGCGGGGCGTGTTCGAACTGCGTTATTTCTTCTCGGTCGCGATCGCTTCCGCCGAAGGCGGCGACGCGCATTCGTCGGAATCGGTTCGGGACCGGATTCGCGAGCTCATCGACCTGGAAAAGCCCGTCGACGTCCTGTCGGACGATGCGATCGTGGATATCCTGAAAAGCAGTGGCGTCGATATCGCGCGGCGCACGGTCGCCAAATACCGTGAAGGCATGAGTATCCCCTCCTCGGTGCAGCGCCGGCGCGAGAAGCGAGCACTGGCGTCCGCTCACGGATAAGGCTGCATTGCAGCCTCGGTATCCGGCCCTTCATTGACAAGCCCAACCTAAGCCACTAGAAGCCCGCCCGCATGGAGCCGGTGGCTCCCGACGGTCGGTATCGACCGCAGGGAGCAGGTCTCGACGATGTGTCGGTCGGGTCTCGAAATCGGTGGCACGGATGCCAAAAACCTTGTGCGAAGTGGCCACAGGTATACAGTCTCAACCCTTAGAACACGCACGAGAGAAGGTCAGTCTTCATATGAACCTGCGCATTTCGGGTAAGCACATGGAAATCGGCGATGCCTTCCGCTCCAAGATCGAGGGGCGTGTCGGTGACGCCGTGGGCAAATATTTCGACGGCGGCTATGCCGGCCATGTCACGGTCGAGAAATCGGGGTCGCGCTTTACCGCCGACTGCATGGTTCACCTCGATACCGGCATGATGCTGCAGGCGACCGGGCAGGCCCAGGACCCGCAATTCGCGTTCGACGCTGCCGCGGAGCGCATCGAAAAGCGCCTGCGGCGCTACAAGCGGCGCTTGAAGTCGCACAACAATTCCTCCACGTCAGGCACGATCGACATGGACCTCGACTACCGCGTCATGGCGCCTGTCGCCGACGAGGACGACGAGGTTCCGGAGGATTACGCGCCTGCCATCGTCGCTGAATCGACGATGTCGCTGCGCACGATGACGGTCGCCTCGGCTGTCATCGAACTCGACACCAAGGACAGCCCCGTATTCGTCTTTCGGAACGCCGGAAACGAGCACGTAAACCTCGTCTACCGCCGTGCGGACGGGAATATCGGCTGGATCGACACGTCCTCGGCAAGCCAGCCCAGGCAATAGCCGGAACGACACTCCGCCGGACCGCAGGCGGGGGCTTGCGTTGCGGGCAAAAGGCAGAGCGAAAAGGATAGTCAGAAATGGATCTCAGCGATCTGATCGAGGTTTCGGCAGTGATGCCGACCTTGAAGGCCAATTCCAAGAAGCAGCTTCTGCAACTGATGGCCGAAAAGGCTGCCGCCGTTACCGGGCTGCCCGAACGGGAGGTCTTCGATACGATCCTGCAGCGCGAGCGCCTCGGCTCGACGGGCGTCGGCAACGGCATCGCCATTCCACATGGAAAGCTGCCCGGCATCGCGCGCATCACGGGCGTGTTCGCCAGGCTCGAATCGCCGGTCGATTTCGAATCGCTCGATGATCAGCCAGTCGATCTGGTGTTTTTGCTGCTCGCGCCCGAGGGCGCCGGCGCGGATCACTTGAAGGCGCTGTCGCGGATAGCGCGCGTCCTGCGCGACGGCGACACGGTCGCCAAGATTCGCGGCACGAAGGACGCTGCCGCCATCCACACCTTCCTCGCCCAGACGCCTGCGTCGAACGCGGCCTGAAGGTTTCGGGCGAGCATGGCCCAAGTGGCGGCCGGATGGCCGCCGCTTCTTTTCGTGGAAATCGTTAATGTAGGCTGAGAGGCGTCAGATCGTTCTGGATCGCGCCTGCAAGGGCCGCGTCGCGCGCGTCCGTCAGCAGGATCGGCCGCCCATTCGCGGCAAAGACCGCCCACAGACGCGTACCCGCTGCGATCTCCGGCATGCCCGGAAACTTGCCGCGCAGCTCGTCGCTGTCGACTTCCTTGAGATAGGCGACGGAGCCCTCACCCAGATGGGCAAGTTCCGCGTCGGTCAGGATGGTATCGGTAGTCTTGAGGTCGTTGGCAGTCATGTCAGCCTCCTATGTCCAGCGGGGCGTCCGTTTGACCAACCCGCAGCAGAGCCAATGGGTTCCGGTGAGGGCCGGATTTCAGTCTTTCACCGAGATGTTTATTTTTCGTACCAGTTTTTCCAGTTCCGGACGGTCGAGGTCGATTGCCAGAAGACCGTTCTTCAGTTCCGCGCCGGTCACCTTCATTCCATCCGCAAGCACGAAGACCCGCTGAAACTGCCGGGCGGCGATGCCGCGATGCAGGTATTCACGCTCCGTGTCGTCGGTCTGGCGTCCGCGCACGACGAGTTCGTTGTCTTCGACGGTGATTTCGAGATCGGCGTCGGCAAAGCCCGCAACCGCAAGGGTGATGCGAAGCTTGTCGCCACCGCCATTGTGACCCGCGATACGCTCGATGTTGTAGGGCGGGTATCCGTCCCCGTTCTTGGCAACGCGTTCGAGTGTTTTTTCGATCGTGTCGAAGCCAAGCAGGAGCGGGCTCGAAAAGGGCGTCATGCGCGTCATCTGTTCTGTCCTCAAAGAGCGACGTGGATAGGCAAAAACCCGAATGGCATTCTTGCCTCTGTCCCTGATATGGTCCGCCCGCTTTGCCAGTTCAAGGACTATGAGAAGAGCCGTTATGCCCGATAGCCGCAAGATCATCATCGACACCGATCCTGGCCAGGACGATGCCGTCGCCATTCTTCTCGCGCTCGCCAGCCCCGAGCTCGACGTGGCCGGCCTGACGGCCGTTGCGGGCAACGTGCCCCTGGCGTTGACCGAGAAGAATGTACGCAAGATTTGCGAACTGGCCGGAAAGCCGCAGACACGCGTTTTCGCGGGCGCGGTGCGGCCGATGACGCGCAAACTCGTGACCGCCGAGCATGTACATGGCCGGACGGGCCTCGACGGGCCGGATCTGCCCGAGCCAACCATGCCGCTCGAAGCGCAGCATGGCGTCGATTTTATCGTCGAGAAGCTGATGGCGGAGCCAGAGGGCACGGTGACGCTGTGCGCGCTGGGGCCGTTGACCAACATCGCGCTCGCGATGATCCGCGAACCCGCGATCGTGCCGCGCATTCGCGAGATCGTGCTGATGGGCGGCGGTTATTTCGAACAGGGCAACGTGACGCCCTCGGCCGAATTCAACATCTATGTCGATCCGCAGGCTGCTGATGTGGTCTTCGCGTCGGGCGCGCCGATCGTGATGATGCCGCTCGACGTGACGCACAAGGCGCTGACGACGCGCGCGCGCATCGAGACGTTCCGCGCCATGGGGACAGCGGCAGGGATAGCCACGGCGGCACTGCTGGACTTCTTCGAACGCTACGACGAGGAGAAGTACGGCACTGACGGTGGCCCGCTGCACGATCCCTGTGTGATCGCCTATCTCCTCAAGCCGGAACTCTTTACCGGCCGCCACTGCAATGTCGCGATCGAGACCGTGTCCGAACTGACGATGGGTGCGACGGTCGTGGACTGGTGGGGGATCACCGGCAGGCCGAAGAACGCGACGGTGATGCGCGACATCGACGCCGACGGCTTCTTCGCACTTCTGGTGGACCGGATCGGGCGGCTTTAGCCGCCTTTGAGCGCTTCTTCCACGTCTTCTCCGCGCGGGATCGACGGTTGCGCGCCGGGTTTCAGGCAAGCAAGAGAACCCGCGACCGCCGCTCTCCGCAACGCGTCCTGCAGGGGCAGGCCCAGTTCGAGGCTGGCGGCGAAATAGCCGCAGAACGTGTCGCCGGCGCCGACCGTGTCGACCGGCGTGATCGTCAGGCCCTGTGCCCGCACCAGTTCAGAGGCGGTTGCCGCAACGACGCCCTCCGCACCGAGCGTCACGACCATGATGCGGCCGGTGCGGCCCGCAAAGTCGAGCATCCGCTGTTCGCGGCTGTCGCCGGTGAGCGAGAGCGCATTCGAATAGAGATCAAACTCGGTCTCGTTGGCGATGACGTAGTCGGCTTCGCCAAGCAGCGGAGCTGCTTCCGCCCTGAACGGAGCGGTGTTGAGCAAGGACGTCGCCCCGACCGAGCGCGTCGCGGCCAGTGCCGCGCCCACGGTCTCGAGCGGGACTTCCAGTTGCAGCATGACGTATTCGCCCTTGCGGATGTCCGCACTCGCGACGTCGCCGGGAAACAGCGCGCCATTGCCGCCGGGCACGATGGTGATGACGTTCTCGCCGGATTCCTCGACGAAGATCAGCGCGACGCCGGTCGCGGCATGCGATTCCCGCACGCCGGAGAGATCGACGCCACCGTCGCGCAGGCAGGCGAGCGCTTCCGTTGCGAAGGAATCGCGGCCCACGCCGCCGACCATGCGGACGTCGGCGCCCGAGCGGCGCGCGGCCAATGCCTGGTTGGCGCCCTTGCCGCCCGGCGATGTGGTGAAGGCGTCGCCCGGCACGGTTTCGCCGGGCTTGGGCAGCCTGTCGACTGTGGCGATGAGATCGAGATTGATGGAGCCGACGACCGTGATCACGAAAACCTCCCGGATTTTGATCCGGAAGGCTTTACGCTATTTTGGCGTCTTCCGATAAGGGCTTCTGTCCATCGTCAGCCGATTTGTCCGGCCTCCCAGCCGAGAATGGCACGCTTGCGTGTCAGCCCCCAATGATAGCCGGTCAGCGCCCCGGTCTTACCGAGCGCGCGGTGGCACGGCACCACGAAGGATACGGGGTTTGCGCCGACGGCAGCGCCCACCGCGCGGGACGCCTTCGGGTTGCCGATTTCGGCGGCGATCGACGAATAGGTGCGGGCGCGGTTCATCGGGATTTTCAGCAACGCTTCCCAGACCCTGATCTGGAAGTCGGACCCGATGAGCACGACACGCAACGGCTCGTCCGATCGCCAGTGCGCCGGATCGAAGATGCGCGAGGTATAAGGCCCCGTAGCGGACATATCCTCCACGTAAGCCGCATTCGGCCAGCGCCCCGACATGTCGGCGAAGGCTGCCGCTTCTTCTCCGTGATCGCAGAAGGCGAGGCCGGCCAGCCCGCGATCGGTCACCATCACAAGGGCGATGCCGAAGGGCGAGAGGTGATAGCCATAGTTGATGGTCAGCCCCTTGCCGCGGCTCTTGTAGTCGCCGGGCGACATGGCTTCGTGGGTGACGAACAGGTCGTGCAGCCGGCCGGGGCCGGACATGCCGACTTCGTAGGACGCGTCGAGAAGCGGGGCCCCATCGTCCAGCAGGCGACGTGCATGGTCGAGCGTGACCGCTTGCAGGAAGGCCTTCGGCGAGAGCCCTGCCCACCGCGTGAAGAGTTTCTGCAACCCGGTCGGCGTGTCGCCCACATCCGAGGCGAGTTCTTCGAGCGAGGGCTGGTCGCGATAGTCGAGGCTTATCTTTTCGATGGCGCGGCGCACCACGTCGTAGTCGTCGCCGACTGGCGTGATGTCGCGCTGGAGGATTGCTGTCTGGGCGTTCATGGCGATGTCTCCTTGTCCGCTAATATCGCGCCCGAGACCCTTCAATGCCACCCGATTCTTGGCAACTTACCCCGCCTTCGCTGTCGCCAGTGCGCGGCCGAAGGCGGTGGCGAAACTCTCTCGATCGTCGGGATTGAGGAATGCGCCGAGAGGAACGCGTCGTCCGTCGCCTTCAACCTCCATGCCGGTGATGCCGATCTCGTCGTGGCGGGCGATGCGGAACTTGGTCCAGAACGGATTGAAGCGGTGTTCTTCCGAGCGGCCCGAAGGCGCGACCTTCACGATGTCGAGCGCGATGCGCGAAATCGAGACCTCCTCGCGGGCTCGCGCCGCGCGATAGTTCAGCTTGAACGCGACGTAGATGAGCAGCACGTCGAGGCCGAAAAACCCGAAAACCGGCCATGCGCCGATCGACAGGAAGAACGCGCCGATCCCGAGCCAGATGCTGCCGAGAAAGGCCATGAGGATCACGAAACCGCGCCGCCCCAGCGAACGGTGCGGCGTCAGCAACGCGCGGAATATCGGCTCGTCTGCAGCTATTCCTTCGGACATGGGTCGGAGTATAGAGGGCGCATGGAAAAGCCCAAGAGCAAAAAGGCCGCAGCCGCTTCACATTTGCCTGACACGAAGGTGCGCGCGGGTGCGTCGGCAAAGCCCCGACCGCGCGTCAGGCGATTGCCGCGAACGCGGTATTCGAAGGCTGAAATCCACGAGATCTTCCGCCGCTTCTCGGTTCAGCGACCCGAGCCGAAGGGCGAGCTCGAACACGTCAATCCGTTCACGCTTCTGGTGGCGGTCGTGCTCTCCGCGCAGGCGACCGATGCCGGCGTGAACAAGGCGACGCGGGCGCTGTTTGCGCAAGCCGATACGCCCGAAAAGATGCTCGCCTTGGGCGAGGCGCGCGTCGGCGAGTACATCCGGACCATCGGCCTGTGGCGCAACAAGGCGAAGAACGTCATCGCGCTCTGCGCGGCGCTCATCAGCGAATTCGGCAGCAAGGTGCCGCAGACCCGCGACGAACTCGTCACGCTGCCGGGCGTGGGCCGCAAGACCGCGAATGTCGTGCTCAATATGTCGTTCGGACAACACACGATGGCGGTCGACACCCACATTCTCCGGATCGGCAATCGTATCGGCCTGGCGCCTGGCAAGACGCCCGATCAGGTTGAGGACATTCTGGTCCGTGTCATTCCGGACGAGTACATGCGCCACGCGCATCACTGGCTGATCCTGCATGGCCGCTACGTCTGCAAAGCGCGCAAGCCCGATTGCCCCGCCTGCGTGATCGCGGACATTTGCAAGTCGGCCGAGAAAACCACCGACATTCCCGCGCCGCTGGTGCCGATCGAGACGCTGGACGCGGCTCAGTAGCCGATGCCGCGCGCCATCATGGCTGCCAGGATTGGGATGAGGATGAACACTGTACCCTGTGCGCGCAGCCATGGCCGGACGGCTGCGATTTCCCCGTCGGGTACGATGTAGGCGGTATCGGTCGATGCTGCCTTGCGCCAGCGCAGGATGCGCATCGTCGGCACGATGGTGAGCGCGCCGACGACCAGAAACGCGCCGACCTTCGCCCAGAACACCCAGTAGGTGCTGTAGTACTCCCAGCCCTTCAGTCCGTAGATCGCACGGGCGAAGCCGATTGCGAGAACCGCAACCGCAACGCCGCCATAGGCTCCATCCATTTTCGCCAGCCGCAGCACACCCGAAGCGTCGAGCCCGCGCCTGATCACGGTCATCTCCACGGCGAAGATGGCAAAGACGGTGAACACCAGAAGGTGGTGGAGCGATGCAAGAACGAGGTCGGTCATGGCAACTCTCAATGTGCTATGTTGACACTGTAAAGATATGCTTAGCAAGCATCGCGTGCCCGGTCAACCGGCTGGATGGAAGTGCAGGATAGTGGAGGACGGCGAGTGCGTGCCGCGGGGTGGCACAGAACCGCAGCCAGCTTGACGCACGCGATCTGATCGGCTTTCGGTCAAGCGAGAAGCGCTTGGCCGATTTCTCAACCGGGCACGGGTGGGCGTGAAGACATACGAGACCAAGCAGGCGTCTACGTCGTCCTGTAGCGGCATTTAGGCCGTCAGATGCCGTCGCGCTGGGAAATCATCTTGTGGAGATGCACCATCATCGCCGCCGCGAAGAGCGGGGTGAGCAGGTTGACGATCGGCACCGAGAGGACGGCGGCGATCAGCAGGCCCGCGCCGAACACCGTGCCGGCATTGCGCCTGCGCAACTCCTTGGCCTCCGCTTCCGAGCGAAAGCGCATAGCGGCAAACTCGAAGAACTCGCGGCCCAGGAGATAGCCGTTCACGACGAAGAACGCCGCGATGTTGACGCCCGGTATCAGGAGCAGGAAGAGCGCGAAGAGGTTACCGAGGATCACCAGCCCGAGAAATTTTAGCGAGACCTTCGCCGCCGTGACGAAGGGCAGGGCCTGCCCGGGCGGGTCTGCGGGGTAATCCTGCCGCTCCACAACCTCCGCGACGTCGTCGAGGAAGAAGCCTGCGATGATCGCGGTGATGGGCGCGATCAAAAGGCCGAGCCCCAAGGCTAGCGCGAGGCCGGCGAAGATGGCGGCGAAAAGCCCGAGCCAGCCCGCCCATTGCGGCATGTCCGGCAGCATCGCGCCGAGCGGATCGACCGCGAACGCCTCGAACAGCCAGCCGATGCCGAACCACAGGCCGATCAGAACCAGGATCGTCAGCCCGAGGGACTTGAAGAAGACGGCACGGAATTCCGGCGTCAGTAGCTTGCTTGCTGCTGCCGCAGCGGCCTGGAAGATCATGAAGGTGGGCTCCCGTTCTGCAACCGGAGATAGGACGCCGATATGCGGGCGGCAAGGCGGGCGCCTGCGCGGTCGGCAGGCGCCCGCCGACGCCGCGTTGCGCCGGACTGCCGCGCATCGCCAGGACATGCGATACGCGGTGGCTGGGAGAGGCTCCGGCGCGGCTGGCGTTCGCTATTCCGCGAGGCCCGAAAGCGCGCGCAGGCGTTCCGCCAGATCGCGCACCGCATGCACATACAGAGCGCCTTCGGAACGATAGCCTGTTGCCCGGTCTATCTGTGCCTGCCACTCCGTCATGGCTTCTCGCTTCTGTGCGTCGGTCAAGCCGGGGATCGCGCCGATCTTCACCTCGAAGCCGTCATAGGCCGACCTGAACTCGATTTCGGGTATTGTTGCCATGAAGCCCTTCATGGTGTGCTCGTAGCTCGTTTCCCAGCTTTCCTGGGTAAATCCGGCCGCGACGATACGGCCGTCCCCTTCCTGATCGAATTCAAACCAGTCGGCAGCGGCCTCGTCGTCGTAATACACCGCCTCGCCGCGCGCCGGTGAAAGCTCCTCAAGCACCGCCACGACGGCCTCCGCCTTCTGCCTGTCGAGCGCGAAGGCCGGCGCCACGACGAGGATGCAGGCCGCCATGATGAGCATCCGAACGTCCAGACCGATCATCGCGATAGTCACGAGTTTGCGCTGCCGAGACAGTCGCGATGCACATTGGCGCGTGCCTGCGATGCCTGCGACTGGGCAATCACGCTGCCTGCGGTCGATGCGACCTGAGAGGCGACCGCGCCGCCACGGCCCGCGAACCCGCCGAAGCCGCCGACCATGCCGAGCGCGCTGCCCATCATCGCGGCATTGGCCTGGTTCCGGATGGCCGTGTCGCATTTGTCGTCGGGCGCTGCCGCCTGGGCCGTGGCCTTCGTCCGGGGTGCGGGTGCCTGCGCGGTCGCGACGGGGTCCGTGGTTTGGCTGCAGGCCGCAAGAGCGACCGTCATCAGTGAAGCTATGATCGTTCTCATGCCGCTCTCCGAACAGGAGGAGGCGGTGAGACGCGGTCGCGCGGTGTGTTGAGCATCCAGTAGAATGCAAGGGTTATCGCTTTCATTGCGTGTTCCGGCTTTGTGGGTGGGATCAATCCGAAAGCGAGGCGCGGTTGCCTGCGGCCAGCCGTTTCGCTTCGAAGGCGCGACGACTATGGGGCGATGCGCCGTCGTTCAACGCCGCAGGCGGTTGCGCATAGCAATCGGCGTCTGCGCATAATCGCCAACTGCTTTTGTCGGCCTCCCGCCTCCAAAGAGACAGGCCGCCGAGACTTGCATTTCGGCCCGCAGCGGCTAAACCCGGACCATGTTCAAAAACCGGGCGCGCTTCAGTCCGGCCCTCCGGAGACCTTCATGAGCCAGTACGACGTGCTTTGCATCGGCAATGCCATCGTGGACATCATTGCCCGTTGCGACGAAGCCTTCCTGTCCGAGAACGGCATCATCAAGGGTGCGATGAACCTAATCGACGCAGAGCGCGCGGAACTGCTCTACAGCCGCATGGGCCCCGCGATCGAGGCTTCGGGCGGCAGTGCCGGCAACACGGCGGCGGGCGTGGCGAGCTTCGGCGGCCGCGTGGCCTTCTTCGGCAAGGTGTCGAGCGACCATCTCGGCGGCATCTACACGCATGACATCCGCGCGCAGGGCGTCGCCTTCGACACCGCGCCGCTGGCCAGCGAGCCGCCGACCGCACGCTCGATGATCTTCGTCACGCCCGATGGCGAGCGCTCGATGAACACCTATCTCGGCGCCTGCGTCGAGCTTGGGCCCGAAGACGTCGAGGAGCACAAGGCGCAGGGTGCGAAAGTCACCTATTTTGAAGGCTATCTGTGGGATCCGCCCCGCGCGAAAGAGGCCATCCGCCTGACGGCGCAGCATGCCCACGCCGCCGGGCGCGAGGTCTCGATGACGCTGTCGGACTCCTTCTGCGTCGATCGCTACCGCGACGAGTTCCTCGAGCTCATGCGCTCGGGCACGGTCGATATCGTCTTCGCGAACGAAAGCGAGTTGAAGGCGCTCTACCAGACCTCGTCGTTCGAGGCGGGATTGGAGGCGATCCGCAAGGATTGCAAGCTCGCAGCCGTCACGCGCTCGGAGCATGGCTCCGTCGTCGTTCGCGGCGACGAGACAGTCGCCGTCGACGCGATCGAGATTGCCGAACTGGTCGATACGACCGGCGCCGGCGACCTCTACGCGGCGGGTTTCCTCCATGGCTACACCACGGGTCGCAGCCTCGCCGATTGCGGCAGGCTCGGATCGCTCGCCGCTGGTCTCGTCATCCAGCAGGTCGGGCCGCGCCCGCGCCAGAACCTTGCCGACGAGGCGCGCCAGCACGGTCTCGTCTGACTATCGGGGCAGTATCACGGAATGTCTTCGGGCTTGCGGCCGGGCCGGCTGCGATAGGGCGGAAACGACCAGCCGTAGCGCAATGCGCCGCCGCGTATGGCGAAGGCGGTCAGGAAGGCCGGCACGGAGGCCGCGAGGGGATGCAGGCCGGCGATGTAGAGCAGAACGAACACGACCGCGCCCGCCATCGCCGCAGTGACGTAAATTTCGGGCCGAAGCAGCACGGACGGCTCGCCTGCAAGCTGGTCGCGCAAGATGCCGCCAAACGTGGCGGTGAGCACGCCCATCACGACCGCGATAAAGCCGGATCCGGTTACGATCAGTCCCTTCCACGCGCCGAACACGCAATAGGCGGCAAGCCCGATCGCATCGAGCCACAGGAGCGCCTTGTAGCGCGACTCGATAAGATGCGCGGTGAAATAGACGATGATCGCCACCGCGCCGCAGACGATGAGATAGTCGTGGTTCTGCACCCAGAAGACCGGAACGCCGAGGATCAGGTCGCGGAACGTGCCGCCGCCGATGGCCGTGACGCTCGCGAGAAACAGGCAGCCGATGATGTCGAGCTGTTTGCGGGAGGCGGCGAGTGCGCCTGTCGCCGCGAAGACCGCAACGCCGGCATAGTCGATGAAGATGATCTGGTCCATGGCGGCCTCCCGCGCTCAGCAATAGCGGAAGGCTCTGGGCTCGGGAAGATCAGGCGCGACAGGTCAGTCGGGAAACGTTTCCATTTGCGTCAGATAGGGCTGGAAGCCTGCCTTCGTGTAGAGCGGGATCGCGGCCGGGCTGTCGTTCGTATCGGTGTGAAGCCACAGGCGCGCGGGCGCGTGCAACCAGATTGCACGAAGCGCCTGATCGAGAAAGAATTTGCCGAGACCTCGACCATGCGCAGTCGAAACGAGCCCGAAATGGACGAGCTCGACATCCGGCGTGCCCACTTCGACGAATTCGGCGAGGCCGATCGCCACGTCATTCTGCCTTAGAACGTGCAGATGGGTTGATGACTGCGACAGCAGTTCGGCAAGCGCATCTTGCGGCATACGCAGCCGGGAATCCCATTGGAGCGCCGCGCCGATCGCTGAATAGAGCGCCAGATAGTCGTCGTTCGCCAGGATTTCCCGCGCCGTCGTCACCTGCACCGCCGGCAGCGGCTGCGGCAGAGATGACGGCGGCGCCGTCATCTCCAGATAGGTGACCATCAAATCCATATGGACGCCGATCAGGCGTCTTTTTCGGCCTGAGCGTTGGGCGGGCCTGGCTCGACCGGTTCAGGGGCTGCCTGCTTGGGGCCGCCCTTGGCGACGCCGACCATTGCGGGGCGCAGCACGCGCTCGCCGATGACGTAGCCGGTCTGCACGACCTGGATGACCGAGTTGTTCGGCACGTCCGGGTTCGGCACTTCGAACATCGCCTGATGGAAATGCGGATCGAATTTTTCGCCCTGCGGATCGAGCTTCTTCACACCATGGCGTTCGAGAGCCGAAAGCATCGCACGCTCGGTGATGTCGACGCCTTCGATAAGCGCCTTGAAGCCGGCATCGCCGCTGTCCTTGGCTTCCGCGGGAATTGCGTCGAGTGCGCGGCGCAGATTGTCGGACACCTGCAGCATGTCACGCGCGAAATTCGCGATCGCATAGGCCTTCGCGTCCTGAACGTCGCGCTGGGTGCGCCGACGCAGATTCTCCATTTCGGCCGCGGCACGCAGCGCGCGATCCTTCAGCTCCTCGTTTTCCTTGACGAGCCGCACGACCGCTTCATAGTCGGCGTCCTGCGCTTCGGTCTCTGCCTGGAAATCCTCGCCGGTCGCTGCCATCTCGGCATATTCGGACTTCGCCGTGGTCTGTTCGGGCGCGCGTTCGTCTTTTGGCTGTTCGCTCATCGCTCGATTCCGTCTTTAGAATGGTTCTTGAAACTTGCGCCCGATATCGAGGTTCGGGGCGTGAAAATCAAGAGGCGGATGGGGAATCGGTTCCTATGTCCCGATGCGCAGGGATGCGTCAGCGAAGCATCCGGCTGATGATCTGCGCGGTGTAGTCGACCATTGGCACGATCCGGGCATAGTTCAGCCGCGTGGGTCCGATGACGCCCAGCGCGCCGATGACGCGCGAATCCTTGTCGCGATAGGGCGCCACGACCAGCGACGAGCCGGACAGCGAAAACAGCTTGTTCTCCGAGCCGATGAAGATGCGCACGCCTGAGCCTTCCTCGGTGAGGTCGAGGAGCTGGATCATGCCTTCCTTGGTCTCGAGGTCGTCGAAGAGATGGCGCAAAAGGTCGAGATCGGCCTGTGCCGTGATGTTTTCGAGCAGATTCGCACGGCCGCGCACGATCAGGCGCGAGGGCATGTCGGCGCTGGTCCCGGCCCAGACCGCGAGGCCTCGCTCGACCAGATCCTGGGACAGCGTATCGAGCGCCGCGCGCGTCTCGTCCTTGAGGCGCGCGATCTCGATCTTGGCCTCTGCAAGCGTTCGACCGCGAATATGCGCGTTGAGGAAGTTCGAGGCCTCGTGAAGCTGCGAGGCGGTGACGCCGGCTGGCAGGTCGACCACGCGGTTTTCCACGTCGCCATTCTGCGACACCATGACGGTAAGCGCCTTGGTCGGCTCAAGCTGGATGAACTCTATGTGCTTGAGCGGCACTTCGCTCTTGGCAGCGACCACCAGGCCCGCGCCGCGCGACATGCCGGACAGCATCTGGCTTGCCTCGGTCAGCATGTGTTCGAGCGTGGCGCCGCTTCCCGACGCCTTGACCTGCGCCTCGATCGAGCGCTGCTCCTCCTCGGAGAGGTCGCCCAGTTCCATGAACGCATCCACGAAAAAGCGCAGCCCGATCTGTGTCGGCAGCCGGCCGGCGGATATATGCGGGGCGTAGATGAGGCCGAGCTGTTCCAGATCGCTCATCACGTTGCGGACCGTGGCGGGCGAGAGCGCACCCGGAAGCAGACGCGACAGGTTGCGCGACCCGACGGGTTCGCCGTCGCGCAGGTAGGAATCCACGATCAGCCTGAAAATATCGCGTGAGCGCGAATCCAGCGATTGGAGGTGTGGGTCGATCAAGGGACGTGTCATGGGCTGTTAGCCTCGTTCAGGTGGAATATAGACGTCACTGACCGTGACGCAACGGCTGGCAAAACGAGCCTGTGGAGCCTTTTCCTTTGCGTCGCGCGCAACGCGCGGCTACAAGCCCCCGCACATCGACAAGGACCGGAAAAGAACCATGCGGCCATCAAAGCGCCAGCCCGACGAAATGCGGGCAATATCCTTCGAACGCGGCGTATCCAAGCACGCCGAGGGCTCCTGCCTCGTCAAATTCGGCGATACGCATGTGCTCTGCACGGCAAGCCTTGAGGAAAAGGTGCCCGGCTGGATGCGCAATACCGGCAAGGGCTGGGTCACCGCCGAATACGGCATGCTGCCGCGCTCGACGGGCGATCGCATGCGCCGCGAGGCGTCGTCCGGCAAGCAGGGTGGTCGCACGCTCGAAATCCAGCGCCTGATCGGGCGCTCGCTGCGCGCGGTCATCGATTTGCAGGCGCTGGGCGAGATGCAGATCACGGTCGACTGCGACGTGATCCAGGCCGATGGCGGCACCCGCACGGCGTCGATCACCGGCGGTTTCGTGGCGCTTCATGAGTGCCTGAAGTGGATGGAAGCCCGCCAGATGGTGAGCGTGAACAAGGTCCTGAAGGACCATGTCGCCGCCATCTCCTGCGGCATTCACGATGGGGTTCCGGTCATCGATCTCGATTATATCGAGGATTCGTCGGCCGGCACGGACGCCAATTTCGTCATGACGGGCAGAGGCGGCATCGTCGAGGTGCAGGGCACGGCCGAGGGCGAACCCTTCAGCCAGGAAGAGTTCGACGCCCTGATGTCGCTCGCCAAGGCCGGCATCGCCCGTCTGGTCAACCTCCAGAAAATGGCGATCGCGTAACACCAGATGACTCCGTCAGGCATTCTCGAATCTGCTCTCTACGTCGACGATCTCGACGCGGCGGAGGCCTTCTATGCCGAGGTGATGGGGTTGCGGCAGATCGCCAAGGTCGACGGCCGTCACGTCTTCTTCGCATGTGGCGAGGGTGTGTTGCTGATCTTCGATGCGGAGCAGACGATCCATCCGCCGAAGCCGGATGCGAAGCTTCCCGTGCCGCCGCACGGAACGACAGGCCCCGGCCATCTCTGCTTCCGGGCAACCGAAGCGGAGATCGCCGACTGGACAGTGCGCCTTGAAGTGCATGGCGTCGCCATCGAAGCCGATTTCGAATGGCCGCAGGGTGGCAGGTCGATCTATTTCCGCGATCCGGCAGGCAACTCGCTGGAGATCGCCAATCCAAAGATTTGGGGACTGTGATGCGCCAGCTCGAAGACAGGAAGATCGTCGTCGCGAGCCACAACAAGGGCAAGCTGGCCGAGTTCGCCGATCTGATCGCGCCGTTCGGCTTCGAGGCAAAGTCGGCTGCCGACTATGGCTTGCCGGAACCCGAAGAGACGGGAATGACGTTCGAGGAGAACGCCTACATCAAGGCGTTGGCCGCCGCCTCGGCCACCGGTCTGCCCGCATTGTCGGACGATAGCGGCCTCATGGTGGACGCTCTCGACGGCGCGCCGGGTGTCTACACCGCGGACTGGGCGACGCTTGAGGATGGCACCCGCGACTTCGCCATGGCGATGCGCGTAACGGAAGAAAAGATGGCCGAGAAGGGTGCGCTGGCAAACGACCGCCGCACCGGTCGTTTCGTTTCCGTGATCTGTCTCGCCTGGCCGGATGGCCACGCGGAATATTTTCGCGGCGAAATCGACGGGCACCTCGTCTGGCCGCCGCGCGGCGAAAAAGGTTTCGGCTACGACCCGATGTTCCAGCCCGAAGGCTTCGATGTGACCTTTGGCGAGATGAACGCTGACGAGAAGCATGGTTGGAAGCCGGGTGACGCGACGGCGCTGTCACACCGGGCGCGCGCGTTCCAGAAGTTCGCCCGCGCCATGCTGGGTTCGGCATGATCGAAAGCGAACGTCAGCCGGGCTTCGGCGTTTATGTCCACTGGCCGTTCTGCGCGGCCAAATGCCCGTATTGCGACTTCAACAGCCATGTCCGGCACCAGCCGGTCGATCAGGAACGCTTCGCGGCGGCGTTCAAGGCCGAGATGGCGACGATGCGCGCGCGCACCGGTCCGCGCACGGTGACGTCGATCTTCCTCGGCGGCGGTACGCCCTCGCTGATGAAGCCGGAGACGGTCGGCGCCGTTCTCGACGCCATTGCCGAAAACTGGACGGTGCCGTCCGGCATCGAGGTGACGCTTGAGGCGAACCCGTCCTCGGTCGAAGCGTCGCGCTTTCGCGGATACCGCGATGCGGGCGTGAACCGCGTATCGCTGGGCGTACAGGCGCTCAATGACCAGGATTTGCGGTTTCTGGGGCGGCTCCACAACGTCGAGCAGGCGCTTCACGCGATCCGGCTGGCGCGCGAGACGTTTCCGCGCCTGTCCTTTGACCTGATCTATGCGCGTCCCGGCCAGACACTCGAAGCCTGGGAACAGGAGCTTGAGGCAGCGATCGGCCATGCCGCCGATCACCTCTCGCTCTATCAACTCACGATCGAGGAAGGCACGCGCTTCCATGCGCTGCATGCGGCAGGCAAGTTCCAGATGCCGGACCCTGATCTGGCAGCCGATCTCTACCGCGTCACGCAGGAGGTGACGGCCGCGCGCGGTCTCCCCGCCTACGAGATTTCCAACCACGCAAGGCCGGGTGCCGAAAGCCGCCACAACCTCGTCTACTGGCGCTACGGCGAGTATGTCGGCGTCGGGCCGGGTGCGCATGGCCGCTTCCTCGAAGACGGCCGGCGTATCGTTACCTTCACGGAGAAGATGCCGGAAACCTGGGTGAACCTCGTCGAGGCGAAAGGGCACGGCGTTATCGGTGGCGAGGTACTGACGCGTTCGGAAGAAGCCGACGAATTTCTGCTGATGGGGCTGCGGCTGACGGAGGGCATCGACCTCGCGCGCTACGAGCAGTTGTCGGGCCGGCCGCTCTCGTCGCGCCGCATTGCGACGCTGCAGGAGGAAAGTCTCGTCGCGCCGATCGGCAATTCGCGTTTGCGCGCCACCGCGGCAGGCATGATCGTGCTCGACGCGGTGGTCGCAGACCTCGCTCGCTAGAGCATCGGGCCGAAAAGTGGAATCCGGTTTTCGGGTTATTCCGATGCTCAAACAAGGCGATCTAGGCAGCGGACGGACCTGGATCATCGTGGTCGTTTGCCGGTGATCTGAACGTGATGTCGGCGCTATGCACGAGCCGCAAGTGCGGGCGAGCAGGCCTGGGTCGTACGGCAGACAGGTGGCGTGCTTCGCGGTTGGCAGCTTCCGGCTGGTAGTGCACCTCCACGACCGAGAGGCTTCTGATCTTGCCATTCAGCATCAGGTCGAAACTCTCGCCCTCATCCAACCCTATGAGTGCGAGACCTCGCAACGAGGTCGCCGGCAGAACGAAGCCGACCGGACCGTAGGCCTCCTTGAGGCTGATGATGCGGATGTCGGCGGGACCTCCATCGATCCTGTAGGAGATGCGGCTGTCGAGCGTCACGATCGTCGGCGCGATGTCCTCGTTCGACCAGATCGAGGCGGCGGCGAGCTTCTTGCGCAGCAAGTCGGCGAGGGGGTCGTCAGGATCGACGGATGTATGGAGCCACGTATCGAGGATGGAATGATCCTGAATCGTCAGGCGGCAGGATGCGGTATGGGACAAGTCTGATCTCCGGCAGGTGCATGGGGTCGCAATCCGTCGGCTCCCCCGGTCTGCGCGGCCGCAAAACCGGGGGTCAGAAGCATGCCATCAGCGATCCCGCACGAAGTGCCATGCGGCGCCCGATTGTCCGCCGGGGTTTGATCATTCTCCGCTCGCCGCTGCTTTCGCTGTTTCCGGCGGCTTGACGGTTTCGATTGTCAGTTCGTGCTGATGGCCGTTACGATCCGTCCACGCGATCGACTGGCCCTCCGTCAGCCCGATCAGTGCTGCGCCGATAGGCGTCAGGATGGAGATGCGGCCGCTGGCGATGTCCGCATTGCCGGGAAAGACGAGCGTGACCGTCTTTGCGCCGTCGACGGCCGTGCTGAACGTCACTTTCGAGCCCATCTGGATGATCGTGTCGCCAAGCTTTGCCTGGGGTTTGATCTTTGCGCGATCGAGTTCCGCCATCAGTTCGTCGGCCACTTCGGGAAAACGATCCGCCGCACCCGATGCAAGGAGGGCCAGCCGCTCATGATCGACATCTCCGATGACGATTGGCGGCTTGCGCTGTGATTTGGTGGTGCTCATGTGAATAGTCCTTTGGGACGCAGCGACGGCGTGCCCTGTCTTTGATTGGAGTTGAACGGTGCGATGCGCCTTGCGATGAGGCTGTCGATCTCAGTCCGAGAATCGCCATGCCGTGCCCCGCGATCCGGGGCGCACGCGGCCGGACCGGGGGTCACTCTCCCGCGATCGGGCAGACCCTGTCGATGCTTGTGATGACTGACGCGATGTTCATGGCCAGATAGTTGATGACTGTACGCGCCAAGTCAAGGTTGGCGAGACGTCGGTTCGCGGCTTCGTATGGGCGGCACGCCGTTTCCTTCCCCAACTTGCCGGTCCCATGCTTTGAAACACAGCCAAGCCGTGGCAAGGAGGGAGCGGATGCGAATGGCGGGCACGATGGACGACAGACAGGACGGCAATCGCGGGTATATGATCGGGCAGGCGGCCTTCGGCGCCCGCCCGCTGGAGCCTGCGCTCTACGTCGTCGCGACGCCGATCGGCAATCTGGGCGACATCACCATTCGTGCGCTGGAAACGCTGGCCGCGGCGGACATCGTCGCCTGCGAGGACACGCGGGTGACGCGCGTTCTGCTGGATCGCTATGGCATCAAGCGGCGAACCACCGCCTATCACGAGCACAATGCCGACGAGGCGGGGCCGCGTCTCGTCGAGGCGATCGCCTCGGGCCGCAGCGTGGCGCTGGTTTCCGATGCGGGAACGCCGCTTGTCTCCGACCCCGGCTACCGCCTCGTCGAACAGGCGATCGAGGCTGGCCTGCGCGTCGTGCCGATTCCCGGTGCGTCGGCACTTCTGGCGGCGCTGACGGCGTCCGGGCTTCCCTCCGACGCGTTCCTGTTCGCAGGCTTCCTGCCGTCGAAATCGGGCCAGCGCCGGACACGCCTGGAAGAGCTTCGCGCGGTTCCGGCGACGCTCGTCTTCTACGAATCGCCGCGCCGGCTCGACGAGTGTCTTGCGTCCATGGTCGAGGTACTGGGCGACCGCCCCGCAGCGATCGGGCGCGAACTGACGAAGACGTTCGAGGAGATGCGCCGCGCGCCGCTGTCGGCGCTCGCGGCGCACTATGCCGATGCCGATACGCCCAAGGGCGAGGTCGTGATCTGCGTCGGACCTCCGATCGCGCGCGAGATGGAGGCCGCCGAGGATATCGACGCGCTTCTGCTCTCGCTCGCAGAAGAAATGGGCTCGTCGCGTGCTGCGGGCGAGGCGGCCCGCATGACCGGAGGGCGCAAGGCCGACCTCTACCGGCGGCTCATGGACCTCAAGGCCGATGGCGACTAGCGCCCGCGATGGCCGCTTACGCAACTACCGCCGTGGCCATCGCGGCGAGTGGCTGGCTTCCATGGCCCTCATGCTCAAGGGTTATCGCATCGTCGAGCGCCGCTACCGAACGAAGCTGGGCGAGATCGACCTGATCGCGCGCCGTGGAAATCTCGTGCTCATGGTCGAGGTGAAGGTCCGTCCGACCCTGGTTCTGGCCATGGAAGCGATCGGGCACATGTCGGAGCGCCGGATCGATGCCGCGGCCGATCTGTGGCTCGCGCGCCAGCCGGATTATGGCCGCCTTTCGGTGCGGTTCGACATGGTGGCCGTGCTGCCGCGCCGCTGGCCGGTCCACGTCGAGAATATTTTCCAGGGACGATGATGCACTGCGAAATCTTCCCTTGCGGAAGATGGTCGGCGGGATCAATCTGCGGCAGGTCGGCAGATCGATTACCCCGGAGATAGTGGATATGTGTCATCACTGCGTCATCGAAACCGTGAAGTCCCGCATGCTCAGCCGCCGCGACCTGTTTCGGGGAAGCGCTGCCGTGGCAAGCGTGGCGGCGATCGCCGCAACCGCAGCTCCGAAGCCGCTTTTCGCGCAGTCGGCACCCATGAAGGCCGAGGATCTCACCCATGAACTGCATGAGAACTTCCCGTCCTTCGATGGCGAGCAACAGGTCTTCATCGAACCCAAATACAAGCTGGACCCGGACGGCTATAATTTGAACATCTGGCGGCTTGAGGAGCACATCGGCACCCATATCGACGCGCCGCTGCATTTTTCCGCCGACGGGCGTTCCGTGGCCGAACTGCCGGTCGAGGATCTGGTCTGTCCGCTCGCGATCATCGACATCCGCGCCAAGGCTGCGGAAAGCGATGATGCGCAGGTGACGCCGGACGACATCGCGGCGTGGATTTCGGCCAATGGCGACCTTCCTGAGGGCGTCTGTGTTGCCATGCTGTCCGGCTGGGGCGAGCATGTAACCACGGACAAGTTCCGCAATGCCGACGAAGCAGGCACGATGCACTTCCCCGGTTTCCACGTCGAAGCCACGAACATGCTGATCGAGCAGAGTTCAGCCAAGGCTATTGCGGTGGATACGATGTCGCTGGACTTCGGCCAGTCCCCCGATTTCGCCGTTCACTATTCGTGGTTGCCGTCCGGCCGATACGGCATTGAGGGCGTTGCCAATCTCGATCGACTGCCCGCGTCGGGCGCGACCATCATCGTCGGGGCACCGAAGATGCGCGGCGGCACCGGCGGGCCGGCCCGCGTCTTCGCGGTCACCTGACGCCAAAGCGTCAGCATGGCGAACCCTTTGTCATATTGCGGTGCGTCTGAGAAAATCTCGAGTTCAAGCCCGCCACACTGGACAAGCGCGGTATAGCGCGCTTCGATCCGACATGAGGGGCATCGGTCGCCTTCTGGGAGGATGGTATGGCGTATGACTACGTGATCGTCGGCGGGGGATCCGCCGGCGCGACGCTCGCGTCCCGGCTTTCCGAAGATCCGTCCGTGACGGTTTGCCTCCTCGAGGCTGGGGGTTCAGGCCGCGATGTGTTGATCCGCACGCCCGCAGCCGTCGTTGCAATGCTTCCCGGCTATGGCCGGATCAACAATTGGGCGCTGGAGACGGTGCCGCAGTCCGGGCTTGGCGGGCGCAAGGGCTATCAACCGCGTGGCAAGGCGCTGGGCGGATCAAGTGCCATCAACGCGATGCTCTACGTGCGCGGTGAACGCTCCGACTACGACGATTGGGCCGCTGCCGGTTGCGACGGCTGGAACTGGGATGGCGTACTGCCGTATTTCCGTCGCGCGGAAGGCAACGTCCGTGGCGAGGGTGAACTCCATAGTGAAAACGGTCCCCTCAAGATACGCGACCAGCCCCACCCGCGCCCGATCAGCACAGCATTCATCGAAGCCTGCGCAGAGACGCAGGTGCGCCGCAATGCCGACTTCAATGGCGTGAACCAGGAGGGTGCAGGTTTCTATCAGGTTACGCAGTTCTGGGACGGCCCTCTGAAGGGTCAGCGCTGTTCGGCTGCAGCAGCCTACATTCACCCGGTCATGGCGAGCCGTGGGAATCTGACGGTGATCACCGGCGCGCACGCATGCGGCATAACGTTCGACGGCAAGCGGGCAACGGGAGTGCGCTATCGTCAGGGACGAAACGAGGTGGCTGTATCAGCGCGGCGGGAGGTGATTCTCTCCAGCGGCGCGTTCGGCTCGCCGCATCTTCTCATGCTGTCGGGTATCGGTCCGGCGGCCGAATTGCGCCAGCACGGGCTTGACGTAAGGCATGACCTGCCGGGGGTCGGACAGAATTTGCAGGATCACCTCGATTTCGTCGCCTCATGGAAATCCCGGGAGACCGATCTGTTCGGCATCGGATTGCGTGGGTCGGTCAAATTGGTTGGCCATCTCCGGAACTGGCTGCGTGACGGATCCGGCATGCTGTCGACGCCCATCGCCGAGGCAGGCGCGTTCCTGAAGTCTGACCCGGCGCTCGAACGCCCTGATCTGCAACTTCATTTCTGCATCGGCGTGGTCGACAATCATGCCCGCAAGCTGCATCTCGGCTACGGCTTTTCGTGTCATGTTTGCGTGTTACGGCCCTATTCGCGCGGTGCGGTCGGGCTCGCGAATGCCAATCCGTTGTCGGCCCCACGCATCGACCCGCGCTATCTGTCGGATGACCGGGACGCTGCATTGCTGCTCAAGGGCACGAAGCAGATGCGCGCAATCCTGTCGGCGCCTGCGCTCGGAAAATATCGTCACAGGGAACTCTATCTGCGCGCCGACATGTCGGACGACGAGCTCATGGGACAGATCCGGGCGCGTGCCGACACGATCTATCACCCGGTTGGCACATGCCGCATGGGCGTTGGCGACGACGCGGTGGTCGACCCGCAATTGCGTGTGCGCGGCGTGAATGCATTGCGTGTCGTCGACGCGTCCGTCATGCCGACGCTCGTCGGCGGAAACACCAATGCACCGACGATCATGATTGCGGAAAAGGCGGCTGACCTGATACGCCGCGCTGCCGTATGATCAACGCGCGGTCACCCTCATCGGGAGACCGCCCTGCGGTTGCGTCGTCAGCTTCTGAACGGGCCACGGATTGGTTTCGGCGACGCTGTCGAAGCGGAAGCGCGACATCAGCACCGCCATCGCGATGACCGCCTCCTGCATGGCGAAGCTCGCGCCGATGCAGATGCGGGGACCAGCGCCGAACGGCAGGTACTGGAAGCGGTCGATCGCATCGCGGTTTTCGGGATGGAAGCGCTCCGGCAGGAAGGCTTCCGGGTCGTCCCAGAGCTTGCGATGGCGATGGATCGTCCAGGGCATGATCTGGATCTGTGCGCCCGCGACGATCTCGAGGTCCTTGTAGCGGTCCGGGGTGATCGCCTCGCGGCTGATCGAGGCCGCGGGCGGATAGAGCCGCATCGCCTCCTCGAAGGCTGCGCGCGTGAACGGCATCCTGCCCAGCCAGTCGAACGGATCCGGCGTGGTCGCCAGTACCGCGTCGATCTCGGCCTCGACCCGCTCGCGCTCCCACGGCGCTTCGGCGAGGCAGAACAGCGTCCAGCCGAGCGCCCGCGCCGTGGTCTCATGGCCGGCACCGATGAAGGTGATGATGTTGTCCTCGATCTCCGATCGGGTGAGCCCGTCGGGACCTTCCGCCCTCAGGAGCAGTGTCAGGAAATCCTCCGGCGCGCCCGCGGCGTCGGCCGCGAGCTTTTCCTTCCGCATCCGCACGGTCTCGGCTACCAGCGAACGGAAGAAGGCGAGCGCCTTGCGTCCCCGGATGCGCGTGAAGCGCGGCATCCAGTCCGGTGCGCCGAGAAGGTCGAGCGGATCGACCCGTCCCATCGTCTCGAACAGATGATCGACCTGATGCGCGAAGTCGCCCGGATTGCCCGCGATCTCGCCAGAAAACAGCGTCTCGGCGAGAATCTCATAGGTCAGCATCGTCATGTCGCGCGCGACATAGACGGTGGAGCCGACCTCGTAGCGCGCCGCGAACTCTTCCGAAACGCGGCGCATGGGGCCGGCAAAGCCCGCAATATGGCGTGGCGTGAAGACCGGGGCCATCGCCTTGCGCGAGCGCTTCCACACCTCGCCCTCGGCGGTCAGCAGGCCGTCATGCAGGATCGGGCGCAGAATCTTCTGGCGTACCCGCGCCATCTTGTAGTTCTTCACATTGTCGACGAGGACATGGCGGATGAGACCGGGATCGTTCGCAATCACCAGCGGCCCGCCGATGCCCGTCGAGATCGAAATCCACGGCTCGTTGTAGGACGGCTCGCCCCACAATTCGAGCGGGTTACGATAGACGATCCTGATCATCTGCAGCGTCGATGGCGGTTTCGTGCGCGGCTTCGGTGCCGGCGGCACGAAGGGTCTTGGCGTGGCGTCCATGGTCACTCCGCTGTGTGATCCCTATCTAGGAACCGGTGCGGCGGGCGGCAAATGAAGATTGCGCGATGGCGCCATGCACGGCCTTCCGGCGATCAACAGCCGAATCGCTCTCAAAGCCGTTCAAACCTTGGAAAAGCCACCTCGAAAGCCTATATCTTGGGCATCTTATGGCGCGTGATTCGACTCTGTTCGCGACGCCGAATTCCGTGAATGGCAAGATTGGAATTTCATGAGCGACGAGACCGAGAACGGCGCCGCCGGCGAGAACGAATATGGCGCGGATTCCATCAAGGTTCTCAAGGGCCTGGATGCCGTGCGCAAGCGGCCGGGCATGTATATCGGCGACACCGACGACGGCTCGGGCCTGCACCACATGGTCTACGAAGTCGTCGATAACGCGATCGACGAATCGCTTGCCGGACATGCCGATCTCGTGTCCGTCACGCTCAATCCCGATGGTTCGGTTACTGTGACCGACAATGGCCGCGGCATCCCGACCGACATGCATGACGAAGGCGTGTCGGCTGCCGAGGTCATTATGACGCAGCTTCACGCCGGCGGTAAGTTCGACCAGAACTCCTACAAGGTTTCCGGCGGTCTGCACGGCGTCGGCGTTTCGGTCGTCAACGCGCTCTCCCTGTGGCTCAAGATGAAGATCCGCCGCAACGGCAAGATCCATGAGATGAGCTTCACGCATGGCAATTCCGATGGTCCGCTGACCGTGACGGGAACCTATGTCGAGGAGAAGCAGCCCGGCACCAATGAAGGCCGCAGCGGCACTGAGATCACGTTCTTCCCGTCGGCCGAAACCTTCACGATGGTCGAGTTCGACTACGGAACGCTGGAGCATCGCCTGCGCGAGCTCGCCTTCCTGAATTCGGGCGTGCGCATCATCCTGACCGATGCCCGCCACGCGGACGTGAAGACCCAGGAACTGCTTTACGACGGCGGGTTGGAAGAGTTCGTCAAATATCTCGACCGCGCCAAGAAGCCGCTGATCGCGTCGCCGATCTTCATCCGCTCGGAGCGCGACGACATCACCGTCGAAGTCGCGATGTGGTGGAACGATTCCTACCACGAGAACGTGCTGTGCTTCACTAACAACATTCCGCAGCGTGACGGCGGCACCCATCTAGCCGGCTTCCGCGGCGCGCTGACGCGCCAGGTGACGAGCTATGGCGAGGCGTCGGGCATCACGAAGAAGGAGAAGGTCTCGCTCACCGGCGACGATTGCCGCGAGGGCCTGACCGCCGTTTTGTCGGTCAAGGTTCCCGATCCGAAATTCTCCTCGCAGACCAAGGACAAGCTGGTTTCGTCGGAGGTTCGCCCCGTCGTCGAGAGCCTCGTCAACGAAGCGCTCGGAACTTGGCTCGAAGAGCACAACGCCGAAGCCAAGATCCTGATCGGCAAGGTGGTCGAGGCGGCAGCCGCCCGCGAGGCCGCGCGCAAGGCGCGTGAACTGACGCGGCGCAAGGGCGCGCTCGACATCACCTCCTTGCCGGGCAAGCTGGCCGACTGCCAGGAGCGCGATCCGGCAAAGTCTGAAATCTTCATCGTCGAGGGTGACTCGGCAGGCGGGTCGGCAAAGTCCGGCCGTTCGCGCCAGAACCAGGCGATCCTGCCGCTGCGCGGCAAGATCCTCAATGTGGAGCGCGCACGCTTCGACCGCATGCTCGGCTCCGACATGATCGGCACGCTGATCACGGCGCTCGGCACGGGCATCGGCAAGGACGAGTTCAACGCCGAAAAGCTGCGCTACCACAAGATCATCATCATGACCGACGCCGACGTCGACGGCGCCCATATCCGTACCCTGCTTCTGACGTTCTTCTTCCGCCAGATGCCGGAACTGATCGAGCGCGGCCATCTCTATATCGCGCAGCCGCCGCTCTACAAAGTGACGCGCGGCAAGTCGGCGCAATACATCAAGGACGAGCGCTCCTTCGAGGAATTCCTGATCACCTCGGGCCTCGACGAAGCGTCGCTGACGCTGTCGGACGGCGAAGTCCGGGCCGGCGCCGATCTGCGGTCGGTCATCGACGATGCGGTCGCGCTGCGCACGCTGATCAACGGACTGCATACGCGCTATTCGCGCATGGTGGTGGAGCAGGCGGCGATCGCCGGCGCGCTCAACGCCGAAGTTCTCGCAAGCCCCGCGCGCGCGGTCGAAGCCGCGGCCTATGTGGCCCGTCGCCTCGACATCATCTCCGAAGAAACGGAACGTGGCTGGGAAGGCCGCGCGAACCCGTCCAACGAAGGCGCGGGCGGCCTGGTCTTCGAGCGGACTGTTCGTGGCGTGAAGGAGACGGTTACGCTCGACGCCGCGTTGATCGGCTCGGCCGATGCCCGTGCGCTCGATCGCTACGCCGCGCGCCTGCAGGAAGTCTACGACAAGCAGCCGGTGCTCAAGCGCCGCGAGGTCTCCGAGCCGATTTCAGGCCCGCTTGCACTGCTTGACGCGATCTTCGCGACCGGCCGCAAGGGCCTCTCCATGCAGCGCTACAAGGGTCTTGGCGAGATGAACGCCGAGCAGCTCTGGGAAACGACGCTCGATCCGAACGTGCGGACCCTGCTGCAGGTGAAGGTGCCGGATGCCACGGACGCGGATTCGCTGTTCTCGCGCCTGATGGGCGACGAGGTCGAGCCTCGCCGTGATTTCATCCAGGAAAACGCGCTTTCGGTGGCGAATCTGGACGTCTGACGTCCGTTCGCTTCATGATGATCGATGGCTCACCGTCCCGGATGAGCCATCGCAGACTTCAGACTGATTCCGCATCCCTGGCACTGCGCCGGGCATTGTAACGCGAGTGTCACTGTTCTGAAGCGCGCCTGTCACAGGCGCACACTACGGGAGAGCTTCTCACCACCAAGGAGCCTCCCACTATGTTCAGACACGCTTTGCTGACGGCCGTCGCGCTTTCCGCCATCCACATCCCGGCATCGGCCGAGGAGACGTTCCCGGCGAAGCTTGCGGGACACGCTTACCTCCCCGCGTTGACCCTCGTCACTCCGCCTGCGGATGCGCCTAGGGATGCGTGGGTATCCGGCAAATTCACCGGAAAGACGCCGAACCACGTGGCCATGTCTGCGCCGGGCGACGTCGGTGCCGCTTATGGCAGCCACCCGACCGGCATTTCCCTGCCTTTCATCGGTCAGCCCGTGCAGGGGATGTCCGGTTTCGCGATGAACCTGGCCGACGACGGCAGCATCTTCACGCTGACGGACAATGGTTTCGGCTCCAAGATCAACAGCCCTGACGCACTGCTGTTCTTCCATCGCATGAAGCCGGATTTCGACACCGGCATCGTCGAGCGCGTGGAGACGATCTTCCTTCGCGACCCGGATCGCAAGGTTCCCTTCCGGATCGCCTATGAAGCGACGGAGAGCCGCTACCTGACCGGCGCGGATTTCGATCCGGAAAGCATCCAGTACCTGAACGGTGAAATCTGGATCGGCGAAGAGTTCGGTCCGTACCTCCTTCGCGCCGCGGAAGACGGGCGCATCCGCGACGTCTACCCGACGATGCTCGACGGTGAGGAGTTGCGCGGCCCGGATACGCCCGGCACCATCGTGCCGGCCGCAGCGGGAAAGGATTTCCGCGTTCAGCGTTCGGGCGGCTATGAGGGCATGGGCCTGCAACCGGGAACTGATCTGCTTTGGGCGATGCTGGAAAAGCCGCTTTTGGCTGATGATGGGACACCCGAGGGCGATTTTCTGCGCGTGATCACCTTCGATACGCAGGGCGGCACATGGACCGGCGACAGCTACAAGTTCCGCCTGGCGGAGGGCGCGAAGGCTATCGGCGACTTCAACTTCATCGACGAGACGCGGGCCCTGATCATCGAACGCGACAATGGCGAGGGCGATCCAAGCCTGGCCTGTACCGATGACGACAAGTCTGCCTGCTATCCCAACCCGGCGCGTGTCAAGAATGTCGTGCTGGTGGATACCGGGCGCATCGACGATGAGGGGTTCATCCACCGCATCGGCCATATCGACCTGATGGATATCGATGATCCGGACGGGAAGGCGATTCTGGAGACCCAGGCCGACCGCGACCTGACGGGCAAGTTCACCTTTCCGTTCTTCACCATCGAGGATGTGATGCGGGTCGACGACACCCACATTCTCGTTGCCAACGACAACAATCTGCCGTTCTCGGGCGGCCGGGAAATCGGAGCGGCTGCCCACAACGAGTTTATCCTGCTCGAAGTCGGCGACCTTCTGGCAGCGCGTTAGTTCGCGACCAGCACGCCGGTCCGTTGCGTCGCTGAGTCTAGCTCAGCGACAGGCGGCCGGCGATATCCTTGAGCAGCGCGAGGACGTATGTCGCCTCGGGCTGCTCTTTCCCGTCGATGCGCTGGATGTATGGGCATGTCAGAACGGCGATCGCGTAGCTTTCGGACAGGATGGGCACGCTGATGTCGTCGACGCCGCGTATCTGGCGGCTTGCGCCGATCCGGTAGCCGAGTGTCCGGCATTCGTCGAGTTCGTCCTCGATCGCCGAGAGCTTCGCCCGGATCGCATCGCTCTGCCATTCGATTGCGGCGTGACCCGACGGATGGGGATCGCGGAACGCGAGCAGCGTTCGCCCAGACCCCGTTCCGAACAGATCGATCGGCGTTCCGACGCGGATACCGAATTCCCAATTTCCGGGGCAGGTAGCCTGCGCCACGACGATCGATGCGCTGCGATCCGGCACCACGAGGTGGCACGACTGCATGGCCTCGCGGGCGAACTCATCCATTAGCGGCAATGCACGCGCCACGAGACGCCGCACCGGCGGATGGCGATGGCCCAGCATGAACAGCTTCATCGTCAACGCATAGCGATCGCCTTCGGCGGAGCGGCTGACATAGTCGCGCGCGACGAGGCGCTCAAGCATGCGATAAATCTCGCTCGGGCCACGGCCCATGGCCTTGACGATCTCGCCGCGGGTCAGGCCGCGCGGCTGCTCGGACAGCAGTTCGAGGATATCGAGACCTTTGTCGAGGGCCGGCGCGCGGTAGCGATCCTCGGTTTCCGGGCCTCTTTTTGGCTTCGCGGCCGAGGCTTCCATCTCGTGTTTTCCTCCCCGGTTCTTCAGGCGTCTATAGAAAGCGAGTTTACATATGAACGATCTGTTTGTATATAGAATCTGACGTTGCAGATTGGCTGGGAGGACCATCGGCTCATGCGTTTGAAGGACAAGACCGTTCTCGTTACGGCCGCCGGCCAGGGTATCGGCAGGGCGAGCGCGCTCGCGCTGAGCGCGCAGGGTGCGCATGTGATCGCCACCGACGTGAACGAAGAAGCCTTGCGCGGTCTGGCATCGGAGCCGACTGCCGGAGGCTCCGTCGAAACGCACCGGCTGGATGTTCTGGATGGCGCGGCAATCGCCGATCTGGCGAAACGGCTCCCTCAGCTCGACGGCCTCTTCAACTGCGCCGGTTACGTCCACAACGGCTCCATCCTCGACTGCGAGGAGAAGGATTGGGATTTCTCGTTCGATCTGAACGTGAAGGCGATGTACCGCACGCTCCGCCTCTTTCTCCCCGGCATGCTGGAACGCGCCACCACGACCGGAAACGTATCCATCCTCAACATGGCGTCGATGGCCTCGTCGGTGAAAGGCTTTCCCAACCGCTTCGCCTATGGCGCGTCGAAGGCCGCCGTCATCGGCTTGACCAAGGCGATCGCCGCCGACTTCCTGAAGCAGGGCGTGCGCTGCAACTGCCTGTGCCCCGCCACGGTGGACACACCCTCGTTGCGCGAGCGCATCGCGGCATCGCCAGACCCCGTCCAGGCGCAGAAGGACTTCGTGGCGCGGCAGCCCATGGGGCGGCTTGCCCTGGTCGACGACATCACTCCGATGGTCGTCTACGTCCTGTCAGACGAATCCCGCTTCGTGACCGGCCAGGCCATGCTGGTCGATGGAGGGGTGACCATCTGATGCAACCGGTCCGCACTGAAACGCCCCTGATTTCGATGGCCGGCATCGACAAGGCGTTTCCGGGCGTGATCGCGCTGAACGGTGCACGGTTCGAACTGCTGGCCGGCGAGGTCCATGCCCTCATGGGCGAGAATGGCGCCGGCAAATCCACCCTGATGAAAATCCTTGCCGGCATCTATCCGCGCGATCGCGGTGCGATCCTGGTCGATGGCCGTCCCGCCGAAATTGGCAGCCCGGGTGCCGCTCAGGCGCTCGGCATCGGAATCATTCATCAGGAACTGAGCCTGATGCCGGACCTGACGGCCGCACAGAACATCCTGATCGGCCGCGAACCGCGCAAGGCTGCCGGTCTCCTCCTCGACGAGGCGGCGCTCAATGCGCGCGTCGCGGAAATCTTCGCCGGCATGCACCTGTCGCTCGATCCGCGCACGCCGGTTCAGGGGCTGACTATCGCGCGCCAGCAGATGGTCGAGATCGCCAAGGCTCTGTCCTATCGGTCGCGCGTTCTGATCATGGACGAGCCCACAGCGGCCCTCAACGATGCCGAAATCGCCGACCTGTTCGCCATCATCCGCAGGCTGAAATCGGAAGGCGTCGGCATCGTCTACATCTCGCACAAGATGGACGAACTGAAGCAGATCGCGGATCGCGTGACGGTCATGCGCGACGGCGAGACCGTGGGCACCGTGCCGGCCGCGGAGACCCCGGTGGAGACGATCATCTCGATGATGGTCGGCCGCAAGCTCTCCAACGAGAAAACCGAGATTCCCGACCTCGAAGGCGCGCCGGTCGCGTTGGAGGTACGTGGGCTCAGGCGCGGCCGCGAAATCCGCGACGTCAGTTTCTCTGTCCGCAAAGGCGAAATCCTCGGCTTCGCAGGCCTGATGGGGGCAGGGCGCACCGAAGTCGCGCGCGCGATTTTCGGTGCCGACGCGATCGAGGCCGGCGAGATTTTCGTTAACGGAAGCAGGATGACGATCAGGCGTCCGCAGGACGCGGTGCGCGCCGGCATCGGCTATCTGTCGGAGGATCGCAAGCATTTCGGCCTCGCGACCGCCATGGACGTGCGCAACAACATCGCGCTCGCAAGCCTGTCGCGGTTCACCGGCACGGGCGGCATTCTGCGTGAATCCGCGATGCGCGACGAGGCGCTGGGCTACATCTCGAAACTGTCGATCAAGACGCCGGCGGATACCCAGGAGGCGCGACTGCTCTCCGGGGGCAATCAGCAGAAGGTCGTCATCGCCAAGTGGCTCCTGCGCGACTGCGAAATCCTGATCTTCGACGAACCGACGCGCGGCATCGATGTCGGCGCCAAGAGCGAAATCTACAAGCTCCTGAATTCACTGGCCGATCAGGGCCGGGCTATCATCATGATCTCGTCTGAACTGCCCGAAGTGCTGCGCCTGAGCCACCGGATTGCCGTGATGTGCGAGGGGCGGCTGACCGGCATCCTGCCCGGCGGCACGTCGCAGGAAGAGATCATGCGACTCGCCACTTTGCGCGGCGACGGCACGCGGACGGACAGTCGGGAACCGGCCATGGGAGGAACGACGTGAGCACCACTGCGACCACAGCGGCCGCCGCGCCTGCGGTGCGCGTTTCGGGCGCCCATCATCGGCTGCTGGCTTTTGCGAGCCTCATCTTCCTGGTGGTGGGTTTCAGCCTCGCCTCGCCGAATTTCATGCAGACGAGCAACATCCTCGCGATCCTGCAGGCGACGTCGGTCAATGGCGTGCTGGCCATCGCGGCGACGCTCGTCATCATCACCGGCGGCATCGACCTGTCGGTGGGAACGCTGATGACGTTCTGCGCCGTCATCGCAGGCGTGGTGCTGACCTATTGGGGCATGCCGCTGCCGCTGGGTATCGCAGCCGCGATCCTCGCCGGCTGCGCGGCCGGGCTGGTCTCGGGCGTCTTCATCGCCAAGCTCAAGGTGCCGCCCTTCATCGCCACGCTCGGCATGATGCTCATCCTGAAAGGGCTGTCGCTCGTCATCTCGGGCACGCGGCCGATCTATTTCAACGATACGCCGGGCTTCACGCAGATCGCGCAGGGCTCGATCATAGGCTCGTTCATCCCGGCGGTGCCGATCCCGAATGGCGTTCTGGTGCTGTTCCTCGTCGCGATCGTCGTCAGCTTCATCCTGTCGAAGACCGCGCTCGGCCGCTACACCTTCGCGCTGGGCTCGAACGAGGAGGCCGTTCGCCTTTCCGGCGTCAACACCGACCGCTGGAAGATCGCGGTCTATGCGCTCGCGGGCTCCATCTGCGGCATAGCCGGCCTGTTGATCGCGTCGCGCCTCAACTCCGCGCAGCCCGCACTCGGCCAGGGCTACGAACTCGATGCCATCGCGGCAGTCGTGATCGGCGGAACGTCTTTGTCGGGCGGACGTGGAACCGTCCTCGGCACGCTGATCGGCGCGCTGATCATGAGCGTCCTGCTCAATGGGCTGCGCATCCTGTCCGTCGCGCAGGAATGGCAGACCGTGGTGACCGGCTCGATCATCATCCTCGCAGTCTACATCGACATGCTGCGGCGCCGGAAACTGTAAGGGACACCGCGCGGGCGATCTGCGCCAAGAGACGACAGAGGGCGGAAAACGTCCCGAGAGCAACAGTCAGACGTGTAACCAGGAGGAAATGCAATGTTCAACCGACGCACATTACTGGGCGCTATCGGCGCCGTCGCGATGTTGGGAACGAGTGTCCCCGCCATGGCCCAGGACACCTATATCGCTCTGATCTCGAAGGGTTTCCAGCATCAGTTCTGGCAGGCCGTGAAGGCCGGCGCGGACAAGGCGGCAGCCGAGCTTGGCGTCACCGTCACCTTTGAAGGCCCGGACACCGAGGCACAGGTCGATCGCCAGATCGACATGCTGGCCGCCGCATTGGCCAAGAAGCCGGCCGCGATCGGCTTTGCCGCGCTTGACAGCCAGGCTGCGACCCCTTTGCTCCAGCAGGCCAAGGATGCCGGTATCCCGATCGTCGCCTTCGACTCCGGCGTCGACAGCGATATTCCGGTGACCACCGCTTCGACTGACAACGTGGCTGCCGCAGCGCTCGCAGCCGACAAGATGGCCGAGCTCATCGGCGGCGAGGGCAAGATCGCGCTCGTCGTGCATGACCAGACCAGCCGCACCGGCATCGATCGCCGCGACGGCTTCGTGAACCGTATCGCGGAGAAGTATCCGAACATCGAGGTCGTGTCCGTCCAGTATGGCGCGGGCGATCAGCTCCAGTCTACTGAGATCACCAAGTCGATCCTGCAGGCCAATCCCGACCTGAAGGGCATCTTCGGTGCGAATGAGGGCTCGGCGATCGGCGTCGTCAACGGCGCGCGCGAACTGAACCGCCAGCTCGTCATCATCGGCTACGATTCCGGCACGCAGCAGAAGGCTGCGATCATGGACGGCTCGATGGCCGGCGCGATCACCCAGAACCCCGTCGGCATCGGCTACGAAACCGTCGCTGCCGCCGTGAAGGCCGCAAAGGGCGAAGCCGTCGAGAAGAACATCGATACCGGCTTCTTCTGGTACGACAAGTCGAACATCGACGACCCGGAGATCGCGGCCGTTCTCTACGACTGATCCGTCCGCAGCATCCGGTGGCGGCGGCGAAAGCCGCCGTCACCTTTTCAAGACAGTGCGAGATTCACGCCATGACCCGTATCGTCGATATGCAGGTGCTCGACCTGCGTTTCCCGACCTCTCTTCAACTCGACGGTTCGGACGCGATGAATCCCGACCCGGACTATTCCGCGGCGTATGTGATCCTCAAGACCGACGGCGCACATGAGGGCCACGGCCTGACATTCACCATCGGGCGCGGCAACGAGATCTGCTGTGCCGCGATCGAGGCGATGCGCCATCTCGTGGTCGGGCTCGACATGGACAAGGTCGCCGGCAACATTGGCGCATTCTGGCGTCACGTGACGTCCGACAGCCAGTTGCGCTGGATTGGGCCCGACAAGGGCGCGATCCATCTGGCGACCGGCGCGGTCGTCAATGCCGTCTGGGATCTGTGGGCGAAGATTGAGGGCAAGCCGGTCTGGCGTCTCGTTGCCGAGATGAGCCCCGAGGAATTCGTCCGCTGCATCGATTTTCGCTACCTCACGGACTGCATCACGCCGGATGAGGCGCTCGGCCTGTTGCGGGCAAAAGAGCAAGGCAAGGCCGAGCGCATCGCGACGCTCCAGCGCGAGGGCTATCCCTGCTACACGACATCGGCCGGCTGGCTCGGCTATGACGACGACAAGCTGCGCCGGCTTTGCCGCGAGGCGGTCGATGCCGGCTTCAACCACATCAAGATGAAGGTCGGCCGCGACCTCGACGACGACATCCGCCGCCTCACGATCGCACGCGAAACGGTCGGTCCCGACGTCAATCTCATGATCGATGCCAATCAGGTCTGGGAGGTTTCAGAGGCGATCGATTGGGTCCAGAAACTCGCTTTCGCAAGACCGTGGTTCATCGAGGAGCCGACCAGTCCCGACGATGTCGAGGGGCATCGCACGATCCGCAAAGGCGTCGCGCCCGTGAAGGTCGCGACCGGCGAGATGTGCCAGAACCGCATCGTCTTCAAGCAGTTGATCATGCGCGGCGCGATTGATGTCGTGCAGATCGACGCCTGCCGCCTCGGCGGCGTCAACGAAGTTCTCGCCGTCCTGCTGATGGCCGCCAAATACGGCCTGCCGGTCTGCCCCCATGCCGGCGGCGTCGGCCTCTGCGAATACGTTCAGCATCTCTCGATGATCGACTATGTCTGCGTGTCCGGCACACGCGAGGGCAGGGTGATCGAATATGTCGACCACCTGCACGAGCATTTCATCGAGCCCTGCGTGATCCGCAACGCCGCCTATATGCCGCCGGCAGCGCCGGGTTTCTCGATCGAGATGAAACCGGAATCGCGAGAGGCACGGCTGTTTGCGGGGTGAGAGGCATCAACCTAACTCTCGACCAGTGTATGTCGACAGCGTGGCTGATTAATTACCGGGTAAGGGTTTTTGTGATTTCAGTCATGGGCGGGGTGGCTGGGGTTGGTATGCGTACGCTTATTCTTATCGTTGCAGCTTTCGTGATTTTCTTCGCGGGATTTATGGCGATGTTTTTCTTCGCGCATTCCAGCGGGGCGATAGTCTATCCAGACCACCTGAATCTGCAGCAATTCGACTGGAACGGCGTCAGTGCGATTGCGGCGTTTTTCACATTCCTCATCAATATAACGCTGTTGTTGACGGTCGCCGTCGGCTTCAGAAGCGTTCAGGAAGGTCAGGCATCGCGTACGGCTCAGGTACTCGCATGGGCGGCGGAACAAATGGATGCCGTCAAAAGCGATGAAAAGCGCTTACGAGAGGCGTCTTCCGATTTTCGGTTATGGGGCAACGAGGAAAAGATTTCTGCGCAGAGGGTAGCAAACGCATATTCGAGAATGTGTTATTACGCGCGGCAATCCTTGATTAATCCTAAGCATCTTCGCAATCTGTGGGGAATCAATGTATGTCTCTATTGGAAGATACTAGAAGGATACATTCAGGAACAGCGAAAAGAGTTCGGTGAGGCTGCGACCCTGAAGACCGGTGCGGTTCACCGTGCAGATTTCGAGGCGACAGCCCGGGAGTTCGAACGCCACTTTGATTCGCAGTATCCCGAAATGCTCAAGGCGCGTTACGAATCCCTCGGTCGTGCCGGTCCCGCTAAGGACAGTGCTCATCCCGAAAGCGCGCCCCCTGCGTCCTCGCCAGCCTTAACACCCCCTTAAATCGCCGCATTTAGTCTCCATCGCGACCCCGTTGCCTCAAATCGCAGACGGACCGCGCACGGAATGGCCAGCCGAAATCGAAACGCACGCATAGAGCCGACCTTCGGCGGGTCCTCGGACGAGGGCCCCGGCTTTTTCGTCAGCGATGACGATCGCGTCATGCCGTCCTCGCGCAAGGCGAGGACCGCTCCGAAACGCAAATCGTCCGGCGGATCGGGCGGTGGAGGCGGGCGCAAGCCGCCATCCTCAAGGCGTGGAAAGTCGCCGCGCAAACGGCGCGGCTTCTTCGGGCTGATGCGCGGCGCGATCTACTGGACGATGGTTCTGGGCATCTGGGGCGGCATCGCCGGTGCCGGCATCGTGGTTTACTACGGCGCGCAGATGCCGTCGGCCACCACCTGGGCCATTCCCGACCGTCCGCCGAACGTGCGGATCGTCTCGGTCAATGGTCAACTCGTCGCCAATCGCGGCATGACCGGCGGTGAGGCCGTCGGGCTGCACGAGATGTCGCCCTACATTCCGCAGGCGGTGATGGCGATCGAGGATCGTCGCTTCTACTCCCATTTCGGCATCGATCCGATGGGGCTCGGCCGCGCGGTCGTGGGTAACCTCGTCGATCGCCGTTTCAGTCAGGGCGGTTCGACACTCACCCAGCAGCTTGCCAAGAACCTGTTCCTCAAGCCCGAGCGCACGATCGAGCGCAAGGTGCAGGAGGTCCTGATGGCGTTCTGGCTCGAGACTGAATATTCGAAGGACCAGATTCTGGAAATGTACCTGAACCGGGTCTATTTCGGATCAGGAGCCTACGGCGTCGAAGCGGCCTCGCGGCGCTATTTCGGCAAGTCCGCGCGCGATGTGAGCCTGTCGGAAGCGGCGCTGCTGGCGGGCCTCCTCAAGGCGCCGTCGCGCCTGTCGCCGGCACGCGATCCGCAGGCGGCCGAGAGCCGCTCGCAGATCGTGCTGAGGGCGATGCGCGACACCGACATGATCGGCGACAAGGAACTGGCGAGCGCGATGAGCACGCCCGCCGTCCGCGCGGCCGCCTACTGGACGGGGTCCGAGCATTATTTCGCCGATCGCATCATGGAGGAACTGCCGCAGCTTATCGGCGAGGTGCGCCAGGATATCGTCGTCGAAACGACGGTCGATCTCGTCCTTCAGACATTCGCCGAGGCGTCGATCCGTCGCCTGATCGATGACGAGGGCAAGAAGCACAATGTGAGCCAGGGCGCGCTGGTGTCGATCGACGCGTCGGGCGCCGTGCGCGCGATGGTCGGTGGTTATGACTATGCGACAAGCCAGTTCGACCGCGCCTCCGAGGCGCGCCGCCAGCCCGGCTCGGCGTTCAAACCTTTCGTCTTCATGGCTGCGCTGGAAAAGGGTCTGTTTCCTGATACGCTGCGCAACGATGCGCCGATCAAGATCGGCAAATGGGCACCGCGCAACTATGGCGACAAGTTCTACGGCCAAGTGTCGCTCTCGACAGCGCTTGCGAAGTCTTTGAATTCCGTGGCGGTGCAGCTTGCCAGCGAGGTCGGGCCTGCTGCGATCGTGGAAGCGGCGTGGCGCATGGGCATCGAATCGAACCTCGAGCCAAACCTGTCGATCGCGCTTGGAACGTCCGAAGTGACGCCGCTCGAACTGACCGCCGCCTACGTGCCGTTCGCCAATGGCGGGACGCGGCCCGACATCCACTTCGTCAAGCGCGTGACGTCTGCGAAAGGCGAAATCCTCTACCAGCACCCGTCGAACAATGGCCCGAGGGTCATTCGTCCCGAGATCGTCGGCATGATGAACGCGATGATGGCCGAGACGGTTTCCGACGGTACCGCGCGCAGGGCCGCCTTCGGCTGGCCGGCCGCGGGCAAGACGGGAACATCGCAGAATTCACGCGACGCCTGGTTCGTGGGCTACACGGCGAACCTGACGACCGGCGTGTGGTTCGGCAACGACGACGGGTCGGCGACCAAGAACATGACGGGCGGCTCCCTGCCTGCGATGGCGTGGAACGAGTTCATGACCGCAGCCCATGAGGGCGTGCCAGTCGCCAATCTTCCGGGCAACTGGAACGGACGCATCTTCAGCCAGGTCGAGGATATCCTGCGCACCGCCGGCGAAAACGATGCCGTGGCTATCCCATCGCAGGGCGGCGGCTACACCGCGTCTATCGACGCGCCGATGCCTCCGGGTGACGTGGGACCACAGGGTGCGCGGCCGATCGGATCGATCATGGACGTCATCATGGGCAACTGAGCGATGGACAGTTCGCCGCTCTCGCCTTCCCCCGCCGCATCCGTTACATAGCGCCCATCAGGAGCGCTCCCCATGGCCGACACCGAGACACGACCCACATTGGTGCTGACCGGCGCGAGCCGCGGTATCGGCCACGCGACTGTCAAGCGCTTCTCGCGCGAAGGTTGGCGCGTGATCACCTGTTCGCGGCAGGCTTTCGCGGAGGACTGTCCCTGGCCGGCCGGTCCCGAAGATCACATCAAGGTCGATCTGTCCGATCCCGAGGATGTCGGTCTCGCGGTTGCCGAAATCCGGCATCGCATCGAGGAAAAGGGCGGCAAGCTGGCGGCCCTCGTCAACAATGCGGCGATTTCGCCGAAGCTGGACGGCGGCGATCGCATGAACTCGATCGAAACGCCGATGCATGTCTGGCGCGACGTGTTTCAGGTGAATTTCTTCGCCCCGATCATGCTGGCGCGCGGCCTGTTCAAGGAACTGGCCATGGCCAAGGGTGCGATCGTCAACGTCACCTCGATCGTAGGCAGCCGCGTGCATCCCTTCGCGGGCACAGCCTATGCGACATCGAAGGCGGCCTTGTCCTCGCTGACGCGCGAGATGGCAGCGGATTTCGGGCCGCACGGCATTCGGGTCAATTCGATAGCGCCCGGCGAAATAGATACGGCGATTCTGTCGCCGGGCACCGACAAGATCGTCGAGACGATCCCGCTGCGCCGCCTTGGCGCGACGAGCGAAGTTGCCGACATCATCTATTTCCTGTGTTCCAATCAGGCGTCCTACGTGACCGGCTCCGAAATCCACATCAATGGCGGCCAGCACGTCTGAACCACCATCCCTTCAATGTGGCATGGAACTCAGATGCGAGAGCAGTTCCGCCACGTTCGACGCGCCGCATTTCTTGAGCAATCGGGCGCGATAGGCCTCGACCGTTCTGGGTGAAATGGAGAGCGTCCGCGCGATCTCCTTCGACGTCCGGCCCTCGCCCAGATGCATGACGATCTGGCGCTCGCGCGTCGTCAGGTCCAGAACGTGGCGCGTTTCCGACAGATCGGCGAAGCTCCACACGGCACGGCGCAGGGGGTCGTCGTCTCGTGTGAGAGAGTGCCCCCGCACGCGGCACCAGAACAGCGATCCGTCCTTGCGCGCCATGATGCGCTCGTCCGAATAGCGGTTGTCGCGCCTGAGCGGCTCGACACCGACATCCCGGATGCGCACGAATTCTTCGAATGACGGGTAGAGGATCGCGAAGGAGCGATCGACCAGATCCTCGCGCGCATGGCCGAACATCCGGGCGAATGCGGGATTGCACGCGCGGATGATGCGGCTCTCGGTGACGACGAGGCCGATCGGCGCGCATTCGAAGGCGAGTTCGTGCAGTTCCGCGGAGGACGACATGGTTGCGTATTTCTACGATATTGCGAGTGGAGACGCTCAAATCCGATAATAGCCCCAAGATCAAGCCGTGCCAGTGGGAGAAGGCCAGTTGGCCTGCGCGGCGGGATCGGGAGGAACGCGAGCTTGGTGTACGCCCCGCATGTGGCGCGCGCCAGCGCATTTCTCCGTTCAGACAGACTGATGAAGCGGCCGCTTGACCGGGCGGATAGACGGCCGCAGCGCACATGTCCGCCGACCCAGGGAGGAGACTAGCATGAAGAAGCTGTTTGCGGCGCTGGCCATGGCCACTGCTCTGATGGGTGCGCCGGCTGGGGCACAGGAAGACCCGGTCAAGATCGCGCTGGTGCACGGGCTGTCGGGCTCGCCGCTCGAAGCCTACTCCAAGCAGACTCACACCGGCTTCGAAATGGGCCTCGAATACGCGACCAAGGGCACGATGGAGGTCAAGGGGCGCAAGATCGAGATCATCAAGAAGGACACGCAGTTCAAGCCCGATGTCGGGCGCGCGCTTCTCGCGGAGGCGTATGGCGACGACGATGCTTTGATCGCGGTGGGCGATTCCTCGTCCGGCGTGGCGATGGCGCTGCTGCCGGTGGCCGAGGAATACGAAAAGATCCTGCTGGTCGAGCCGGCTGTCGCCGACGGCCTGACGGGGCCGGATTCCAACCGCTACGTGTTCAAGACCTCGCGCAACTCGTCGATGGACATGCAGGCGCAGGCGCTTGCTCTCAACCCCGACGAGAACCTCTACGTCGCGACGCTCGCGCAGGATTATGCGTTCGGCCGCGACGGTGTGGCGGCGTTCAAGAGGGCGCTGGAAGGAACCGGCGCGAACCTCGTTGCGGAAGAGTACGTCCCTCAGCAGACGAGCGACTTCACCGCGACAATCGAGCGTCTTTCGGCAGCGCTGCGCGACCAGCCCGGCCGCAAGGTCATCATGATTTATGTCGCCGGCATCGATGCCATGACGCCGCTGGCCGGCGCCGGATTGGACCGCTACGACATCGAACTGTCGACCGGCGGCAACATCCTGCCCGCCCTCGTCGCCTACAAGCAGGTGCCCGGCATGGAAGGCGCGATCTACTATTATTACGAGTTGCCCAAGAACCCGGTGAACGACTGGCTGGTCGAAGAGCACATGAAGCGCTTCAACGCGCCGCCGGACTTCTTCACCGCTGGCGGCATGGCGTCGGCCATGGCGATCGTGAAGGCACTCGAGACCGCCGAGGAGTGGGATACCGAGACGCTCATCTCCACGATGGAAGGCATGACCTTCGAGACGCCCAAGGGGGAAATGACCTTCCGTCCCGAGGATCATCAGGCGCTCCAGTCCATGTACCACTTCAAGATCAAGGTCGAGGACGGCGTGAACTGGGCGGTGCCGGAGCTCGTCCGCGAGATCAAGGCGGATGAGATGGACATTCCGGTCGGCCGGAACAATCAGGAGTGACAGCTTCCTTCTCCCCGTTCACGGGGAGAAGGTGCCGGCAGGCGGATGAGGGGCTGCGCTCGCGATTGCGAATCCAGTGCTGCCCCTCACCCGGCCTCCGCTTCGCTCGGCCACCCTCTCCCCGTGAACGGGGCGAGGAGATCGGCGGCCGCATGCGCCAAGGAATTGCAAACGTGACCAGCCCATCCCTCCGCACGGAAAACCTGACGATCCGCTTTGGCGGCCATGCGGCCGTCAGCAACGTCTCGTGCGCTTTTCATCCCGGCGAGTTGACGGTCATCGTCGGCCCGAACGGCGCCGGCAAGACGACGTGGTTCAACCTCGTTTCCGGGCAGCTCAAGCCCACCGAAGGGCGCATCTTTAAGGGTGACGACGACATCACCCGCTTCTCGGCCTCTGCGCGCGCCAAGGCGGGGATCGGCCGCGCATTCCAGCTCACCAACCTGTTTCCGAAGCTGTCCGTGTTGGAGAACGTCCGGCTCGTGGTGCAGGCTCGGGCGGGACAGGGCCCGCGCATCTTCACGCGCGCTTCCGCGCTGACCGATATTCGCGACAACGCCTATGCCTACCTCGAACAGACGCGTCTCGCTTCCGTTGCGCATCTGCCTGCCTCGGCACTGCCGCATGGCGACCAGCGCAAGCTTGAGGTCGCGCTGCTGGCCGCCATGGAGCCGGACATCTTCATGTTCGACGAGCCGACCGCCGGCATGTCCCTCGATGAGGCGCCGGTGATCCTCGAACTGATCGCGCAGATCAAGAAGGACACGGCGAAGACCATCCTCCTGGTCGAGCACAAGATGGACGTGGTTCGTGCGCTCGCCGACCGCATCGTGGTGCTGCACAACGGCGAACTCGTCGCCGATGGAAAGCCGGCGGAGGTCATGGCGCTGCCGATCGTGCGCGAAATCTATCTCGGCGTCGGCGCGGAGGAGGTGGCATGACGAACGCGATCCTCCGCCTCGACGACGTCCACACCGACATCGCGCAGTACCAGATCCTGCACGGCATCTCGCTCGGTATTCCCGAAGGTGGCGTCCACGTTGTGTTGGGTCGCAACGGGGCGGGCAAGACGACGACGCTGCGCACGGTCATGGGGCTGTGGCGCGCGCGCGCCGGCGCGATCGTGTTTCGCCACCACGACATCACCGCCATGCGCACGCCAGACATCGCCCAGCTCGGCATCGCCTATGTACCGGAAAATATGGGCATCTTCGGCGGGCTGACGGTCGAGGAAAACATGCGGTTGGCCGCGACCGGCGGGCGTTTCGACGATCAGCGCCTGCAGCGCGTCTTTGCGCTCTTTCCGGCGATGGAAAAGTTCTGGGACCGGCAGGCGCATGCGCTGTCCGGCGGCCAGAAGCAGATGCTCGCTATTTCGCGCGCGATCATCGAGCGCCGCGAGATGATCCTGATCGACGAGCCCACCAAGGGCCTCGCGCCGGCGATCATCCGGGCGATGGTCGATGCGTTTCGAGAGATCGCGCAGGAGACGACGATCCTGCTTGTCGAGCAGAATTTCCACTTCGCAAAGGCGCTGGGAACCACGGTCGCGGTGATCGACGACGGACGCATCGTCCATCGCGGCTCGATGGCCGACCTCGCCGCAGACCAGCGCTTGCAGGACCAGTTCCTCAGCCTCTCGATGGACGCGCACTGACATGATGAAATCCATCTCCAGCACCGTCGAGCGTTTCGGAGGCGTGATGCTGCTTCCGGTGCTGCTCGCGTTGATCGGGTTCCTGCTGATCGGCAGGCCGTCGACTTGGATGACGCTGACTGTCGCGGGCCTCGCCATGGGCATGATGATCTTCCTGATGGCCTCCGGCCTGTCGCTGATCTTCGGCCTGATGGACGTACTCAATTTCGGCCATTCGGCGTTCGTGTCCTTCGGCGCGTTCATCGCGGCGAGCGTGCTTGCCTGGTCGGGCGGCTGGGTCACGGGCGGCAATGGCGCGTTGAACATCCTCGCGCTCGTCATGGCAATTGCGGCCGCGACCGCCTTCGGCGCACTCGCCGGTTGGGCCTTCGAGCGCATTATCGTGAAGCCGGTCTATAAGGACCATCTGCGCCAGATCCTGATCACCATGGGCGCCCTGATCGTCGCCGACGAGTTCATCCTGATGGTCTGGGGCGGCGCGCCGATCCCGGTGCCGCGCCCGGCGATCCTGACGGGGTCGCTGGTCATCGGCGACGTCTCGATCGAGATCTACCGCATCTTCGCGTTCCTGCTGGGACTTGCGGTCTACATCGCGATGCATTTCGCGCTCAACCGCACGCGCATCGGGCTCCTGATCCGCGCCGGCGTCGAAAACCGCGAGATGGTCGAGGCGTTGGGTTTCAGGATCGACCGGCTGTTCATCGCCGTCTTCATGGCGGGGTCCGCGCTCGCCGCCATGGGCGGCGCGATGTGGGCCGGGTATCAGGGGCTCATCACGACGGCGATCGGGGCGGAGATGATGATCCTCGTCTTCATCGTGGTCATCATCGGCGGACTTGGCTCGATCGAGGGCTCGCTTCTGGGCGCGATCCTGGTGGGGCTGATGGCGAACTACGTCGCGTTCCTGTTCCCGAAGATGTCGCTCGCCTCGAACATGATCCTGATGATGGCGATCCTGCTGTGGCGGCCGTTCGGCCTCAAACCGGCCGTGAAGGGATGAGCGACATGGCTGTATCATCCGCGACTGTGGCCACCTCACGCCGCGTGCCCGCAGTGCGACTCGCCGTCTACGGCGTCGTGCTTACGATCGGCCTGATCCTGATGTTCGCGCCGTTTCTGTTTCCCGATGTGCGGGCGCAGGAGGTTGCGGCGCGCATCTGCGTCTTCATCGTTCTGGTCGCGAGCTATGACCTGCTGATCGGCTACACCGGCATCGTCTCCTTCGCGCACACGATGTTCTTCGGCCTCGGGGCCTACGGCACCGCGATCGCGATCAAGACCATGGGTCCCGGCTTCGATGCGATCCTGCTCGGAGGCGGTCTTGGTGTGCTTGCAGCATTGATTCTGGCGTTTCTGATCGGGCTTTTGTCGCTGCGGGTGAAGGCGATCTTTTTCGCCATGGTCACGCTCGCGGCGGCATCGGTGATGCTCGTTCTGGCGAGCCAGCTCTCCGAATTCACCGGCGGCGAGGACGGCATGACGTTCACCGTGCCGCGCTTCTTCTCGCCCGCCAACGAACTCCTGACCGATGGGGACGGCAAGGCGCTGCGCGTGTTCGGTGTGGCGCTCAACGGCCGCCTCGCGCTCTACTATTTCGTCTTCCTGTCGTCGCTGATCCTGTTCCTTGCCCTGCTGCGCATCGTCGTCTCTCCGCTCGGCACGGTGCTGGAAGCAATCCGCGAGAACGAGATGCGCGCCGAGGCGATCGGATACCGCGTGGTCGCCTATCGCACCGCGATCTTCTGCATCGCAGCGGTCATTGCGGCACTGGCCGGCATCGTGCGCGCCGTCTGGCTGAAATATGTCGGCCCCGATGTCGCGTTGTCCTTCGACATTATGATCGACATCCTGCTGATGGTGGTGATCGGGGGTATGGGCACGATGTACGGCGCCGTCATCGGGGTGGTGCTGATGACGCTGGCGCAGTTCTATCTGAAGGATTTGATGGCGGCGGGCGCAAGTGCGACGGCGAATCTGCCGCTCCTGCCCGACCTTCTCAATCCCGATCGCTGGCTTCTCTGGCTCGGCGTGGTTTTCATCCTCCTGGTCTATTTCTTCCCGGCGGGCATCGTCGGCACCATACTCGGCAAGGGCGGGCACAAATGACGGACTATCGCTCTTCCTTCATCCATTCCGGCGGTTTCGAACTGCATGTCACGGAATGGGGCGATCCCGCCAATCCGCCGCTGGTGATGTGGCATGGGCTGGCGCGCACCGGTCGCGATTTCGACGAGGCGGCGGCAGCGCTCTCCGACACCTACTTCGTCATCTGCCCGGATACGCTCGGCCGTGGAATGTCGAGTTGGGCACGGGACTACACGACAGACTATTCGTACCGCGTCTTCGGCGAGACGGCGCTCGCGATCCTGGATCACTACAGGATAGGCGACCTGCGCTGGGTCGGCACGTCGATGGGCGGCCTGATCGGGGTGACGCTGGCGGCAAACGCGCTGCGGGAGCGCATCACCCATCTGGTGATCAACGATATCGGCCCGGATATTCCCGAAGCGGGCACGGGGCGCATTTCGTCCTATGTCGGCAATCCGCCCGTCTACGATACGGTGCTGGAACTGGAGGCTTGGCTGCGCGCCAATTACGAGCCGTTCGGGCAAAACACGGACGCATTCTGGCGCCGCATGGCGGAAACGTCGTCGCGTCGCACCGACAATGGGCGCATTACCGTCCATTACGATCCGGCAATCGTGTCGCAGTTCACGCATCACAGGGCCGATCTGGACGTCTGGGATGCGTATGACCTGATTGTTGCCAAGACCCTGCTGATCAGGGGGGAGAGCTCCGACGTTTTGTCGGCAAAGGTCGCGGAAGACATGCAAAGGCGCGGGCCGAGGCCGAGGCTGGAAGTGATGCCCGACTGCGGCCACGCGCCCACGCTCGCCAGCGATTTCGAGATCGCGATGCTGCGCGATTTTCTCGCTGACTAATCCTTCTGAAGCAGTTGTTCGATCTCGTCGATCGTGTGGCTGGTGAGGGTCTTCGTGACCTGCCCGACCACGCGGTCTTCGACTTCCTTGTGCAGTTCCTTGCGCATTTCGCCCATCACGAGCGGCGGTGCCACGATGACCAGACGCTTGAAATCGCCGCGATGGGCTGACTTGTAGAGGCGCTCGGCGATATCCTTTGCAAAGCGTTCCTTCTCGACGCGATGCCAATCCGTTTCTTCTACCGCGCTGCGGTGTATGCTCGGCCCATCGTTGAATCGGCCCGGCCTGTCGGTGCCCTGGTCATGCGTAGCCGGGTTCTGCTCCTTGACCTCTCGAAACACTTCCAGATTGGGGTATTTCGCGTCGCCTTCATTGCGAAGGAACAGGGCTTTTTCCCCATCGGCGACGACCACCCACGTGTCGTGTGCAAGTCTGAAGTCAGGCATGTTCGGCTCCTTTTGTGGTGCTCTTGCAGTCACTCGCCAACGTCGCTTGACGCGCTCCTGTTCCGCGAAATGTCACCTTTCTTACGAACGAGGGGCATAAGTTTGCGCGTTTGTGGCGCGCCACGGAAAAGGGATTTCAGGCGTGGCAAGGCGGCGCGAGGCCATTCCTTCAGAAATTGGCGCGTTGCAGCGAAAATACCTCTCATGAACGCCATCCTGCCCGCAAAGTCGGTTTCCCCGGCCAAGCTGAACGCCTTCCCCGTCTTCATGCGGGTCGAGGGTCGCCTGGTCGTGATCGTCGGCAATGGCGAGGAGGCGCTCGCCAAGGCGCGCCTGATGAGCCAGTCCTCCGCGCGGCTGCGCATCATCGCCGAGGAACCGGAAGCAGCGCTTGTCGCTTGGGTCTCGGCCAATGACGTGGACTTCGTTCGCCAGGCCTATGACCCTGCGCATCTAGACGGTGCGGTTCTGGTCTTCGCCGCCACCGGCGAGGAAGTGCATGACGCGCGCGTGGTTGCGGATGCGCGCAGCGCCGGTATTGCGGCCAACGCGGTGGACCGCCCCGAACTCTGTGACTTTTTCACGCCGGCGCTGGTCAATCGCGCGCCGGTCGCGATCGCGATCGGCACCGAGGGGGCAGGGCCGGTTCTCGCCCAGATGATCCGGGCGCGGATCGACCAGATGCTGTCGCCGTCGCTTGGGCGGCTCGCTACGCTCGCCAGCGCCTATCGCGATGCCGCCGAAAGGCTCCTGCCGCGCGGCAATGCGCGCCGCCAGTTCTGGAAGGCGTTCTTCACGGGCGAGGTTGCGCACTCGGTGGCAGTGGGCGACGAGAGCCAGGCCGGCCTGTCGGCCTCCGCGCTGCTGCGCAATGGCGGGCGCACCGCCGGGCACATCTCGCTCGTGGGCGCAGGCCCCGGTTCGGAAGATCTTATTACGTTGCGCGCTCATCGCCTGCTGATGGAAGCCGACGTCATCGTACATGACGCGCTGGTGCCGGAGGCGGTCATCGCGCTGGGTCGCCGCGACGCGGAGCGCATTGCCGCCGGCAAGCGCAAGGGTTGCCATTCGAAGTCGCAGGCCGAGATCAACGACCTGCTGGTTGAGCTCGGCCGCGAAGGCAAGCGTGTCGTCCGGCTGAAGTCGGGCGATCCGCTGGTGTTCGGCCGTGCTGGCGAGGAGATGGCGGCGTTGCGTGCCGCAGGCATCTCCTACGAGGTCGTGCCGGGCGTGACGGCGGCTTTCGCCGCCGCTGCCGATTTCGAGCTGCCGCTGACGCTGCGTGGCGTCGCGTCCTCGATGGTGTTCACCACCGGTCACGATCTCAGGGGCAATTCGCTGCCGGACTGGGCGAAACTCGCCGTCGCCGGCGCGACCGTCGCTGTCTATATGGGCCGGTCGATCGCGGCTGACGTGGCGGCGCGCCTGGCCGAAGCCGGCCTCTCACCCGACACGGCTGTCGCCGTTGTCGAGAATGCGAGCCTGGGTCACCGCAAGCTGTTCCATGGAACGCTCGCCGACCTGCCTTCGCTGGAACATCGATCCGACCTGACCGGGCCGGTGATGACCATCATCGGTGACGCCGTCGCCGGAGCCAATTTCGACAAGTCTGAGCCGCTCGCCGCCCACAAGGGCGCGCGCGTGTTCGCCCGTGCACAGTGAAAGGATGCATCTCATGAAAGTCCTGACCGCAAACCGCCTGATCGATGGTGAAGCCGTTTGGCTCGCCAGCGACCATTCCTGGGCCGAGACGATCCATGCCGCCGAGATCGCGCGCGACACGGAGACGGAAGAGAAGCTCGAACGCGCCGGCAAGGCCGCCTACCTCAAGAACGAGGTGGTCGACGTCAATTTGATCGACATCCAGCTTGTCGACGGTTCGATCCGCCCGACGCGCCTGCGCGAGCAGATCCGCGCATCCGGCCCGACCAACCGCACCGACCATGGCAAGCAGGCGCGTCCCGAGATCGCCGCCGCCGCGTAAGCAGACCCTGCAAGGATATCCCAGCATGTACCGCTACGATGAATTCGACCACGGCTTCGTGAAGGCGCGCGTCGGCGAATTCCGCGATCAGGTGGATCGCCGCCTCGCCGGCGAGATCACGGAAGACCAGTTCAAGCCGCTGCGGCTGATGAACGGCGTCTACCTGCAGCTCCACGCCTACATGCTGCGCGTCGCCATCCCCTACGGTACGCTGAATTCGCGGCAGATGCGCGTGCTCGCCCACATCGCGCGCAAGTACGACAAGGGCTACGGCCACTTCACCACGCGCCAGAACATCCAGTACAACTGGCCGGCGCTGGCCGACATTCCGGCGATCCTCGACGAACTCGCAAGCGTCGAGATGCATGCGCTTCAGACTTCGGGCAATTGCATTCGCAACGTGACTGCCGACCATTTCGCAGGCGCTGCCGCCGACGAAGTCGCCGATCCGCGCCCTTATGCCGAAATCCTGCGGCAGTGGTCGTCGGTCCATCCGGAATTTTCCTACCTGCCGCGCAAGTTCAAGATCGCGGTGACGGGTGCCGAGCGCGACCGCGCTGCGATCCAGGTCCACGACATTGGTCTGCATCTGAAGAAGAATGCGGCCGGCGAACTGGGCTTTGCCGTCTATGTCGGCGGCGGGCAGGGTCGTACGCCCATGATCGCCAAGAAAATCCGCGACTTCCTTCCCGAAGAGGATTTGCTGACCTATTCGACCGCGATCCTGCGCGTCTACAATCTGAACGGCCGCCGCGACAACAAGTACAAGGCCCGCATCAAGATCCTCGTTCATGAAACCGGCACCGAGGAACTCACCCGTCAGGTCGAGGCCGAGTTCGCCGAGTTGAAGAACTCCGAACTCAAGCTTCCCGATGCCGATATCCGCGCGATCGAAGCCTATTTCGCGCCGCCGGCCCTTGCCGCGCGTCCCGAAGGCGAAGCGGCCGTGAAACAGGGGCAGCTCGACAATCGCAACTTCGCCGCCTGGCTGAAGCGCAACGTCACCACGCACCGTCACCCGGACTACGCCGCCGTCACCATCTCGCTCAAGGGGATCGGCGAGGCACCGGGCGATGCGTCCGACGACCAGATGGATGCGATCGCCGACATCGCGGAGGCCTTCGCTTTCGACGAAATTCGCGTCAGCCACGAGCAGAACCTGATCCTGCCGCATGTCGCGCGTGCCGATCTTCTGGCGGTCTATGAAAGGTTGGTCGCGATCGGTCTGGAGACGCCGAATGCCGGCCTGATCACGGACATCATCGCCTGCCCCGGCCTCGACTATTGCGCGCTCGCCAATGCCCGCTCGATCTCGGTGGCGCAGGATATCGCCAAACGCTTCGCCTCGCAGGAGCGCCAGGAGGCGATCGGCGAGTTGAAGCTCAAGATTTCCGGCTGCATCAACGCCTGCGGCCACCACCATGTCGGCCATATCGGCATCCTCGGCGTCGAGAAGAAGGGGGCGGAGCTTTATCAAGTCACGCTGGGCGGCTCCGGCGACGAAAACACCTCGATCGGCGATATCGTTGGTCGCGGCTTTGGCCCGGACGAAATCACCGACGCGATCGAGACGGTCGTCGAGACCTACATGGCCTACCGCGCGGGCCCCGAGGAAACTTTCCTCCAGGCCTATCGCCGGCTTGGCGCTGCTCCGTTCAAGGAGGCGCTCTATGGAGGCGAAGCAAAGGCAGCCTGACGCCGGGCTCGACGCGTTCGAGCTCGCCGCATCGCTGGAAGCGCGTTTCGGCCGGCTGGATCCGGAAGACGTCATCTCGGTCGCCGCGACACGCTTCGGCGCGGGCAAGATCGCTGCCGTGTCCTCCTTCGGCGCGGATTCGGCCGTTCTCCTGCACATGATCGCGCAGATCGATCGCACGCTACCGATCGTCTTCCTCGATACCGGCAAGCATTTCGACGAGACGATCGACTATCGCGATCAGCTTGCCTCCGACCTCGGCCTGACCGACATCCGCATCGTCACCCCGAAGGAGGAAACGCTCGCGGGCGCGGATCCGAAGGGCGACCTGCACAAGACCGACACCGACGGCTGCTGCGCGATCCGCAAGGTAGAGCCGATGGCCCGTGGGGTATCGCCGTTCCGGGCGTGGTTCACCGGCCGCAAGCGCTTCCAGGCATCGACACGCAACGCAATGCCGGTTTTCGAGGCGGTGGGCGAGCGCATCCGCATCAACCCGATGGCGCGGTGGAACACCGAGCAGTTGGCGGTCTATATGCGCCAGCACGATCTGCGCGAAAATCCACTGGTCGCCTTCGGCTACCTGTCGATCGGTTGCTTTCCCTGCACGCAGCCTGCAAAACCGGGCGAGGATGCCCGTTCGGGGCGTTGGGCCGGCAAGGGCAAGACCGAATGCGGCATTCACCTGACAGGGCTCGAAAAGTCGCTGACCTCGTCGTCTCTTTAGGATCGGTATCATGAACGAGATCGACACCGCGCCAGGCGCGCGCCTGTGGACGCCGGAAGGCTTTCGCGAGGACGAATGGTCCCATTCGGAAAGCGCGGGCGCGCTCGCCGGCAACCACCGCGTGATCCTGCCGCTTCAGGCCTTCCTCGCGCTCGACCCCGAGCAGCGGGATGCGCTGGCAGGACGGATTGGCGTCCATATCCTGCCCGGCGAAAACATCGAGGCGATCGTACCGCATCTTCACGCTTTGCCGCTGATCTCGCTCGGCTTTCCAGCGTTCAGCGACGGCCGCAGCTATTCCAAGGCGGAACTGCTGCGCACGCGCCATGGCTACACCGGCATCGTACGCGCCTCCGGCGATGTCCTCATCGACCAGATCCCGCTGATGATCCGCACCGGTTTCAACGAATTCGAGGTGAAGAACCCCACCGCTCTCAAGCGCCTGGAGGAAGGGCGCGTGGGCGGCATCCCGTTTTATTACCAGCCGACCGCGAAAGCCGAGGACGAAGGCGCGCGTTACGCGTGGCGGCGCATTCCCGCCGCTTGAGCCTGCGGATTCTGGGCCTCATGGGTTGCATATTGGCCCAAGGGGTCTATATCGGGCGTATCTTCAGGCGCCCGAGGAATCGGGACGCATTGTCCAATCACCTCTCGTGACATGGCGCCCTCCGCAGGATCGCATCAGCGACCTACCCATGCTCTGCCTGTTTATCACAGACAGGACGAACCCGTTAAAGTCAGGAAATCCATTGCAGGTCATCGTACGCGACAACAATGTCGATCAGGCCCTTCGGGTCCTCAAGAAGAAAATGCAGCGCGAAGGCGTCTTCCGCGAAATGAAGGCGCGCCGTTCTTACGAAAAGCCATCTGAGAAGCGTGCTCGCCAGAAGGCTGAAGCCGTTCGCAGGTCCCGCAAGCTCGCCCGCAAGCAGGCACAGCGCGAAGGACTTCTTCCCGCTCCCAAGAAGAAGGTGCGCCCGACCGGTCGTCCGGCTGCTCCGTCCGCAAACGCGGCATAATCAATTTAGCTGATTTTGGTTGGCGGCCTTTTGGCCGCTAGCCTGCTACTGCCGGCGGCCGCGGTTTCTGCGTTCCGCACGATCGAGTTCGCCCAACAGGGCAACGAACTCGTCCGGCACGTCCATGGTAGGCTTGAATGCCGGAATCCGGGCAAGCATGCGGCGATTCGTGTCCGAGCCGATCTCCTTTCGGATCACCTTGGTCAGCGCTCTCTCTCGCATCTGTTTGGCCTTCGTTTCAGACATTTTCCGATTCCACGTTCAGGAAAACAGTCGACGCAACGGATTGTTCCAGATGTCGGCTTCACACACATCATCAAGCCGGTAACACGGTAAAGTTTTACTTAAATTGCAATTTATCCATTCTGGACGCAGGAAAACCGTGCGTTTTCAGATGGCGGAAGATTTCCACCATCCTGTCCAGCCCGGCGCGCGCGCCGGGTTTGTGTCGAAAACTGGGCAGTCCCGCGCGCTCGCCTCGTCAATTCGGTTCGAACGGCCCTGCTTCTTCAGATCGTTTCCGTCACCTTGCGCAGATGCGCGGGGCGGTCGGGGTCGTTGCCGCGCAGGCGCGAAAGCTGTTCCACGAACACGTAGAACGAGACTGCCTGACAGATCGGATCGAGCGCGGGATGCGGAGCATCGGCGCAAGGCAGGCGGCGCACGGCATCGCCTAAAGCCCCACCCGCAAGCCAGACATCTGCGCCGGCTGCCGACAGGCGCCGAGTCGTGTCTATAACGCCCGACCGCGCTTCATCGCGGGGCACGAAGACCAGCGCGCGCAATCCTTCACCCGCCAGCACGAGAGGTCCATGCAGCACCTCCGCCGTGCTGAAACCCTCGGCATGAACCGCGCATGTTTCCTTCAGCTTCAGCGCGGCCTCGTATGCGATGGTGAGCGCGGGGCCACGGCTGAGGCAAAAGGCGGACGTTGCGTCCGAGAACGACGCATTCGCATCGCTCCAGTCACATGCTAGCGCGGCTTCGAGCGCTTTCGGCAGCATCCGGATTGCAGCCAGAAGCTCGTCGTCCCGCGACCAGGACGCGACGATCGCGGCAATGGCGACGAGGGACGCCACATAGCTCTTCGACGCCGCGACGGCCTTTTCCGGGCCGGCCAGCAGGGGCGCGGCGAGCTCGGCCACGTCGCTTGCCGGTGCCCCCTCCGCATTGACCAGTGCCATGGTCAGCGCCCCACCCTCGCGACCCGCTTCGAGCAGCGAGATCAGGTCGGGGCTTGCACCGGACTGCGAGATCGCGACCAACCCGGCCTGCCGTAGCTGCAGCGACGTCTTGTAGATCGATGCCACCGACGGCCCCATCGATGCGACGGCGATGCCGAGACGCGTCTCGACGAGATATTTCAGATAGGTCGCAGCGTGGTCGGACGTGCCGCGCGCAGACGTGACCAGAAAGGCCGGCGCGCGTTCGCGCAAGGCGGTGCCCATCGCGGCGTACGCGTCCATGCCGTGTTCGATCTGCCGCGCGACGACCGACGGAATCTCCCGCGTCTCGCTTGCCATCATCGTCTGCGTCATGAGCGCCTCCTCTCTGTGTTACTGCCGCGCCTGCCCTGCATCCCGTCCGCAGAGAATGCAAGATGCTTTTGTCTCGCCGGCATTCGGTTGATTGCGTTGCGCGCTCGCGCCGACTCAGGTCTTTTTGCCTGACCGCGTGTTGAGCGTCATAGATGCTGCCACGCAGCCTATCGCGAGTGTGACGCGTGCAATGACGTTCGTATCCCGCCGCATATCATAATGATGGGACGAACCGGATGAACGAGACGACGATCACGCCCGACGATGCCCACGCTCTTGTCGTGGCGGCCCTTATCGCATCCGACACGTCGCGGGAAAACGCGGAGTCCGTTGCCCGCGCGCTTGTCGGCGCGGAACTGGTCGGGCAGGGCGGTCATGGCCTGCGCCGGGTCGCTGCCTACACGGCACAGGCGCGGGTCGGCAAGGTGAACGGGCAGGCACGGCCAACTGCAAAGCAGATGCGGCCGGCCGCAATTCTCGTCGATGCGGGGCACGGCTTCGCCTTTCCAGCGCTCGATCTTGCGATTGACACGATCGACCCGATGGCGCGCGAGCAGGGAATCGCAATGGCGGGCATAACGCGCTCGCATCATGCCGGCGTTGCTGGTCTCACGGTGGAGGCGCTGGCCGATCGCGGACTCGTCGCCCTCATGTTTGCCAATACGCCCGCAGCGATGGCGCCATGGGGCGGGCGGCGCGCGCTCTTCGGCACCGATCCGGTCGCCTTCGCGTGTCCCGCAGACGATGCGCCGCCGATCGTCGTCGACGTCTCGCTTTCCAAGGTCGCGCGCGGCAAGATCATGGCCGCGAACCAGAGCGGCAAGCCGATCCCCGAAGGCTGGGCGACGGACGCCGAGGGCAGGCCCACGACCGATGCGGCCGCCGCCATGAACGGATTCATGGTTCCGCTCGGCGATGCGAAGGGCACCGCGCTGGCGCTGATGGTCGAGCTCCTGTGCGCTGGTCTGACCGGCGCGAATTTCGCATTCGAGCAGTCGTCTCTGTTCGATGCCGAAGGCGCGCCGCCCGGCAACGGCCAGATGATCATCGCGATAGACCCGGCACTTTTCAGCGGCAACGCGCTCGCGCGCTTCGGCCTGATGGCGGAAGCGATTGCGGGCCAGGAAGGCGCGCGCGTGCCGGGCAGCAGGCGTCACGCAATGCGCCAACGTTTCATGCGAGACGGGATCCCGGTTGAAACCGATCTCCTCGACCAGATCCGCCGGATCGCCGGCGGCTGAAAAACGGAAACAGGGCGACTGACTTTGCCGGCTCCAGAAGATATTCTGTGCTGATGGACCAGAAGACACCCCAGCCACGCCTCCGCTTTCGGCTTCTCCTCGGCCGAACGGCGATGATCGGCCCGGGCAAGGCCGACCTCCTCGAGGCGATTGCCGCGACCGGCTCGATCTCCGCTGCGGGGCGATCGATGGGGATGAGCTACAAGAAGGCGTGGTATCTCCTCGATGCGATGAACAGCCATTTCGCCAGCCCGCTGGTGGAAGCAAGCCGGGGCGGCAGCGGCCATGGCGGCGCGCATCTCACGCCGATGGGACGGGATGTCCTCGCCCGCTACCGGGCCATAGAGGCCAAGGCCGCCGCCGCCGTCGCGGCCGAGATGGACGCCTTCAACGCTCTGATCGTCGAGCCGCCGCATAGTTCCTGAAATCCCGGCATGAAAGGCTCTTGTGAACGCACGATGGCCGATATAGCCTGATGTCTATATCGGTATCCGGCATCGCCGTCTTTGGAGGAAACATGATGATGACCAACAGGCGACGTCTTCTCAGGTTTGGTGCTGCGGCCCTCGCTCTTGCAGCGCTCGTCCTGGCCCCGATGCCTTCTGCCGTCGCTCAGGAGAACGTGACCGTCTTTGCGGCCGCAAGCCTCAAGACCGCACTCGATGAAGTGAACGCAGCCTGGAAACAGGAGACGGGCAAGGAAGCGACGATTTCCTATGCGGCCAGTTCGGCGCTCGCCAAGCAGATCGAAGAGGGCGCGCCCGCCGACATCTTCATGTCCGCCGATCTCGACTGGTTGGCCTATCTCTCCGAGAAGAACCTGACGAAGAAGGAGACCGAGACGCAGTTGCTCGGCAACCGCATCGTCCTTGTTGCGCCTGCCGATTCCACCGTCGAAACGAAAATCGCTCCGGACTTCGACCTCGCATCGTTGCTCGGTGACGGTCGCCTGGCGATGGCCAACATCGATTCCGTTCCCGCAGGAAAATACGGCAAGGCCTCGCTCGAGGCGCTTGGCGTCTGGGCATCCGTCGAAGCAAAAGTTGCGCAGGCCGAAAACGTCCGCGCCGCGCTGGCGTTCGTTTCGACCGGAGAGGCACCGCTGGGCATCGTCTATGAGACGGATGCCGCGGCTGATCCGCAGGTGAAGACAGTCGACGTGTTTCCGGACGATACGCATCCTCCCATCGTCTATCCGGTAGCCGAACTCGCAGAGTCCGACGCGCCCGATGCCGCGGCCTTCCTGGAGTTCGTTCAGTCGACAACCGCAAAGGGACTGTTCGAAGAGCAGGGCTTCACGGTACTGTCCCCGTCCTCCACCAATTGAGGGCAGACTGATCGATGGAGTGGTTGGTACTGAGCCCGGACGAGTGGACCGCCGTCCGCCTCTCCATCTGGGTTTCGCTCTGGGCGTCGCTCGCGAGCCTGCCGCTTGGCATAGCCATAGCGTGGGTGCTCGCGCGCAAGGAATTCTGGGGCAAGTCGGTGCTGAACGGCATCGTCCATCTGCCGCTGATCCTGCCGCCGGTCGTCACCGGATATCTCCTGCTCCTGACTTTCGGTCGGCGTGGGCCGGTGGGATCCGTCCTCGAATCCTGCTGCGGCATCGTCTTTTCCTTTCGCTGGACAGGCGCAGCGCTGGCCTGCGCGATCATGGCCTTTCCGCTGATGGTGCGCGCGATCCGGCTGTCGATCGAAGCGGTCGACCGCAAGCTTGAGGCCGCCGCCGGCACGCTCGGCGCCAATCCCGTCTGGGTCTTCGTCACGATCACCCTGCCGCTGATCCTGCCGGGCATCATCGCCGGGCTGATCCTCGCATTCGCAAAGGCGATGGGCGAATTCGGCGCAACGATCACCTTCGTGTCCAACATTCCCGGCGAAACCCAGACATTGCCATCCGCGATCTACACGTTCACGCAAGTGCCCGGCGGCAATCTCGGCGCGCTGCGGCTGACGCTTGTGTCGATCGCGATCGCCATGATGGCGTTGATCGCGTCCGAGATATTCGCCCGCCGCGTCAGCCGGCGTATGGAGATCGAATGACGCTCGCAGTCTCGGTCAGGAAGACACTGGGAGCCTTCGACCTCGAGGTCGCGTTCGAGGGCAGCGGCAGCTTCACCGCGCTCTTTGGCCCGTCCGGGTCCGGCAAGACGTCGCTGGTCAATCTGATCGGTGGACTGTCGCGGCCGGATAGCGGCCGCATCGAGATCGACGGCCGTGTCTTGATGGATACAGCATCGCGAAAATTCGTTCCGCCGCACCGCCGCCGCATCGGGTACGTCTTTCAGGATGCACGGCTGTTTCCGCACCTGACCGTCGACCAGAACCTCCGCTATGGCCGCTTCTTCGCGCCCGCATCCGAGCGTTATGCGGAGTTTGGCGCGGTGGTTGATCTGCTCGGCATCGGGCATCTGCTGCAACGGCGCCCGGCATCACTGTCGGGCGGGGAGCGCCAGCGCGTCGCGATCGGGCGTGCGCTGATCGCGAGTCCGAGGCTGATCCTGATGGATGAGCCGCTGGCCTCGCTGGACGAAGCGCGCAAGGCGGAAATCATCCCCTATCTGGAGCGGCTTCGCGACGAGACGAAGATTCCGATCGTCTATGTCAGCCATTCGATCCTCGAAGTGGCGCGCCTCGCGACCGACATCGTGGCGCTGTCGGCAGGCCGTGTCACGGCGTCGGGTCCGACCCGCGATGTTCTCGCCCGGCTCGATCTCGTACGTGGCGAGGAACGGTCGGAAGCCGGCGCCGTCGTCCGGCTGCAGCTTGTCTCAAGGGAACCGGATTTCGGGCTCAGCCTGTTCCAATCGCTCCATGGCGAATGGCATCTCCCGTCGATCGACGCGGAGCCGGGTTCGGTGGTGAACGCGCGGGTCAGGGCGCGCGACGTGATGCTGGCGACGAAAAGACCCGACCAGTTGAGTGCGCTGAACGTTCTGTCGGGAACGGTCGCCGAGATATCCGAGAGCGATGGAGCGGATGCGCTCGTGGCGGTGGATTGCGGCGGCGATCGTCTGTTCTCCCGCATCACGCGCCATTCGGTGCACGCGCTTGCCCTGAAGCCGGGAAGGCCGGTCTTCGCGATCGTGAAGAGCGTCAGCATCGAGGATGTTTCGCCGCCCTTCGGTTGATCGCGAGTTGAAGCAGCCTACGCGCTCACCTATCGTCCAGACGATGATCGTCGCGCGAGGACCAAGGTGACAGACTTTCTTTTCGATGGACCGGCGGACGCGGCCGTGACGGTGCTGCTTGCCCATGGCGCCGGCGCGCCGATGGACTCGGCCTCGATGACTGCCGTCGCGAAGGCACTTGCGGCCGAAGGCCTCAGGGTCGCACGCTTCGAGTTCGGCTACATGGCCGCCCGGCGATCGGGCGGACGAAAGCCTCCGCCGCGCGCGGAAACCCTGATCGCCGAATACGTGGCGGCGATCGATGCACTTGGCGCGCGCGGGCCGCTGGTCATCGGCGGCAAGTCGATGGGCGGGCGCGTCGCCTCGATGGCTGCGGACGATCTTCATGCTCTCGGGCGCATAGCCGGGCTGCTGTGCCTCGGCTATCCGTTCCACCCGCCGGCGAAACCGCAACAGCTTCGCACCGCGCATCTGGCGGACCTCAAGACGCCCACCCTGATCTGCCAGGGAACGCGGGATCCGTTCGGCACGCGCGAGGAGGTGTCCGGCTACACCCTGTCGGACTGGATCGAGATCCTCTGGCTCGAGGACGGTGACCACGATCTGAAACCGCGCAAATCCATATTCGGCTTCACGGCTGCCGATCACATGAAGACGCTGGCCGAGGCCGTCGGAGCGTGGTCGTCGCGGCTGCGCGCATGAAGATTGCGACTTTCAACATCAACAATGTCAACCGCCGTTTACCGAACCTGCTCGACTGGCTCGACGAGGCGCACCCCGACGTGGTCTGCCTGCAGGAGTTGAAGGCGGCTGACGACGCATTTCCGCACGAAGCTTTGAAGGAGGCCGGCTACGACGCCGTGTGGAAAGGCCAGCGGACGTGGAACGGCGTCGCCATCCTGTCCCGGATCGGTGAACCGGTGCTGACGCGAACGATCCTTCCCGGCGACCGGTCGGATATCCAGAGCCGCTACATCGAGGCCGCCGTCAACGGCGTGCTGGTCGCGTCGATCTACGCGCCGAACGGCAACCCGCAGCCCGGCCCGAAATTCGACTACAAGCTTGGCTGGCTGTCGCGCCTCGCGCGGCACGCCACCGCGCTGCGCAGGACCGGGGCACCGGTCGTGCTGGCGGGCGATTTCAATGTCGCGCCCACCGATCTGGATATCTATCCGACCAGATCGTGGGACGACGATGCGCTGATTCAGCCCGAGAGCCGCGCTGCGTTCCGCACGCTTCTGGGGCGAAGCTGGACCGACGCGATCAGACATCGCCACGGCGGGGACCGCATCTACACCTTCTGGGATTACAAACGGCAGCGCTGGCCGAGAGATGCGGGGCTGCGGCTCGACCATCTGCTGCTGAGCCCCAATCTGCGCGACCGGCTGACCGATGCGGGCGTCGATCGCGACGTGCGGGGGCGTGACGGTGCAAGCGACCACGCCCCTGCCTGGGTCACGCTGGATGCGTGATCTTGCGATCCAACGCTACAGCTTGACGCGTGTCTCCCGCTCCCAGAGGCGAAGTTTGCCGCACGCATCCAGGAACCCGGTCGCGGCGCCTGCGGAATCGAGCGCGATCACGCCCGCATCCTCGCCGCCGGCGATCCCGCCTTTCACCAGTAGCGCCTCGGCGTCCACCGAGTGTCCTATGAACTTGCAGTGCGCGAACGCGTCGGCGACGAAATCGCGCGCCGCCGCTTCCTGCGCGAGAAGGGCGGCGCCCTCCTTGGACACAAGCAGCGCGACCGCGTCGAACAGCACGGAAGGGCCACCGTCGATCATGTGATCGGCTTCAATCGCCGTCCCGTCGGACGCCGTGACGCCGCCGACCTTGGGCGCGACGATTTCCATCACGGCTCCGATCTTGTCGATCGCCGTCTGCAACGCCTTCACCAGCTTCGCGTCCACGCCATCGCTGACGAGAACGCCAAGCTTCCTGCCCTTGAAGCTCTCGGGTCCATTCTGGATGATCGAAAGCGCCTTGGACGGCGCAAGATCGTCGCGCGGCGTGACTGCAGCATCGGCGGGTTTGGGCAGTTTGGTGATGCCGAGTTTTTCGGCCACCGTCGCGGCAAGGGTCTGGTCGATGTTGAGCAGATGCGAAACGACCCGTTCGCGGATCACAGGCGTTTCCACTTTCGACAGTTCGAAGGTGAGCGCCATCGCGATATGGCGCTGCTCGGTTTCCGTCTGGCTGCCGTAGAACTGCCTGGCCTGGCTGTAGTGGTCGGCAAAGCTTTCCGCCCGCAGCCGCACCTTCGGGCCTTCTACCGTCTCGGCATAGGAACGGAACCCGCGCTCCGGGCTCTCGCGCGGGCCTTCGCCCCAGGAGTTCGGCTGGTAGTTCACGCGCCCGACCGGGTTGCGCATCGCCATATGTCCGTCCTGCTGGAAATGATGGAACGGGCATTTCGGCGCGTTGATCGGGATATGCGTAAAGTTGGTCGATCCCAGTCTTTTGATCTGCGTGTCGAGATAGGAAAAGTTGCGTCCCTGAAGCAGCGGATCATTGGAGAAATCGATCCCGGGCGGCACGTTCTGCGTCATGAACGCGACCTGCTCGGTCTCCGCGAAGAAATTGTCCGGCATTCGATCCAGAACAAGGCGGCCGACCGGGATCGGCTTGAGAACCTCCTCGGGGATCAGCTTGGTCGCATCGAGGATGTCGAAGTCGAATGCGTCGGCGAAGTCCTGGTCGAAGAGCTGTACCTGCAACTCCCATTCGGGATAGTCGCCAGCCTGGATCGCGTCCCACAAATCGCGGCGGTGGAAGTCGGGATCGGCGCCATTGATCTTGACCGCCTCGTTCCAGACGACCGACTGCATGCCGAGCTTCGGCTTCCAGAGAAACTTGACGAAGGTCGATTTGTCGTCGGCATCGAGGAAGCGGAAGGTGTGGACGCCGAACCCTTCCATGAAGCGGAAGGAGCGTGGAATGGCGCGATCCGACATGACCCACATGATCATGTGCATCGATTCCGGTGTGAGCGAGATGAAGTCCCAGAAATTGTCGTGCGCCGATGCCGCTTGCGGAAAGCCGCGATCGGGTTCGGGTTTCACGGAATGGACGATGTCGGGAAACTTGATGGCGTCCTGAATGAAGAAGACCGGAATGTTGTTGCCGACGATGTCCCAGTTGCCCTCCTGAGTATAGAGCTTGACGGCGAAGCCCCGCACGTCGCGGGCGAGGTCGAAGGACCCCTTGGAGCCCGCGACGGTCGAGAAGCGAACGAAGGCGGGTGTCTTCTCGCCTGCGCGCTGAAAGATATCGGCGCGGGTGTATTTGGCGAGCGAGTCGTAGGTCTCGAAATAGCCATGCGCGCCGTAGCCGCGCGCATGCACCACGCGCTCCGGAATGCGCTCGTGGTCGAAGTGGAAGATTTTCTCGCGAAAGTGGAAATCCTCGATCAGCGTCGGACCGCGCGCGCCATATTTCAGCGTGTTCTGGTCGTCCGCGACAGGGCCGCCCTGCGCGGTCGTCAAGACGGGCGCGTCGCCCTCGGCGATCTGGTGCAGTTCTCCGCCTTGCCCGCGAACAAGCGTCTGGTCGTGGATCGTGACTTGCTCTTTCGCCGGCGGCGGTGCCGCGGGGGTCTGTTTCTTCGCCATGGAGTGTCCCTTCGAGGTTCAGTCTTGCGCGCAGCACCGGCGCAAACCTTCACAGAACCAACTGTCACCTCGAAGCTATGTTCCGCACGAGCGGATTGACTCGTGTTCGGCGTCGTCCTCTAGTACGCGCATCGTGGTTCTTCCGAGTCTCTTTCGAGGCTTGGAGGCTAAGAGGGAAGTCGGTGCGCGCTCGCGCAAATCCGACGCTGCCCCCGCAACTGTAAGCGGCGAGCTCATGTCTAACGATGCCACTGGCGAGGATGTCGCCGGGAAGGCCGGACAGAAGCGATGACCCGCGAGCCAGGAGACCTGCCTCGATATGTGAACGTCCACGGGCGGGGTGCCCGGTGTACGCTTGCAGTCGTGGGTATCGACCCGCGTCACATGGCATGCGTTCGCTGAAGCTCTCCTCCCAACCATCGGGGAAGATGATGCCTGCGACTGCCGAATATGTTGAAAATCCCGCTTCCATGAAACGCGTTCCGGCGCCGGAACAGGTCTTCCTGTCCTGGTTGATGGCTCAGCCGGAGAATATCGACCTGACAGTCGCCGCGATGCGCGAAGTCGCGCGGCTGTCGCGTTACGACGGGCCGCATGAGGGGCCGGTCAGGCTGCGCGGCATGTTCGTGTCGCTCGTCGAGGAACTGGGAGGCAGCGCGCATTGAGTGGAGCCCGGCGCATCGTCTGCCTGACCGAGGAGACCGTCGAGACGCTCTATCTCCTGGGTGAGCAGGATCGGATCGTCGGCGTTTCCGGCTATGCGGTGCGCCCACCGCAGGTGCGCCGCGAGAAACCACGCGTCTCGGCCTTCACCTCAGCCGACATGCCCAAGATTCTGGCTCTCGACCCCGACCTCGTTCTGACCTTCTCCGATCTCCAGGCGGATATCGCGGCCGAACTCATCCGGGCGGGCATCGCGGTCCATGCCTTCAACCAGCGCGACGTTGCAGGCATTCGGGCGATGATCCGCACGCTCGGCGCGCTGGTGGGTGCTGTCGAGAAGGCGGAGACGCTGGCGCAGGGATACGAAGACCGCCTGCGCGTCATCGCCGCCACGAGCCGCGCCGGCCCGCGTCCTCGCGTCTATTTCGAGGAGTGGGACGATCCGATGATCAGCGGCATCGGCTGGGTCGCCGAGTTGATCACCATCGCGGGCGGCGAGGACGCGTTCCCGCAGCTTTCCGCCCAGAAAGCCGCGAAGGACCGCATTCTGACGGGTGACGATGTGATCGCGGCCGCTCCCGACGTGATCCTCGCATCGTGGTGCGGCAAGAAGGTCGTGCCCGACCGGATTCGTCAGCGCCCCGGCTGGCAGGCGATCCCCGCGATCCGCAACGACCGCATCGTCGAGATCAAATCGCCGCTAATCCTCCAGCCCGGTCCTGCGGCGTTGACCGACGGGCTCGACACTATCGTTGCGGCCCTTCACGGCGTCTGAATCATAATCATGAACAGCAAGCTTATATTGACATAAAGATATCCTTATGTGATTTTGTCTCTATGACAGATCATGAACGGCAAGACTCCGCGCTGGACGACCTTTTCGGCCCGCTCGCCACGAAACGCGATGGCAGTGAGGTGCGCGCCGCACTCGAGGCCGCCGCGCGCGAACGCATCCTCATTCTAGACGGTGCTATGGGCACCCAGATCCAGGGGCTCGGCTTCGACGAGGACAAGTTCCGCGGCGACAAGTTCGTCGGTTGCGCCTGCCACCAGCAGGGCAACAACGATCTCCTGATCCTGTCGCAGCCCAAGGCGATCGAGGAAATCCACTACCAGTACGCGATCGCCGGCGCGGACATTATCGAGACCAACACCTTCTCCTCCACCTCCATCGCCCAGGCCGATTACGGCATGGAGGATGCGGTCTACGAATTGAACCGCGACGGCGCGCGGCTGGTTCGGCGCGCTGCGATCCGCGCCGAGCAAAAGGACGGCAAGCGCCGCTTCGTGGCTGGCGCGCTGGGGCCGACGAACCGCACCGCATCCATGTCGCCCGACGTCAACAATCCCGGCTACCGCGCGGTGAGCTTCGACGAGTTGCGCATCGCCTATGGTGAACAGTTGCGCGGCCTGATCGACGGCGGCGCCGACATCATCCTGATCGAGACGATCTTCGACACGCTGAACGCCAAGGCGGCGATCTTCGCCTGCGACGAGATTTTCCGCGAAAAGGGCATCGATCTGCCGATCATGATCTCCGGCACGATCACTGACCTGTCGGGACGGACCCTGTCCGGCCAGACGCCGACGGCCTTCTGGCATTCGATCCGCCACGCGAACCCCATCACCGTGGGTCTCAACTGCGCGCTCGGCGCCGACGCGATGCGCGCGCATCTCGCCGAGATTTCCGGCGTCGCGGATACCTTCGTCTGCGCCTATCCGAATGCCGGCCTGCCGAACGAGTTCGGCCAGTACGACGAAAGCCCCGAATTCATGGCGGCTCAGATCGAGAATTTTGCGCGCGAGGGCCTCGTCAACGTCGTCGGCGGCTGCTGCGGCTCGACGCCGGAGCATATCCGCGCCATCGCCGAGGCGGTCGCCAAATATCCGCCGCGCGAAATCCCGCAAATCGAGCGCCGCATGCGGCTGTCCGGTCTCGAACCCTTCACGCTCACCGACGAAATCCCCTTCGTCAATGTCGGCGAGCGCACGAACGTCACCGGCTCGGCGAAATTCCGCAAGCTCATCACTGCCGCCGACTATTCGGCCGCCCTTGATGTCGCACGCGATCAGGTCGCCAACGGCGCGCAGATCATCGACATCAACATGGACGAGGGTCTGATCGACTCGCAAAAGGCGATGGTCGAGTACCTCAATCTGATCGCGGCCGAGCCCGATATCGCGCGCGTTCCCGTGATGATCGACAGTTCCAAATGGGACATCATCGAAGCCGGCCTGAAATGCGTTCAGGGCAAGCCGCTGGTGAACTCCATCTCCATGAAGGAAGGCGAAGATGCCTTCCTGCACCACGCGCGGCTTGTCCGTGCCTACGGCGCGGCGGTGGTCGTCATGGCCTTCGACGAGGACGGCCAGGCCGACACGCAGGCGCGCAAGGTCGAGATCTGCACCCGCGCCTACAAGCTTCTGACCGAAGAGGCCGGGTTCCCGCCGGAAGACATCATCTTCGATCCGAACGTCTTCGCGGTCGCGACCGGCATCGAGGAGCACGACAATTACGGCGTCGACTTCATCGAGGCCACGCGCGAGATTATCCAGACCCTGCCGCACGTTCACATCTCCGGCGGCGTCTCGAACCTGTCCTTCTCGTTTCGCGGCAATGAGCCGGTTCGCGAGGCGATGCACGCCGTGTTCCTGTACCACGCCATTCAGGTCGGCATGGATATGGGCATCGTCAATGCGGGCCAGCTCGCGGTCTACGAATCGATCGATCCGGAACTTCGCGAGGCCTGCGAGGATGTCGTCCTCAACCGCAAGCCCGCAGCCGGTGGCTCCGCGACCGAGCGTCTGCTCGAACTCGCCGAACGCTTCAAGGGCACAGCGGGCAAGGAAGCCAAGGAACGCGATCTCGCATGGCGCGAATGGCCGGTCGAGAAGCGGATCAGCCATGCGCTTGTCAACGGCATCACCGAGTTCATCGACGCCGACACCGAGGAAGCCCGACTGAACGCGGAACGGCCGCTGCACGTCATCGAAGGCCCGCTGATGGCGGGCATGAACGTGGTCGGCGACCTCTTCGGTGCGGGCAAGATGTTCCTGCCGCAGGTGGTCAAGTCGGCCCGCGTGATGAAGCAGGCCGTGGCCGGTCTCCTGCCGCATATGGAAGCCGAAAAACTCGCCAATGCCGCCAAGGGCATCGACAATGGCGAGCGCCAGACGGCCGGCAAGATCCTGATGGCGACGGTGAAGGGCGACGTCCACGACATCGGCAAGAACATCGTCGGCGTCGTGCTCGCCTGTAACAATTACGAGATCATCGATCTCGGCGTCATGGTTCCGGCGGCGAAAATCCTGCAGACCGCGAGGGACGAGAAGGTCGACATCATCGGTTTGTCAGGCCTGATCACGCCGTCGCTCGACGAGATGGCCCATGTGGCTGCCGAGATGGAGCGCGAAGGCTTCGACATTCCGCTGCTGATCGGCGGGGCGACGACGAGCCGTGTCCACACGGCGGTGAAAATCCATCCGCGCTATGCGCGCGGCCAGGCGGTCTACGTCACGGATGCGAGCCGCGCGGTGGGCGTCGTCTCGTCGCTTCTGTCCAACGAGGCGAGGGGCGGCTACGTCGAGACGGTGCGCGCCGAGTACAAGAAGGTCGCCGACGCCCATGCGCGATCCGAAGCCGACAAGCAGCGCCTGCCGCTCGCCAAGGCGCGGGCGAATGCCCACAGCATCGACTGGTCGGCATACGAGCCGCCGAAGCCGTCTTTCCTGGGCGTCAAGGTGTTCGAGGACTGGGATCTGGCGGAACTCGCCCGCTACATCGACTGGACGCCGTTCTTCCAGACATGGGAGATGAAGGGGCGTTATCCGAAAATCCTCGAGGACGAGGCGCAAGGCCCGGCGGCCCGCCAGTTGTTCGAGGACGCGCAGGCGATGCTGAAGCAGATCATCGATGAGCGATGGTTCGCGCCGAAGGGCGTGATCGGTTTCTGGCCGGCTAATTCCGTGGGCGACGACATCAGGCTTTTCACGGACGACACGCGCAACAGCGAACTCGCCACCTTCTTCACGCTGCGCCAGCAGCTCGCGAAGCGCGATGGCCGGGCAAATGTCGCCCTGTCGGATTTCGTGGCTCCGCGGGAAAGCGGCAAGGCGGACTATCTTGGCGGCTTCATCGTGACGGCCGGCATCGAGGAGGTCGCGATCGCCGAACGCTTCGAGCGTGCGAACGACGACTATTCGTCGATCCTGGTGAAGGCGCTGGCCGACCGTTTCGCAGAGGCTTTCGCCGAGCGTCTTCATGAGCGGGTTCGCAAGGAATACTGGGGCTATGCGCCCGATGAAGCGCTGATGCCCGACGATCTGATCGGCGAGCCCTATCGCGGCATCAGGCCCGCACCGGGCTATCCCGCGCAGCCCGACCATACCGAGAAGACGACCTTGTTCAGGCTCCTCGACGGCGAGAAGAACGCCGGCGTCAGCCTGACGGAGAGCTTTGCCATGTGGCCGGGCTCGTCTGTGTCCGGCATGTATCTGGCGCATCCCGAAAGCTATTATTTCGGCGTCGCCAAGGTCGAGCGTGACCAGGTCGAGGACTACGCGGCGCGCAAGGACATGGCGCTTGCCGACGTCGAGCGCTGGCTCGGCCCGATCCTCAATTACGTGCCCGCGCAATATGCCGAGGCGGCGGAATAGCGACGCCTTTGCAACACCATCTGGAGTGGCGGTCTCTCTGTCGTCTTTGCGCTTGGCCGATGTCGTTTTCGTATGACCGGAATCGGCGGGACGATGGTTAGATCGTGATGCTTAAGGTGCTCGTCCGTTTCGGGCGAGAGAATTGGGAAGCCGGTTCAATGCCGGCGCTGCCCCCGCAACGGTAGCGAAGCGTGAAGTCTCGACGGGAGCCACTGGGCAGTTGCCTGGGAAGGTGTCGGGGCGGTCCGGCAGGACAGCTTCGAAGCCCGGAAACCAGCCTTGAGCGGAATGAACTCGACTGATCGCGGTGGGCGGTCAAGCGGTGAATAGTCACGCTCGGGCCGGTTTCGGTCACGCGTGATCATTCCCCCCTGAAATCACCACCAGTTCAGTCCTTGCAATGTTGAGGACAGGACATGGATGCGCGCAACGACATGATGAGACGGCTGAAAAGCCGCCGCGAAGGCTTTTCGCTCGAGCAGCCTTTCTACACCGACCCTGACTATTTTAAGCTCGACATGGAGCTGATCTGGTATCGCGACTGGCTCTTCATCGGCCATGATTGCGAACTCCCCAGGCCGGGCAGCTTCATCACCGTCCAGGTCGGCACCTATCCGGTCGTGCTTGTTCGCGACCAGAAGGGCGACATCCGTGCCTTTCACAATTCCTGCCGCCATCGCGGCAGCCGTGTCTGCAACACAGCGAAGGGAACCGCCGCCAAGCTGGTCTGCCCCTACCATCAGTGGACCTACGATCTTGACGGCCAGCTCGTCTTCGCCCGCCAGATGGCGGAGGGTTTCGACAAGAGCGATTTCAGCCTGAAGCCGGTCGCGTGCGAGAGCGTCGGCGGCTACGTGTTCATCTGCCTCGCCGATCAGCCGGCGGATTTCGCACCCATGCGCGCGATGATCGAGCCGTATCTGCTGCCGCATCGCCTGAGCGAGGCGAAAATCGCCTTCGAAAGCACGATCGTCGAGAAGGGCAACTGGAAGCTCGTCTGGGAAAACAACCGCGAGTGCTACCACTGCGCGGCCAACCATCCCGAACTCTGCAAGACCTTCCCCGAGGCGCCGACGGTCACCGGCGTCAACGGTGCGGAGAGCGATCCCGAAATGGTCGAGCACTGGCGGAAATGCGAAGCTGCCGGCCTGCCGAGCAGGTTCCGCATCGATCCCGCCGGCCAGTATCGCGCGACGCGCGCGCCGCTGCTGCGCGATGCGGTGAGCTACACCATGTCGGGCAAGCGGGCGGTGAGGAAGAACCTCTCCGACAGCGTCTCGACCGAGAAGATCGGCTCTCTGCTTCTCTATCACTACCCCACGACCTGGAACCACATTCTCGGCGACCACGCGGTCACCTTCCGCGTGCTGCCGATCAGCCCGACCGAGACCGCGGTGACGACGAAATGGCTGGTTCACAAGGATGCCGTCGAGGGCGTCGATTACACTCTCGAAGAGCTGACGCATGTCTGGACCGAGACCAACGACCAGGATCGGCGGATCGTCGAGGAGAACGCGTTCGGCATCCTGTCGCCCGCCTACGAGCCCGGCCCGTATTCGGAACTGCATGAGGGCGGCGTGATCCAGTTCGTCGAATGGTACGCCAACTTCATGGGGCCGAGGCTCGCCGAAGGCGATCGCCCGGCGCTGCGCAGCGTGGCGTGAGGCGGCTACGATGAACGCCATGACGGAACTCGGCCTCTATCGCCACCTCGATGAGATGACGCCCTGGAACGACAAGCTCCAGGTTCTGGAATGTATCGGGGTGGTCGAGGAGGCGCCGGACGTCAGGACGTTCACCTTCCGCTCGGACAACCAGACCTGGTTCCGGTACATGCCGGGCCAGTTCATCACGCTGGAAATCCCGCTTGGCGACGAACCGCTGATGCGCACCTACACGCTGTCCACCAGCCCGTCGCGGCCATTCTCGATCGCGGTCACCGTCAAGGCGCAGGCCGGCAGCATCGGTACGCGCTGGATGTTCGACAATCTGAAGCCGGGCGAGCACATCAAGGCATACGGACCGGCCGGCACGTTCTCGCTGCACCAGCATCCGGCCGCAAAGTATCTGTTCGTGTCGGCCGGCTCCGGCATCACGCCGATGATGTCGATGCTGCGCTGGCTGAACGACTGCACGCCCTGGACCGACGTCTCCTTCGTGAACTGCGCGCGCAGGCCCGAAGAAATCATCTTCCGCAAGGAACTGGAACTGCTCGGCAGCCGTATGCCGGGCCTGTCGCTGGGCTTCTTGATCGAGGAACGCTCAAGCCGCGAAGGCTGGTTCGGCCATATTGGCCGGATCGATGCGGTGCGCCTGCCGCTGCTCGCGCCCGATTTCCGCGAACGTGAGATTTTCTGCTGCGGCCCTGAGCCCTTCATGCGCGCGGTGCGCGAGATGCTCTCCGCGTCTGGCTTCGACATGGCGCACTACCATCAGGAGAGCTTTGCCGCGCCGCATATCGAGGAGATCACCGCATCGCTGGAGGCCGCTGCCGAGAGCGACCAGGCTGCTGTCCTTGAGGCGGCGAACCCGATCCGTTTCGCGTTCTCCGACGTCGAGGCCGACTGCATCGCCGGGCAGACCGTGCTCCAGACCGCGCGTGCGTCGGGCGTCCGGATACCCGCCGCCTGCGAGTTCGGTCTCTGCGGCACCTGCAAAGTGAAGAAGGTCTCGGGCGAGGTCGAAATGAGCCACAATGGCGGCATCCTCGACCACGAAATCGACGACGGCTTCATCCTCGCCTGCTGCTCGAAGCCGCTGTCGGCGATCGAGATCGAGGCCTAGACCGGATGGGCTTTCAGCCCGCCATGGCGTCGGGGACGACCACGAGCTTGCCGACGAAACCCTTCGAGACGAAATCCGCCTGCGCCCGATGGAAATCGGAGAGGCGGTAGACGCCGCCGACGAGTGGGCGGATTTTCTTGTCCTCGATATAGCGCACGATGCGGCGGAAGTCCGCGCGCGTGCCCTGGCTGGACCCATGGAGCTGGAGCTGCTTCAGGTACATCGTCCGCAGATCGAGTTGAACGACCGGTCCCGCGATCGCGCCGGCGGTCGTGTAGCGTCCCTCGGGTCGCAGGATACGCAGCAGGTCATTGAAGATTGCGCCTCCGACGAGATCGGCGACCACATCGACAGGCTTCCCGCCCGTGGCCGCATGCACCGTTTCCATCAGGTCGCCCTCGCCGCGCGTCACTACGGCCTGCGCGCCGATGTCGAGCAGCGCCTGCTCCTTGCCCTTTCCGACGACCGCATAAGGGATCGCCCCGCGCGCGCGGGCCAGTTGCACGATGCCTGAGCCCACGCCGCCCGATGCACCGGTGACGAGGACCCGTTCGCCGGCCTTGAGGCCTGCGCGCTCCAGCATCTGCTCGCCGGTCAGGTAGGCGCAGCAGAAGGTGGCAAGCTCGATGTCCGTCAGGTCCGTATCGACGACATGCGCATTCTCGGTAGGCAGCGCCTGATACTCGGCGTAGCCGCCGTCCCGGCCATGGCCCATATAGTCGATGTCGGCGAGCGAATCGTCATCGCGGTTGTAGATCGAGAAGTCGACCATCACGCGCTCGCCGATGCGCGCGGCCGACACGCCGTTGCCCACCGCCACGATGGTCCCGACGCTGTCGGTACCTTGAATGCGCGGGAAGGTCAGCGTGTTTCCCTGCCGTCGCCAGGTCGAGACGGCGGCCGGATCGTCTTCCCGGCCATAGGCTCCTTCCCGAACCCACACGTCCGTATTGTTCATGCCGCACGCAGAAACCTTGATCACCACCTCGCCGGGAGCGGGCGAGGGGACGGGTACGTCCTCGCGATAGACAAGCTTTTCAGGGCCGCCATGCCCGGTGAGCAGAACGGCGCGCATGGTGGCGGGGAGGGAGGATGTGGCGGGCATTTTATTCGTCTCGTTTGTTCGAAGTAGCACCCCCCCTGTCCATTCGGGCCACCTCTCCCCTATCCGGGGGACCCAAGCTGGAAAGCGCCGGCCTTGCGGCAGGCATTTCCTCTCCCCTGGGCAGGGGGGAGAGGTGGACCTGCGAAGTCGGGACGGAGTGGGGGGGCTGGATTTGAGCTCAGATGTTCGCAAACACGCTCTTCACCGCATCCGCAGTCGCAGTGACGACCGTATCGGCTTCCTCGCGCGTCAGGCAGAGCGGCGGCGCGAAGCCGAGAATGTCGCCCTGTGGCATCGCTCGGCCGATGACGCCACGCTCGGCGAGCGCGGTTGCAATCTGCGGCCCGATCTTCTGCGACGCGTCGAAGAAGACCCGGTCGTCCTTGTCCGATACGAACTCGACCGCCGCCATCAGCCCGTCGCCGCGAACCTCGCCGACATTGGCGTGGTTGCCGACGGCGTCCGCCAGCGCCTTGCGGAAATAGGCGCCGGTCTCGCCCGCATTGGTGACGAGATCCATCGAGTCGATAAGCTCCAGATTGGCGACGCCGGCCGCCGCGCAGATCGGATGCGCCGAATAGGTCCAGCCATGGCCGAGCGAGCCGAGCTTGTCGGAGCCTTCCACGAGAACCTTCCACATGCTGTCGCGAACGATGACGCCCGAAAGCGGTGCGTAGGCCGACGTCAGGCCCTTGGCGATCGTGATCAGGTCGGGCTTCATGCCGTAATGATCCGAGCCGAACATCGTGCCCAGGCGCCCGAAGCCGGTCACGACTTCGTCTGCGACCAGCAGCACGTCGTACTTCGTCAACACGGCCTGGATCTTCTGCCAGTAGCCGGCGGGCGGCGGCACGATGCCGCCGGTGCCCAAAATCGGCTCGCCGATGAACGCGGCGACCGTGTCCGGACCTTCGGCCAGGATCATTTCTTCCAGCCTGTCGGCGCAATGTTGCGAGAACTGCTCTTCCGACATCGACCGGTCTTCGCGGCGGAAATAATAGGGCGCTTCGGTGTGCAGGATCGGTGCGCGCGGCAGGTCGAACGCGTTGTGAAAAAGTTCGAGCCCGGTCAGCGAACCCGTCATGACGCCCGATCCGTGATAGCCGCGCCAGCGCGAGATGATCTTCTTCTTCTCAGGCCTGCCCAGCACGTTGTTGTAGTACCAGATCAGCTTGATGTTGGTCTCGTTGGCGTCCGATCCCGAAAGACCGAAATAAACGCGGCTCATGCCCTCGGGCGCACGGTCGATGATCATCTTGGCAAGCGTGATCGACGCTTCCGTGCCGTGCCCGACATAGGCGTGGTAGTAGGCGAGTTCCCTTGCCTGCGCGGCGATCGCATCGGCGATCTCGGTGCGGCCATAGCCGACATTCACGCAATAAAGCCCGGCGAACGCATCGAGGCTCGTCTTGCCGTTTGTATCGGTGATGTAGACGCCTTCGCCGCCTGCGATCACCCGCGTGGGAGATTCGCCGCGCGCATGCGTGCCCATATGCGTCGATGGGTGGAAGAAATGGTCGCGGTCCCAGGCGGCAAGTTCGTTGGACTGGTCGAGCATGGTCTTTTCCCTTTTTGTCATGCTGCGTCGAGGCAGAGATATTTGAGGTCCGTGAAGGCTTCGAGGCCGTGGCGCGAGCCTTCGCGACCGAGGCCGGACTGTTTCACGCCGCCGAATGGCACTGGCGCGCCGGTGATCTTCACACGATTGATCGCGACCATGCCGTAATCGAGCGCGCGGCCCATGCGAAGCTGGCGCGCGCCGTTCTCGGTCACGACATAGGCGACGAGGCCGTATTCCGTGTCGTTCGCCCGCGCGACGATTTCCGCCTCGCTGTCGAAGGGCGTGATCGCCGCGACGGGGCCGAACGTCTCCTCACGCATGATCAGCGCATTGTCGGGCACGTCCGCAAGCACCGTCGGCTGGAAGAACAGCGGCCCGGCAAAATGGCGCGAACCGCCCGCGAGGCAGCGCGCGCCGTGGGCGATGGCGTCGGCAACCTGTTCTTCGACCTTGGCGACGCTTCGGGCATGCATCAGTGGACCGATCGCGACGCCGTCTTCCAGCCCGTGTCCGATCTTCATAGCGGCAACACGCTCGGCAAACGCCGCGCAGAATGCGTCATAGACCGCGCGCTCGACATAGATCCGGTTCGCCGCCAGGCAGTCCTGCCCGGACGTGGCGAATTTCGCGTCGATCGCGATGCCGACCGCCCGATCGATGTCCGCGTCGGCGAAGACGATCAGCGGTGCGTGTCCGCCCAGTTCCATGACAAGGCGTTTCATCGTGCCGGCGCATTGCCCCGCGATCAGCCTGCCGATTTCGGTGGAGCCGGTGAAGCTCATGGCGCGAACCCGCGCATCCTCGCACATCCGCGCGACAATGGTCGCCGCATCGCCTGTCACGATGTTGAAAACGCCCGCCGGCACTCCGGCACGCTCGCCGAGCTCGGCCAAAGCCAATGCGGAAAGCGGCGTCTCGGAGGACGGATGCGCCACGATCGTGCATCCGGAAGCGAGTGCTGCGGCGGCCTTGCGCGTCAGCATGGCGGACGGAAAATTCCAGGGCGTGACGATGCCGACCACGCCGACAGGCTCGCGCCTCACGATCATTTCAGCGCCCGGCAAATGGCTGGTCACGCTCTCCGCATTCACGCGCTTTGCCTCCTCGGCGTACCATTCGACGAAGGATGCTGCGTAGTCGATCTCGCCACGCGACTCGGCGAGCGGTTTGCCCTGTTCCAGCGTCATCAGGAGCGCGAGGTCTTCCCTGCCGGCGACGATCAGGTCGAACCAGCGCCGCAGGATGGACGAGCGCTCCTGCGGCAACAGTGCTTTCCATGCAGGAAATGCCGATGCGGCCGCGTCGATCGCAGCCGTGGTCTGAGCCGCGTTGAGCGACGCAACCCAGGCGACGCTCGATCCGCTTCCAGGGTCGGTGACCTCGAAGCTCTCGCCCGTCTCGCCAGCCGTCCAGTGCCCACCGACATAGGCAAGTTCGCGCAAAAGCCGCCGGTCGTTCAAACTATCAAGCGCATCATGGCGGCGGTTGCGGGCGAAATGGGCAGACATCTGGTTGCTCCGGTGCTTCAGGCCGGAAGCGTAAGCGCAATGCTCGCGATAAAGAGGCTGTTTCTCCTGCTGCTGGTAGAGAGTTTCTCTATCCCAGAGGCATGCGCCGGAGAAACTCTCCGATCACGTCGACAGTGGCAGCAGATCATCGAGCGGCAGCGCCGTCTCTTCCTTCACCGTCCGCGTCACGATGTAGGTGAAGTAGCGATCGATGCCGATTTCGCGTTCCAGGAGCGCGTCGACCAGACGCTGATAGGTGTCGATGTCCCGCGTCACGACCTTAAGGACGTAGTCCACCCCACCGCCCACCGACCAGCAAGCGACGATCTCGGGTTGGTCGCGGATCGCGCGTTCGAAACGGTCGAAATCGGCCTGCCGGTGCGCGCCGAGGGTCACCTCCATCAGCACCGTCGCCACGGGCGCGACGCAGCGCGCCGAGACATGCGCGTGATAGCCGCTGACGATGCCGGCCTTTTCCAGTTTCCGCAGCCGCATCCAGCATGGCGTCGGGGAAAGCCCGACCTTTTCCGCCAGCGCCAGCTTGGTGATCCGGCCGTCGCGCTGGATCGCATCCAGGATTTTCAGGTCTATGGCATCGAGCTTGTGGCGGGTCATGGTGTCTCGCAGATTGGTCCACAAGCATGACGTTGCAAGATTTCGATTGTCAATTGCACTGATTATGAGCATCTAGTGATCATGACAATGTGGCTGCCCGATCCAGCGCTGTTGCGACGTCCCGCCTACCTCTCGCTGGCCGATCAATTCGCACGCGCGATTTCCGACGGAAAGCTCGAGAACGGCGTCAGGCTGCCCACTCATCGCAAGCTCGCCGACGAGCTTGGTCTGTCGGTCCAGACGGTCAGCCGTGCCTATGAGGAATTGATCAGGCGCGGTCTCATCACCGGCGAAGTCGGGCGCGGAACCTTCGTGCAGACGCAAGGGCGGGAGCCCGACCCGCCATACCTGCCCGAGCGGCTGGGCGAGGTCATCGACCTCTCCATCCTCAAGCCGGTCTGCGAGACGATGCACCACGATCGCCTGAAGGGTGCGCTTGCCTGGCTGGCGGAGAACCTGCCTGCGAGCTCCGCGCTCTCGTTCAGGCCGAACGTCGTCTTCCCGCGCCATCGCGCGGTCGCGGTGGACTGGCTGAAACAGTGCGGGCTGACCGTCTCGCCGCAGAATGTCAGCGTCACCAATGGCGCGACGGCAGGCATGACCGTGGCCTTGATGAGTGTCGCGCCGCCCGGATCGACGGTGGCGACCGAAGCGATCGGCCATCACACGCTGGTGCCGCTCGCGACCTATCTGGGCTTCCACCTCGATGGGCTGCCGATCGACGATGACGGCCTGATCCCCGAAGCGCTCGACGAGGCGTGCCGGCATTCCGACATCAGGGCGGTGTTCCTTCAGCCATCCGTCATCAACCCGACCGCGACCCTGATGAGTGCCGAGCGCCGGGCGGAAATCGTAGCCGTGGCGCGCAAGCACGACATCGCGATCGTCGAGAATGACGTACTCGGCCCCCTCGTGGCAGACCGCCCGCCGCCCATCGCAGCACTTGCGCCGGAGCGAACGCTTTACGTGACGAGCTTCACCAAGATCGTCGTACCCGGACTGCGCATCGGCTATCTCGTTGCACCGGACCGATATGTCGCGGCCGTGGCAAACCGCCATCTCGTGTCGAACTGGATGGCGACGCCGATGGTGGCGGAGATTGCGAGCAAATGGGTAAGCGATGGCACGGCCATGGAATTGGTCGATTGGCAGCGCGCTGCCATACGCCGCCGCCACGACATCGCGGCGGAAGTGCTCGATGGCGTTAAGCTCCGCTCGCATCCCGAAAGCCTGCATCTCTGGCTGCCGCTTCCCGATGGCCGCAGCGAAGACGGTTTTGTCTCGCAGGCCCGCTTGCAGGGTGTCGCCATCGCGCCGGGCGTGTCCTTCCGCACATCGGAGGCGCGGTGGACGCCGGCCGTGCGCATCTCGCTCGGCTCGACGGACGAAGCGGAGCTTCGCATCGGGCTCGGCCTGGTGGCGAAATTGCTGATGGCCGACCCCGAACACCTCCTGCTCGCCATCTGATCGGCAGGTGTGCCGTTTTATCAGGCCCTGTCTGCATCCGAATTGTGCAGGTTTGACATTATTGTCATGATTTAATTTTCCCGATTGACATGATTTCGGGTGTTCCCCATCGTAAAGGCACAACGTCTCCACGAAGGGGAATGAATGCCTGCGCCCATCGTCCAGATTGACGGGATTTCCAAGAGCTTCGGCACGTTCAAGGTGCTGGACGGCCTGTCGCTGCAGGTCATGCCCGGCGAGAAGCTCGCGCTGATCGGCCCCTCCGGTTCCGGCAAGACGACGATCCTGCGCATCCTGATGACGCTCGAAGGCATCGACGAGGGCAGCATCAAGATCGACGGCGACGAGCTCTACCGCATGCCGCGCAATGGCGGGCTGGTCGCGGCCGACGAGCGTCATCTCGCCAAGGTCCGGCAGAAGGTCGGCATGGTGTTCCAGCTCTTCAACCTGTTTCCGCATAAATCCGTCATCGACAACGTGACCCTGGCGCCGATCCTGACGCAGAAGACGCCGCGCGCCGCTGCCGAGAAGCGGGCCTTGGAACTGCTCGAGATGGTGGGCATGGCAGACAAGGCGAAGGCCATGCCGGCACAACTGTCGGGCGGCCAGAAGCAGCGCGTCGCGATCGCCCGCGCGCTCGCCCTGTCGCCGAAGATCATGCTGTTCGACGAGGTCACCTCCGCGCTCGATCCCGAACTGGTCGAGGAGGTGCTCAACGTGATGCGCAAGCTCGCCGAAGAGACCGATATGACGATGCTTCTGGTCACGCACGAAATGGGGTTCGCGCACGATTTTGCGGATCGCGTCCTATTTTTCGACCGGGGCCGGATCGTCGAGGAAGGCAAGCCCGACGACATTTTCCGTCAACCCAAGCAGGAGCGTACGCAGGCGTTCCTGAGGAAGATCATCGCGGCCGGACACAGGGTCTGACCGCCAAAACAATGGCCGGGCAATACCGGTCGCAACGATAACAAAACGGAACACGAGCAGAGGAGATTTGAACATGAAACGCTATGCAGTAATGGCCGGAGCGGCCGCGATCGCAGCGCTGTCCGCAGTCGTGCTGACTCAACCCACCGTGGCGCAGGACAACGCCAAGCTCGAGCAGTTGAAGGCGCAGGGCTTCGCCCGCGTCGCCATCGCCAACGAGCCGCCCTTCACGGCTGTTGCCGCGGACGGCAAGGTTTCGGGTGCTGCCCCAGACGTGGCGCGCGCCGTCTTCGAGAAGCTCGGCGTGCCGGAAATCGTCGCATCGATCTCGGAATATGGCGCGATGATCCCCGGTCTGCAGGCTGGTCGTCATGATGTCGTTACCGCAGGTCTCTTCATGAAGCCCGAGCGTTGCGCGGCGGTCGTCTACTCCGAGCCGGTCCTTTGCGATGCAGAGGCGATGCTGGTGAAGAAGGGCAACCCGAAGGGCTTCAAGAGCTATGAGGACGTTGCGGCCGACGCATCGGCGACCATCGGCGCGCCCGGCGGCGGCACAGAAGAGAAGCTGGCGCTCGACGCCGGCGTGCCGCGCGACCGCGTCATCGTGGTACCGGATGGGCAGAGCGGCCTGAAGATGGTTCAGGACGGCCGCATCGACGCCTATTCGCTGCCGGTCCTGTCGATCAACGACCTCGTTCAGAAGGCCAACGATCCGAACCTCGAAGTCATCGCACCTGTCGAAGGTGCGCCTGTCTATTGTGACGGCGCGGCCTTCAAGAAGGGCGACGAGGCCTTGCGCGACGCGTTCGACGTCGAACTCGCCAAGCTGAAGGAATCCGGCGAATTCGCAAAGATCATCGAGCCCTACGGCTTCTCGGCCGCAGCCGCGCTGTCGACGAACCGCGAAAAGCTCTGCGCCCAGGAGTAGGGGCACTGTTTCCTTCTCCCCGCTTGCGGGGAGAAGGTGGCCGAGCGAAGCGAGGTCGGATGAGGGGCGGCGCTGCTGCTGACGGTCACGCGAAGCTGCGAATGTCGGCTTTGCCCCTCATCCCCCTGCCGGGACCTTCTCCCCGTAAACGGGGAGAAGGAGGAAGCGGCGCCGGCGGCGCTCATCTCTCAACGCGGAATCCCCCATGACCGACTGGTCCGGATATCTAGCCCTGATCCTGCAAGGTGCGCTCGTCACGGCGCAGCTTACGGTCATGGGTTGCGCGCTCGCGCTGGTGATGGCGTTCATCGCCGGGCTGGGCCGGCTTTCGCGCTTCTTCGCGCTGCGGGCGCTGGCGACCGCCTACATCGAATTCTTCCGCGGCACATCGATTTTCGTCCAGCTTTTCTGGGCCTATTTCGTCCTGCCCTTCATGGGCATCACGCTGACGCCCTTCCAGGCCGGCGTGCTGGCTCTGGGCCTGAACGTCGGCGCCTATGGCGCGGAGGTGGTGCGCGGCGCGGTGCAGTCCATCGGCAAGGAACAGCGCGAGGCCTGCGTGGCGCTCAATCTCTCGCGCTTCCAGGCGATGCGCTACGTGATCCTGCCGCAAGCCTTCCTGACCATGCTGCCGACCTTCTGCAACAACGCGATCGAGCTTCTGAAGGCCACCGCGGTCGTGTCGCTGATCTCGCTGACGGACATGACGTTCCAGGCGCAGGTCGTCCGCGCGCAGACCGGCAATACGCTGGTTCCGTTCGGCACGATCCTGCTGATCTACTTCGTCATGGCCATGACGATCTCCACCTTCATGCGTTGGCTTGAGCGCCGTCTCGCGCGCGGCCTCGATGGCGTGAGGACAGTCTGATGGAGTGGGCCACATAATGGAGTGGGATTGGGCTTTCGTCTGGCAGATCATGCCGACCCTCATCGAGGGCGTGAAGATCACCATCCTCGCGACCATTCTGGGGTCGCTGCTGGCTGCCGTCGTGGGACTTGGCATCGCGCTCCTGCGTCGTTCGCCGAGCCGGATCGTATCGCGCACGGTCGGCTTTGTCGCGGAGTTCATTCGCGGCACGCCGCTTCTCGTGCAGCTCTATTTCATCTTCTACGTGCTGCCCGACTTCGGCATCCTGCTGTCGCCGCTGGTCGCGGGTGTGATCGGGCTGGGTCTGCACTACGGAACCTATACGGCCGAAGTCTACCGCGCCGGTATCGACAACGTTCCGCGTGGCCAATGGGAGGCTGCGAAGGCCTGCAACCTCAGCGGCAACCAGACCTGGGTGCATGTGATCATGCCGCAGGCGATCCCGCCGATGATCCCCGCGCTCGCCAACTATTTCATCGCCATGTTCAAGGAAACGCCGCTTCTCTCGGCCATCACCGTGCTCGAACTGATGAATCAGGCGAAAAGCGTGGCCAACAGTTCCTACCGCTACATCGAGCCGATCACGATGGTCGGCGGCTTCTTCCTCGTGATCAGCCTCTTTTCGGTCGTCCTGCTGCGCTGGCTGGAACACCGCTATGGGACGGTGGAGCGGTGAGCGACCTCCCGGAAATCAGGCAGGCGGCACAGCGTCCCGCACTCGACCCGCGTCCGCTCGAAAAACGGATCGGTCTGGTGATCCTCGCCACCGACCACACGAGCGAACCCGATTTCCGCCGCATGGTCGCCAGCGAGCGGGTCGGTGTCTACGTCGCGCGCATCCCCTACGCAAACCCGACGACGCCGGAAAATCTGCGCAAGATGCAGCCGGCGCTGACCGCCGGAACGCGCCTGATCCTGCCCGATGAGGAACTGGACGCGATCTGCTACTCCTGCACGTCGGCGTCGGTCGTGATCGGCGATGCCGAGATCGAGGCGGCGATCGGCGCGGCGAAGCCGGGCGCGCCCGTGGTGACGCCGCCGGCTGCGGCCATACGCGGCATGAATGCGCTGGGCGTCCGCCGCATCAGCCTGCTGACCCCCTACACGGTCGAGACCACGCGACCGATGGCGTCCTACTTCGCCGGCCACGGCTTCGACCTTGCGAGCGTCACCTGCCTCGGTTTCGATGACGATCGCGACATGGCGCGCATTCCTCACCAGGCGATCGTCGAGGCCGCAAAGGCGGCGATCGCGCCCGACGCCGAGGCGCTGTTCATCTCCTGCACGGCCTTGCGCGCGGCGCATGTCGCGGCCGAGATCGAAGCTGCGATCGGCCGGCCCGTCGTGACCAGCAATCAGGCCACGGCCTGGAACTGCATGCGGCTGTGCGGCGACGAAACGGCACGGCCGGAGTGGGGCCGGCTGATGACGCTTGGTTTGGCGCAGCCGCAATGACGGTCACCCTCTCCGACATCCGCGCCGCGCACACGCGCATTGCCGGCAAAGTAGAGCGCACGCCGACGCTTCCGTCTCCGTCGCTCTCCGAACTGTGCGGCGTACCCGTCCATCTGAAGCTCGAACATCGCCAGACCACGGGCAGCTTCAAGCTGCGCGGCGCATCCAACGCGGTGGCCTTGCTCGTCGAAAGCGGCGCGGGCGCGCGCGGCGTGGTGGCTGCATCGACGGGCAACCACGGCCGCGCCCTTGCGCATGCCGCAAAGCTCGCCGGCATCCGCGCGACGATCTGCATGTCGCGTCTCGTGCCGGAAAACAAGGTCTCCGAAATCCGCCGCCTCGGCGCGGAGGTGCGGATCGTCGGAAAAAGCCAGGACGACGCGCAGGAAGAGGTGGCCCGGCTGGTCGCGAGCGAGGGCATGGCGATGGTGCCGCCTTTCGACGACCCGGCGATCGTCGCGGGGCAGGGCACGCTCGGGCTGGAGATCGTGGAGGACGTTCCCGACGTCCAGACCGTGCTGATCCAGCTTTCCGGCGGCGGTCTGGCCTCCGGTGTCGCCGCGGCCGTGAAGGCGCTCAGACAGTCCGCCAGGATCGTCGGTGTCTCGATGGCACGTGGTGCGGCGATGAAGGCGAGCCTCGATGCCGGCAGGCCGGTGCAGGTCGAGGAACTCGAAACGCTTGCGGATTCGCTGGGCGGTGGGATCGGACTCGACAACCGGCTGACCTTCGCAATGTGCCGCGATCTGCTCGATGACGTCGTGCTGCTGTCCGAAGACGAGATCGCCGAGGGTATCCGGCACGTCTACGCCCACCAGCGCGAAGTGGTGGAGGGTGCGGGCGCTGTCGGCGTCGCCGCCCTGCTCACCGGCAAGGTGAAACCGAACGGCCCGACCGTCGCCGTTCTTTCCGGCGGCAACATCGACATGGCGCTGCACCGGAAGATCGTCTGCGACGAGGAGCGCGCCGCATGACCCGCATGACCATCCTCACCGAGGCCGAACTGCGCAAGATCGTCCGCCTCGATCTCGAAGCGGTCGCCTGCGTCGAGAACGCATTTCGGGCGCTTGCGACGCTGCCGGTCGCGATGCCGCCGATCCTGAGGCTCGACATTCCCGAGCATCGTGGCGAGGTCGACGTGAAGACGGCCTATGTGCCGGGCATCGACGGCTTTGCGATCAAGATCAGCCCCGGCTTCTTCGACAATCCCAAACTGGGTCTGCCGAGCGTCAACGGCATGATGGTCCTCCTGTCGGCCAAGACCGGCCTCGTCGAGGCGCTGCTGCTCGACAACGGCTATCTCACGGATGTGCGCACCGCTGCCGCCGGCGCGGTCGCGGCGCGGCATCTGTCCCGTCCGAACGCGTCTGTCGCGACGATCTTCGGCGCGGGCATGCAGGCGCGGATGCAACTCGAGGCATTGCTGCTCGTGCGCAGCATCGAGGAAGCGCGCATCTGGGCGCGCGACGCGGCCAAGGCCGAGAAGACCGCCGCGCAGTTGCGCGAACGGCTAGGAATACGGGTGCGTGCCGAGGCGGATCCGGCGCGAGCGATCGCGGGCGCCGACGTGGTCGTGACGACGACGCCCGCGAGCGAGCCGCTTCTCAAGCGTGCGTGGTTGTCGCGCGGCCAGCATGTCACCGCGATGGGCTCCGACGCCGAGCACAAGAACGAGCTGGAGCCTGCGGTCATCACGGGCGTCGATCTCTATGTCGCCGACAGGCTGAGCCAGACAAGGCGGCTCGGCGAACTCCACCATGCGATCGAGGCGGGGCTGGTTCCGGCTGACCGTGTCTTCCCTGAATTGGGCGAGATCGTCGCCGGCCTCAAGCCCGGGCGCACCTCGGACACGATGACCACGGTCGCCGACCTGACCGGCACGGGCGTTCAGGACACGGCCATCGCGACACTGGCGCGCGACAGGGCGAGGGCAGCGCAGGCGGGAACCGATTTCGAGAGCTAGGCGCGGCCGTATCGGCCCAAGGAATAAACGAGGAAACGACCAGACATGCTGCCCAATCTGAAATTCACCCGCGAGGAATACGCCGAGCGCCTCGCCAGGACGCGGCGCGCAATGGAAGCCAAGGGCGTCGACCTGCTGATCTGCTCCGACCCGTCCAACATGGCGTGGCTGACCGGCTATGATGGCTGGTCGTTCTACGTCCATCAGGCGATCCTGGTGCCGCCGACGGGCGAGCCGGTCTGGTACGGGCGCGGACAGGATGCGAACGGTGCAAAGCGCACCGCATATCTCGGCCATGACAACATCGTCGGTTACGCCGATCACTACGTCCAGTCGACCGAACGCCATCCTATGGACTACCTCTCAAAGGTCATCGGCGAGCGTGGATGGGACAAGCTCACCATCGGCGTCGAGATGGACAATTACTGGTTCTCGGCCGCCGCATTCGCGGCGCTGCAGAAGCATCTGCCCAATGCACGCTTCGTGGACGCGACCGCGCTCGTGAACTGGCAGCGCGCGGTGAAAAGCCCGACCGAGATCGACTACATGCGCAAGGCCGCGCGGATCGTGGAGGTGATGCATCAGCGCATCGTCGACAAGATCGAGGTCGGCATGCGCAAATGCGATCTCGTGGCCGAAATTTACGATGCCGGCACGCGCGGCGTCGATGGGATCGGCGGCGATTATCCCGCGATCGTGCCGCTGCTTCCGTCGGGCGCGGATGCCTCCGCGCCGCATCTGACCTGGGACGACAAGCCCATGAAGTCGGGCGAGGGCACGTTTTTCGAGATCGCCGGCTGCTACAATCGCTATCACTGCCCGTTGTCGCGCACGGTCTTCCTCGGCAAGCCGACGCAGGAATTCCTCGACGCTGAGAAGGCGACGCTGGAAGGCATGGAAGCCGGCCTCGCCGCCGCCAAACCCGGCAACACCTGCGAGGACATCGCCAACGCCTTCTTCGCGGTCCTGAAAAAGTACGGGATCACCAAGGACAACCGCACCGGCTATCCGATCGGTTTGAGCTACCCGCCGGACTGGGGCGAGCGCACGATGAGCCTGCGCCCCGGCGACCGCACCGAACTCAAGCCCGGCATGACGTTCCATTTCATGACCGGCCTGTGGCTGGAGACGATGGGTCTCGAAATCACGGAATCGATCCTGATCACCGAGACCGGTGTCGAGTGTCTCGCAAACGTGCCACGCCAGTTGTTTGTGAAGGGCTGAGGGGAGGCACGACGTGATGATGCACCGTACACCCCCACCCCTAACCCCTCCCCACAAGGGGGAGGGGGACAATTTCACGGCCGCCCAAGCTCAAGTCGAGGGCTGGGGAGTGACGTTGCCAAAGAATCCCCCTCCCCCTAGTGGGGAGGGGTTAGGGGTGGGGGTTGCGGGAGACATGCAGTGATGAAACCCTCCCCCATCACCCCCACGATCGATCTCGACGCTGCCGGCGTCCAGCACGGCTTCCTGCGATTGCCCTACAGCCGCGATGATTCCGCGTGGGGTTCGGTGATGATCCCCATCGCGGTGATCCGGAACGGCGAGGGCCCGACGGCGCTCCTCACCGGCGGCAACCACGGCGACGAGTATGAGGGGCCGCTGGCGCTTTTCGATCTGGCGCGGACGCTCGACCCGGTATCCGTCTCGGGAACGGTTATCATCGTGCCGGCGATGAACTATCCCGCGTTCCGCGCCGGCACGCGCACCTCGCCGATCGATCGCGGCAATCTCAATCGCAGCTTTCCCGGCCGGCCCGACGGCACGGTGACCGAGAAGATCGCGGACTATTTCCAGCGGGAACTCCTCCCCCGCGCGGATATCGTGCTCGACTTTCATTCCGGTGGCCGCACGCTCGACTTCCTGCCCTTTTGCGCGGCCCACATCCTGCCCGACAAGGCGCAGGAGGCGAGCGTCATGGCGGCTGTCGAGGCATTCTCGGCGCCATGGTCGATGCGCATGCTGGAGATCGATGCGATCGGCATGTTCGACACGGCAGCCGAGGAGATGGGCAAGGTCTTCGTCACGACGGAACTCGGCGGCGGCGGCACGTCGACCGCCGCAAGCGTCCGCATCGCCCGGCGCGGCGTCATGAACGTGCTGCGCCATTCGGGCATCGTCTCCGGCGCGGTAGAGAAGAGCCAGACGTCCTGGCTCGACATGCCATCCGGCGACTGCTTCTGCTTCGCCGAAGAGGACGGCATGGCCGAGACGATGGTCGATCTGGGCGACGCCGTCTGCGAGGGCGACGTCATCGCGCGCATCCACGCGATCGGGCGCACCGGCGTCGCACCGGTGGATATCAGGGCGAAAATGTCCGGCATCCTTGCGGCGCGGCATTTTCCTGGTCTGGTGAAGGCGGGCGACTGCATGTCGGTCGTCGCGGTGGTTGACCGATAAACCGCATCGACGTGCCAGTTTCCTTCGTCGCGGAATTGGAGTATGGAACGGCCGGAAATGTAGGTGCGAGCAGCGCGTGACCCTTTCTCGGCATCAAAGACCGGCTGACGGCGTCCAGGCAGTGTTCCTGGTCCGGATGACGCTTGTCTGGATGGTCCTGTTCGCCATGCTGCCCAATCCGCTTGGCGGTGCTGCGGCTGCGTTCGCGTCCTCGTCGTTCACCCAGCAGACGCTCGATGAACGGGACGGCGCGGATCGTCATGCCACCCCGGCAGCATCGAGACAGCACAGCTTCGCAGTCGTGTCCTCCGACGGCGGGAGCCCGGATGACGGGTTCGGCGTCGGTGCCGGGCTGGTGGTGCGATATGCATCCCTGACGCACGGCGACCCTGCCGACACCGGATACCCAGCCGTCGCGACGCTGACAGCCGCCGGTTTCCTCTCGACCCACGCTCGCGCGCCGCCGCTTTCGGCCTGATGCGTTAGCCGCAGCCTTTGGGCTGCATCCCCGTTGCGCGCCGATCCTTGAAAAAGCGCGGCGCCGCCGGACATGGATCATGAACCGACACACTGCCCCTGTGCGCTTTCTGCTGCAGGCCCTTCTCATTCTTCTATGGGGCGGGATGGGTGCCGGCGCGCCCGTTTCACACGCGCCGTCCGGGCTGGTGTCCGCAGCCGCCAGTCAGGCGGAGACGGTGTCGTCACGCCGTCATGGCCCCCGAAACCCCGAGCGGCTCAGCGATCGTGAGGCAAGCCGCAGCGCGATCGTCGAGCGCCGTCATGCCGACGATCTCTGGAATGCCGCCCAATCCGGCGGCGCGGGCCTTTTGCCCGCAACGGCCGGTCTGCCGCTTCCCGACACATCCGACGCCGCGCAATCACTGAGACCCCGCCATGTCACAAGCGCGCAAAGCGCCCACCACCGCGCCCGCGCGCCCCCTTTCGACGCCTGATCCCCGTCGCCTCCGCCGATGCGGAGAACCTGAAACGAGGCGGTCGGCCTGGCTGCCGTCTCGCATCCAAAGGATCATTTCATGAGAACCTCAAAATGGGTTCTGATCAGCTATACGCTCATCATTCTGGTGGGCCTGATCACCGCCCTGCCAAATCTGTTCACGCCTGCCCAGTTGGCTTCATTGCCGGGCTGGATACCCAAGCAGCAGGTCACGCTCGGCCTCGACCTTCAGGGCGGCTCGCATCTCGTTCTGGAAGTCGATGCCGCGACTCTTCGCCAGGATCGCTTGAAGGCGCTGCTGGAGGATGTGCGGGGCGTCCTGCGCACCGAGCGCATTCCGGCCCAGTCCGCCAGGCTGTCCGGCGACACGGTGGTGCTGTCCATCGCCGATCAGGCAACGCGTGAGCGCGCTCTGACGAAAATCCGCGAACTCGCCGTTCCCATCGCCAACACTGCGATGGGAGCATCGATTGCCGATATCGACGTGGCCACCGATGGAAACGCGATCAAGCTGTCCCTGAGCGAGGCAGGCTTCAAGGACCGCATCGACCGGGCGCTCGAGCAGAGCCTGGAGGTGGTGCGCCAGCGCGTCGATCAGGTCGGCGTCGCCGAACCGAGCATCCAGCGCGTCGGCTCCGACCGCATCCTCGTCCAGTTGCCCGGTCTCCAGGACCCGACACGGCTGCGGCAACTGCTTGGTTCCACCGCCCAGATGTCGTTCCACATGGTGGCTGAAAATGTGACGGGAGATCGTCCGCCAGCCGGTGTGACGATGTTGCCGGACTCCAAGACCGGCCAGCTCTACCCCATCGAGGATCGCGTAGCACTGAGCGGTGATCGCCTGACTGACGCCCGCGCGGGCTTCGATCAGCGCACCCACGAACCCATCGTCTCGTTCCGCTTCGACAGCGCGGGCGCGCGGCAGTTCGCCGACATCACGGCGCAGAACGTCAACAAGCCTTTTGCGATCGTTCTCGACGGCAAGGTGCTGAGCGCGCCCGTCATCCGTGAACCGATCACCGGCGGCTCGGGGCAGATCAGCGGCTCGTTCACGGTGGAAGACACCGTCGTGCTCTCCGCGCTTCTGCGTGCCGGCGCGCTGCCGGCGCCTCTGACAGTCATCGAGGAGCGCAGCGTTGGCCCCGATCTCGGCGCCGACGTGATCCAGATGGGCATCTATACGGGCCTTGCAGGCTTCGCCCTCGTGGTCGCCTTCATGATCGCGCTTTACGGGTGGTGGGGCCTCATCGCGAATTTCGCGCTGTTCCTCAACGTGGCGCTCACGGTCGGCCTGCTCAGCATTCTGGGCGCGACCCTGACGCTTCCCGGCATCGCTGGCATCATTCTGGGCATCGGCATCGCGGTCGATGCGAACATCCTGATCAACGAGCGAATACGCGAGGAAACGGCCAAGGGACTGAGTTCCTTCGCGGCGCTCGATCGAGGGTTCAAGATGGCCTACTCGACCATCGTCGATGCGAACGTCACGACCCTGATCGCGACCGGACTGCTCTTCATGTTCGGTTCGGGACCGGTGCGCGGCTTTGCCATCACCATGATCATCGGCATCGCCGCCTCGATGTTCACGGCGGTTGCCGTCGTGCGCATTCTCATGACGGAGTGGGTGCGCCGCAGGCACATCAAGACGATCAGGATGGAGCCTCTGATCCGGTTCATGCCGAAGGAAACCCACATCTCCTTCATGCGGGCCCGCTTCCTGGGCATCGGCATCTCGCTGTTGCTGTCGCTGGCCTCGATCGGCCTCTTCATCAAGCCGGGCCTCAATTACGGCATCGACTTCACCGGCGGCATCCAGGTCGAAGTCGTCACTTCGCAACCGGCCGATCTGGCGCAGATGCGTGGCGATCTCAGTGCACTGAACCTCGGCGAAGTCGCGTTGCAGGAGATCGGTGGCGACAACCATGTCCTGATCCGGCTGCAGCGACAGGAGGGTGGTGAAGCCGCGCAGACTGCGGCCGTCAATGCCGTGCGCGACACGGTCAAGACGATCGATCCGGACGTACGCGTCGAGCGAACGGAGGTGGTCGGGCCGAAGGTCAGCGGGGAACTGGCGCAGAACGGCATCATCGCCGTCGTGCTCGCCGCGCTCGCCATGCTGGTCTACATCTGGTGGCGCTTCGAGTGGAACTTCGCGATCGGCGCGATCGCGACGCTCATACTGGATACGACCAAGACCATCGGCTTCTTCGCGCTGTTCGGTCTCGACTTCAACCTGACGGCCATCGCGGCGCTTTTGACGATCATCGGCTATTCGGTGAACGACAAGGTGGTGGTCTATGACCGCATGCGTGAGAACATGCGCCTCTACAAGAAGAAGTCGCTGCGCGAGATCATCGACATGAGCATCAACCAGACGCTTGCGCGATGCATCTTCACCTCGGCGACGACCTTCCTCGCCATGGCGCCGATGGCGATCTGGGGCGGCAGCGCGGTCGAGAACTTCGCGGTGCCGATGGTGTTCGGCATCGTGATCGCGACCTCGTCGTCGATCTTCATCGCAGCACCGATCCTGCTGTTCCTAGGCAATTGGTGGGAACACCGCCAGGCCGGCCGTCTTGGCGGCCATGAACTGCCGGAGCCGATGCAGAAGGCGTAGACAAAAAACGCGGCGGTCCCGTCAGGGACCGCCGCGCTCGTATACGGCTTTGGAGCGATACGGCTACATCGGCCGGTGATCGCTTTCCTCTTCGAAGGTCACGGCGACGTCGGCATTGGCCGAGAGGCGCACCGTCCCGCCCTCGATCTCGGCCACGAGACCGAGCGGAATGTAATGGTGATGGCCGCGATGCGAGCCTTCGCCGCTATCCTTCTTGGTCAGCTTGATCCTGTCGCCCTCGACGTGATCGACCGTGCCGACGTGAACGCCGTCGGCTCCGATGACTTCGGCATGTTCCTTGATCTGCGTGCTATCAACCATTGGTGCTCTCCTTCTCTGCGGCTACAACGCGGCAATCGCATGTTGGATGCTTCGGACGGTCGGAGGCCCGGTTTATTGGATCGGTGTCCGTCCCGACAGGCCGTCGATGATAGGGCATTCCGGCCGGTCATCGCCATGGCAATTGGCGACGAGGTGGCTCAGCATGTCGCGCAGGCCGTGCAGTTCCGCGAGCTTGCGGTCGATCTCCGTGAGCTTGGCTTCCGCCATGGCCTTCACTTCGGCGCTTTCACGGTGCGTGTCGCCATAGAGCGACAGAAGCTGCCGGCATTCCTCGACCGAGAAGCCCAGACCGCGCGAGCGCTGCAGGAAGCGCAGGCGATGGACGTCCTCCATTGAATAGTCGCGATAGCCGTTCTCGCGCCGGTCGGGCCGCAAAAGCCCGATTTCCTCGTAGTAGCGGATCGTCTTGGGCGGCAGGCCGGACTTTTCGGCCACGGTTCCGATGTTCATGGGCTCGTTCCTTTCATGGCTCAGATCGCCGTGCATCCTGACGGATGCACGGCGATCTATCTCTTGTTAAGCATCGGAATAATCCGAAAACCGGATTCCACTTTTCGGTCCGATCCTCAGCCGAGCTTGAGCGTCCGCAGCCTCAGCGCATTGGCGATCACCGACACGGACGATAGGCTCATGGCGGCAGCGGCAAGCATCGGCGACAGAAGCATCCCGAAGACTGGATATAGGATGCCTGCCGCCACAGGCACACCAAGCGCGTTGTAGACGAAGGCGAAGAACAGGTTCTGCTTGATGTTGCGGATCGTCGCCTGCGCGAGCGTCCGGGCCCGCACGATCCCGTTGAGATCGCCCTTGACCAGCGTGATGCCGGCGCTCTCCACCGCGACATCGGCCCCAGTGCCCATCGCGATGCCGACATCGGCGGAAGCAAGTGCCGGCGCATCGTTGACGCCGTCGCCGGCCATCGCGACTTTTGCGCCTTTCGCGCGCAACGCCTCGATTAGCGCCTGCTTGGCTTCGGGCAGCATGTCGGCGCGCACCTCGTCGATGCCCAGCCTTGCCGCCACCGCCCGCGCGGTGCGTTCGCTGTCGCCGGTCGCCATGATGATGCGAAGGCCGGTCTCGTGCAGCGCGCGGATCGCCTCCGCCGTGGTCGCCTTGACGGGATCTGCGACGGCGACGATGCCCGCGAGCTTGCCGTCCACGGCCACGAACATCGCCGTCTTGCCCTGCGAGCGCAACGCGTCGGCGCGCTCTTGTCCGTCGGTCGTGGCCGCGCCGAGTTCGGACATCATGGCTGCGTTGCCGAGCGCGACCTTTCGCCCGGAAACCGTTCCCGAAACGCCCTTGCCGGTGACCGCGTCGAAGTCCGTCGTCGCCTGGATGGCCACGCCGCGTTCCTCTGCCCCCTCGACGATCGCCTCAGCGAGCGGGTGTTCCGAGCCGCGTTCGAGGCTTGCCGCGAGCGAGAGCAGGTCCGCCTCGGCGAAGCCGTTCAGCGGCACGATATCCGTGAGCTTCGGCCTGCCTTCCGTCAGCGTGCCCGTCTTGTCGACGATCAGCGTATCGACCTTGGCGAAGCGCTCCAGCGCCTCGGCGTCCTTGATCAGCACGCCGGCCTGCGCGCCGCGTCCCGTCGCCGTCATGATGGACATCGGCGTGGCGAGACCCAGAGCGCAGGGGCACGCGATGATGAGCACGGACACAGCCGAGACGGTCGCGAAGATCATCGACGGCTCCGGGCCGAACACCGCCCAGACAACGAAGGCGAGGACCGCGACGAGAACGACGGTCGGGACGAAATAGAACGCGACCCGATCGGCCATTCCCTGGATCGGTGCGCGCGACCGCTGGGCCTTCGCCACCATCTCGACGATGCGTGACAGCATCGTATCGGCTCCAACCTTCTCGGCGCGGATGACAAGCGTGCCGTTGCGGTTGAGCGTGCCGCCGGTCACCGGATCGCCTTCGGATTTCTCGACTGGGAGAGGCTCTCCTGTGATCATGGATTCGTCGATGGCGGTGCGGCCCTCCAGCACCACGCCGTCAACGGGAACGCTGTCGCCGGGGCGCACGCGCAGCCGATCGCCGGATTGTACATCTTCCAACGGAACGTCTGCCTCGGACCCGTCTTCCGCGATGCGGCGCGCGGTCTTCGGCGCAAGGTCGAGAAGCGCACGGATCGCGGAACCGGTACGCTCGCGCGCCCGCAGTTCCAGAACCTGCCCAAGAAACACCAGCGTGACGATGACTGCGGCCGCCTCGAAATAGACCGGAACCGTATCGCCATGACCCCGGAACTGGTGCGGAAACAGGTCGGGGAACAGCGTGGCGATCACGCTGTAGATGTAAGCCGCGCCGACGCCGATCGAGATCAGCGTCCACATGTTCGGGCTGCGGTTGGTGATCGATTCCCAACCGCGATGGAAGAATGGGAACGCCGCCCAGAGCACGACCGGCGTCGCCAGCGCCAATTCCATCCATATGGCCGTCCGCTCGCCCAGCCAGTCGCGAACCGGCAGGCCGATCATCGGCCCCATGGCGATGATGAGCAATGGCACGGAAAGCAGGGCACTGACCCAGAGGCGGCGTGTGAAGTCGATGAGTTCCGGGTTCGGCCCCTCGTCGCCGGTCGGCACGCCCATCGGTTCGAGCGCCATGCCGCAGAGCGGGCAGGAGCCGGGCTTGTCGCGCACGATCTCGGGATGCATCGGGCAGGTGTATTGGGTTCCCTGCGGCATCGGCTCGGGCGGCGGACGGTCGCCGAGATATTTCGCCGGTTCGGCCTCGAACTTCGCCTTGCAGCCCGCCGAGCAGAAATAGAACCCCGTTCCCTCGTGACGCGTGAAATGCTTGGCGCTCGCACGATCCACCTGCATGCCGCAGACCGGATCGGTCGCAGTCAGGTAGGTCTCGGGCTTAGCCGCGAACTTGGTGCGGCAGCCCTGCGAGCAGAAGTGATACGTGTGTCCTGCGTGTTCCGCAGTCGGTTTGCCTGCGTTCGAATCGACCGTCATGCCGCAGACGGGATCGCGAACGACCGCTTCGGTTGGCGTCTTGCCGGAGCAGCACGATCCGTCGCCGGAATGCGTGTGCTGGTGTTTGCCGTGGGTGCTCATAGCGACCTCTCATCGTTGATCGCACCCGTCATGAACCTTCCAGTCACGGGAGGGTCAAGCGATTTCTTCGCGACGATCGATAGGGGAACAGCCGCCTGCCAGACTTCCGGCGGCTGTTCGGGTGAGGGCGGTCATTGCGCGGTTCGCCGCCGGGTCCAGTATTCGGCCATGGCGAGCGGTGCCGCGAACAGGCAGAGCGAGAGCAAGCCCAAGACAAGGAGCGTGGACATCGCCGTCCATTCCGGCAGAAAGGCCGCCATCCGCGTCTCGACGCTTTCGCGCAGAAGCACGACCGCCGCCGCGCCGGCGATCACGCCGATCAGGATGCCGATGAGGCGAGCCTTGTCCGGCCGGGGAATGCGAAGGCGGCCTTCGCCGCGCAGCCACATGGCCAGAAGTCCGGCATAGATCCATACGCCGACAGCCGTGGCGGTCGCCAGCCCGACATGCGCGAGCTGGCCGACGAGCGCGAATTTGAGGGCGACATTCACGATCGTCGCCAGCCCCAGCGCCTTGACCGGCGTCGTCGTGTCGCCCCGGGCGTGAAAGCCGGAGACCAGCGCCCTGATGGCGATCGCGGCCGGCAGGCCGAGCGAATAGGCGGCGAGCGCGCCGGCCGAACCGGACACGGCCTCTGCGGTGAACGCGCCGCGCGCGAACAGGACTTCGATGATGAGATCGCCCAGCAGCGCCAGCCCCACCGCGCAAGGCAGCCCGAGGACGAGGCACACCGCGACCGCGTGGCCGAGCGTGGCAGGCGCGGTACGATCGTCCGGATTGGCGGACCGCCGCGACAAATCTGGCAGAAGCGCGGTGCCGATCGCGATACCGATCACGGCCAGCGGTAGCTGGTACAGGCGGTCGGCGTAATAGAGGTAGGAAAGCGACCCGGTCGGCAGGAACGTCGCGATGATGGTGTCGGCGAACATCGCGATCTGGACGCCGCCAGCGCCGATGATGGCCGGCCCGAACCGCTTGAGGAACTGCCCGACATGCGGGTTGCGTTTCGGCAGGCCGAGCTGGAAGGGCAATCCTGCCCGCACGCAGATGCCGGCCAGAAGGACGAATTGCGCGATACCGCCCAGAAGCACGCCCCAGGCGGCGGCATGGGCCGCGGACGGGAACAGCCAGGCGACCAGCAAGGTGCCTGCCATGGCGATGTTGAGCAGAATGGGCGCCGCCGCTGCCGCTGCGAACCTGTCATGCGCGTTCAGGACGCCGGAGAGGAGCGCCACCACCGAGATGAGGGCGAGATATGGGAACGTGATGCGCGTCAGGTCGATGACGAGGTCGCGCTGTGCCTGATCGTCGCCGAGACCCGGCGCAAGGAGCGCGATCAGCCAGCCGGTGGCAATGAGCGCCACGGCAAGCAGCGACAGATTGGCGATCAGCGACCATGCAAGGATGGTCGAGCGGAAGGATTTCGCGGCCTCCGCTCCCTCCCGATCCGCGATCGCGGCATAGGTCGGCACGAAGGCGGAGTTGAAAGCGCCCTCGGCAAGGATGGCGCGGAAATGATTGGGCAGGCGGAACGCCACCATGAACGCATCCGCGAGCGGTCCGGCGCCCAGGATCGCGGCCATCACGACATCGCGCCCGAAGCCGAACAGGCGGCTCAGCAGTGTGAGGCCGCCCACCGTTCCGGCACGTGACAAAAGGCTCATGCGATCGCGCAACCAAATGGATGTGTCATGGGCGGTTCGTGGGGATCAGCCCCCGCGAATCACCTGTCCTGACCTACAATCCCACCACCGCCAGCTCTTTGTCACGATCGTGGCGCAGCACCTCCGTTTCAGCAGGCTGCGCGGCGGCCGGCTGCGCGCTACCGTCGGAGAAGACCTTCCAGCGTCTCGGCCGGAATGCGACCCGGCTGCGATTGGCCGCCGGATGATCGATCGGAAGTTCGATCTCGACGCGATGCTGGTTGCCGCCGATCTCCAGCTCGACGCGGCGTGTGCCCGCCACGCGGCGGCTGGCGACCACCGTACCCGCGATGCACCCGCCGCCGCCTTCCAGAAGGTCGATGTCGTGCGGGCGGAAGTAGAGCGTCCCGTCGCCGTTCGGCACATCCTTCGTCTCGAGGCCGATCGATCGGTCCTCGAGCCAGACCTGGCCGTTCTCGACCCGAACGGGAAGGGCGCTCGAATCGCCGATGAAGCCGTAGACGAAGGGTGAGTTCGGCGCGTCGTAGACGTCGTCCGCCGATCCGACCTGTTCGATGCGCCCCTGGCTCATCACGACCACGCGGTCTGCCAGTTCGAGAGCCTCTTCCTGATCGTGCGTCACGAAGACCGTGGTGTGGCCTGTCGTGTCATGGATTTCGCGAAGCCAGCGGCGCAGCTCGCGCCGTACCTGCGCGTCCAGAGCGCCGAAGGGCTCGTCGAGCAGCAGCACCCTGGGCTCGATCGCCAGCGCACGCGCAAGCGCGACACGCTGCCGCTGGCCGCCGGACAACTGGCTCGGGTAGCGCTTTTCGAGGCCCGAAAGCTGGACGAGATCGAGCAGCTCCGACGCCCGACGGCGGATCTCCGCCTTGGCAGGGCGATTTGCACCGGGCCGCACCTGCAACCCGAAGCCGATATTGTCGGCGACCGTCATATGGCGGAACAGGGCGTAGTGCTGGAACACGAAGCCGACATTGCGTTCCTGAACCGTCTTGTGGGACGCGTCGTCATCGCCGAACAGGATTGTGCCCGAGGTCAGGAAGTCGAGACCGGCAATGAGCCGCAAAAGCGTCGTCTTGCCCGACCCGGAGGGACCGAGGAGCGCGATGAGCTCGCCCGAGCGGATGTCGAGAGACACGTCGTGAAGTGCGGGAAACCGGTCGAATTCCTTGCGGACGTTCTTGATGCTGAGTTCCATCTGCGTGCTCCCTAGCGCATCGTGGACGAGGGCTTGGCGACCTCGCGTCGCACGGATGCGGAAGTTTCGTTTCCGTAGGCCACCTCAGTGTCCTCCGCGACCGGCTGCGAGCTGGTCGGCATAGCGCCACTCGAGCCAGGATTTGATAACCAGCGTCACCAGCGCCAATCCGGCGAGCACGGCGGCCAGGCTGAAGGCGGAAACCTGCGCCAATGCCCGGAACTCCTGATAATAGAGCTCGATCTGCAAAGGCATAGTCACCGTTTCGCCCCGCAGCTTGCCGGAAATGACGGCGACCGCGCCGAACTCGCCCATGGCGCGGGCGTTGCAGAGCAGGACGCCATAGAGCAGCGCCCACTTCACGTTGGGCAGTGTCACGCGCCAGAACGTCTGCCAGCCGGACGCGCCGAGCGACAACGCAGCCTCTTCGTCTCCGGTTCCCTGATCCTGCATCAGCGGGATGAGTTCGCGCGCCACGAACGGAAACGTCACGAACACGGTGGCCAGAACGACGCCCGGTACGGCGAAGATCACGCGGATTCCGTAATCCTGCAAAAGCCATGCTCCGATCGGCGTGAACGGCCCCAGCAGGAGCACGTAGACCAGTCCGGCGACGACGGGCGACACCGAGAAGGGCAGGTCGATCAGCGAAATCAGAAGCGAGCGGCCGCGGAACCGGTATTTGGCGATCGCCCAGGCCGCCGCGATGCCGAACAGGACGTTGAACGGAACCGCGATCGCCGCAACGAACAGCGTGAGCAGAATGGCCGATATCGCATCGGTATCCCGAAACGTCGCAAGCGATGCCTGGATGCCGAGACCGAGTGCCTGAACGAAGACGGTGAGAAGCGGCAGGAGAAGGAAAACGCCGAGCACGAGGATCGAAAGCACGATCAGCAGATACCGGACCCACGGAGCCTCGGTGACGGGCGAGCGGATGGCACGCGGCTGCGCTGAAGCGGCGGGCAGGTCGACTGTTGCATCAGCCATTGCCGAACCTCCTGTAGCTCCAGGCCTGGATGAAATTGATGAGAAGCAGGATGGCGAACGAGACCGTCAGCATCACCGCCGCAATGGCCGCGGCTGCCGCATACTCCCGCTCTTCCAGCCGGAACACGATGAGCAGCGGCAGGATTTCGGTCTGGCGCGGAATGTTGCCGGCGATGAAGATGACCGAGCCATACTCTCCGACCGCGCGGGCGAAGGCGAGGGCGAAACCGGTCAGGATCGCGGGGATGAGCGGCGGCAGGATGATCCGCAAAATCGTGGTCCGCCTCGGCGCGCCAAGCGTGGCTGCCGCCTCCTCGACTTCCCGGTTGAGGTCCTCCAGCACCGGCTGCACCGTGCGCACGACGAAGGGAAGGCCGATGAACACCAGCGCGATCCAGATGCCGACCGGCGTGTAGGCGATCGTGATGCCGTAGGGCGAGAACAGGCGGCCCACCCACCCTTGCGGAACGTAGAGCGCCGTCAGCGCTATGCCCGCGACGGCGGTCGGCAGCGCGAAGGGCAGATCGATCACGGCGTCGACGAACCGTCGGCCGAAAAACCGGTAGCGCACGAGGACCCAGGCGATCATCACCCCGATGATGACATTGAAAAGGGCTGCGAGCAGCGACGCGCCGAAACTCAGTTTCAGGGCCGCGATGAAGCGGGGACCCGTCACGATGCGCTGGAAGGATGCCCAATCCAGCTCGAACGTCTTCACGTAAAGCCCGATGATCGGAATGATCACGATCAGCATCAGGTAGAAGATCGTGAAGCCAAAGGTCAGCCGGAAGCCCGGAATGATACTCGGCTCCCGAAATCGAATGTTCGCCATTGGCCCGCCTTGGTCGATCAAGAGTTGACGGGGTGGAAGAGGAACCCCTCACACCCCGCCCATAATACTTCAGGTCTGTCGGTCAGTCGTTCGAATAAATCTTATCGAAGATGCCGCCATCGCCGAAATGCTCCGGCTGGGCCTTGGCCCATCCGCCGAACACCTCGCCGACCGTGACCAGCTTCACGTCGGGAAAGGATTCGAGATCGGCCGCGTCGACCTGGTCGGGATAGAGCGGGCGGTAGAAGTTGCGCGCGAAGATTTTCTGGGATTCCGGCGTGTAGAGCTCGTCCAGGAATGCCTTTGCGAGATCGCGCGTGCCCTTGCTGTCGACATTCTTGTCGACGATCGCGACCTTCACCTCTGCGAGGATGGAGACCGAGGGGACGACGATCTCGTACTCGCCCGCGCCGAATTCCTTGAGCGAGAGAAGGGCCTCGTTTTCCCAGGCGATCAGCACGTCGCCGACCTTGTTCTGGACGAACGTATTGGTCGAGCCGCGCGCGCCGGTGTCGAGCACGGGCACGTTCTCGTAGATCGATGCGACGAAATCCTGTGCCTTCTGCTGGTCACCGCCAGAGCGGTCGAGTTCATAGGCCCACGCGGCGAGGTAGTTCCAGCGTGCGCCGCCCGACGTTTTGGGGTTAGGCGTGATGACCGACACGCCCTCCTTGATGAGGTCGTCCCAGTCCTTGATCTCTTTCGGGTTGCCGGCGCGGACCAGGAACACGATTGTGGAGGTGTAGGGCGAGGATTCCGCCGGGAATTCGCTCTGCCAGCCTGGCTCGATGAGGGCGGCCTCCTCGATGCCCAGAATGTCGCCTTCCAGCGGGAAGGTCACGACGTCCGCCGGCAGGCCCTCGACCACCGAGCGGACCTGTGCGCCCGAGCCGCCATGGCTGTTGCTGACCTCGACCGTCCGTCCGGTCTTCTCCTGCCAGACCTTGGCGAAATGCTCGGAATATTCGCGATAGAGCTCGCGTGTCGGGTCGTAGGAAACGTTGTTCAGGGAGTCCTGGGCGAAGGCAAAATCGAGCCCGCCAAATTGGACCGATGCCGCCAGGGCGGCCGTGAATAGGAATGATTTTCGATTTAGGATCATGGCTACCTCCGTGGATTGCAACTAAACCCTATCGATTAAGTAGTGTATTTCCATGCACGAACGTTCCAAAGGCATGGGTGTTGCGGAAATGATATTCCGCCAAGCCGGCCGGAGTCCCAACAACCCGTTCGCGGTGTCTTGCAATACTGTCCGCGAGGGGTGCGTCGCCCAGGGAAAGCGGGGCAGTGGCGACAAGCCAGTCTGCCGTTCGCCTCCGCGTTTCCGGTCAAGTCTGCCGTGATTTAAATTTCCTGCAATGTTCTCTCATCGCCCAGAAATGATCATCGATCATTTGCGTGGCTGACAAGCGGCTGTTTCTAAAGAATTTTTATCGGCATAAGCCGCAAGGGCCAAACGGGTGCGTGGGCGAAACATTGCGCATTCCCAACATGCTTTCGATGCCCGGCGATGTTAAATTCTACGGGAAGTCGGGACCGGCCGGCATTGTCGGGCGACAGTGCGACGCGACCCTTCTGGACGACTTCGCAAGCTGGCGCGCATCTGCGCCAATGGAGTAGCTTTCATGCGCTCTTCCCTCAGAACCGCCGCACTGTCGGCAATCATCGTGTCCACGTCCGCCTTCGGAGCATTTGCCGCACAGACCAGCGGCATGGCTGCGATGACTCACAACGACAACCGCAACGTACAGTCCGCCTATTCGGTGCCGGCGCCCTCCGCCACAACGGGGATGCGGACGACGAACCCTCTAGCGACGATGGCCTCCACGCAGATGCTCCCGAGGCTCCGGACACTCATGAACGAGATTTCGCGTGCGGAGCAAAAGATCAACGCCGACACGCAGCATGGACGGCTGACACGTAGCGAGCATGCCAGGCTCGCCCATTCGCTCTCGGCCATACGCCAGCAAAGCGTCGCCACCGCCAACAATCATGGCGGTGCGATCCCGAAGGCGACGTACGGCAAGCTGCGCAACGAGGTCGCGAGCGTCGACCGGCAGATTCAGCGCCTGTCGCATGACGGCATGCGCGGCTGAGGTCGTTCGATCATGTCGGCACACGGTCTTGCGAGACGCGCGTTCCTGCCCGTCGCAGCCTTCGTCCTGTTCGGGTTCGCCGCCAATCCCATGGCCGGCACGGTGAGCAAGCTCGATGCCCAGGACCATGTGCTGACGATGACCGACGGCACTGAATATGCGCTTCGGCCGGACACGCCGTTACCGGACGTCCGGCCGGGCGACCAGGTTCTCGTCGTTTGGGGCATGTTCCACGGAAAGCTGGCACTGGACCACCTCGTGGTCTGCCGGACGGACGCGGAATGCCGGCAATAGGCGGCGCCGCATGTACCAGACTTTTCATTTGGAGCCGCACCGCGCCGCGCAGGTCGGCGCGCTTCAGGCTCCACGCCGAATAGACGTCAGCACGTACGTCACGGCAGTCGACCAACCTGCAAGGACAGACATCATGGCCACCCAGTCTTCAGTAACCCGCCGCCACAGAGCGCTTGCGCTCGCAGGCATAGCAATCGTCGCCATCCCCTTCGTGCTTGGCACGGCGTTGCGTGCGACCCATGCGCATTCGGCCGAGCTTCAGCCGGTCGCCCTGTCGAGCGCGACGGCTCCCGCCACGCTTGCCGATGTCGTCGCCGCCGACAAGCCCGCCGTCGTGACGGTCACGACCCGCATCGAGCAAACGGTCGCCGATGGCCAGCAATCGCCCCAGTTCGGGCCCGGCTCGCCGTTCGACGAGTTCTTCCGCCAGTTCTTCGGCCAGAATGGACCGATGCCCGGCCCCATGCCCCAACAGCCGCGCGGCGGTGCCGGCCAGGTTGCCGAGGCGCTCGGTTCCGGCTTCGTCATCGGCAGCGACGGCACGATCGTGACCAACAACCACGTCATCGACGGTGCGACCGACATCAAGGTCACGCTGGACGACGGCAAGGAATACAAGGCCGTTCTCGTCGGTCAGGACGCCAAGACGGACCTCGCAGTCCTCAAGATCGATGCGGGCAAGCCGCTTCCGACTGTGTCCTGGGGCGATTCCGACGTTTTGAGACCCGGCGATCCGGTGGTCGCGATCGGCAATCCGTTCGGCATCGGAACGACGGTGACGAGCGGCGTTGTTTCCGCGCGGGGCCGGGATCTCCACAACGGACCGTATGACGACTTCATCCAGGTCGATGCCGCCATCAACCACGGCAATTCCGGCGGGCCTCTCATCGACATGGCCGGACACGTCGTCGGCATCAACACGGCGATCTATTCGCCCAACGGAGGCAATGTCGGCGTCGGTTTCGCCATTCCCTCCGATGAGGCGAAGGGCGTCGTGGCGGCGCTCGTCAAGGACGGTTCCATCGCCCATGGCTATCTCGGCGTGAAAATCCAGCCGGTGACGCAGGACATCGCGGATGCGCTGGGACTGAAGGGCACGAACGGCGCGCTTGTCGCCGGTGTCGAGCCCAACACGCCATCGGCGTCGGCCGGTATCCAGGCAGGCGACGTGATCGTGTCCATGAATGGGACTGATGTGGCCGCGCCGCGTGACCTGTCGCGCAAGGTTGCCGATCTCAAGCCCGGCAGTGCCGAAAAGCTCGGCATCTGGCGTGGCGGACAGCAGATCGATGTCGCCGTCACGATCGGCGACGGCAACGCGTCCAGCGTCGCCTCGGCTCAGCCGGCCGTCACCGGCGAGCAGACGATCCCCGATTTGGGTCTCGGTCTCGCGGCCGATCCATCCGGCAAGGGTGGGGCCGTGGTCGGGTCGCTCGATCCCCAGAAGCCTGCCGCGATTGCGGGTTTGAATGAAGGCGATATCATCGAGGGCGTGAACCAGAAGCCGGAAATGACGCCGCAGGACGTCGCCTCGGCGATCCGCGACGCCGCGAAGTCGGGCCGGAGTTCCGTGCTGCTGCAGGTCGAGCGGAATGGCCAGCAGATGTTCGTGGCCGTTCCGTTCAGCATGGGCTGAACCTGGAGCATCGGACCGAAAAGTGGAATCCGGTTTTCGGGTTATTCCGATGCTCAAACAAAGAGATAGATCGCCACTGGTGCGTCCGTGAGGATGCACGGCGATCTAGGAGGGGTCGGGCATGAGTCCGGCCCCGTTCGCACCGGGGACCGAGGGACATGAGCGTTCCGGTTTTCGCATCTTTGGGAAAGAGATCGATGGCACTGGAACGCACATCCGAACCATCCACCGTGTCCCCCTGGCTGATGCGTCTCGTCGAGCCCCGGCTCCTGGGGCCGATCTTCGGCGCCGGCGTCGTCGCGATCACGGCATTCATCATCCACGAACTCGCGGCCGAGGTTCACCTTGACGACATCGTCTCCGCCATCTCCGACCTGTCCGCCAGCGCGCTCGTCTGGTCGCTGGCGCTCTCCGTCATCAGCTTCGCGGCGATGTCGTGCTACGACGTGCTCGCCGTCGAGCGGGTCGCCAAAGGGCGCGTGACGCGTCGCTTCGCGTTTCTGGCCGGCTTCATCGGCTACTCGATCTCCAACGCGATCGGTTTCCACGTTCTTGTCGGCGGACCTGTCCGCTACCGTCTCTATACGCATTCCGGCCTCGACGCCGCCGATGTCGGCCGCATCGTCGGCGTCTCCTTCATGACATTCAGCCTCGGGTTGGCGACGGTTGCAGCCTTCGCGCTGATGTTCGACCCGCCCGGCATTCCGTTCCTGCAGGCGCTGTCGCCCTCGGCGGGCAGGGGCATCGGCGTGGCAGCCCTGATAGGCCTCGCGGTCCTTCTCGTCTGGCTCGCGCAGAAAGAGCGGACCATCCGCCTCTTCGGGTGGACCCTGCCGCTGCCGAGCGCGCGCAATGCGGTTGCCCAGATCGTGATCGGCGCGATCGACATCGCGACGGCCTGCGGGGCGCTCTATGTCCTGCTGCCGCCGGACATAGCGCCTGCATTCTCGGTCTTCCTCATCATCTTCGTCGCCGCGATCGTGTTCGGCGTGGCAAGCCACGCACCCGGCGGCCTGGGCGTTCTCGAGGCCACGGTGCTGATCGGCCTGGGCGCGACCGGCCGGCCGGACGTGATCGCATCCCTGCTGGCGTTTCGGGTGATCTACTACCTGTTGCCGCTGATCGTCGCGCTCCTGGCGCTCGCTGCGTTCGAGATCGTGCGCGTGCGCAACAGGATTCCGAACGTGTCCAGGCGGGCACTGGTGGTCACGCGCCGCATCGTCGCGCCGACAAGCGCGATCCTCGTATTCCTCGGCGGCTGCGTACTTCTCGTCTCCGCCAACACGCCTGCGATCGGATCGCGCCTCGAGGTGCTCCAGTCCCTCCTGCCGCTGCCCTTCGCCGAAACGTCGCATATGCTGGCGAGCCTTGTCGGTCTCGCATTGATCGTAATTTCACGCGGCCTCTTCCGGCGCGTGGCGATGGCAAGGAAGGTCGCCATCGGCCTGCTGATCGCAGGCGCGGTGTTTTCGCTGGCCAAGGGGCTCGACTGGGAGGAGGCGATCGTGCTCCTCGCGATCGCCGGCGGTCTGGCGATGTCGTCCGCCGTCTTCTACCGCAAGGGCGATTGGCGCTCGTTCGAGCCCAACCCGTTCTGGCTCGGCGTGGTCTTCACCGCCTTCATCGCGCTGACTCTCTTCGGCTTCTTCGCCTTCCGGCATGTCGAATACCAGAACGAACTCTGGTGGAGTTTCGCCTGGGATGACGACGCGCCGCGCTTCCTGCGTGCGACACTCGTCCTGGGCGTGGTCGCGGCGGCCCTCGGGCTGGACGCGATCGTCAATCGTCCGCCGCAGCGTGCGCGGACGGGCCCGCTACCCGTGCCTGCCGAGGTGCGCGACCTGCTCGATACGTGCGAAGCCACCCAGCCGCAGATCGCGCTATTGGGCGACAAGCGGTTCATCGTCGCGGAGGATCGCAGCGCATTCCTGATGTATGCGGTCAGCGGCAGGAGCTGGATATCGATGGGCGATCCGGTCGGGTCCAGGCCAGCAGGATACGATCTCATATGGCGCATGGCCGAAGCCGCCGATCGCGCCGGCGCGCGCGCCATCTATTATGCCGTGGGGACGCAGTACATGCCTGCCTATGTCGATCTGGGCCTCTCCATGCTGAAGATCGGGGAGATCGCGCGCGTAAGCCTGCCCGATTTCGCGCTCGAAGGATCGAAGCGCCAGCCGCTACGATATGCCTTCAAGCGGGCCGAGCGCGAGGGGCTGCGCTTCGAGGTTCTGCCCAGGGAAGGCGTCGGCTACGCGATGCCGCAGTTGCGGGCCGTATCGGACGCCTGGATGGAATTGAAGAAGGGGCGGGAAAAAGGCTTCTCGCTCGGCAATTTCAACGAGGCATACCTGCGCGAATTCGACTGCGCGGTGCTCACGCAAGGTGACGACATCGTCGCCTTCGCCAATCTCTGGCGCGGTGCCGGCCGCGAGGAGTTGTCCGTCGACCTGATGCGCTACAGACCGGGTGTTTCCAACGCGCTGATGGACGCCTTCTTCACGCATCTTCTGATCTATGGCCGCGATGAGGGCTATCGATGGTTCAACCTCGGGGCTGCCCCCCTCTCGGGCCTGTCGTCGCATCCTCTCGCATCGACCTGGAACAGGCTGGGCACGTTCATCTACAGGCGCGGCGATGAGTTCTACAATTTCGAGGGATTGCGGGCGTTCAAGCAGAAGTTCGAACCTGTCTGGACCTCTCAATACCTTGCCTGTCCGGGCGGGCTGACAACCGGCCAGTCGCTCATTGATGTTGCCAGCCTCATATCCGGCGGTGCGATCGGGATGTTCAAGCGATGAGGATATTGTTGATCGCGGTCCTTCTCGTGACGAGCCTGCTTGCGGGCTGCGGCGAGCGCGCGGTCGTGCCGGTCTCTGCGGGGCGCATCGATCAGGTTCTGGCCCGTGCGCCATCGGGCGATATCAGCGCGCTGGTCGTCTATCTGTCCGACCGGTCGGGATGGCAAGAGGCCGACAGCGACATCGTCGATGCACTCGTAGCCGATGGGGCGGCAGTCATTCCCATCGATCTCTCCCAATATGCGCGCAACCTCGACGCCGACAGCGGCGGCTGCCTCTATGTCGTGGGCGAACTCACCGCGATCGCTCAGAATGCGCAGCGCGCACTGGGTATCGAGACCTATCTGCCGCCGGTTCTCGTCGGGCGTGGCGAGGGTGCGACCTTCGCTTATGCTGCCCTTGCGGACAGTCCGGCGAACACGCTGGGTGGCGCGATCGGCGCGGGCTTCGACAATCACCTGACATTGCGCCTGCCGTTCTGCCCCGGCCCGACCGCGACCGTGCTGCCCGGGGGCGGCTATTCCTACGCGTTCGACAAGGCATTGCCGGCAGACGGGCATCTTCTCGTCGCCCCGTCGGCGCTTGCCGGCGTGAAAGACGCCGCTGCCGCGCAACCGAGGCTCGACGTCGAGCCATTGTCGGACGCCGCGCCCGGCGAGCAGATCACGTCGCTTCTCAAATCGCTCGACGCGACCGCCGGATTTGCCGGTCTTCCGGTGGTATCGATCAAGCCGCAGGGAACGCCGCGCGGCCTCGTGGTCTTCTTCTCGGGTGATGGCGGATGGCGCGACCTCGACAAGACGATGGGCGAATGGATGGCAACCCAGGGCTATGAGGTGCTGGGCTTCGACGCATTGCGCTACTTCTGGGCGGAGAAGAAGCCCGAGCAGATCGCCTCCGACATCCAGACTGTCGTGACGGCCGCAGACCCCACGTCCCAACTGCCGGTCCTTCTCGTCGGCTATTCGTTCGGTGCGGACACCGTGCCCTTCGCCTGGCCGAAACTGCCGGCCGCGCTGCGAGACCGTATACGGCTCGTCGCACTTCTCGCGCCGAGCCTGGAGACGGGCTTTCAGGTCTCCGTGGCTGGATGGCTTGGAATGTCGGGCGGATCGAACGAGGTCGTTCCCGCGATCGCGGCCATGCCCGCCGACAAGGTGCTTTGCGTGTACGGCGCGGATGAAAAGGACGCGGCCTGCACCAACCCGGCGCTTGCGGACGTCAAGACCATCGTGACCAAGGGCGGACATCATTTCGATGGCGACTACGAGGCTCTCGGCAAGCGGGTGCTCGACGCCTTTTTAGGCGGGAAGGCCTGAATCGTTTGCAGGGAAGGTGAGCGTGCAACGCAGGCCGGGATGGTTGTCCTCCAGCGTGATGGTCCCGCCATGGGCTTCGACCGTTGCCTTGACCAGCGAGAGCCCCAGTCCGCTGCCGGGCGTCGTGCGGCTGTGCTCGAGCCGGTAGAGGCGTTCGAGCACCTTTTCACGCTCTTCCGGCGGAATGCCCGGGCCTTTGTCTGCCACGGTGATCGCGACGGCCCCGTCCAATCGCTCGATCGCGCAACTGATCTCGCGGCCTTCGCCGGCATGGCGAAGCGCATTTTCGAACAGGTTCGCGACGGCCTGCCCGATCAGCCGCTCGTCGCCTGTGAGCCAGATACGGGGCGGCGAGACCGGTCCGATAAGCCTGATGCCGCCGTCTTCGGCGGCAGGCCTGTAGAGTTCGGTCAAATTGGCCAGAAGCGCGGTCGCATCGAAACGCTCGAGGCGAAGGCCCGAGTCTCCGCCCTCGATCTGCGCGATCTGGAGAAGCGACTGAAAGATCGCGACCGACCGGTGTGTCTCATCCATCGCCTTCTCGATCAGTTCGCGACGCGCGGCCTGATCCGTCTCTTCGTTGATATCCGAGAGATAGACGCTGATGCGCTGGAGCGGGGTTCGCAATTCGTGCGCGATATCCGCCGTGACCTGCCGCAGTGCTGTCACGGCATCCTCCTGCGCCGATGCCATGCGATCTATCGCGGCCTCGATATGGCCGATGTCGTCGTCGCCGCTGGAACCGACACGCGCGGACAGGTCGCCACGGGTCATGTGTTCGAGCGCCGACGAAATGCGAACCAGCCGGCGCGACGATTGTGTGTTGATCGCCACCGCCGACCCGACCGCGATCAGCGTGGTCGGGATCACCGTCAAGGCAATGAGCGCGAGGAACGTCTCGGCGAGCCGCATGATCGGCGCGTAACTGCGCGCAACCACGAGGACACCGCCAAAGACCGGCTCGACGAGCGTCCGGTAGTCCGAATCGCTGACCTCGTTGCTTGCCGTGAGCGAAGAGAAGACCGGCTCGCCCTCATCGAGCTGGACCGTGGCATTGCCGGTCTGCAGGCTGTTTTCGTCTATGAAGATGAAGATGCGTTCCGCGGGGTTCGCGACCACGATTTCCGCATCGAGGAGCCGGCCGAAATCGGCCCGGTCGCCTGCGGTGGTCAGAGCCGCGATCGACTGCTGCAGGTCGCGGTCGATCGTCGCGACGGCATCGGCCCGCAGATACCAGAAGGTTATGCCGAGCGTGATGACCAGCGTGGTGGCGAACACGGCCGCCAGCGTGAGCGCCCGGCGCATATGTTCGGTGCGCAGCACGGCGCGCAGCCTGGGCATCGTGTCCGATACGGGCTCAGCCTTCGACGACATAGCCCACGCCGCGAACCGTCTTGATGATCTCGTCGGCGAAGGGTTTGTCGATCTTCGAGCGCAAGCGGCTGACATGTGTTTCGACGACGTTCGTCTGCGGGTCGAACCGAAGTCCCCAGACCTCCTCGAGCAGCATCGTACGCGTCTGGACGCGTCCCTTGTGGCGCACGAGATGTTCGAGCAATGCGAACTCCTTGCCGAGGAGCGAGATGGTCTGGCCGGCGCGCGTCACCGTGCGACGGATGAGGTCCATCTTCAGATCGCCCGCCGTCAAAATCGTATCGATCTGGGGCGTTGCCTGCCGCCGGCCCACCGCACCGATGCGCGCCGACAGCTCACCGAACGAGAATGGCTTCACCAGATAATCGTCGCCGCCGGCATTCAGGCCCTCAATGCGGTCGTCCGTCCCGCCCAGTGCCGTCAGAAAGATCGCCGGCGTGGCGACGCCCGCCGCCCGCAGGGCCTTGACGAGCGACAGCCCGTCGAGACCCGGCAGCATGCGATCGACGATGAGCAGGTCGTAGGGTTTCGCCATGGCCTGCGCAAAAGCCTCCCGGCCGTTCGCCACGTGGTCGGCTCCATGCCCTTCCTGACGCAGGCCCTTCGTCACGAAGGCGGCGGTCGTCTGGTCGTCTTCAATGACAAGAATTTGCATGTCGACACAGGCCGCATTTCGATCCCGTCATAGCTGATACCGGGCCCGTATCGGCGTCAAGTGCCGCGTTTCAGCCGGGCATGAGCGACTGCCATTTTCGCGGCGAGCGCGGCGTTGTTCTTCACCAGCGCGATGTTGGCCGTCAGGCTCTTTCCCTCGGAAAGCTCGTTGATGCGCCCGAGCAGGAAGGGCGTGACGTCCTTGCGGGCGATGCCGCGCGCTTCGGCTTCCTTCACGGCGTCGGCGATCGTGCCGTCGATGAAGTCGGGCGACAGCGCGTCTGCCTCCGGAATGGGATTGGCGATCAGAATGCCGGTGCCCGAGCCAAGCTGTGCATGGGTGATCATCATCTGCGCGATCTCCTCCGGCGAAGAGAGCGTGTGATCGGCCTTCAGCCCGCTCGACCGCGTGAAGAAGGCCGGGAAATCCTCGCTCCGATAGGCGACGACCGGCACACGCTGCGTCTCGATATATTCGAGCGTCTTGGGAATATCGAGGATCGACTTCACCCCGGCGCACACGACGGTGGTGCCGGTCTGGCCCAGTTCGGTCAGGTCGGCCGAGATGTCGAAGGTCTGGTCGGCGCCGCGATGGACGCCACCGACGCCGCCGGTCGCGAAGATGTCGATGCCGGCGAGCGCCGCGATGCGCATGGTCGCGGAAACGGTCGTGCCGGCCGAGCCGCCCGTCACCATGACTGCTGCCAGATCACGCCCGGACGCCTTCACCACGTCCTTCGAGCGCGCGAGCATTTCGAGCTGCGCTGCGTCGAGACCGACATGGATCGTGCCGTCGATGACAGCGATGGTCGCGGGAACGGCGCCGTTCTCCCGCACGACGTCTTCCACCGCCTGCGCCGTCTCCAGATTGGCCGGAAAAGGCATGCCGTGGGTGATGATGGTCGATTCGAGCGCGACGACCGGATCGCCTGCCTTCAAGGCCTGGGCGACCGCGTCGCTGAAAGTCAGTGTGAGCTTGGTCATGAGAATCCTCGTGCTGGAATGCGATGCATGCCCGAGCTCGGGAGATGCCGCAAGAGATACGCCCGATCAGGGGCCGTCGTCGTGACGAGCGAGCATCGACGCGCAGGCATCGACGGCCGCCACCCGCTCCGCCTTCGAACGGCCGATGGTCAAAAGCGCCTCGCCCAGCATGAAGGATTGCGCGATCGTGGCGCGCCGCGCCGCCTCGTCGCCCGAAAAGCCCAGATCGGTCATGAGTTCGAGGAAGAACTCGCGGCGTACGGCATCGACCTTGCGCACGGTGTCGGCGGCGAGCGTCTCGCGCCGCGCCCATGAGCGGATCGCCAGTTCGATTTCGGCCCCGTGCTTGTCCGGGGGCGTGGCGGCGGGCAGCGACAGCAGGCGCTTGAGACGCTCCGCGCCTGTCGCGGCCTCGGCGCGCGCCCATCGCGTGACCTGTATCGTCGCGCGATCCATCCAATACTCCAGCACGCGTTCCACGAGCTGGTGACGGTTGCGGAAATGCCAGTAGAAGCTGCCTTTGGTGACGCCCAGTTCGCGCGCAAGCTCCTCGACGCGGATGTCGTCGAGATTGTTGCGGGCGATGTGCCTGAACGCGGCGTCGATCCAGTCGCGCTCGCTCATCCGGGGCGGTTGCGGATCCTCGGCAGCCGGGACCTCGACTGGTTTTTCAACGATGCTCATTGCAATGAGATGCCAGAAGACTGGGCCGTGATCAATACCGCTCGACCATACGGCGGCGTATTGACAGACGCGATATCGTTATACAACATAAGATAAAACATCACAAATTCACATACGCATGCGTATGTTCTTTGAGTGGAAAGGGAGAGAGGGCCGACGCTGGCGCGGCATGGCGACGAGGATCGCCCACGGCCGGGTGTCGACAGCGGGACGGTTCTCGCAGATCATAATTGCCAAGGCAGCAGGGCGGGAGGAAATCGTCCCTGTGTCGTAACGGGAGGAAATCATGAGATACGTATTCGCCGCCGGCGTCGCCGGCGCACTGCTTGCCACGCCCGCGCTGGCCGACGTGACCGTCTGCATCACGGTGTCGGCCACCGGCCCCGCCGCATCCCTCGGCGTGCCCGAGCAGAACACCGTCGCGCTCCTGCCGAAAGAGATCGAGGGGCAGACGATCAACTACACCACGTTCGACGACGCGACCGACCCGACGGCGGCCGTGCGCAACGTGCGCAAATGCATCGAAGAGCAGAGCGCCGACCTCCTGATCGGGTCCTCGGCGACGCCGGCGACGGTGGCCGTCGCGCAGGTTGCCGCCGAAACCTCGACCCCGCTGCTCACGCTCGCCCCGGTCGGCCTGCCGCCCGAATCCGAACACTGGACGTTCCGCACCCCGCAGCCGGTCGCGATCATGGCCAGCGCGATCATCGACCACATGAAGGCGAACGAGGTGAAGACGCTCGGCTTCATCGGTTATTCGGACGGCTATGGCGAATTGTGGCTGAACGTCCTCAACAAGGCGCTCGAGGGCACGGGCATCACGATGGAGCCGGTGGAACGCTACGCCCGCAACGACACGAGCGTCACCGGACAGGTGCTGCGCGTCGTCTCCGCCGCACCCGATGCGGTGATCGTGGCGGCCTCGGGAACGCCGGCCGCGCTGCCCAATCTGGCGCTGGCCGAACGCGGCTATGAAGGCCAGATCTACCATACGCACGGCTCGGCGAGCCTCGACTTCATCCGCGTCGCGGGCGCTTCGGCGGAAGGCACGATCCTGCCGGTCGGACCGGTCGTGGTCGCGTCGCAGCTTCCCGACGATCACCCCTCCAAGGCGATCGGCATGGAGTATACGCAAGCCTATGAAGGCGCGCATGGCGCGGGCTCGCTGTCGTCCTTCGGTGGCCACATGTACGACGCCGCGCAGCTTCTGACCGCAGCGCTTCCGGCCGCGCTGGAAGCCGGCGAACCCGGCACGGCCGAGTTCCGTTCCGGCCTGCGCGACGCGCTCGAAAGCCTGGAGGAGGTGGCCGGCGTCCACGGCGTCTTCAACACCACCCCGGAAAACCATGACGGCCATGACGAACGCAGCCGCGTGCTCGTCGTCGTCGAGAACGGCGCCTGGAAGTACATGGAATAGGCTCCGGCGTGGGTACGATGGCGCAGGTCGAAAGCCCCGCTCCGCCGCTTTTCGCGGAGCCGCGGGTTCGGATGGAGAGGCGGGTGGACGGCACGTTGCTGCTGTCCAACCCGGTGCCGCTGACGCGGCCCGCCCGTGCGGTCGGCGACTGGCTGACCGGCTGGGCCAAACGCGCGCCCGGGCGGCTGTTCCTCGCTGAACGGGCCTCGCCCTCGATCGACTGGACACGCCTGACCTAGGGCGATGCGCTGATGCGCGTCCGCGCGGTCGCCTCCTCCCTGCTGTCGCGTGGGCTCTCGCCCACGCGGCCGGTGGCGGTGCTGTCCGACAATGCGATCGACTATGCGGTGCTGGCGCTTGCCGCGATGCATGCCGGGATACCCGTGGCCACGATCTCGCCGGCCTATTCGCTGATGTCGCGCGACCACGCCAAGCTTATATCGATGATCGAGCTTTTGGAGCCGGGGCTCATCTATGTCGGCGACGCAGCCGTCTATGGCGCCGCACTTGCCGCGCTCCAGGGCCGCCATTCCGCCGTCATCTGCGCCAGCGCGGGCAGCGAGGCCGTGCCGCGGGCCATCTCCTTCTCGCAATTGGAGGCCGCGCCGCCGAATGACCACGCGGTCGACCGCGCCTTCGCCGCGACCACGCCCGACACGGTCGCGCGGCTTCTCTTCACCTCGGGCTCGACGGGTACGCCCAAGGCCGTGATCAACACGCACAGGATGCTGACCTCGAACCAGGAAGCACGCGCCGCCGTCTGGCCCTTCCTGGAGACGGAGCCGCCGGTTCTGGTCGACTGGCTGCCATGGAGCCATACGTTCGGCGCCAACCACGACTTCAACATGATCCTGCGGAACGGCGGCACGCTCTATATCGATGCCGGAAAGCCGACACCGCAGCTCTTCGCCACCACCGCGGCGAACCTCAAGGAGGTGCAGCCGACGATCTGCTTCAACGTTCCGCGCGGCTACGACATGCTGATCGCCGCGATGCGCGAGGATCGCGAATTGCGCGACCGCTTCTTCGCCTCGGTGAAGCTCATCTTCTATGCCGGCGCCGCCTTGCCGCAGAATCTCTGGGCCGCGCTCGAAACCCTGTCGCGCGAGACGCTGGGCTATGCCGTCCCGATGGTTTCCGCCTGGGGATCGACCGAGACCGCCCCGATGGCGACCGACTGCCATTTCCAGGCCAGCCGCAGCGGCAATATCGGTCTTCCGGTGCCGGGCACGGAGCTGAAGCTGGTGCCGACCGGCGACAAGCTGGAGATCAGGGTACGCGGACCGAACGTGACGCCCGGCTACTGGAAGAACGACGAGCTGACGCGCGCGGCCTTCGACGAAGAAGGCTTCTACAGGATCGGCGACGCGGTTCGTCTCGCCGATCCGGAGCGCCCGGAAGCCGGGCTCTACTTCGACGGACGGGTGGCGGAGGATTTCAAGCTGACGTCGGGAACCTGGGTCAGCGTCGGCGACATCCGCGTGCAGGGCATCGCAGCGCTCGATCCCGTCGCGCAGGACATCGTCGTCACCGGGCACGACAGCGAGGAGGTGGGCTTCCTCGTCTTCGCCAATCTGCCCGCTTGCCGGCGCATCGCCGGACTGGCGGACGACGCGCCTGCGCGCGACGCTCTCGACAGCCATGCCGTCCGCGCCCATGTCGAAAGCGGGCTTGCGGCGCTCAGGGCAAAAGGCGGCGGGTCGTCGCGCTATGCCACGCGTGCGCGCCTGATGGAGGCTCCGGCGGCCGTCGACCGGGGCGAAATCACCGACAAGGGCTACGTCAACCAGCGCGCGGTCCTCGCCAACCGGCAGGACGAACTCGCTTTGCTTCACGGCGACGACGCATCTTTCTACATCGCCATCGCGAACTGATAAGCGCCGACGCTCGAACGGGAGGCCTGACGGTCCTTGGACACAAACATCTTCATCTTTCTCGTTCAGGACGGCATCATCAACGGGGCGATCTACGCCCTGCTGGCGGTCGCGCTGGTGCTGGTCTTCGCGGTCACGCGGGTCATCCTCGTGCCGCAGGGCGATTTCGTCACCTTCGGCGGCCTGACGCTCGCGGCGCTCGAAATGGGACGGACGCCGGGCGCCGTCTGGCTGCTGATGGTGCTTGCCGCCGCCGCCGCGCTTATGGACGTGTTCGTGGCGCTGCGGGAGCGCTCGCCCGCACGCGCGGCCATGGCGCTGGTCAAGAACCTTGTTCCTGCGGCCCTGATCACGGCTGCAGCGCTTCTTCTGGCGCCGATGCAACTCGGCGCTCTTGTGAACATCCTGATCTGCGTCGCGATCATCGTGCCGATGGGCCCGTACCTCTACCGGGTCGCCTTCCAGCCGCTCGCGGACGCGTCCGTCCTCGTGCTGCTGATCGCAGCCGTCGGCGCGCATCTGGCCCTGACAGCACTCGGGCTGGTGATCTTCGGGGCCGAGGGCTACCGGACGTCCGCCCTGATCTCGGGATCGTTCCGGCTGGGGCCGATGACCGTCACCTATCAGAGCCTGCTCGTCGTCGGCGCGACGTTGGCGCTGCTTGCCGTGCTCGCGGTCTTCTTCACCCGCACGCTGACCGGCAAGGCGCTGCGCGCCTCGGCGATCAACCGTCGCGGCGCGCGTCTGGTCGGCATACCGACGATGCTGTCGGGGCGCATCCCATTCGCGATGGCGGCTGCGATCGGCGTCGTTTCCGCTGTCCTCGTCGCGCCGCTGACGACGCTCTACTACGACAGCGGCTTCGTGATCGGGCTCAAGGGCTTCGTCGCGGCAATCATCGGGGGTCTGTCCGCCTATCCGCCTGCCGTGATCGCAGCACTGGGTGTCGGGCTGCTCGAAGCCTTCTCTTCCTTCTGGGCCAGCGCCTTCAAGGAGGTGATCGTCTTCGCCTCGATCATTCCGGTCCTGCTGTGGCGGTCGCTGCGCAGTACCCACAACGACGAGGAGGAGCACTAGAATGGACCGCTCCTCGCTGATCCGCTTCGCCATCTTCGTCGCGATCGTCCTGACGGTTCCGTTCCTGCCGTTCGTACCCAACTTCTGGGTGACGCTCTTGAATTTCGTCGGGCTCGCGAGCCTGGTCGCGCTCGGGCTCGTGCTGCTGACCGGGGTCGGCGGCATGACCTCCTTCGGGCAGGCGGCCTTCGTCGGCTTCGGGGCCTATGCGACCGCCGTTCTGACGGTCTATTCGGGGTGGTCGCCCTGGCTGACGCTGCCGGTGTCGATCGCCGTCACGGGGGCGGCGGCGCTCCTGATCGGACTGGTGACGGTGCGCCTCTCGGGCCACTATCTGCCGCTCGGCACCATCGCCTGGGGCATCGCCTTCTACTATCTGTTCGGCAACCTGAAATCGCTTGGCGCCTATGACGGCATTTCCAGCGTGCCGCCGCTGAACGTCTTCGGCGTCAATCTTCTCGACGGCCGCTCCTTCTACCTCGTCGTCTGGGCCTTCGTGCTGGTCGCCTTGTGGCTGACCGCCAACCTTCTCGATTCGCGCGTCGGCCGCTCCATCCGCGCGCTGCGCAGCGGGTCGATGGCGGCGGAATCCGTCGGGGTCGATGTCTGGCGCGCCAAGCTGACGGTCTTCGTCTACGCAGCACTTCTGGCCGGCGTGTCGGGCTGGCTCTATGCCCACTTCCAGCGCGCGGTGACGCCCGGCGTCTTCAACCTGACCGTGGGCATCGAATATCTGCTGATGGCCGTGCTGGGCGGGGCCGGCTACATCTATGGAGCGGTTCTCGGCGCGGGCATCGTCATCCTGCTCAAGAACGTGCTGCAGGACTGGCTGCCGCTGATCTTCGGCACCGGCGGGAATTACGAGGGCATCGTCTTCGGCGCGCTGTTGGTGGCGTTGCTGCAAGGGGCGCGCGAAGGCATCTGGCCGCTGCTGGTGGGTCGCATGAAGCCGCGTCGCCGCGCTTTGTCCACGGCCGAGCCGCTTGTGAGCGAAGGCTTCGACCCCGCCGGCCAGCCGCTCCTGTCGGTGCAGAACGTGCGCAAGGAGTTCGGCGGACTGGTCGCCGTCAACGACGTGTCCTTCGACGTGGCGACCGGCGAGATCGTCGGGCTGATCGGTCCCAACGGCGCGGGCAAGAGCACCACCTTCAATCTCGTCACGGGCGTTCTGCCGCTGACGCAGGGCGAAATCTCGTTCAGGGGCGAGCCGATCGGCGGGCTGTCGCCATCGCGCATCGCCAAGCGCCGCATCGCGCGGACCTTCCAGCACGTCAAGCTCTCGCCGCAGATGTCGGTTCTCGACAATGTCGCGATCGGGGCGCATCTGCGCGGCCGCAACGGGCTGACGGCGGGCATGCTGCGGCTCGACCGTGACGAAGAGGCACGCATCTTCGCCGAGGCCGAACGCCAGATCGCCCGCGTCGGGCTGGGCGACGTCGTGCACCAGCCCGCCGGCGCGCTCGCGCTGGGCCAGCAGCGCCTCGCCGAGATCGCGCGCGCGCTTTGCCTCGATCCCGTGCTGCTACTGCTGGACGAGCCGGCCGCGGGGCTGCGCCACATGGAAAAGCAGGCGCTCGCGGACCTGATCCGCAGCCTGCGCAAGGAGGGCATGAGCATCCTGCTGGTCGAGCACGACATGGATTTCGTCATGCAACTCACCGACCACATCGTCGTGCTCAACTTCGGCGCGCGCATCGCGACCGGGTCTCCGGCCGAAGTCCAGCGCAACCCGGCCGTTGTCGAAGCCTATCTGGGGAGTGCGGCGTGAACGATTTGATGACCGTTTCCGGCCTGTCGGTGAACTACGGCCGCGTCGAGGCCGTGCGGGAGGTCTCGCTCGACGTGCGCGCAGGCGAGATCGCCACCGTCATCGGGGCGAACGGTGCCGGCAAGACGACGCTGCTCGCCTCCATCATGGGCCTTCTCCCGTCGCGGGGAACCGTGACGTTCGAAGGGCGCGACCTCGCGACAGTCGCCGCCGAGGACCGCGTCGCGATGGGCATCAGCCTCGTGCCGGAACAGCGCGATTTGTTCGGGACGATGAGCGTCGAGGAGAACCTCGAACTCGGCGCGTTCCGGCGCGGCCGCAACGAGATCGCGGAGCGCCTCGAAGGCGTGTTCACGCTCTTCCCGAGGCTGAAGGAGCGGCGGCGTCAGGAGGCCGGAACGCTTTCGGGCGGCGAGCGCCAGATGCTGGCGATGGGTCGTGCGCTGATGGCGCGGCCGCGCCTCCTGATGCTCGACGAGCCGAGCCTCGGTCTGGCGCCGTTGATCGTCCGCGACATCCTGCGCACGGTGGCCGATCTGCGGGCAGGGGGCGTGTCGATCCTGCTGGTCGAGCAGAACGCCCGCGCCGCGCTCCAGATCGCGGACCGGGCCTATGTCATGGAGCTCGGCGCTATCACCATGCAGGGGCCGGCAGCCGAACTGGCCGAGGATCCGCGCATCGCCGAGATCTATCTCGGCATCGGCCGGAAACCCGCCTGATGTCGGGAGGGTGCTGTGAAGCCCCCTTTTCCTCCTGATAATTCGCTGAAGTTTATGCACGATATTGCAGTGAGCACAGCTCAATCGCATCGGCATGCCTGATATTTTATGGCATATTGTGCAGAAAGTGCAGTATAATGCTTGCGACGCGCGATCCGCGCTGGTAGGCTCTTCTCGTCAAACAGCCGTGGGCGGACGAACCGCGTCTCCGCGGCACTCTTTGGGAGGAGAGTCAGATGAAGACCGTGTTGAAGGGCTCGCTCGCGGGCGTGCTTGCGCTCGTCGCAACGAGCGCAGCGGCGCAGGACGAGAAGATCGATGTCGGCATGATCCTGCCCTATGTCGGCGTCTATGCCGCGCTGGGCACCGAGATCGACCAGGGCTTCATGCTGGCGCTGGACGAAGCGGGCATGACCGACCGTTTCAACATCATCCGCGAGGACACCGAAGCCGCCCCGCCGGTCGGCGTCGCGAAGACGCGCAAGCTGGTTCTCGAAGACGAGGTGGACGTTCTCGTCGGCATCGTGTCGTCGGGCGTGCTGGCTGCGGTGCGCGACTTCGTCGACCAGTCGCAGGTGCCGCTGATCGTCTCCAATGCCGGCAACGACGAAGCGACCGGCCTTTCCTGCAGCCCATACATCACCCGCGTTTCATTCTCCAACGCGCAGGTCGCCCGGCCGATGGGCCAGTGGATGTACGATCAGGGCGTGCGCACCGTCTACACCATGGCGCCGGACTACGCCGCCGGCCGCCAGTTCATCGGCGCCTTTGCGGAAGCCTTCAAGGCCGTGGGCGGCGAGGTCGTCGGCGAGGCGTTCACGCCGTTCGGCCAGACGCAGGATTTCGGCCCCTATATGACCACGGCGCAGGCCGCCGCGCCCGACGCGGTGTTCGTGTTCTATGCCGGCGGCGAGGCGATCAACTATGTGAAGCAGTACGATTCCTTCGGGATCAAGGACACCGTGCCGCTCTACGGCACCGGCTTCCTCACCTCGCAACTCTATCTCGACGCGGAAGGCCCGGCAGCGACGGGCGTGATCACGTCGCTTCACTATCTGCCGGCGCTCGACACACCGGAGAACAAGGCCTTCGTGGAGGCTTTCCAGAAGGTCGCGGGCGGTCGCCTGCCGTCGGAATACGCAGTTCAGGGCTATGACACCGGGCGTTCTCTGGTCGAGGCCGTCAAGGCCGGCGCGACGGATCGGGAATCGATCACCCAGGCGCTCAAGCAGGTCAGCTATACGGGTCCGCGCGGGCCGCTGGAAATCGATCCGGCGACCAACAACATCGTCCAGAACGTCTATGTCTTCGACATCGTCGAGGAGGACGGCCGCCTGACGCAGAAGCTGCTCGATACCGTCGAAGCGGTGCGCGACGAGCCCAACGGCTGCGAACTCTGAGCATCACCGACATCGCAGGATGCGCGGCCCGCCCGCGCATCCGCTCCTGACGACCCCAAGATTTCGGAAGGCGGCATGTCGTTCTGGATCGTCCAGGCCCTCAATGGGCTGCAGTTCTCGATGCTGCTCTTCTTGCTGTCGATCGGCCTGACGGTCATCTTCGGCCTGATGCATTTCGTCAATCTCGCCCACGGCGCGCTCTATGCGCTGGGTGCCTATGTCGGCGTCAGCGCCTTCCTCGTGACCGGCACGTACTGGGGCGCATTCATCGCCGCGCCGATCGCCGTGGCGCTTGCCGGCATCGTGCTTTATCTCGGCCTTATCCGCCGCCTGCGCGGGGCGGGGCCGATGAGCCAGGTCCTGGTCACCTTCGGCCTGATTTTCATCCTGCACGATCTCTTCCGCCTCACCTGGGGCGACTACGCGCTCAGCCTCAGCGAGCCGATGCTGTTTTCGGGCCGCAGCACGTTTCTGGGCGTGACCTATCCGACCTACCGCCTGTTCATCATCGGTGTCGGCCTGTCGGTGATGGTCGGGTTGTGGCTGCTCCTGTCGCGCACCCAGATCGGCGCGATGATCCGCGCCGGCGTGGACAATGGCAGCATGGCGGCGTGCCTCGGCATCAATGTCGACCGGCTGTTCTTCCTCGTCTTCTGCCTCGGCTGCGGGTTGGCCGGGCTTGCGGGCGTGGTGGCCGCGCCGGTCCTGTCGGTAACGCCGCATATGGGCACGCAAATCCTCATTCCGACGCTCGTCGTGGTGGTGATCGGCGGGCTGGGAAGCCTGCGCGGCGCCATCGCCGGCTCGCTGCTGGTCGGCTTCATCCAGACGTTCGGCGTGGTGCTGGTGCCGCAACTCGCCTCGGTGACGATCTACGCGCTTCTGGCCGCCGTGCTCATCCTGCGTCCCGCAGGCCTCTTTCCAGCGCGGGCGTGACGGCGATGTTTCATCAAACCCTCGCCAAGACCATCACGCTGGCGCTGCTGCTGGGCGGCATGGCGATCTATACCGTCTTCGCCGGCTTCTATGGCCGGGAGCTGATCATCGAGGCGTCGGCGCTCATCATTCTCGCCATCAGCCTCGACCTGGTCGCGGGCTATGGCGGCATGATCTCCCTGTGCCACGGCGCAATCTTCGGCATCGGCGCCTATGTGTTCGCGGTCCTCACGTCGATGTTCGGCATCTCGCCGCTGATCGCGCTTCCGGCGGCGATGGCCGCGGGCGGTCTCTTCGGGCTCGCCGTCGGCGCCGTCACGTCGCGTACGACGGGCATCTTCTTCATCATGGCGACGCTCGCCTTCGGCCAGATGGTGCATGTCTACGTCTTCGAGAACAGGGCATTGGGCGGCGATGACGGGCTGTCGGGCGTCGCACGCATCGACCTGTCGCTCCTCGGCCTCAACATGAACAATTCGATGCAGTTCGCACTGTTCTCGATCGTGCTGGCGGGGCTGGCCTATGTGATGGCCGCGCTGCTGCTGCGGTCCGGCTTCGGGCGCACATTGGTCGGCATCCGCTCGAACGAAACCCGGATGCGTGCGATCGGCCTGCCGGTGCGGCGCTACAAGGCGCTCGCCTTCGGCTTCTCGGGCGTCCTCGCAGGCCTCGCGGGCACGATCGCCGCGCAGCAGACCATGTTCGTCTCGCCGCTGATGATGGGCTGGATGATGTCCGGGGAGGCACTGGTGATGGTGATCCTGGGCGGCATCGGCACGCTGGTCGGACCCGCCGTGGGCGCGGTGCTGGTCGTGTTCCTCGAACACGAGCTGAGCGGCCTGACGCGCTATTGGCACATGATCATGGGCATCATCCTCGTTCTGGTCGTGGTGATGGGCAATCGCGGTCTCTACGGCCAGTTCGAATACATGCTCACGCGCCGCAAGCGGCCGGCGCCGGTGCCCGAGCAAAAGGCCGCCACGAGGCTCGACGTAGCGGAGAGCCGCCATGCTTGAAGCGATCGGACTTGAGAAATCCTACGGCAGGCTCAAGGTCACGCAGAATGTCTCGCTGGCGGTCGAAAAGGGCGAGCGCCGCGTCATCCTCGGTCCGAACGGCGCGGGCAAGACAACGCTCTTCAACATCCTCGTCGGCGAGGTGAGGCCGAATGCCGGTACGATCAAGCTCGCGGGACGCGACCTGACGCGGATGCCGGTCGAGGCGCGCGCCCGGCTTGGGCTCGGACGCAGCTACCAGAAGAACACGCTCTTCGACGACCTCACCGTCGCCGAAAACCTCGCCCTGGCATGTGCCACTGCGTCGGGTGCGGCAGGTTGGCTGACGCGCGACACGCTCAACGACCGCGCGATCGCGGAACGCGTGGGCGACGTCGCCTCGAAGGTCGGGCTGACGCCGCTTCTGGATCATCCCGTGAACGCGGTCTCGTATGGCGCGCGCCGCCAGCTCGAGGTCGGCATCGCGCTTGCGACGGAACCCGTCGTCCTGCTGATGGACGAGCCGACATCGGGCGTCGGCCCGGAGATGATCAAGGCCTTTCACACCCTCCTGAAATCGCTGCCGCGCGACCTCACCGTGGTGATCATCGAGCACGACATGGACCTCGCCTTCGACGTCGCGGACCGCGTCACGGTCCTGAACTATGGCGAGGTGGTTTTCGAAGGCACGCCGGACGAAACGCGCGACAGCCACCTCGTCAACGAAATCTACCTCGGAGGCTGGAGCCACGATGCTTGAGGTGGAGGACCTGCACACCGGCTATGGCGAGACCAGGGTCATCCACGGGCTGGGCTTCGCCGCGCGCAGGGGGCGTGTCATGGCCGTTCTCGGCCGCAACGGCGCCGGCAAAACCACGACGCTGAAGGCGATCATGGGCCTGCTGCCGCTGTCGCGCGGCGAGATACGGCTCGACGGGCGCAGGATTTCGGGCCGGCCTTCCTATGAGATCGCCCGCAGCGGCATCGGCTACGTGCCCGAGACGCGCGACATCTTCCCCTCGCTGACGGTCGATGAAAACCTGCGGCTGGCGATGCGCATCTCGCCGCCGAACCCGGCCTGGACGCGCGAACGGGTCATCGACTTCTTTCCCAACCTGGCCAACCGGCTGACCAATGGCGGCAACCAGCTTTCGGGCGGCGAGCAGCAGATGCTGTCGATCGCGCGCGCCTTGTTGACCAACCCGCATCTGCTCATCCTCGACGAGCCGACGGAAGGGCTGGCACCGATCATCGTGCGCCAGATCCACGACAAGCTGCAGGAACTCAAGGCCGAGGGTCTGACGATGATTTTGGTCGAGCAGAATTTCGGCTTCGCGACCAGCCTTGCCGACGATGTCTGCGTGGTCGGACGCGGCGATGTCGTCTGGCGGGGCACGTCTGCGCAGGTCTGCGACGACAAGGCGGCACAAAAGAAATGGCTGGGGGTCTGATCCCGGCAGGCGTCATCCGCGCCGCCGGGGTCGCCGCCCCGTGAACTGGAGGAACCCATGGTCGAGGATAACGGCAACGCCGCACTGTATTTTGTCGATCGCCATGTCGCGGAGGGGCGGGGCGACAAGGCCGCCTTCGTGGAAAGCGGGGAGGGCGGGCGCACGCTGACCTATGGCGGGCTCGCGGAGCAGTCGTCGCGCATGGCCGACCTTTATGCGCGGCACGGCATCCAGCCGGAAGGCCGCGCGGCGATCATCATGCTCGACGAGATCGCGCTGCCGGTGATCTTCTGGGGAAGCCTCAAGGCAGGCGTGGTGCCGATTCCGCTGAACACGCTTCTGTCGACCGATTATTACGAGATCATCCTCAACGACGCGCGCGTCAAGGTGCTGTTCGTCTCGCCGGAACTGCTGCCTGCGGTTGAGCCGATCCTGTCGCGTATCGCCTCCCTGCGCCATGTCTTCGTGGTGGGCGGCGAGGCGGGCGGACACCTGTCCTTCGCCGATGAACTCGCCGCCTCGCAGCCGGGCGGCATGTGCCATGCGAGCGATGACGAATGCGCGTTCTGGCTCTATTCGTCGGGCTCCACGGGGCGGCCAAAGGGCGTACGCCACGTTCATTCCAGCCTCAAGGCGACGTCCGACACGTTCGGCGCGCAGGTGCTCGCCATCACGCAGGACGACGTCGTGCTGTCCGCCGCCAAGCTGTTCTTCGCCTACGGCCTCGGCAACTCGATGACCTTCCCGATGTCGGTCGGCGCGACCGCGATCCTGCATCGCGGGAGGCCGACGCCGGACGTGATGTTCAAGGCGATCGAAGACAGCCGGCCGACGATCTTCTGCGGCGTGCCCACGCTGTTCGCCGCGATGCTCGCGCATGCGGGCGCGACCGACGCCGTTTCCACCAGCCTGCGCATCTGCACGTCGGCGGGCGAAGCGCTGCCGGCCGAGGTCGGCAATCGCTGGCGGCAACTCTTCGGCGTCGATATCCTCGACGGCGTGGGGTCCACCGAGATGCTGCATATCTTCCTCGCCAATGCACCGGGCAGCATCGTCTACGGCACGTCGGGCGTCGCCGTGCCGGGCTACGCGGTCAAGCTGGTCGACGAACAGGGCGCGGAGATCGATGGTCCCGGCGAGGTCGGCGAACTGCTCGTCAACGGGCCGTCCGCCGCGGAGAATTACTGGAACCAGCGCGACAAGAGCCGCTCGACCTTCGAGGGCAGATGGACGCGCACCGGCGACAAATACGAGCGCACCGGCGATGGCCGTTTCGTCTATTGCGGGCGCACGGACGACATGTTCAAGGTCTCGGGCATCTGGGTCGCGCCGTTCGAGGTCGAGCAGGCGCTCGTCTCGCATCCGCGCGTGCTGGAAGCGGCGGTCGTGCCGTTTCGCGACCACGAAGGGCTCGAGAAGCCGCTGGCCTATGTCGTGCTGAAGGACGGGGCGGCGGCCGACACCCTGCCCGAAATGCTCAAGGCGCATGTCAAGGAGCGCATCGGCGCGTGGAAATATCCGCGCTGGATCAGCATCGTTCCCGAACTGCCGAAGACCGCGACGGGAAAAATCCAGCGCTTCAAATTGCGCGAGGACGAATGGACCCGGGCAGTCGATAGGTGAGGCGCCGGGCCGGATGATCGAACTCTTCTACGCGCCGACGCCGAACGGCTGGAAGGTCGCGATCATGCTGGAGGAGTGCGGCCTTCGATACGAAGCCCGCTTCCTCGACATCTTCGCGGGCGCGCAGTTCGAGCCGGAGTTTTTGGCGATTAGCCCCAATGCGCGCATGCCGGCCATCGTGGACCGTGATGCCGGCGCGACGCCGGTAAGCGTGTTCGAATCCGGCGCGATCCTGTTCTACCTCGCCGAAAAGACCGGGCGCTTCATGGGGACGAGACCGCAGGCGCGGAAGGAAACGCTCGAATGGCTGTTCTGGCAGACGGGCAATCTCGGGCCCATGGCGGGGCAGTACGCGCATTTCCGCATGTTCGGCCCACGGGAGCGGCAGGACTACAGTCTCGCCCGCTATCGCGGAGAGTATGAACGCTGCCTCGCGGTGCTGGAACGCCGGCTCGACGGCCGCGCCTTCGTGGTCGACGACTATTCGATCGCCGACATGCAGATATTTCCCTGGGTGTTCATCGCCCGCAATCTCGACGTGTCGCTCGATCTCTTCCCGAACGTGTCGGCCTGGCGCGAGCGCCTCAAGCAACGGCCTGCCGTGCGCGCCGCCATCGACCTGATGAAGGACCGGCAGAACCGCGGCGAGTACAATGCCGATACCAATCGGATGCTCTACAACCAGACCGCCGCGCATATCCCGCAGCGCCGCTAGCTGGGCGTGCTCTGCGCCTGGAACGTGGACCAGATTTCCTCGCCTGCGACGGCCATGAGTGCGTAGCCTTCGCACATCGCCGCATGGCGACGATCCCAGCCCGCAACGCAGGCCCGAAGTTGTGGCGAGGCGGGTTCGGTGTCGAGATCGGCGAGGTCGATCCCGGCCGCATTCGCCAGCCAGGCACGCTCGATTCTGCGCGTGGCGATGAACGCCGCCACGTCGATTCGTTCGGTCTCCATTGCTTCTCCTCCCTGTTGAATGCTCGCCCAATGCATCAGCCCGCCGCGCTCGCGCGGGAAGCCGAGGCCGTGAACGCTGGCAAGGTCGATCGCGGCGGCGGACGCGACGCCTTCCCCGAGGATCGCCGAGGCTTCGGCGACCATCGCCGCCAGAACGCATCGCCGCATCTCGTCTTGCGAAAACGCCCGGCGCTCGATGCGGGCGAAATGCGCCTCCTCGCGGATGGCGTCCTCGACCAGCGGATCGATCACCGCGCCGCCGCCGCCGGGATAGCGATACCAGCCGACGCCGGCCTTCTTGCCGATGCGGCCTTCCTCGACCATCCTGTCGGTGATCGCAAAGCGCCGCCCCGAGCCTGCGGTCCCGCCCTGCCGGCGGCGATGGTAGGTGGCATCGAGACCGGCGAGGTCCTGCGCCTCGAACGGGCCGATGGCGAAGCCGAAGTCCACCATCGCCTCGTCGAGTTCCCACGGCAGCCCGCCTTTCAGAAGGATCGCATCGCAGACGGCGTTGCGGCGCTGGGTCAGGCGATCGACGATGCCGCCGGGCGACGCGCCGAGCGCGATCGGCAGCTTGCCCAGCCTGCGGGCAAGCGCGAGCCCCTGCGACAGCGACCGGGCCGACGTGCCTTCGCAGGACGAGACTTCGACGAGCGACGTCAGATGCGCAGGCGCGGAGAGGCCGAACCACACCACCCGGTCCGGATAGGGCGTTGCCTCTGCGATGGACCGCAGATCGCAGGACGCGGTCGTCGTGGCGAGCAGCGCGCCGGGCGCAGCAGCCCCCAGATCGCGCAGGATGGATCGCTTGAGCGAGAGGTTTTCCGGCACCGCCTCGATGACGGCGTCCGCCGACGAAAGTCCCGCCAGACCGGTCTGCCAGCGAACGCCTTCACGGATCGCGGCCCGGTCGCTGTCGGTGAGCCGTCCGGCTGCGACCTCGTGATCCAGCAGCTTCGAGAACCAGTGGCGGGATCGCTCGCAGCCATGGGCGTCCGCTTCGACGATCGTCACGCCGATGCGCGCGCGCCGCAGCGCGAAGGAAAGGCCGGTGCCGATGGTGCCGCCGCCGATCACGGCAGCACGGGCGATCGAACAGGGTCCGGCGGCGAGCGCTGCGGCAATCATGGCGCGTTCCGCCGCTTCTAGATGGAGGATGGCCGGGCTCGTTCGATCGTTTCGCGTGTTCATCGCCCGTGCCATCTCGATCCTCGTCGATCAGGCCGGCGGCGCCGACAGAAACGGCTCGGCGATCGCGCGGATGTCGGCGGGGATGGCCGTCTTCTCGTGCCTGTCGGCGACCACGAACACGCAGACGAACTTTCCTTGGAAACACAGCCTGCCCGCCTGGTGCCCGTCGACCGCGAAGCCGATCGACGTCTCGCCGAGCCGGGTCAGGTGGACGGTGCATTCGAGCGGCGCGCGCGGCGTCACGTGAAAGCGGAAATCCATTTCCAGCCGGGCAAACGGCGTGCCGAGATTCCGGTCGATGTTGAGGCTGAACCAGTCATTGCCGATCCGGTGCTGCCACCACGCATCGATCGCTTCGAGCGCGAAGTAGGGAATGCGTCCGGTATAGGCGATCCTCGCCGGATCGCAGTCGGCCCAGCCGACCCGGATTCGATGGACGAAAGACGCTGTACCCGCGCTCGCATCGTTGCCGGAAGAACGCGCGTCGCCCATGGAAGCCTCCTTCAATAGGTTTCGAGATGATAGCGGCCGGCGTCGCGCATGCCGTTTCGGATCGAGGTCCAGTCGAGGCCCGCGCCGCGCGCGATGTCCTTGAATGCTTCCTCGACGCCCCCCTCCATCGCCTTCAGTCCGCAGACATAGATATGCGTGTTGTCCTGCGAGAGGGCGCTGGCGAGACGTGCCGCCTCGGTCCGCATCTTGTCCTGAACATACTGCTTGTCCTGGCCGCCGACGCGGGAGAAGGCGAAATGCTTGGCGAGAAAGCCGTCCGGCACTTTCTTCAAGGGTCCGAAATAGGGCAGGGCCTCCGGCGCGCGGGCACCGAAGAACAGCGTCATGCCCCCGGAATTTGCTGCCGCGGTGCGTTGGCGGCGCATCGTGAAGCCGCGAAATGGCGCCGAGCCCGTCCCGGTGCAGATCATGATCAGGTGCGCCTGCGGATCGTCGGGCATCAGGAAGGTCGATCCGAAAGGTCCCATCAGGTCGACCTTGTCGCCCTTCTTCAGGTCGCAGACGAAATTCGAGCAGACGCCATTCGGCTCGCGCTTGACGGTCAGCGCGATGTTGTTGGTGTTCGGCCGCTCGCCGTCGCGCGGGCTGGAGATCGAATAGAGCCGCATCCGGTGCGGCCGTCCGTTCTCGTCCGTGCCCGGCGCGACGATGCCGACGCTTTGGCCTTCGAGAACCGGAAAATGCTGCGATCCCAGATCGAGGATGATGTGGCGCACGTCGCTGTCGGACGCTTCGGCCGTGAGACGGTAGTTTCCCTGGATCGTGCCGATCGCGGGCTTGGCGCTGCCGTAGAGATTGACGGTCGGCTTCGACGCCGAGAGCGGGGCCTTCACCGCACCGCCCGCGCCCGCATGCGCTTCGGCCAGAAGCGCGGCGACCGCATCGTCGAGCGCCTCGATCGTGACCGCGCCTGCGCCGTTGTCGGCCTTGATATCTTCCTGCACGGGCAGGTCCATCCAGCCGAGCTGCTCCTCCAGGCTGTAAGGTTCGGCGACCACGCGCCAGTTGTCGATCGAGCCCGTGGGGCACGGCGCGATGCAGGACATGCAGAAATTGCACTTCGCCGGGTCCACCACGACGTTGTTCTCGTCATGCGTGATGGCCCCGATGGGGCAGGCCTCCTCGCAGGTGTGGCACCGGATGCAAATCTCCGGGTCGATGAGATGCTGTTTGACGGGCGCGTTCATGGCTTTGCTCCGTTCGAGACCCACTCACGCCATGTGAAGCTGCACATACTCGAAATCGCCGGGCTTGTTGTCGATCCCCACCCGCGGCGGCGCGATCCAGCCTGCGTACTTGCCGGGCTCCCAGACGGGTTCCATGAGCGACTGGATGAAGTCGCCATCGGCTTTGGTCGGCAGCCATTCGTTCCGGCGCTTCTCCCAGGCCTCGCTGGAGATGATCTCTCCATCGGGGGTCATGTCGACATTGCCGAAGACGCCGATCTGGCGGTGGAAGCCCGGATGCGGCAGCTTCATCTCGAACTGAACGCCTGCCTTGGCGATCGCAGCACTCCACCGGCCGACGCCGCCCGAGGCGTCGCGCACATAGTCGTCGCGCAGCCGCATGTTGATCGCCGACAGGGCGGGGACGTCGATCGTCACGATCTTGCCGTCCACCACCTGGACGACAGGATAGGTCGCGTCCTGGAGGCGATGGTCATCCTCGATCTTGATCTCGTGATAGCGGCCCTTGATGCCGGCATTGAACGCGTTGGCCGCGTTGGTCGAGACTTCCGACCCGAACAGATCGAGCGACAGCGAATAGTGCAGGTTGAGCTTCTTCTGGATCGTCGGCAGGTCGATGACGCCAAGCGCGCGAACCGCCTCGATGTCGTAAGGGTCCTCAATGCCGGCTTCCTTCATCGCCTCGCAGGTGCGCTGGATGACGCGGCCGACGCCGGTCTCGCCCACGAACATGTGGTGGGCTTCCTCCGTCAGCATGAAGCGGCAGGTGCGCGACAGCGGGTCGAAGCCCGACTGCGCGAGGCTTTCGAGCTGCATTTTGCCGTCGCGGTCGGTGAAGTATGTGAACATGAAGAAGGACAGCCAGTCCGGCGTCGATTCGTTGAACGCGCCCAGCATGCGCGGGGCTTCGTCGGAACCGGACGAGCGGCGCAGCAGATCGTCGGCCTCCTCGCGGCCGTCGGCGCCGAAATATTTCTGCAGGAGATAGACCATCGCCCACAAATGACGGCCCTCTTCGACATTGACCTGGAAGAGGTTGCGCATGTCATAGAGCGACGGGGCGGTCAGCCCGAGATGCCGCTGCTGCTCGACGGATGCCGGCTCGGTGTCGCCCTGGATGACGATGAGGCGACGCAGCATGGAACGATATTCGCCGGGCACCTCCTGCCAGGCGGGTTCACCGGCATGCTCGCCGCACGGAATCCTGCGATCCTCGACAGCGGGAGCAAGCAGAATGCCCCAGCGATAATCAGGCATCTTGACATAGTCGAACTTCGCCCAGCCCTGCGGATCGACGCTGACGGCGGTGCGCAGGTAGACGAGGCTCTTCTGGAAATTGTCGGGAATGAGATCATTCCACCAGTTGATGTAGCCGGGATGCCACTTTTCCAGCGCCTTGAGCACGCGCTTGTCGGAGGACAGGCCGACATTGTTGGGGATGCGGGTGTCGTAGTTGACGTTGATCAGGTCGAGCATGGGATCCTCCCGGAAAGCCTTCGAAGTGTTCGCGTCAGACGCGGCGCATGTCGTAATTGCCCCGCACGCCGGTTCCGTAGCGGCGAAGCGCGCCGTCCTCCCCGCCCGCGTTGGGCCGCTGGAAAATCCAGTTCTGCCAGGCGGTGAGACGGCCGAAGATGCGCGTTTCCATGGTTTCAGGCCCGGCAAAGCGCAGATTGGCCTCCATGCCGGTCATCGCGTCGGGTGAGAAACTGGTGCGTTCTTCGAGGAAGATGCGGACTTCGTCCTCCCAGTCGATGTCGTCGAAGGCGAAGGTGACGAGGCCAAGCGCGTTCGCGTCGAAAGCCTCAAGGGCCTCGCCGACACGCTCGCGCGCGCCGTCGACCTTTTCCGGCTCGCCGAGAAAGCGCGTCTGAAGCCGTGTCAGCCCGTTGGACATGGGGAAGGGGCCGAAATTGCCGTCGGTCAGCGTGATCGTCGCGACCGCGCGGTTGTCGCCCTCGAAATCGCCCTCGGCCATGTAGGACCGGTCGACCGCGAACAGGAGTTCGGCGAGCATGCCCGCAAAGCAGGAGCCCGGCTCGACCAGCGCGACCAGCGATCGCGAGGTCAGGTCGACCCGCTTGAGGACACGCTTCCAGTAGAGCAGGATTTCGTTGGCGAGCCAGTGGTCGCGGTTGGCGAAAAGGACGGCTTCATGCGCCGCGACCTTTTCCGGGTCGCCCTGGGTGCGGATCACCAGCGTGCCGGTTTCGAGTTCGTTGAGCCGCAGATGCAGGATCGCGTCGTCGAGTTCGCGTGCCGCGCGCAGGATCCAGCTCGCGGCACCCTGTTCATGCAGCGCCGCGATCGTGGCGGGCGCATCCTCGTCCGGCCCGGAGATGGTGATGGTGGCGAGGCCCTTGGCGCGGTCGATCTCCACCTCGACCGTCGAGTAGGTCAGGCTGCCATCCTCGCCGATCGTGCGCGCCAGCGGCGTCAACTGCACGCCCTTGCCATCGCCGTTGCGGCGCGACTTGCCCGCGATCTCCTTCGCTCGGGCCGAGACGGTTTCGGCAAATTTCGAGTTCGGCACGATCTCATCAACCAGCCGCCACTCGACGGCGCGCTTGCCCTTCACGCCTTCCTCGGTCGAACAGAAGACGTCGGCCAGATCGCGCCGGACCTTCCGCTTGTCGGTGACGCGGGTGAGCCCGCCCGTGCCGGGAAGCACAGCGAGAAGCGGCACCTCCGGCAGCGCGACGTTGGACGAGCCGTCATCGGCCAGCATGATGTGATCGCAGGCAAGCGCCAGTTCGTAGCCGCCGCCCGCGCACGCGCCGCGGATGGCGCAGATGTAGTGCTGCCCGGATTCCGCGCCCGCTGCCTCGAACGTGTTGCGGGTCTCGTTGGTGAACTTGCAGAAATTGACCTTGTGGGCATGCGCGGCCCCGGCCAGCATGCGGATGTTGGCGCCGGCGCAGAAGACGCGCTCCTTGCCCGATTGCAGCACCACCGCATGGATTTCGGGATGCTCGAACCGCATGCGCTGGACGATGTCGGCCAGTTCGATATCGACGCCGAGATCGTAGGAGTTCAGCTTGAGTTCGTAGCCGTCGAACAGGCCGCCGGCCTCGTCCACATCCATGAAGAGATTGGCCACGTCGCCCTCATAGGTTACGCGCCAGTGGCGGTAACGCGACGGATCGACCTGAAAATCGATGATCTTGGACACGGACTCTCTCCCAACTTCCGAGTGCGGCATCATTGTGCATTATTTTGCGTGCGCTTCAAGCAGGGATTCGCATTATTTCACATAATAGGGCTTATTAACTTTCGTAAAGTGCGATATAATGCATGATATGGAGGGGCGATGCGGTGCGATTCCATCGCGCGTTCGAACTGTTTGGAGGATCACGGATGAACATCGACTGGACCGATGGCGGCAGGGTCATGTTTCGCGCGGGAGGCGCAAACCTCGAGGGCGCGATGTTCGGGCTGGAGCCGCGCAAGGCGACCACGATCGTCATGCTGCATGAGGGGTTGGGGTCGATCGATTTGTGGCGCGACCTGCCGCAGCGCATCGCAGCCGCCACGGGGCTCGGCGTCTTCGCCTATAGCCGCCGGGGCTACGGCAAATCCGACCCGGTGCCGCTGCCGCGGCCGATCGACTATATGGAACGCGAAGCCGAAGACGTCCTGCCGGAGGTTTTGGCCGCGCTCGATCCGCGCCATGCGATCCTTCTCGGCCATAGCGACGGCGCGTCGATCGCAGCGCTGTATCTGGGCGCGTTCCAGGATCGGCGGATTCGCGGCCTGATCCTGATGGCGCCGCATTTCTTTACCGAGCCGGCCGGCCTGCGGGCGATCGCGGAAGCGCGAACCGCCTATGAGAGCGGTGACTTGCGCGCGCGCCTGGCGAAGTACCATGCCGATGTGGACAACGCCTTCCTCGGTTGGAACGATGCCTGGCTGAACCCGGACTTCGCAGCCTGGAACATCGAAAATGCGATCGACTATGTCCGCGTGCCGGTTCTGGCGATCCAGGGCGAAGATGACCAGTACGGAACGCTTGCCCAGTTGAAGGCGCTCGAATCGCGGCTCTATGCGCCCTTCGATGCGGTCGTCCTGAAAGGCTGCCGTCACGCGTCCTTCATCGACAAGCCGGCCGAGACGCTCGACGCCGTGACGGACTTCGTGGCCCGGCTGGAGCGTATCGAGGACGAAGCGGTGATGATCCGATAACGGCGACGAGTCGTGACAAGTCACGCCGACCAAGAGGCGCGATCGATGCGGATGCCGCGCGGTTTCTCGGATTGCACAAAGCGAATTGTGATATATAGTGCATCTAATGCATTATCGTGCTTTAGGGAGGCTGAAGATGGGACATGCCGAACCACACACGGCGATCTGCTGGGTTTCGCGCGTCCAGCGTGAGTTGAAACATGCCGGCCTGCGGCCGACCCGTCAGCGGCTTCTTCTCGCTTCGCTGCTCTTTCGCGGTGGCGACCGGCATGTGACGGCAGAGGCGCTGCATCTCGAAGCCGAGCGGCTCGGCATCTCCGTATCGCTCGCGACCGTCTACAACACCTTGCACCAGTTCACCGAGGCAGGGCTGCTGCGCGCCTTGGCGGTGGAGGCTACGAAGGCCTATTTCGACACCAATGTCTCCGACCACCATCACTTCTTCATCGAGGGCGAAAACCGCATCGTCGATATTCCCGAGGGCGTGGTGGTCGGCGAGGTGCCGCCGCCCGACGGCATGGAAATCGTCAACATCGACGTGGTGATCCGCATCCGCCCGAAACGCGACGCGCTCCGAGGCTGACCCGCTCAGCGGCGCAAAAACCCTTCGCGCTCGATGGTTTCGAGAAGCAGGGCGAGGCTTTCCTCGATCGACTTGCCGGAGGTGTCGACCTGCGCCTCCGAGCGCGCATAGAGCGATTCCCGGCTGGTCAGGATCGTCTTCAACTCATCCATGGCCGCCGGATTGCCCGCCATGGGGCGCGTATCGCCCTGCTTGCGGACGCGGTTCATATGCTCCTGCGGCGAGGCCTTGAGCCAGATCGTGTGAAAATTGCGCACGAGATAGTTGAACGTATCGGGCTCCGACACGATGCCGCCGGCGACCGCCAGCACCATCGCATCCTGCGACGCCGCCACGCGCTCCAGCGATTGGCGCTCAAGCCGGCGATAGCCTTCCTGGCCGTAGAGCGCCATCAACTCGTTGACCGGCATGCCGGAACTCGCCTCGATCTCCGCGTTGAGCTCCGTAAAAGGCACGCTCAGCGAGGCTGAGGCGAGCCGTCCGAGCGTCGATTTCCCCGCGCCGCGCAATCCGATCAGCGCAATGCGCCGGACGCGCTGGAGACTGGCGTTCTCGGGATCGAGTATGCCGAGCACGCGCCGCTTCTGCTCCTGCGTCGCGACGCGAAAGAGCGACGCGATCCGCACGACGTCGGAACTCCAGGGATCGTCCTCGCCGACCAGCCATTCGATACGGTGATCGAGCGCAAGCGCGATCCGCTTCAGGAGCGCGATCGAGATGTTGCCCTCGCCGCCTTCAAGTTGGGCAAGATAGCGCTGCGACACCTCGGACGATTCCGACAGCGCCTTGCGGGACAGGCCCTTCCGGGCACGCGCCATGCGCACGCGCTCGCCGACGATGCGGATGAATTCCTCTTCGGACCGCTCGGCGCCCGCCGAATAGAGCCGAAGATTGCTTTCGAATGACGCGATATTGTTCATCGAGTGCCGCCTGTGCGCGAATACGGCTGCACTATAATGCGGCAATCCGCCGCTGCAATGACGATCACACGATGCCCAGAGGTTTCTTGCAGTGGCCGCCCCGTCGGGTTCATGCCCAGTGCCGAGGGCTGGCTGAGCCAGCCGACAATTTTGGTGGCGCTGGTGGCCTTCCTGCTCGGCACACAGTGGAGCCCGCCTCCGTCCGGCATGTAGATGCTTCGCCTTATCCTATTCTCCCTGCCAGAAAGATTTTGCTGTGAGGAACACTGATGCGGGGCGCTGGTTAGGTCGCCGTCACGCGCCCGTCATCGACGGGTCTGTGATGCCAATGCGAAGGGAGCAATCATGGCCAAGGAAAAGACACTCGACGATCTGTTTCACGACACGCTGAAGGACATCTACTACGCAGAAAAGAAAATCCTTAAAACCTTGCCAAAAATGGCCCGGGCAGCTCAGTCCGCCGAACTCAAGGCAGCTTTCGAAAAACACAAGGACGAGACCGAGGGGCACGTCGAGCGCCTGCAGCAGGTGTTCGAGATCATCGGCAAACGTGCCCAGGGCAAGACCTGCGATGCCATCGAAGGCATCATCTCCGAAGGCGAGGAGATCATGGACGAGTTCAAAAACACGGCCGCGCTCGACGCCGGGCTGATCTCAGCTGCGCAGGCAGTCGAGCACTATGAGATCACACGCTACGGCACGCTCAAGCGCTGGGCGAGCGAACTCGGGATGCCCGATGCCGCCAAGCTGCTGGACGCAACGTTGCAGGAAGAGGCGAAAACTGACGGCGATCTGACCAAGCTCGCAGACGCTTCTGCTAATGACAGGGCGAAGGCTCGAAAGGCTGCCTGATCTTCGAACGACCCGGACACGTTCCTCCCGGGGTCGTTTTGTATCCGCCCCGCTTGCCGAAAGGTGGCGGGGCTTTTTTTACGTTCACGCTACATCACAGGATAAAGTCAGTTCCCGTCATCCAGTGTGTGCCGTTGACCTGGATCTGGAAGTCCGCGATGCCGTCGCCGTTCACGTCGCCGTCGACGAGGCAGACATTGCCGTAGGCCGAGTAGCGCAACTGGCCGGCCGCCCCGGAGAAAGCGGCATTCCCAAGGAATGTGAAAGCCTGGTCTCCGGCCATGGTAATGTTGGCATCAACGTCATAGAGACTGATGCGGTCTTGGCCGCGCGCGAAATCCATGATGATGTCACGGTTGCCAGGTCCTACGGGACTGTCAGTCACCGCCTCGAAGCGGAAGACATCGTTGCCGGCCCCGCCGTAGAGGATGTCCGCCCCGGCTGCGCCGACCAGTCGATCGTTGCCGTTGCCGCCATAGAGGACGTCGTTGCCGCCAAGGCCGGTCAGATAGTCATCGCCACCCTCGCCGCGCAGGACATTGGCGCTGTTGTTGCCCACCAGCGTATTGGCGAGAACGTTACCCGTGCCGTTCGTGGCGGCGCCAGACAGTTCCAGCCGCTCGACATTGTCGCCGAGCGTCCAGTCGATGTAGCTGCGAACCGTATCGATGCCGTCGCCGGGCAGTTCGATCGTGCTGTCGCCCGCATCGTCGACGACGTAAATGTCGTTGCCGCCGCCGCCATACATGTCGTCGGCACCGGCACGGCCGTTGATGATGTCGTTGCCGTTACCGCCATGAATAACGTCGTCGCCGGCCGAGCCTGTCACGATCTCCGGGTTGATGTCGCCCACGACAATGGTCAAGGTTTCATCGACGGACAGTCCATCCTTATCAACTGACCGCACGGTGACGTCGACCGACGGCTCGATTTCGAAGTCGAGCCATATACCGGCCTTCAGCTTGAGCGTGCCATCAACGACCTCGAACCGGTCAGCTGCGGCGCCAAGTATCGAGTATGTGAAAACGTCTCCGGGGTTGGCGTCCGGATCGACTGTCGATAGCGAACCGATGACCGCGCCAGCATCGTTCTCGTCAACAGCGTTGGCGGAGAGCGCTATCGACGAAGGGGAAGAAAACGTATCGACCAGAACTCCGGCCGTTGAGCCAACCGAATTAAGGCTTGTGGCGACGTTGTTTCCTGACGCATCCCTGATCGTTGCGCCATTGAGCTCAATCGAGCCGCCTAACGCAATGCCGTCGAGGTCACGTTGTCCCGCGCCGATGGTCAGTCGGAATACGAGTGCGTTGCTCCCGCTGCCGCTTATATACGTGGCGTAGACCGTACCGCCGGTGCCCAGCGTGATTGCTATCGTAGGGGTACCGCCAGTCGTATCAACAAGCACCGCTTCGTTGAGGTTGACAGTAAAGTCCAGATTGTCGCCTGTGCCGTAGGTGCCGTTGGCTGGTACCGTCACGGAGCTGACAGCGGGGTCTACATCATCTGCGACGGTGATCGAGAAAGCCTTCTCGAATGAAAGACCGCCTGAGTCCGTAACGCGCAGTCTGATTGAATATGTGCCGGCGTCCAGTGCCGCAGCATCGTTTGCGCGAAGCGAGTTTCCGGCGAGGCTGAACATGGCGTTGTTGGTGTCACCTGCGCCACTGATCAGCGAATATGTGAAGGTTTCGCCTTCATCCACATCGGTTGCCGTCAGCGTGCCGACAACGCCATTGACGCCTGCACTCTGAGCGATGGAGTTGTCGCTGAGAGCGATGTCGGTTGGTGCATCATTGACAGGCGCCAGATCGAAAGTTGCTGACGTCGATACGGTGCCCCCGTTCCCATCGACTACATCGTAGGAAAGGGTAACGCTGCTATTGTCGTTGGCGACCGGCGTGTAGGTCCAGGTTCCATCGCCATTGTCTACAAGAGTGCCAGTCGCTGCGACGAGGTTGGCGACGGATAGCGTGTCTCCGTCAAGATCGCTTGCGTTCGCCATCAGTTGAGCAGCCGTAATCGTGACCGAAGTGTCTTCGTCAGCGGCAGGCAAAGTCACTGGACCCGAAACCACCGGATCCCTGTTCGCCAATTGCGCACCGGTCGGTCCAGTTCCATAGCTGATAACTCGAAGGTCTGCGTCGAGCGTGATGACCATTGCCGCGCCGTCGATATTGACAGCGAAATCTAGGTCCGATTCGCCTGTGATCCCCTGGTCGCCCTTCTGCCACCCGGAGCCGGAATTATAATAGAAGTAGGTGGCCCCGTCGGTATCGGTCACCAGCATATATTCGATGCCGTTCACTTCCTGGTAGTCGGTGGCGTAGGAAGCGTTTGCACTGGTCGGCAAAATGAGCTGGGACTGCCAGCTTCCCGAAGCATTGGTCAGATCGTAAAGAGAGCCGTCAGCATCCGCGTAGATGAGGTGCTGATAGCCGTCTGCATCGGTGGCTCCGATGTCGTAAATTGGCGTCCGCCCGGCCGACACCCCATCGAAGATCATCGTCGGTGTCGACCAGACGCCGTCGGGCGAACGCTCCATGGCATAGATGTTGCCGTGCACAGTGTTCTGGTCGTCTTCATCGATGTAGACCAATGAAATCGTACCGTCGGGGCGTATGGTCAGGCTTGGCTCGTGCAGTTCATTGGTGCCTCTGCTGCCAGGGCCGTCCCACAGAACGGGCGAACTGGTGACCCATGAGCCCGATTCATTGGTCGCGTATCGGATGTGATGCTGGCCTGTGCCGTTCACATCCGAATAGAGATAGGCGATGTGAGCGTTGCCCTCAGAATCGATGACCATGCTGGGATCATCGTAGTTCTTCCAGCCCGATGAATCGCTCGCCTGTTCAACCACGCTGAAAGTCCACGTGCTTCCATCGAACTCGCCATACGACACACCGCGCGGCTGGCCGAAATCAAAATCTATCTGGTTGGAATGGCGGAAGACGAGGTGGAGATTGCCATCTTCAGATACAGCGAGGTCGAGATCATCGCTGAAGCTCGTGTCCGCGCCAGGCGTGTCGGCGACGGAAAATGATGCGTGGCTTTCCCAGCTATTGGTGGCCGCATTCCATTTGTCGACATTGATCGATGTCGAATCGTTCTTGTAGGCGAGGTAGAAATTACCTTCTGCGTCAGAGACGACGTCGCTCCAAGACCATGTATTGGAGGAATAGGTGTGGACCGTTCCGGTGTCTAATGCCATCGCAAAACCCCCGACGCGAAATGACGTTAGGTGAACCTCCTACAGCGATCGAATGGAACTGCATAGTGCTTTTGCGTATCATGCGCGCTGCAATTTCAGCCTACCAAATGCTAATATAACGCTACCATTTTGTGCGCCTTTCTAACAATCGCCGCGGGGACGGACGTGCCCTGACCGATCACACCATTTCCGGCACTTCGCCTGCTGAAACAGCGTCGTCGGCGGGCCATATTCGCCGACATCCACTTCAGCCTCACGGCTCCAGGCAATGACGCCCTTGTGCTTCGCCGCGAGCCCTTTGGCTGTGCGCACCGCGCGTTCCTCTGTCGGATAGTCCTGCGGGCCAAATACAGTTTGCGGGATGCCCTCGTCATCCGGATCGAACGCCATCACCACGATCAGCTTGGGTAGTTTGCGCTCGGGCAGGATCGTGTCGGACATGCACGCATCCTCAGGCTTCTGGCACGTCGTACGAGCCGAGAAGATAGCGGTCTCGACCTTTTAGCGCAGCATACCGTGTCGCCCCAAATATTGCCGTTGGATGCTCGCGCCATATTCGAATGTCGCGCGGTTTGAGATCGATCCAAACGTCTCCGATTGGGTGCAAACCGCTCTGTTCTGTGAGGTTCAGGTCTTTCCATGCAACGCGCATGATTCCCTCCCGTTTCCGGCAAGGTGGCTCCCCGGCCATGTAAAGGCAAGGCGGGCCTTTGCTTCCACAGCCTTCTCCGACGGAACGATTTCACACTCCAGCGTTCCCGGCCAAATTCTGACAACGGCCGAAACCGTTCAGCCGCGGCCAGAGGGATAGCGCTTAGCGCTTCTTCCTGGCGTTCTCCGCCAATACAAACCATGCCGGAGGGAACCCTTTTGGTAGCGGAGGAGGGATTCGAACCCCCGACACAAGGATTATGATTCCTCTGCTCTAACCTACTGAGCTACTCCGCCCCGTTACGATGCCTGCCGCTCGCATAGATGTGAACGCGGGCCGTCGCCAAGGTCGGGCGGATATAAGGTGGGCATGTCCGGCCTGTCAAGCGCGCAAACCGCCTGAAATGACGGTCGCTGCGGGACTTTCTTTTCGTGCCGTGCGGGGTTGAGTTCATCGGGACGCAAGTCTATGTCTCGGCGTCGAAGTTTTCCGGTCATAGGGTTCATGAAACCGCGTATCGCCGTGCTCGGATGCGGCTATTGGGGCTCCAACCACATCCGCACCCTCAAATCGCTGGGCGCTCTGCATGCCGTGTCCGATGCCAATCCGGCGCGGGCTGAAGGCTTTGCGAGTGAACAGGAGTGTCTGGCCGTCGATCCGGACGAACTCTACACGCGCGACGATATCGATGCGATCGTCATGGCGCTGCCGCCGCAATTCCACGCTGAATCGGCGATCCGGGCTGTGGAGAACGGCAAGGACGTTCTGGTCGAAAAGCCGATCGCGCTCACCGTGGCCGACGCCGAACGGGCCGTCGCCGCCGCCAAGGCCCACAAGCGCGTGTTTATGGTCGGCCACGTCCTGCGCTTTCATCCCGCCTTCGAGCAACTCAAGCAACTGATCGACGCGGGCGAGCTCGGCACGGTGAAATACATCCATTCGCACCGTCTGGGCCTGGGCAAGTTCCATACCGAGAACGACGCGCTCTGGGATCTCGCGCCGCACGATCTGTCGATGATCCTGGCGATTACCGGCGCGGCACCGACCGAGATCAGGGGCGAGGGCGCAGCACTCCTCGATCATCTGAGCGACTTCGCGCATCTCCACATGCGCTTCCCCGGCGGCCTGCGCAGCCACCTCTTTACGTCACGCCTCAATCCCTATCGCGAGCGCCGGCTGACCGTCGTCGGCACCAAGGCGATGGCCGTGTTCGACGATGTCGAGCCGTGGGACCGCAAGCTGGCCGTCTACCGCCATGCGGTGTGGCAGGACAGCGGCCACTGGGCGTTCACGACCAACGAGCCGTCCTATGTGCCGGTCGCGGCCGGCATGCCGCTGACGCGGGAACTGCAGCATTTCATCGAATGCATCGGCACGCGCGCGGAACCCCGCACCAGCGGCGAAGAGGCGATCGGGGTGCTGCGCATCCTGACCGCGGGCACCGTCACCCACGATTGACCGGTTGGAAGGCCGGTGGCCTCAGGCGCTCTGGCGCGCTGGGGGCATCGAGGCCAGCCGGTTCAGCATGGCTTCGGCTTCGGCGCCGCGCTCCGACCGCTCGATGAAGCCGCCGCCGAGCACGCGCGCCTCGTCGCCATCCTCGCGGTAGAGAACGCAGGCCTGTCCCGGCGCGATGCCTGATTCGCCATCCACCAGTTCGACCCACGTCGCGCCATCGCGATGATGCAGCACGGCCGGTCGCGGCGGGCGCGTGGAGCGCACCTTGGCGAAGAGTTCGAGGCCTTCGTTCGGCAGGGCCGAAAGATCGTCGTCGCCCAGCCAGTTCATGTCGCGCAGCATGATCTTGTGCGTCTCGAGCGCCTCGCGGGGCCCGACGATGACGCGGGCACGATCGGCGTCGAGATGTACGACAAAGAGCGGTTCGCCCGATGCGATGCCGATGCCGCGCCGCTGGCCGATCGTGTAGCGCAAAATGCCGTCATGACGGCCGAGAACGCGGCCATCGATGTGAACGATGTCGCCCGGCGTCGCCGCCGTCGGATTCAGCTTGGCGATGATATCGGTATAGCGGCCCTGCGGAACGAAGCAGATGTCCTGGCTGTCCTGCTTGGTGGCGACGGACAGTCCCATCGCCTCCGCGGCGGCGCGGACCTCCGGCTTCGACATGCCGCCGAGCGGAAAGCGCAAGAAGTCGATCTGTGCCTGCGTGGTGGCGAACAGGAAGTAGCTCTGGTCGCGGTCGGCATCGACCGGGCGATAGAGCGCACGATGAGCGCCATTGGCGCGTGAGCGGATGTAGTGGCCGGTGGCAAGAGCGTCGGCGCCGAGTTCGCGGGCGGTCTGCAGGAGATCGGCGAACTTGACGGTCTGGTTGCACGACACGCAAGGGATCGGCGTCTCGCCCGCGACGTAGCTTTCGGTGAACGGGTCGATGACCGCCTTGCGGAAGCGCTCTTCATAGTCGAGCACGTAATGCGGGATGCCGAGCGTTTCGGAGACGCGGCGCGCATCGTCGATGTCCTGGCCGGCGCAGCACGATCCGGCGCGGTGGGTGGCGGCGCCGTGATCGTAGAGCTGGAGCGTGACGCCGACGACGTCATAGCCCTCGTTCTTGAGCAGGCCCGCGACGACCGACGAATCGACGCCACCAGACATCGCGACGACGACTCGCGTCTCTTCCGGGCGACCGGGAAGATCGAGGCTGTTCATGATGCGTGGTTTCCGCTTCGCATTGGCTGTTGATCGGGACAGGTAATGCCTTCGACCCGAATATAGGTCAAGCACCCGCTGAAAGCCACGGTCTTGGAGGCTGCGCACGAGCCCTGGCCACGTTGGCTAAAATGCTCATCAAATGCCGCGGCAAAGCCTAACGCGGGATTCATACTCCTTACTTATGGATTAGCACGAGCTTAGGCAATTTTTAAAGCTGGCGCGTTAGTGTTGCGTCGATTGGTTCCTTGAGTTTGTGTAGAGAGTACGATGACCGATCTGGTTAGACCGCGGGTGAAATACGTCATAGGTCCTGACGGAAGCCCGCTTACGATCGCTGATCTTCCGCCGTCGAACACGCGGCGTTGGGTCATTCGACGCAAGGCGGAAGTCGTTGCAGCCGTTCGCGGTGGCTTGCTCAGTCTCGAGGAAGCCTGTCAGCGATACAAGCTGACGGTCGAGGAGTTCCTGTCCTGGCAGGCCTCGATCGACGAATACGGCCTTGCGGGCCTGCGCACCACGCGGATCCAGCAATACAGGCACTAGGCAGCCGTTCCCGGCTTTCGTGTGGCCTGTCTAAAAATCGTGGAGGCGACGAGCTCGACGGCTCGCGCCTCCACAGGCGTTTTTGTCGGGCGGAGAGCGTTGGCGCTCTTCCTTCTCCCTGCTTGCGGGGAGAAGGTGGCACGAAGTGCCGGATGAGGGGCGGGCTTCAGGCGCGGGGCCGGTTCTATCCCGGTCGTTCCTATCTTTCAGTCAAGGCATTTTGAGGTTCGCGCTGCCCCTCATCCGCCCTTCGGGCACCTTCTCCCCGTAAACGGGGAGAAGGAAGAGCTTTCGCGCTTTCTCGCTACGCCCCAGAGACGCGCCCGGTTCTGCGCCACCCTGCGGCGGGACCGGCGAGGCATGGATCCCCGGGTCTGCGCATCGAGCTTCGCTCGACGCTCCGCCCGAGGATGACGAAGTGGGTGGGGGAACGCTCACCGGAAACCGTCACCGCCTCCGAACCTGGCTCAGCCGAAACCACCTCACTTTCGTCATTCTCGGGCGACCGGAGCGAAGCGGAGGAAGACCCGGGAATCCATGCCTCGTCAGTTGGTGACGAGCGGGGTGGTCCCGATGGTTCGTCAATTTGGGATGTGCGGTGAGTGCCAAGTTCTGCGCCACCCAGCAGCGGGGCCGGCGAGGCATGGATCCCCGGGTCTGCGTATCGAGCTTTGCTCGACGCTCCGCCCGAGGATGACGAAGTGGATGGGGTAGGCTCACCGGAAACCGTCACCGCCTCCGAACCTGGCTCAGCCGAAACCACCTCACTTCGTCATTCTCGGGCGACCGGAGCGGAGCGGAGGAAGACCCGGGAATCCATGCCTCGTCAGTTGGTGACGAGCGGGGTGGTCCCGATGTTCGTCAATTTGGGATGTGCTGTGAGTGCCAAGTTCTGCACCACCCTGCGGCGGAGGCGGCGAGGCATGGATCCCCGGGTCTGCGCATCGAGCTTCGCTCGAGGATGACGAAGTGGGTGGGATGCCTTGGGATGACGAAGTGGGGGCGCGGTCCCCGGTTCTGATGCGACGTTGACGCGGCGGGTGGGAACGCTCGTCGATAGCCGTCGCCCTATCCGAGCCCACTTCACCCGATGTCGTGGCGGTCCGCGAAGGTTCGCTTCGTTAGCCGATCATCGCGCTGCGGGCGGTGTCGGGCTCGCGGGGGGACTTGGTGTCGCGGGATTCCAGCATTTCGGCCTTGGAAAGCTCGGCCTCGGCCTCGTCGAGCAGCGATTGGGCTGCTTCGCGCTGCTGCTGCAGGTCGGCCTGCGAGTTCTTGAGATTGTCGCGGCGCAGGCGCGCGGCCTTCGCGAAGGTCGGATAGGCGAAGTGGTTGAGGTCGGTGATGCCGGCCTTCTTCTCTTCCGCGGTGATCTGCAGGTCGAGTTCGGTCGCCATGCGATCGAATTCGGCGATCATCATATCGAGCTGCAAGAGCTGCTTGCGCTTCTCGTTGACCTGAAACTGCTTCAGCCGCACCAGGTTCTCACGTGATTTCATCACTTGCTACTCCCGAAACGCATACTCGCGCGCACGTCCTGTTTCCGTTGCCCCGCTTTTGCTCCGGGGCCACCATTGTCCAGCCGCGAATGGAAACAAATTCCTAAACTTCGGTCGCGACGGTAACCATTCGTTTACGCGCATTGTTAATCATAGCGCAGAGGGCTTAAGGGCGGGTAAAGATGCTCGACCGGGCCGCGATCGGCAAAGTGACTCCCAATGAGGCACTTGCCGGTGTTTGCTGAACCATCGCATTAACTTTTCGTTTTTGCGATTTACGTTGAGAATCAATCGGATACGGCAAAAATCTGAAACGGTCGAATATCACTTGCCATGCTGAATCATATTTTGTTAACCATTGCATGGCAGCCTCCGATTCAGAAATCACCGGTCCATTGCCGGAAGCTCGCTGAACCCGATTTGGCGGCGGGAAAAGGGGACATAAATGCGCGTTCTGCTCATTGAAGACGATAGTGCCACCGCACAGAGCATCGAACTCATGCTCAAGTCGGAAAGCTTCAATGTCTATACGACCGATTTGGGCGAAGAGGGTGTCGATCTCGGCAAGCTCTACGACTACGACATCATTCTCCTGGACCTGAACCTGCCGGACATGTCGGGCTACGAGGTCCTGAGGACATTGCGCCTGTCGAAGGTCAAAACTCCGATCCTGATCCTGTCCGGCATGGCCGGCATCGAGGACAAGGTTCGCGGCCTCGGCTTCGGCGCCGACGACTACATGACCAAGCCGTTCCACAAGGACGAGCTCGTTGCGCGTATCCACGCCATCGTTCGCCGTTCCAAGGGGCACGCGCAGTCGGTCATCAACACCGGCGACCTCGTCGTGAACCTGGATGCCAAGACCGTCGAGGTCGGCGGCCAGCGCGTTCACCTGACGGGCAAGGAATACCAGATGCTGGAGCTGCTTTCGCTCCGCAAGGGCACCACGCTCACCAAGGAGATGTTCCTCAATCATCTCTATGGCGGCATGGACGAGCCGGAATTGAAGATCATCGACGTCTTCATCTGCAAGCTGCGCAAGAAGCTCGACGCTGCCTCCGGCGGCCAGAACTTCATCGAGACGGTCTGGGGCCGCGGCTACGTGCTGCGCGAGCCGGAAGAAGTTCGCGAAAGCGCCTGATCGGCAAGTCATTGAAATTCATAAAAAAACCCGGCCTCGCGCCGGGTTTTTCGTGTTGTGAAGGCAGTTATGCGGCGATCTGCATCTCGCGAAACCGTTCGAGAAGCTGGGGCCGGTTGAACGGCTTCAGAATGTAGCCCCTGGCGCCGGCGCGTTTCGCACGCATGATCGAGCCGACGTCGAATTCCGTCATGCAGATGACGATGTTGGGCCGCTCGCGTTCGTCGATCGCAAGCGCCTGCCGGATGAAATCCTCGGCCGTCATGTCGGGCAGGCTCATGTCGACGACGATGATGTCGGGCATGTCCGCTTCGCACATCGACAATGCCTCGACACCGCTGACGGCCTCGATTACGATCATCTCAGGCCCGCCGAGAATGCGTTTTGCGACTTTCCTGATGACGCTCGAATCATCGACGATCATGCAGCGTTTCATGGCCCACCCCTCATGCCCACAGTTTACTGTCGGTCACGAGACTAGGTTCCGCCGGTAAAGATCGGGGTAAGCAGCTAGCTAAATATTGCGTAAATCCCGAGTTGCGCCGCCAGTTCGCAAACGCCTCAGACGACGGTCAGGACGATCTCTTCGGGAGAGGCGTGGATCGAGATCGTCATGCCAGCTTCGCGCGCCAGAAGCAGCGCGTAATAGGGCTGGACGGCGTGGGCATCGATCGGCTCGTCGGACTTGACGCCCGAGTGCAATTCGAGGAACCGCGCCGGCACCCGAACCATCGGACCCCTTGCCGTCAGCGTGAAGCGTGGTGCCGTTTCCAGATCGTGAAGCTCGACGGTCAGCGTGCCGCCGCGCGGGATGCCGCCATTGGCGACGAGAATGAGGTTGAGGAGAAGCTTGACCTTGTTCTTCGGCAGCAGCGCGCGACCGCCCTTCCAGATGAATTCGGGCTTTTCGTTCGCCAGGAAGGCAGTCGCGACGGATTCCGCGTCGCCGGTGTCGATCTGCATGCCGGCCGAACCGGCCGCGCCGAACGCGATGCGGGCGAATTGCAGCCGCGCCGAGGCGTTGCGCGCGCTGGCCCTGATGAGGCGCATCGCGTCTTCGTCCGCGCCGCCCTCATCGAGAAGTTCCAGGCCGTTGTTGATCGCGCCGACCGGCGAGATGATGTCGTGGCAGACGCGGCTGCACAGGAGAGCGGCAAGATCGGTCGCGGAAAGTGTCAGTACGTCGGCCATTCAGGTGTTTCCCCGTTGGTCAGGAGCGCGAATCGCATCCACCGGCAATGCCGTTTCGCTGGCGAATCACGACTTTCATCAGACGCCATTGGTTACACAGGCAGCGCGGAGCGACAAGGAAACGCGCTCGCGAAATTGCCACGAAAGCCCACGACAAGAGCGGCCTCGCACCATCGAAGGCACGGAATTGCGGGCCTCATTGAATGGTTAATGGTTGGATAAGGTTTGCAGCATAGTTTTACGGGCATTGGCGTTTCGACGCGGCCTCAAGAGCCGCCACTCGCCGGAGGCGCGACGGGGCGAACCGAGACGGAGACTAGAAGCATGTTACGCAGGCTTTTTCCTCGCGAATTGACGAGACTCGCGGCAGCGATGCTGTTCGCGCTGGCTGCTGCGACATCGACGGCGGGACCGTCGCACGCAAGCGCTGGCCAACCTTTCACCGCCCAGGAAATCTTGGATTCCGGGCACCATTTCTTCGGCTCGACATCCGGCGGGCTGGCGAGCGTCGTGGAGCAGGTCTTCGCGTCCTACGGGATGCCGAACGGCTACATCCTGGGCGAGGAAGGCTCGGGCGCGATCTTCGGCGGCCTCACCTTCGGCGAGGGCACGCTGTACACCAAGAATGTCGGCGACCATCCGGTCTTCTGGCAGGGGCCCTCGCTGGGCTGGGATCTCGGCGGGCAGGGCTCGCGGACGATGATCCTCGTCTACAACCTCGACAGCATCGGTTCGCTCTATCGCCGCTTCGGCGGCGTGGCGGGCTCGGCCTATGTCGTGGCCGGTCTCGGTTTCAACGTGATGAAGAACGGGCCGGTGCTTCTGGTTCCGGTGCGCACGGGCGTCGGCGCGCGCCTCGGCGTCAATGTCGGGTACCTGAAGCTCACCCAGCAGCCCACCTGGAATCCGTTCTGAGACAGGCGGATTTCGGGCCGTCCTGAGCTTTCCGCGCCCGTCTTCGCGGAGGGCACTGGATTCATGGTCCCGCGCCATGGCAGATAGGCGACAAGGGACCTGCCGCGTGCGCAGACGCGCGGCCCGGGTTGGACGAGACACGTGATCCAGACGACGCTTTTCTTCATCCTCGGTTTCCTGAGCGCGGGCCTGCTCGCGCTCATGGTCGCGCCCGCGATCTGGCGGCGCGCGGTCGTGCTCACGCGCCGGCGCGTCGAGGCGTCCATTCCGATGACACTCGATCAGATCCAGGCCGACAAGGACCGCCTGCGCGCGGAGTTCGCCATGTCCACCCGGCGGCTCGAAATGAGCGAGAAGGCATCGCGTGAAAAGGCGGCGAACCAGTTCATCGAGATCAACCGCAATCAGGACGAACTGAAGCGGATCGGCCGGGAGCGTGACGAGAAGCAGCAGGTCATCGGCAAGCTGGAAGGCGATATCGAAGCCACGCGCGCCGAACTGAGCAAGCGCGACGAGCAGGCGCAGAGACTGTTCGAGCGGCTGGCCGAAGCGGAGCGGGAACTCGAAAAACGCGGTCTCGAGATCGAGAATCTCGGCCGCATGTATGATGAAGCGAGCTTTTCGGCCTCCGGCAGGCAGATCGAAATGGTGGCGCAGGAAAACAGGATCGAGCAACTCTCGGACGACCTCTCCAAGCTGCGTGGCGAGCGCAAGGAAGCGGATCGCCGGGTGCGGGAGATCGCGGCGGAGAACAAGACGCTGAAAGAGGCGCAGCGCAACGATCAGCGCAAGATTTCCGGTCTGGAAAAGCGGGTCGAGCGCCTGATGGCCGAACTGAGCGACCGCGAGGAGAAGCTTGACCGACGCGAGCGTGAGCTTGCACGGCTGCGGGGAACGGAACCGGCCGACAACGGCGATCCGGACCTCAACGAACGTCTCGAAAGCCGGCTGGCGACGCTGACGCGCGAAAACAAGAAGCTGCGCGCGGAACTCGACGAAGCGCAAGGCTCGACACTCGCCGAGCAGGACGAAGAGCGTACGGCGGAGGCCGTCCTGCGCGAACAAATCCAAGAACTCGCGGCCGAAGTCGTCCACCTGACCGCGATGCTGGACGAACCGGACTCGCCGATTCGCACTGCGCTGGAGAAAGCGTCGTCCGATGGCGGTGCCGGCAAGAGCGAGGTTCTCAGTCTCGCTGACAGGATCCGCGCGTTGCAGGATGCCGCGAAGAACTGAATGCTTTTCCTAAGCCCCGCGCCACAGGCGGTGGAGCGCGATGGCCGAGGCGGCGCCGACATTGAGGCTGTCGAAGGCCTGCGACATCGGGATCCGCACGGAGGTCATGCGGGCCATGAGGTTTTTCGGCAGGCCTTCACCCTCCGTGCCCAGATAGAGCGCGACCGGGCCTTTTGCGTCCACGTCGCCGAGGGCGGTGCCGCCGGACGGCGACAGTGCGAACTGCCGGAACCCGCGCTCGGCAAGGGCTGCGAAAATATCATCCTCGCCGCCTGCCTTCACGAACGGCACCTTCAACGTCGCGCCGACGGAAACCCGGATCGCCTTGCGGTAGAGCGGGTCGCAACTGCTGGCGTCGAGCAGCACCGCATCCGCCTCGAACGCGGCGGCGTTGCGGAAGATCGCTCCGACATTGTCGTGGTTGGAAATGCCGACGAGGACGACGACCAGCGCGTCGTCCGGCAGGGTCGACAGCAAGATGTCGACCCCGTTGCCGGATCCGGGACGCCGCCCGACCGCGAGGATGCCGCGATGGATGTGAAAGCCGGCGATCGCGTCCATCACCTCCTGCGAGGCGATATAGACCGGCATGTCGGCGGGCGCCTGCGCGAGGGTCTCGGCGACGCCGGGCAGCTTGGTATCGAGAATGAGCGCTGATTCCACCTCGAACCGCCGCGCGGAAAACAGCACGTTGAGCACCACCTTCCCCTCGGCGATGAAGCGGCCCTCGCGCCCGACCAGATCGCGCTCGCGGATGGCGCCGTAGGACGCGATGCGCGGATCGTCGGCGCGGTCGATGCGGATCGGTTCTGGACTCACGATGGGCCTGCCATGGAAAACGCCGCATCCGGCAAGCCGGGTTGCGATCGTCGCAAGAAAGCAGCGTTTAGCTACTTCCGCCGCTCTGGCAAGGCCGATAGCCCGAAGTTGCTATTGCTGCGCCGCGGCGGCCTTGTCGCCAAAAATGCCGTCGAGCGTGATCAGTACCTCGCGGACTTTTTCCGAACTGCACGAATAGAAGATCATCTGGCGTTCGCGACGGGTATCGACCAGGCCCATCGTCCGCAGCTTCGCAAGATGCTGCGAAAGCGCGGACTGACTCAGGTCGACCTTTTCGGCGATCTCGCCAACGGACATCTCTCCTCCGAGCAGATGACACATGATGGCCAGCCGCTTGCCATTGCCAATGGCAGAAAGAAACTCCGCGACCATGTCTGCGTTGTCGACAAGCTGCTCAGAAACCATCATATCCCCGTTGCCGCACCTTCCGTAGACGTTATGGGGCAATAACGTCATTCGGAATGAGCAGGTTGCAAATCAAGAAAGATTGTACCTGCTTGCAACCTAACGTAGCGCAATCTCCTCGAATCACAAGACTGTCCAGCGACGTTCCACGACGTGAATGACATTCTCTTATTCTGAGCCGACCGTTGCGAGTGCTTTGCGTGCCTCTATGGCCATGGCAACAAGCGTCTTGTGCATGTCCTGCGCGCTTTGGAGCGGTTCTGCGAAGAAAATCCGCAGGATACGGTCGCCCGCGGCGAGGTCGAAACCATCCGAATCAACCCCGGTCATGATCCATTCGGCAGGTTCCGGGGCCTTGCCGAAATAGATCGCATAGTTGGCGATGGCGTCGCTGTGGTCATTGTTCATGTGCTCAACCGCACCCCTCTCGGCAGTTGCAATTTGCTCGACAGCCGAATCGCTCGCCAGAAGATCGTGAGCGGCCAGCGCATAGGCCTTGCCGAAACCGCCATTCAGGCTGGCACTTTCGGGCTCCAGCCTGAAGAAGGAAAAATCGCCGAAACCGGAATACAGCCTCGACTTGGGGTTGCGGCTGAGAAAGCGCCATTCGATGCGCCCGTGGTCCGCATCGTCGCGCGCGATCCTGCGCGCGTGGCAATGAAGCGTGATGCGGGCATGGGCGAGCGGATCGCCCTTGCCCGGCTCACCGAGCAGGAGTGAGCAGCGCGGATCGGCATTCAGGCCGCCGGTATGCGCCGACAGCGAGGATACGAGGATGAGCGGCGCGCCGTCATGGTCGCTCGCGACCGCAACGCGACTGGCCAGCGGTGCGCCGGTCTCGGGGTCGAGCACCGCGAGCGCCCCGTGGCGCGACGAACGCAGCAGCGTTCTCGCGAGCCTGACCGCCTCCGCATCGGTTTCGCGGAGGACGTCTTTGGTCTTCTGTTCCATCTGAGCGCCTGAAGTTGACTGACAATGTCCAATTATCAGCCGACGACGCCCTCGCTGGCAAGCCTGTCGATCTCGTCATTGTCGATACCGAGCGCGACAAGCGTCGTGCGGATATCGGTGGAGGCAAGATTCGCGACCTGGCTTTGCGTGCGCGAGAAGCGCGGCGCGGGCGCAGGGCGGGTCATGCCCGATGTGGTGACATGGGTCGCGCGCGCGCGGTTATGCGGATGCGCCGGCGCTTCCTGCAAGGACAGGACCGGCGCGACGCAGGCGTCCGTCTGTTCGAAATGCGCGGCCCATTCGTCCCGCGGGCGCAGCGCGATCCGGGCGGCGATTTCCCTTCGCATGTCGCTCCATGCGGAAAGATCGTACTGCAAGGCGAGGAAACGGCTGTCGAGCGGCAGAAGCTTGCAGAATTCGGCAAAGAACTGCGGTTCGAGACACGCTACCGCGACATGACCGCCATCGGCACAGGCATAGGTGTCATAGAAGGGGCAGCCGGAATCGAGCAGGTTGGACCCGCGTGCGTCGCGCCAGAGCCCGGCGGTCATGAAGCCGAAGAACGGCGAGGCCAGCATCGACGCGCCGTCGATCATCGCGGCATCCACGATTTGGCCACGCCCCGAGCGCGACCGCTCCAGAAGCGCTGCGAGAAGGCCCATGATCAGGAACATCGTGCCGCCGCCATAGTCGGCGACGAGGTTGAGCGGCGGGACGGGCTTGCCGTCCTTCGGCCCGATGGCGTGAAGCACGCCCGACAGCGCGAGATAGGTCAGGTCGTGACCGGCCGTCGACGCCAGCGGGCCGTCCTGGCCGAACCCGGTCATGCGGCCGTAGACGATGCCGGGATTGCGCGCCATCGCCACATCCGGGCCGAGGCCGAGGCGTTCCATCGTGCCGGGCCGGAACCCCTCGACGATCGCGTCGGCCTTCTCGATCATGCGCAGGACGAGATCGCGGCCTTCCGCGTGCTTGAGATCGACCTTGACGATCTCGCGGCCATGCCGGTCGAGGTCGAAAGCGGCCGGCACTTTGAGGAATGCCTGATCCTTCGCCAGCCGCTCGATGCGCACGACACGCGCACCCATTTCGGCCAGCATCAGGCCGGCGAGCGGAACGGGCCCGAGTCCCGCCATCTCGATGATGCTGAAGCCCGAAAGTGGCCCCGTCTTGTCCGAACCGCTCGCCTCCATCGCGGTCACCAGTGCTATTTGGGAGCCATGCGGATCGCGCCGTCGAGGCGGATTACCTCGCCGTTGAGCATCTGATTCTCGACGATGTGGGTGGCGAGCGCGCCATATTCGGCCGGATCGCCGAGACGCGACGGGAACGGAACCTGCTGGCCGAGCGACTTCTGCGCGTCTTCGGGAAGGCCGGCGAGCATCGGGGTCATGAAGATGCCGGGTGCGATGGTCATCACGCGGATGCCCGAGCGTGCGAGGTCGCGTGCGATCGGCAAAGTCATGCCGACGACGCCACCCTTCGATGACGAATAGGCGGCCTGTCCGATCTGCCCGTCATAGGCGGCGACGGATGCCGTGTTGACGATGACGCCGCGCTCGCCGCCGTCCAGCGGCTCAAGCTGCTCGGCCCGGCCTGCAAACAGGCGGATCATGTTGAAGGTGCCGATGAGGTTCACCTCGATGACCTTGCGGTACATATCCAGCGGGTGGATGCCGTCCTTGCTGGTCGTCTTCAGCGCGATGGCGATGCCGGCGCAGTTGATCAGGATGCGGGCTGCGCCGAGCTTCTCGGCGACTTCGGCCATCGCCGCTTCGCCGCCTTCGGCGCTGGAGACGTCGCACTTCACGGCGATGCCGCCGAGCTCGGCCGCCACCTTCTGCGCGCGATCGATGCCGACGTCGAAAATGGCGACCTTCGCGCCCTTCGCCGCCAGCGCGCGCGCGGTTGCCTCGCCGAGGCCCGAACCGCCGCCGGTGATTATGGCGACTTGTCCTGATGGGTTCATGGAAATCCTCCGAATTTTGTTATGATGCAAAACAATCTTGCCCCATCTTAGCGATCCGCGGGATGCAGATGCAAGATGGGCAGGATCATTCGCTGCGGGTCGAGCCCTCATGCAGCGAGGCCATGACGCGCTTGGCTTCGTCCAGGAGTTCGTCCGCCCTTTCGGGACCGAAAGGCGCATAGAGATTGAGCGTGATGGGGTAGCCGAAGACCTGGGAAAACGCGCCGAGCACCATGATCGGCCGCGTGATCGTGCCGTTGCTCGCAACGGTGTAGGTGAAGATGTAGACTGCACGCTCGTCGGTATCGACATGGCGTTGAAAACGATCTTCGAATGCGACGCCGCTTGATCGCGCGATGCGGTCCACAACCTCGTCCAACGCCTGGTTCAATGGCGATTTGTCCTCGCCCAGTTGGCTGAACAGGCCTTCATAGTAGTCGATGGCGCTGGCGAGCGACCGATCGGGCAGGGCTATCGGCGAGCCATCGGGACCGTGGGGCGCAAGCAGCGCCGCCCAGCGATCCGGTAATTCGAAGTTGTCGACATCGATGCGGATCGCTTCGATAAGGCCGCACTCCAGAAAGAACGCGATCGGCAGGTTCTGCTCGACGATCCCGGCGGCAAACTCATGGTACTGCGCCTCGGCGTCGCTGCGCTCGCCGTCGACACGGCACAGGCCATCGGGCGGCGACAGGCGCACGTCTACGCCGGCCAACCCTACAAGGGCCGGCTCAACGACCTCCGAGAGCGACATGCCGTCGAGCGAGAAATTGACGACGATCTCGGTCTTGCGGCCGGCAAGAATGCCGGATGCCGCCGTAAAGGGCTCGCAGCGCAGCAATGCCCGCACCGCGCTCTGCTCGAACGCCGTCGCTTCGGGCGAGGATGATGGATCGAGGACTTCGGGAGGCCGTGCAAAGCTGCCGTCCGATCGCAGCGCGATCGAAATTCGTGCCGCCGATGACGATGGCGGCGGTGTCCAGCAGGGCTGGATCGCCTGTGCGAGAACTCTGGCAAGGGGCTCGTCGCTGGCGTGCGCCGGGGCAAGGTGACAAAGCGACATGGCGAGCAAGCCGACGGCGACGAGAGTGTGTTTGCCCAAAAAGACCGCTCCCTGCAGGTTACACGAACCAAGGATGAGGGCTCCGTTAAACAGGAACCCGTGCGGTCGTGTCCAGCCGCTATGCCGCGGAAGCGTCGATGTCGCGAACAAGCACTGGTTTGCCGGGGCGTTCGAGGTCACGCAGGAAGCTCTCCAGCCAGGTCTGCGCGTTCTGTTCGGAGACCCGCGCGCGCAGCGCCTTCTGGCGATCCTTGCGCTCGTCCAGATCCATGTAGAGCGCGCGGTTGATGGCTTCCGCCATGCCGTCAATGTCGTAGGGATTGACGATCAGCGCTTCCCTGAGCTCTTCCGCCGCGCCCGCGAACTGGGAAAGGACGAGAACGCCGGGGTTCTCGTCGTCCTGCGCGGCGACGAATTCCTTGGCGACCAGGTTCATGCCGTCGCGCAAGGGCGTGACGAGGCCGACCCGGCTCGCGCGGAACAGCGACGCCAGCGTCTCGCGCGCGACCGGCCGGTGGATGTAGCGCAGCGGGGTCCAGTTGAAGTCCGAGAAGCGGCCGTTGATCGAGCCGGTGAGGCCTTCGAGCTCCTCGCGAATGTCGGAATAGGCGTTGACGTCCTCCCGCGTCGGCGGCGCGACCTGGAGGAAGGTGACCTTTTTCTCAAGCTCGGGATGCAGCGACAGGAGCCGGCTGAACGCCCGGAACCGGTCCGGCAGGCCCTTGGAATAGTCGAGACGGTCGACGCCGATGATCTGCTTGCGGCCGAGCACTTCGCGCCGCTGCGAATCGATGCGCACATCGTCGGGCGTCTGCTCCGCCATCTCGCGGAATGCATCTGCATCGACGCCGATCGGATAGCGGCGGATGGTGATCAGACGGCGGTCGACGCGAACCGTGTCCTCGTCCACGCTTTCGGCCATGCCCCACTCGTCCAGATAGTGGCGGAAATTCGCGACGTCGGTCGACGTCTGGAAGCCGATGACGTCATACTGCATCAGCGCCTCGACCAGTTCGCGATGGTTGGGCGTCGCCGCCAGAAGGTCGAGCGGCGGGAAGGGGATGTGCAGGAAGAAGCCGGTGCGCTGGCGACAGCCGAGATTGCGCAGCGCCTGCGCGAGCGGGATCAGATGATAGTCATGGACCCAGACGATATCGTCGTCGGCGAGATGCGGCGCGAGAAGCGATGCGAACTGCAGGTTCACGCGCATGTAGCCCTCGAAGAAGGCCGGGCGGAACGACACCAGATCGAGCCGGTAGTGGAACAGCGGCCAGAGCACGCTGTTGGCGTAGCCGATATAGTAGTCGTTGTAGTCCTCCTGCCGGATCGGCATCGAGATCATACGCACATTGCCGATCTCGTCGACCTTGGCTTCGGTCGGCCGTGTGGCGACCGTCTCGCCATCCCAGCCGAACCAGACGCCGCCACGCTCGCGCAGGGCATCGGCGAGGCCGACGGCAAGCCCGCCCGACTGGCTGGATTTTCGAAGATCCGCGACGCGGTTGGAAACGACGACAAGTCTGCTCATGAGGGGGTACTCCGATCTCTTTGTGTCCGGTCGGGCGATGCGTCGCGCTCCGCACTGCGCGCCAAAGCATCGAGCCACGTCCAGAAGTCCGTTATTGCGTCGAACCGCCGTCGCGCGGCGGTGTTCCCGGGGCCGACCTTGAAGCCCAGGCCGCCGAGGGACTTCGCGCGCGCGATGCCGTCCTCGTCGGTCACGTCGTCGCCGACGAAGAGCGGTGTCTTTCCCGCAAAGGGCGGCATCGCCATGAAGTGCGAGACCGCGTCGCCCTTGCTGCGCCCGCCGAGACGCAACTCGACGACCATCTTGCCATGCATCATCTCGATGCCCGGAAATTGGCTCGCGAGCATCGATCCGAAGGACACGGCCTCGTTTTCCATATCCGGGCGCAGCCGGTAGTGCAGCGCGACGGACCCTGGCTTCGTCTCCGCGATCAGCCCGGTGTGCTGTTCCGAAAAGCGCGTAAGCGCTGCCGACAGATGCGTGACCGTCGAGGCGTCGAACGGAGCCGTCGCGAGCGTGCCGTCGGGGTTGCGGTACTGGAGGCCGTGCACGCCGGCGAGGGCGGGTCGGAAGTCGCCCAGATGCTGGTCGAGTTGCTCGATCGGACGGCCCGATACGACGGCGAGTGCGCCGTTCGATGCATGATGAAGCGTGCGGAGGTTCGCGACGACCCGTGGATCGATCAGGACCTGATCGGGGATCGGGACGATTTCGGCGAGTGTGCCGTCAAAGTCGAAGAAGAAGGCGGTACTGGAGGGATCGACCGCATCACGATCAGGGGGCGTCGGCTCCCTGCGCGATACGAGGTCTGGTTGCGTCATACTCATTGCTCTGTGCCGTTCGCATTGAGCGCGAAGGGCTTCCTCGGTTGGCCACCGCAGACGCGGCGACGATGATCGGTTGCGCGGTTGAGACCTGCGTCAACCTCGGGAGTGGATCAGAAATTCCACCATGCGCCGCATCCCGGTGCGGTGCTGCGGGCGGGCCTGACGTCCGCCTCGCGGGGGGCGGGCTTCGCTTCCGCGCCGACGAAGGACACGCGGAAGGCGTTTCCATGCTCCTGTTCGAGCGTGCGCGTGATCGAGTTCCTGATCTTGCGGACGAGACGCCGGCTGGCGTCGTCGTCTTCGTTGCCGCCGAGCGAAACGTTCACCTGCACGGACCGATCGCGGTCCTTGCGGGCTGGCGTCGCAACACCGGCTGGTTTCTGGAGTTTGGTCGTGCCGAGCATCGTGTGCCTCCTGTACAGGGGTACTACGTTTCGCGTGACCGGCAGTTCCCGTCACGGCAGCCGCCGGATCACGAGAGCACCCAAGCCTATCTTGCTGCAGTGCGACAAACAACCGGCAGGCGGACATTTGTTCCTGGCGGAACGCGAACGGGCGTCCCCGGGCACCTGTCCCTACGCGGTCACCGGCGGATGACGGCCTTCAGGACGTCGCGGATTCCGATAGCCCCGACGAAGCGCGAACTGTCGTCGAAGAGCGCCACAGGCGCTGTCTGCGACTGGTGCATCGCCTGCATGACGGCCTTCAGCGACGTGCCGGGCCGTGCCCAGTAGACCTGATGCGAGTCCGGCGGCAGCGTCTCGAACGGATCGCAGGATGTCCACATGGCCGGGCTTCCGTTGCGCTCGGCGGCGACGACGAGGCCGTTGTCGTCGAGCCTGAAGCGTGTCGTGCGCCGCCGGTCGAGCCAGACCCATCCGTCACCGGCTTCCTCGAGGTCACGCTTGTCGCGCATGACATTCCAGGCGGTGAGGACCGACAGCGGGTTCACATTCGAGATGAACTCGCGCACGTAGTCGTTGGCGGGAGAGAGCACGATTTCCTCGGGCGCGCCACTCTGCACGATCTTGCCGCCTTCCATGATCGTGATGCGGTTGCCGATCTTGAGCGCTTCCTCCAGATCGTGGCTGACGAAGATGATCGTCTTGTGCAGGCGCTCCTGAAGCTCCAGCAACTCGTCCTGCAATTTGGTGCGGATGAGCGGATCGAGCGCGGAGAAGGGCTCGTCCATGAGAAGGATCGGCGCTTGCGTCGCGAAGGCGCGGGCAAGACCGACACGCTGCTGCATGCCGCCGGACAGTTCGTGTGCGTATTTCTTCGCCCATTGCGTCAGGCCGACGAGTTCGAGCTGCGCAGCCACCCGCTCGCTGCGCTCTTTTGCCGGAAGCCCGGCCAGTTCGAGGCCGAAGCCGACATTTTCCTCCACGGTGCGCCACGGCAAAAGCGCGAACTGCTGGAAGACCATCGCCACGCATTCGCGCCGGATTTTGCGCAGTTCGGCTGCGGAACAGGTGACAACATCGGCCGACCAGTCGCCGTCATGCACGATGACATTGCCGCGCGTGACCTTGTTGAGGCCGTTCACGGCGCGCAGGAGGGTCGATTTGCCCGAGCCGGAGAGGCCCATGAGCACGGAAATCTCGCCCTGCTCGACGGAGAGAGTCGCGCCGGCGCAACCGATCACCGCGCCGGTCTTTGCGAGGATTTCGGCGCGGTCCGCGCCCGCATCGACCATGCGGACGGCCTCGGCCTGCTCCCTGCCGAAGATGATATCGACGTCCTTGAACTCGACGGCGACGCTCATTTGCGGACATCCTGTCCGATGCGGGCCATGCGATCGAGGATGATGGCAAGCACGACGATCGCAAGGCCAGCCTCCAGGCCCAGCGGTATCTGCATCGAATTGAGCGCGCGCACGACAGGGCGGCCGAGCCCGTTCGCGCCGATGAGTGCGGCGATCACCACCATCGACAGGCAGAGCATGATGCACTGGGTGAGGCCGGCCATGATCGTCGGCAGTGCTGCGGGCAACTCGACTTTCCAGAGAAGCTGACGCTTCGTCGCGCCGAAGGCCTCGCCGGCTTCAAGCATCGGCTTCGGCACAGAGGTGATGCCGAGATAGGTGAGGCGGATCGGCGCGGGGCAGGCGAAGATCACGGTTACGATGAGGCCCGGCGCAACACCGAGGCCGAACAGGATCAGGACCGGGATCAGATAGACGAAGGTCGGCAGCGTCTGCATCAGGTCGAGGACCGGCTGCAGGAACCGGTAGACGCGCTCGTTATGCGCCGCCCAGATGCCGATCGGAACACCAATGGCCATCGACGCGGTAGCGGCTGCGACGACGAGCACCAACGTCTCGACCGTCTCCTTCCAGAGCCCCTGGTTGAGAATGAACAGAAAGCCCAGCGCGACACCGAGGCTCAACTGCCAGGAGCGTTTCAGCACGAAGGCGAGCGCCGCGATCAGCGCGATGACGGCGATCGGCGGCAGCCAGAGAAGCGATGCGATCAGGCCGTTGAGGAAGGAGGTTAGGACGCTTGCCAGCGAATCGAAGAACCACGCGAAGTTCGTCGTCAGGAACTGGAAAAAGTCGCTTCCCCACTCGCCCACCGCGATCTTGCGATCCTTGCTGGCGACCCACGCGGAAATCGGATCCATTGGTCCTCCGGTTAAACTGCTGCGGGACGAGGGTGTTGCCAGTCGGGCAATTCAGCGTTTCGTGGCGCAGCCCTCTGCCCGGCAGGACAGAGGGGGCAACGGAGGGCTCAGGCGACGCCTGTTACCCCCGCCCTTCACTACACCTACAGCCCGAGTTCGGCCTTCACTGCCGCCGCGCCGTCTTCGCCTTCGAACGTCGTCACGCCGGCGAGCCAGGTGTCGAGCGCGGCCGGGTTGGCCTTGAGCCATGCGGTCGCCGCGTCCTCGGCATCCGTGCCGTCGTTGAGGATCGCGCCCATGATCTCGTTTTCCATTTCGAGCGAGAACACCATGTTGGTGAGCAGCTTGCCGACATTCGGGCATTCGGTGGCGTAGCCCTTGCGGACGTTGGTGTGCACGGTCGCGCCGCCGTAATTGGGACCGAATACGTCATCGCCGCCGTCGAGATAGGCCATCTCGATATTGGCGTTCATCGGATGCGGCTCCCAGCCGAGGAAGACCACGTCCTGCTTGGAATTCGCCGAACGCTGGACCTGGCTGAGCATGCCCGCTTCCGAGCTCTCGACGACCTCGAAGCCGGCGAGATCGAACTGACCGGCCGCGATCATGTCGAGGATCAGGCGGTTGCCGTCATTGCCGGGCTCGATGCCGTAGATCTTGGAGCCGAGCTTGTCCTTGAACTTCGCGATGTCGGCGAAGGTCTTGAGGCCGGCGTCGTAGGTGTATTGCGGCACCGCGAGCGTGTATTTCGCGCCTTCGAGGTTGGTGACCAGCGTCTCCACCGAGCCGTCCTCGCGATAGGGCGCGATGTCGGCTTCCATCGTCGGCATCCAGTTGCCGAGGAACACGTCCACGTCGCCGTTCTTGAGCGAGGCGTAGGTGACCGGCACGGAGAGGACCTGCGTCTCCGGCTCGTAGCCAAGCGCGTCAAGCACCACGGACGCGGTCGCGGTGGTGGCGGTGATGTCGGTCCAGCCGACATCGGAGAAGGTGATGGACTGGCAGCTCGCCGGATCGGCGGCAAGCGCGCTGCCGGCTCCGAGCGTGGTCGAAAAGGCGAGTGTGATCAGGAATGTCCTGCTGCGTGACATAGAATTCTCCCATTCAGGCTGTCATGAGGACGGGCTTGTCGCCCGGCTGAATTATTAGCCGTAAGCAAACACCATTCTTCGTGCGTTTCAACCCGCACACGTGCCGGCGGACGACATCGGGAGCGTCGCGACGTCGTTTTTCGTGGAAGCGTGCAGATCGCATCTCCCATCCCGGCGCATCTTGCGATTAATAGCGCCATGGCCAAGCTCTACTTCCACTATGCGACGATGAATGCCGGCAAGACGACGATGCTGCTGCAGGCATCGTACAACTACCGCGAACGCGGCATGGCGACGATGCTGTTCGTCGCCGGGCACTACAGGCGCGACGACAGCGCCGGCTACATCTCGTCGCGTATCGGTCTCGAGGCCGATGCCGAGATGTTCCGCGATGGCGATGATTTGTTCGAGCGCATCCGCGATCACCACGACCACACGGCGACGCATTGCGTCTTCGTCGATGAGGCGCAGTTTCTCGAGGATGAACAGGTCTGGCAACTGGCGCGCGTCAGCGACAGGCTGAACATCCCGGTCATGTGCTACGGCTTGCGCACCGACTTCCAGGGCAAGCTCTTTCCGGGTTCCAAGGCGCTTCTGGCGCTCGCCGACGAGTTGCGCGAGGTCCGCACCATATGCCGTTGCGGGCGCAAGGCGACGATGGTCGTGCGGCTGGGCGAGGACGGAAAAGTCGCCCGGCAGGGCGCGCAGGTGGCGATCGGAAAGGACGTTTACGTCTCGCTTTGCCGGCGCCATTGGGAAGAAGAAATGGGACGCGTCGCGCCCGAGGACTTCATCGGCTTCACGGGCGGTTGAGCGTCGGATTGTGCGTCATGTCGACAAAGTGTGTTTGAGGCCTTGAGCCCGCCGCATCACGATGCGTATAAGCGCCGATGAAAAATCTTGCCACACAGTCGACTGAAGACGCCGCCTTGCGCCAGTGGACCAAGGTGCTCGCGCGCTATCGCACGCCGCATCGCGGACGCAGCGTGTTCGAACTCGCGATCACGATTATCCCGTTCGCGCTGTTGTGGACCCTCGCCGCAGCGGCCGTCCACTACGGTTACTGGTTCGTCGGCCTGGCCCTGACGGTGCCTGCCGCGGGGCTTCTCCTGCGGCTCTTCATGATCCAGCACGATTGCGGGCACGGCGCGTTCTTCGCGCATCGGCGCGGCGACGACTGGACGGGCCGGTTCCTTGGCGTCCTGACGCTCACGCCATACGCCTACTGGCGCAGGGCGCATGCGGCGCACCATGCGACGGCTGGAAACCTCGACGAGCGCGGCGTGGGCGACATCACCACGCTCACCGTCAAGGAATATTCCGAGCGATCGACGATGGGAAAGATCGGCTACCGCCTGTATCGCCACCCCGTCGTGATGTTCGGCATTGGCCCGATCTGGCTGTTCGGCCTCAAGCAGCGCCTGCCGTTCGGCATGATGCGCTCCGTCGAACCGTGGATTTCGACCATGGCGACGAATGTCGCGCTGATGGCGCTCGTCTCGGCGCTGATCTGGACGGTGGGATTGGTGCCCTTCCTGCTCGTGCATATCCCGATCGTCGTCCTGGCAGGCAGCGCCGGCATCTGGCTGTTCTATGTTCAGCACCAGTTCGAGGAGACGCATTGGTCGAACGGCGAGGACTGGGATTTCCGCGATGCGGCGCTCCACGGCTCGTCATTTTACGATCTGCCCGCCGCGCTCAACTGGCTGACGGGCAACATCGGCGTTCACCACGTCCACCATCTGTCGAGCCGGGTGCCCTATTACCGCCTGCCCGAGGTGCTGAACGACTATCCGGAGCTGCGCAACACCGGTCGGATCACCATTCTGGAGAGCCTGCGCTGCGTGAAACTCACGCTGTGGTGCGAGGAGCGCCGTCGGCTGATCTCGTTCCGCGAAGCACGCGCGATCCCGCAAAGCTGATCTGCCTTGCGTTTCTGCGACGTCATTGTCTTTCATTCGCAGTGGTCGCCACATATATTCCGACAAGTCATTTGAGGGATTGGAGAACAGTGCATGGCGACCTTGCAGAATTTTGACACGGAAATTGCCAAGACGAAGCAGGTTGTCGAGAGCATGCGCTCGAAGATCGAGCAGTCCGGCGTCGTGCTCGACAAGTTCGCCCAGGCGGACCAGAAGATCGGCGCCGCCGACTTCGACATCGAGAACGCCCGCATCCAGGATGTTCTGAACCAGCAGAAGGTGATGGAAGGCAACATTGCCGATCTCATCATCGGGCTCGAAGACGCCACCAACGTTTTCGGCACCGAGTTCGAAAGCATGAAGAGCTATACCGGCTGGGAAAGCTTCGTCGGTGTCTTCTCCGCCCAGCGCAAGCAGCGCATGCGCACCGAGCGCGTCCGCAACATGTCGCTCGCCGGCAACCTCCAGGAACTGCTGGCCAAGTCCGACACGATCGTCGGCATCCTGAAGGACCAGAAGAACGTCCTCGACCAGCGCTACAAGACGTCGGAGGCGAGCCTGGGCCAGGTGATCGAGCGCCGCAAGGTGACGATCGAGAACCTGACCGCCACGCAAAAGCGCATCGAGGAGCTGAACCCGATGCTGCTCGACATCGAGAACCGCATCGCGGCCTCCACCGACCAGACGCAGCGCACCCAGCTCGAAGGCGAGCGCTCCAAGCTTGCCACCGAATACAATGAGCGCCAGGCCAAGGAGCAGGAGCTGCTGGCCGAGAGCCAGACGCTGGAACGCTACACCTCGATGTTCCAGACCTTCGTGGATTCGCTCAACAACCAGATCGCGGCGCAGAACACGCTGATCAACAAGCTGACCATCGACACCGAGCAGCGCATCGTCCTCTACAAGGCGCTCGAGGATTCGTTGAAGACGGCGGCGCAGCAGGACGTGGCGCACAAGATCAACACGCTCGGCAGCCAGGTCGACACGACCGCCGAGCAGACCATGGCCGGCATCGGCGCCGCGTCGCAGAAGCACATCGGCGACCTGCTCGAAATGCACGAGAAGAACATGGTCGCGACCGCCGACATCCAGCGGCGCAAGAAGCTTGCCGACGATGCCTTTGCCCGGCGGTTCGACGACGTGTTGAAGAAGCACAATGCGGCGAACTACGTGAAGCAGTAGCCGTCGCGGAGCTTCCGCATGACCACCTCCGACCCCGCCGAGCGCTACTTCACCGCGATCTCCGCCGCGCTTGGCGGCCTCGACATCTTCCTGCGTGACGACCGCTCGCCGCTCTACCGGCACGATCTCGTGGCCCGCGTGATGGCCGAGTACATCGTGCGGCTGGAGAATTCGTTCTCGTCGTGGAAGAATCGTCTCGGCTTCATGGACGCGTTCAAGATTTCGCGTGCGGAAAGCGGCTATCCCGTCTTCCAGAACGTTCTGGAACTCGAAAACGATCGCCGCCAGGCCGACAAGCGCCTCGCAGCCATTCCCGAACCGGAGGTGCTGCGCGCGGAGATGGCGGATTTCATCCTGCGCCATCGTGCGATGCCCGACGCGTTGCGCAAGTCGATGGCCGAACGGCTCTACCTCGAACAGGTGTCGTCGGGGCAGGTGTTCGCACCGTTCATCCTGCCCAAGACGATCAGAGTTTCGGTCAACCCGAAGACCGGCCGGCCGATCTATGTCGTGCACTGGGCTGCCTTCGACGGCTCGGCCAACCTGCCGCTGGTCTATATGGCGACGGTCGAGGATTCGTCCGACAATGTGGTGCGGGCACTCGTCGGCAAGGACGGAAAACTCAACGAGAGCGTGCCGATCCCGCTGCCGGTCGAGGGCTTGCTCAATCCCGATCTCGCGCATCGCTTCGACGATTTCGCCGAGAAGAACTCGGCCTATACGCTGTCGCCGGCGACGATCGCGGGCAATCTGGACAAGGATTTCGACCAGCTTCATCCCAAGCAGTTGCGGCGCGTCGTGCTCGGGCCGTTCTATTCGGCGGGCATCACCGAACACAACTCGACCGTTGCCGACGTTCTGGCGAAGGTGCGGCGCGTCGAGAATGCGTGGCTGCTGACCTGGACGATCCAGGAGGTGTTCTCGAAGGCCGAGACGCCGGCACGCCGCGGCCTGTTCTCCTCGCAACCGGCGCGCGAGGAATTCCACATCAACACCGACGATCTCGAAGCCGCCCGGCAGGGCGTGTCGAACTATGAGCGGCACGCGCTGATCCCGCACGAGGCCTATCAGGTGCTGTACGCGGCCGGCGAGGCGCAGAAGATTTTCGCCGGGTACAAGGTTCACATCATCTCGAACGGGCAGGTGATCAGCGATGTTTGAGGGGAGTTGAGTATGGACACCGGCCTGACCGCGATATCCGAGGCGGACATCGAGAAGCATCGCGCGATGGCGCAGAGCTTCATCACGCGTGTGGTGGTGCTGGAAGACGGCGCGGGCCGGTCCGGAACGGAGCTTGCCGGCACGGGCAGGCGGTTCGTCTCGACAGTCTCGACCGGGTCCGTGCGCAAGACCCGCGAGGTGGAACTGTCCAGGACCGTGCAGGCGGTGCGCCCGGACGATCAGCTACTCTCGATCCCGCAGCACACGCTGCTCTACCGCGCCCGGCGCGGCCTGAGCGTCGCGATGGCGGTGGCAGAGGTCTATGCGAAATCGACCGCGCTGGAGGACCTTCAGGCGAAGAACGCGCGCTCGCCGCTGGAAGGTGACGACGTCGCGACCTACAAGCGTCTCCTGTCCACGGCGGCCTATGTCGCTGCTTTCACCTTCGCATCCTACCTGCTCCAGACGATCGAGAGCGACGCCGAAGCGCCCAATGACATCAAGGAGCCGGATTTCGCCTTCGACACGCAGCAGGATGCGCTGAAGGCGCTGCTCGCCGGGCTCGACGGCGCACTGGCAGGTGCGAGCGACGACCACGACCTCGCGACGCGCGCCCGTGCCTTCGCGACCGTCGCGGTGGAGGGGCTGCTCGCCCGCAAGGGCCGCTTCGACGCGCTCGGCGCTTTCGAGAACGCGCATATCCGCATCGACCAGGACGATTTCACCATCGACGGTTTCGACGTCGCGCCGGGGCGCAAGTCGAAGCCGCTGGTGATGACCTTCAAGAAGCCGGACGAGATCATCGGCAACCACATCGCCAAGTACCAGGCGATGCGGCTGGCCAAGATGCTGATGGCCTATGATTTCGACCGCCAGCTCAATCCGTTCGTGGAACTGGGCGGCTTCCTGTTCACCTTCATCGGCGACGGCGCGCCGGGCACCGGCAAGACCATCCTGATCCAGATGACGGCCGGCCTGATCAACGATTACTGCCAGATCGCCGGCGTGCCGTTCCACTACGAGAATTTCGGCGTCGACCAGATCTCGTCCTATCAGGGCAAGTCGGGCCAGAACTGCAAGCAGTTCGTCAACAACGTGCTGAACCCGCGCTCGATCGGCTTCGGCACCGTGGACGATATCGACCAGGTCGCAGCCAAGCGCTCGGACGACCGGGCGTCGGCCGGCCAGCAGGAAATCACCGGCGTGCTGATGGAGAGCTTCGCCGGTGCCTCCACGGTGGTGCGCGGCAATTGCGCATTCGGCATGTTCTCCAACTACCCGGAGAACGTCGACGACGCGCTGCGCCAGCGGGCCGGCGCGCGCTGGGTGGTGGACGGGCCGCAGACCCGCGACGACTACATCGACATCTTCGTTCTGCTCGCGGGCAAGAACCACAAAATCCCGATGGGTGAGCACGCGCTCTTCGAGGCGCAGCAGATCCAGAAGGCGGTGAGCGTCGCCTATGAGGAGCATGCCAAGCCGCAGGAAGAGGGCTTGCGCAAGGTCTATGATCGTTTCCTGAACGACCACGGCGAGCCGAAATCGCTGGTCGATGTGGGCGAGTATCTCCACATGATCAAGGAAGCCGAACCGCGCTTCACCGGCCGCGCCATCAAGAACGTCACCGACGCGATCAAGATGCGCGCGATGGACATCGACCTGCCGGACGCGTGGTTCGAGAAGCCCGAGACCTTCATGGGCAAGGGCTACGACGAGAAAAAAGCGATGATCGAGGAGCTTCGCGGGCCGTTCTCGATGGCCATGGTGATGCAGGAGATCAACCGCTACGCCGATAGCGAGTTCCGCTATTCCGACCGCGCCGACGACGTGGACGTGTCCAAGCTGATCCGCGACGCGAAGCTGCGGGAGCGGGCAATCGGAGAGATCGAGGCGCTGAAGGCGAAGGGGCTGTGGGGTGGGTGAGCTCTTCCTTCTCCCCGTTCACGGGGAGAAGGTGCCCGAAGGGCGGATGAGGGGCAGCGCTGTGCGTGGAGAGAATGCGCGCAAGACAACACGGGCAAGAGCGCTTCGCAAGGTCGAGAACGAGGCTGAGGAAGCGCTGTGGCACGAACTGCGGGGACGACGGTTGAACGGCTACAAGTTCGTACGTCAGCACCCCATCGGGTTCTATTTTGCGGATTTTGCCTGCAGGGAAGCCAATCTGGTTGTGGAAGTCGATGGCAGCCAACATATCGGTAGCGGAACCGATCGATATCGGGATGAGACGATGAACAGAAATGGCTGGTCGGTTTTGAGATTCTGGCATGCGGATGTTCTGCGGGACCGTCGAGGGATTCTGGAGATGATCGTGGCTGCGGTCGATGGGCGTCTGTCCGACAAGTCGATTTCCGTCGAGGCAAAGTTCCTGCCGGCTTTCAAGAGCATCGAGCGATGAACAGGAATGTTTGCGCCGCCCCTCATCCGCCCTTCGGGCGCCTTCTCCCCGTGAACGGGGAGAAGGAAGGTTGAACCTCCTGCGCGACAACGATCTGATCTACGGGCGTCTTCTCACGATCGAGGAGCCGCATCTGATCGAGCGCTACAACAAGGCGCTGGCGGCGTTCGGGTTGAAGCCGACGGCGCGCGCATCGTTCGAGATCGACCGCTCCGGTTATTCGCCGCAGGTGGCCGAGGATTTGGGCGACGTGAATTATCTCGATCCCAACCAGATCAACCGCCGCTTCATCATCCTCACGCCGCAGCAGATCGACCTGCCGGTGGTCCACACGGCGTTCTCGAACACGTCACAGCTTCTCTTCGAGTTCATGACCAGCAACCAGCGCGTGATCAACGCGCTGACCATCAAGGACGTGATCTACGGCGAGATCGAGGATTCGGTCGCCAAGGTTGAGGACATCGAGGATCTGCTGTCGATCAACCAGGTCGAGTTCAAGGTTCTCTCGGCCGAGGACGTGACAGGCAAGGCGACGCAACTTGCGACGTTGGTCGACAGGCTCAAGCAGGAGCCCGACGCCTGGCGCGACACCGCGATGCTGGAAGAGATGGTCGATTTGGCCAAGGTCACCGGCGACATTCGCGAAAACGCGCTCGTGCCCGACCACGTCATCTTCCGGCACAACGCTTACTGGACCAGCCATTTCGGCGGGCTCTACGTCTTCGTCGATCCGGGCATGACGACGGTGATCAGCGATCCCTCCGCGCCGGGCTTCAGGCGGTCGCGTCCGTGGCAGGTGAGCTACCTGTCGCTGCACGATGCCGACAAGGTCTTCGAGTTCCTGCTGTCGACTGGCCGGATCGAGCTGCCGCGCGCCTCGTGGATCGAAAAATCCGGCTATCTCGAACACCGCGCCGACATGCTGGTGCGCTCGCTGATCCACCAGTCCGATCCCAAGCGCGACCTCGGCAAGGCCGACCGCGTGTGGCTGCAGACGTGGATCCACAGCAATGCGAGCCTGATCAACAGCGACGGGACGTTTCCTTTCCTCAACGCGGCGAAGCGCGAAATCTCGCAGCTCGGGCAGTTGAAGATCGAGGACGTGCCGCCGCGCCAGCGTTTCCTGGTCGTTCGCGCCAGGCCGGACCACCCGGATGCATGGCTGACGAACAGCCTGATCTCCGATTTCGTGCCGTTCGATTTCATGTCGCGATACGTCTTCAACAAGCCGGCGTTCTATCGCGACTATGAGGACTTCAACGAAGTCTGGCGCGCGCACGTTGTGGCGACGCTGAAAGATACGTATTTGAAGGACAAGGCGGGGTTCCGCCAGCGCCTGTACGGCCTTACCGATTGAGGGTGTAAGCCATGTTCGATCCGATCGTCAGTTTCTTCACCCGCGTGTTTCAGGCCATCGGCCGGGGCATCGGGATGCTCGTGGCCTGGATCGTCTGGCCGTTCGTGGCTGCAAGCCAGTGGTATGCGCGGCGCGGCTGGATCATCAAGGGGCCGATCGGCATCGGGTTGATCCTGCTGATCGCTTTGTACGGCTACTTCATCTGGAATACGCAGCGCTGGACGAATTTCGACACGGCCTATGCGGAGAAGTACGACTTCACCGCCGCACCCGCGGGCGGAGCCAACCCGCAGACCGAGACGACGGACCCGGTCGAAGGCGAGGTCAAGACCTGCACGCGCTCCGCGATCGTGGACGTGACGGCCGACCTGATCGACTTCAACGTCAACCAGAACGGCTGGATCTCGTCGATGATCCTGTACAAGCTCGGCCTCTTCGGCATGGACTGGGACCATACGCCCTGGCTCGACAACAAGGCGTCGTTCCAGCGCGGCATCAACCAGGCTATCCGCCGCACTTCGATCGAACTGGTCGACACGCTCGGACGCGTTCGCGGCACGAGCCAGATCGACCAGAATTTGCAGGATGCGCGCGGTTCGATCGCGTTCGACGAGGAGACCTGGTATTTCGGCCTCAACCCGTTCGGCCCCAAGACGCCGACGCCGAGCTTCTACCGTTCGGCTGAGCGCAGCCTGCGCGCCTTCAACGATCGCATGCAGAACTGCCAGGTCGTGTTCAATGCGCGCGCCGACAATCTGATGCAGTTCGTGGACCGTATCGCCGGCGACATCGGATCGACCTCGGACCTGATCCAGGAGCGGTCGCAGAACCACAATGGCGGGTGGTTCGACACCCGCGCCGACGACCGGTTCTGGTTCGCCTACGGCCAGCTCTACGGCTATTACGGCATCCTGACCGCGGCACGGCACGACTTCCAGCAGGTCATCACCTCGCGTGAGCTCGGGCCGCTGTGGCAGGCCGTCGAGGAGCAGATGCGGGCGGCACTCAACATCCAGCCCTTCATCATCTCGAACGGCCGGGAGGACGGCTGGATCATGCCCACCCACCTGACGACGATGGGCTTCTACGTTCTGCGCGTGCGGTCCAATCTCGTGGAACTGCGTCAGGTGCTGGATCGGTAGGAGTAGGTGAGGGCAGTAGGGGAGTAGGGCAGTAGGGGCGAAGGCGATGGTCGTCGAGAAAACGCTTTGATGCCGCCGCCCGGCCAGAAACTGTTTCCCCTACTCCCCTACTCCCCTACTCCCCTACTCCCCTACTCCCCTACTCCCCTACTCCCCTGCCGCTGTCGCATTTCGCGCATTGGGCGGCTGTTTTGAGACGGCGTGAAAGGGTGCGGACGGTTTCTATGCCCCTCGACCTGAACGCCGCCAAAGGCGTCGCGTTTTAGCCAACCGGGGGAGAAGCCGTCATGGCCGAAGTGAAGTCCGACATCGCGATCGCGCGCGCCGCAACGAAGAAGCCGATCATGGAGATCGGTGGGAAACTGGGCATTCCTTCCGAGCATCTGCTGCCCTACGGCCACGACAAGGCGAAGATTTCGGCCGAGTTCATCAAGTCCGTGAAGGGCAACAAGGACGGCAAGCTGATCCTCGTCACCGCGATCAACCCGACGCCGGCGGGCGAAGGCAAGACGACCACGACGGTGGGTCTCGGTGACGGCTTGAACAGCATCGGCAAGAAGGCCGTGGTCTGCATTCGCGAAGCCTCGCTTGGACCCAATTTCGGCATCAAGGGCGGCGCGGCGGGCGGCGGCTATGCGCAGGTCGTGCCGATGGAGGACATGAACCTCCATTTCACCGGAGACTTCCATGCCATCACGACGGCGCACAACTTGCTTTCGGCGCTGATCGACAACCACATCTACTGGGGCAACGAACTCGGCATCGACATCCGCCGCGTCGCCTGGCGCCGCGTGATGGACATGAACGACCGCGCGCTGCGCGAGATCGTCTGCTCGCTCGGCGGCGTCGCCAACGGGTTCCCGCGCGAGGCCGGCTTCGACATCACGGTGGCGTCCGAGGTCATGGCGATCCTGTGTCTCGCCACGGATCTGAAGGACCTTGAAAAGCGCCTCGGCGACATCATCGTCGGCTATCGCCGCGACAAGACGCCAGTTTTCGCCCGCGACCTCAAGGCCGACGGCGCGATGGCGGTTTTGCTGAAGGATGCCGTGCAGCCGAACCTGGTGCAGACGCTGGAGAACAACCCGGCCTTCGTCCATGGCGGCCCCTTCGCCAACATCGCGCATGGCTGCAACTCGGTCGTCGCGACGACGACCGCGCTCAAGCTGGCCGACTACGTCGTGACGGAAGCGGGTTTCGGCGCCGATCTCGGCGCGGAAAAGTTCTTCGACATCAAGTGCCGCAAGGCCGGGCTGAAGCCGGCGGCAGCCGTCATCGTCGCGACCGTGCGGGCACTGAAGATGAACGGCGGCGTGAAGAAGGACGACCTCGGCAAGGAAGACGTGGCGGCAGTGAAGAAGGGCTGCGCCAATCTTGGCCGCCACATCGAGAACGTGAAGCAGTTCGGCGTGCCGGCGGTGGTGGCGATCAATTATTTCCACTCCGACACGGATGCGGAAATCGAAGCGGTCAAGGCGTTCGTCGCGTCGATGGGCGAAGAGGCGATCCTGTGCAAGCACTGGGCCAAGGGCTCGGAGGGAATTCAGGACCTTGCGCACAAGGTGGTTCAGCTCGCCGAAAGCGGCGCGTCGCAGTTCTCGCCGCTCTATCCCGACGACATGCCGCTCTTCGACAAGATCAACACGATCGTGAAGCGCATCTATCGCGGTTCGGAGGCCATCGCCGACAAGTCGGTGCGCGACCAGCTCCATCAGTGGGAACAACAGGGCTACGGCAATCTCCCGGTCTGCATGGCCAAGACGCAGTACTCGTTCTCGACCGATCCGACCCTGCGCGGCGCTCCGGTGGACCATGTCGTTCCGGTGCGCGAGGTGCGCCTGTCGGCCGGCGCCGGCTTCGTCGTCGCGATCTGCGGTGAGATCATGACGATGCCGGGCCTGCCCAAGGCGCCGTCATCCGAAAAGATCTTCCTCAACGATCAGGGCCAGATCGAAGGACTGTTCTGAGGCCAAGGAACAAGGGGCGCGCGTCAGTCACCGCGCCCCCGCACGCTCGCCCAAAGCGCGATGTGCATCAGGCGGGCTTCGCGTCGCAGCCGCTCCGCCTCGTCGCGCGTCATGCCTGCATCCTCCAGAAGCCTGTCGTCCGGCTTTGCGATCAGGCTGTCCAGGGCATGGCGCTGTTGCCTCGTCGCGCGCCACTGGCGCCATGCCCGGCGCAGCCGCGACAGCAGCGAAATCTTGTCCCTTTGCAACCGTTGATGCATGTCATCGTCCCGCATGGCTGATACGGGCAATTCTCCAACACCTTTGACATTCGACAAGCGAATATCCAATATGGCTGTCATCAGGTCTTGTGATGACGAGGCGCCATGTACAATCCGATCGACAGCGATCTGCTCCGCACCTTTCTCGCGGTCGCAAAGACAGGCAACTTCACGCAGGCGGCGGCGATGGTCGGACGAACGCAATCCGCCATCAGCATGCAGATCGGACGGCTTGAAGACCGGCTCGAAGAGAAGCTGTTCGAGCGGGGTTCGCGTGGCGTGTCACTGACCGCGCATGGCGAGCATCTTCTCCCCTATGCGCGCCGCATCGTCGATCTCCTGGAGGAGACGGATTCGATGATGCGGTCGAAGCCGCTGGACGGCCCTGTTCGCATCGGCATTCCCGAAGAGTACGGCGAGACGGTGATACCGCACGCATTGTCGGTGTTTTCCGAGCGGCATCCGGCGGTCGAGGTGACCGTGAAATGCGGATACTCCTTCATGCAGATAGAGGCGCTGGGCAAGGATCAGCTCGACCTGGCGGTGATCTTCGATTCGGATGACTCGAATGCCGGCGACGTTCTGTGCATCGATCCGACCGTCTGGGTCACCTCCGTGCTGCACAAGCGGCATGAAGAGACGCCCGTGCCGATCGCTGTCTATGACGGCGACAAATCCAACTGGTGCCACGACTTCGCCATTCGCTCGCTGGAGCAGCATGGCGTGCGCTATCGCGTGGCGTTCTCCAGCCATTCGAGCGGCGGGCTGAAGATGGCGGCGGCTTCGGGGCTGTGCGTCGCGGCCTTGTCGCGAAGCACGATTCCGGTGGGATGCCGGGAACTGACGCTCGGCGATGGTTTTCCGCCCGTCGATTCCTCGCGCGTGGTCCTGCGGCGAAATCCGCGTCGTTCCAGCCCGGCGATCGAGGGGTTGGTGGAGACGATCCGCGAAGCCTTCATGCCGTTGCGCGGCGAGGCGGGTTGAACGGTCGCCAATGATGGAACTCTCCGCGTCCGCGTTGCGTTCGCAAATTGACGTAAACGACTATGGAGATGAGACATGTCTACAAGCCGCAAGAACGAAGAACGCCTGCTCGACAGCGGCGAAGGCGAACTGGTCGCAAGGACCAGGCAGCCGGCGCTCGGCGCGCTTTCAGACAAGGATGTCTCCGACATTGCCAAGCGGCTGCGCGAACGCCGTGATCGTGCGCGCGATATCGCACATAAGCAGCGCCGTAGCGTGCGCGGGAAAGGCGGCGGCCAGGTGAAATTCGACCAGGCCGACGCAGGCAACCGCCAGAAGATGGGCGTGCTCGCCGAAGCGCTGTCGCGCGTGAACAAGGAACGCACGCGCCGCGGCGCGCCTGACCAAGGCTGATCCTCGCCTCCGGCATCAATGCCAGTCGACGCAAGGACCATGCATGCCCCCGAGATGCCCGCGACGAAAACGACGCGAACCTATAGGCTGATCGCGCGTTTCAACCGCACGCAATCTCGAGGGGCACATGGCACATAATCTCACCAACCTCGTCAAAGGCATGCGCGACGTCAGGTTCGCATCCACGCCTCTGCTTATGGTGGGCCTGTTCGCGGCCGGTCTCTACGGCTTCCTGGCGATAGCCGACGAGGTCAGCGAGAACGAGATCGCCGCGATCGACAGCCATCTGCTTCTGATGCTTCGCACGCCCGGCGACGTGTCCCGCCCGCTGGGGCCCCCATGGCTGCAGGAGACGATGACCGAGATCACGTCGTTGGGCGGGTATCCGGTGCTCGTGATCCTCGTGGGCGTGGTCGTGGGCTTTCTGCTGGTGTCGAAGAAATTCGGCCCCGCGCTTTTCACATGCCTCTCGATCGTGACCGGAACGGCGCTCGGGCATGTTCTCAAGCTGATATACGACCGCCCGAGGCCGGATATCGTGGATCATCTGGTCACCACCCACACGGCAAGCTTCCCGAGCGGCCATGCCACGATGAGCGCGGTCGTGTATCTCACGCTTGCCAGCCTGATCGTGCGGCTCGTGGAGGACACGGTCGTGCGGGTCTATGTGATCAGCATCGCCGTGCTGCTGACGGTCGCGATCGGCATCAGCCGCATCTATCTGGGCGTCCATTGGCCGAGCGACGTCGCCGCCGGCTGGGCTCTCGGCGTCGCCTGGGCGAGCCTGTCGTCGCTGGTCGTGACGGGTTTGCGGTTCTATCGGCATCGAGACGAGGCTTCGTCATGAGAACCTGCCAAAGTCGCTGAAATGGCGGCGGGCTGCCGGCTTCGGGCAGCCGTGAGCGGAAAACGAAGTAGGCCCCACCTCAAAACGACTTAGCCGACAACCATATCCCGCGCTGGCGGGTTATCGGCCCATGGATTAAGATTCCCGACAGGCGCAAGCAGCGCTTGGTTCGTTTGTGACCGTTCGCTCCGGAGGGAAAAATGCGCGGCGTTGCCTTGTGGTTCTTTGCGTCGGCAATTGTCTATGTGATGGCCGGCATGATGTTCGGTATCTGGATGGCTGCCAGCCACGATCACGGTCTCGCGCCGGCTCATGGCCATCTGAACCTGATCGGCTGGGTGACGATGGCGCTCTTCGGCATCTACTATCACCTTGTGCCGAGCGCGGCGGAAAGCAGGCTCGCAACGCTGCACTTCGCCATCGCGACGCTTGGCGTCTGGCTCATCGTGCCGGGCATCACGCTCGCCATACGTGGAACGACTGAAATTCTGGCGATTCTCGGCGCATTCACCACGCTCACATCGATGGTGCTGTTTCTCGTCATCGTGCTGCGCAACCAGCGTCCCGCGCTTGCCTGAGGGCTCCGCAGGAATCCGCTTGCCGCATGCGGGTTTCGCAGCTATGGAATCCGCATGACCATGCGTTCGATCAAGACCCTTTGGTGGTGGGCTCGCTGACAGCGGCCGGTTGAGCGCGTGTGCGTGAAAATTGTGGTGGCCGCAGCGGATTTCCGGGCGGCCATTTTGTTTTCAAGCCAATCCGGAATTCCGATCGGGAAACGGATGGAGATTTGGGCATGACTGTCGAATTGCTTGAAAACGGCGCCGAGCGCTTTGTCACCGCAGGCGGGGTGGCGATCACCCGCCAGCGTCACGACACGCCCTATGACGGCGCCATCGAAGCCTATATCGACGGGCTGGATTCGCGCCGCGGCTGCGTCTTCTCCTCCAACTACGAATATCCGGGCCGCTACACGCGCTGGGACACGGCGATGATCGATCCGCCGCTGGTCGTCAGCGCCAGGGGCAGGGCGATGCGCATCGAGGCGCTGAATGCGCGCGGCGAGGTCTTGCTGCGGCCGATCCGGCGCGTGGTGGATACGCTGGCGGACGTGAGCGTCGGCGAGGTGACCGACCGGCTGATCGCGCTGCAGGTGGCCGAGCCGTCGCGCGTCTTTGCCGAAGAGGAACGCTCGCGCGTGCCCACGGTGTTTACGGTGCTGCGCGCGCTGGTCGATCTGTTCCGGTCGCCGGAGGATTCGAATCTCGGCCTTTATGGCGCGTTCGGATACGACCTCGCCTTCCAGTTCGATCATGTCGAGCAGAAGCTGACGCGGGCGTCGAGCCAGCGCGATCTGGTGCTCTATCTGCCGGACGAGATTCTCGTGGTCGATCACCATCAGGCGAAGGCCTGGCACGACCGCTACGATTATGCTGGCGACGGGTTCTCGACCGAAGGCCTGCCGCGCGACAGCATCGAGCAGCCGTTCAAGCCATCCGATCGCATTCCGCCGCGCGGCGACCATGAACCGGGCGAATATGCGAAGCTGGTCGATGTCGCGAAGGAAAGCTTCCGACGCGGTGACCTGTTCGAGGTCGTGCCGGGGCAGATGTTCTTCGAGCGTTGTGAATCGAAGCCGTCGGACATCACGCGGCGGCTGAAGAAGACCAACCCGTCGCCCTATTCCTTTTTCATCAATCTGGGCGAGAACGAATATCTGATCGGCGCATCGCCGGAGATGTTCGTGCGGGTCAACGGCCGCCGGGTCGAGACGTGCCCGATCTCCGGCACGATCAGGCGCGGTGATGACGCGATCTCGGATTCCGAGCAGATCCTCAAGCTCCTCAACTCCAAGAAGGACGAGAGCGAACTGACGATGTGCTCCGACGTCGATCGCAACGACAAGAGCCGCGTCTGCGAGCCGGGCTCGGTGCGGGTGATTGGACGGCGGCAGATCGAGATGTATTCGCGCCTGATCCACACGGTCGACCACATCGAGGGGCGGCTGCGCGAGGGCATGGACGCCTTCGACGCGTTCCTCAGCCATGCCTGGGCGGTGACCGTCACGGGCGCGCCGAAGCTTTGGGCGATGCGGTTCATCGAGAACCACGAAAAGAGCCCGCGCGCCTGGTATGGCGGGGCGATCGGCATGGTCCATTTCAACGGCGACCTCAACACCGGCCTGACATTGCGCACCATCCGCATCAAGGACGGCATCGCTGAAGTGCGCGCCGGTGCGACGCTGCTCTACGATTCAGATGCCGCCGAGGAAGAAGCCGAGACGGAACTGAAGGCATCCGCGATGCTGGCGGCGATCCGCGAAGCGTCGGCCGGCAATGCGGTGGCGGCGGAACGCGAGGGCGCACGGGTCGGAGATGGCGTGTCCATCCTGCTGGTGGATCACGAGGACTCGTTCGTCCACACGCTCGCCAACTACTTCCGCCAGACCGGCGCGACGGTCTCGACCGTTCGTTCGCCAGTGCCGGAAGAGGTGTTCGACAGCATCAATCCCGACCTCGTCGTCCTGTCGCCCGGACCGGGCAGTCCGAAGGACTTCGACACCAAGGCGACGATCGACAAGGCCCGCAAGCGCAACCTGCCGATCTTCGGCGTCTGCCTTGGCCTGCAGGCGCTTGCCGAAGCCTATGGCGGTGAATTGCGCCAGCTTCACATCCCGATGCACGGCAAGCCCTCGCGCATCCGGGTCAACAAGGCCGGCGTGATCTTTTCGGGCCTGCCGAAGGAAGTCACCGTGGGGCGCTATCACTCGATCTTCGCCGATCCGGTGCGGCTGCCGGACGATTTCATCGTCACTGCCGAAACCGACGATGGCGTGATCATGGCTTTCGAGCACAAGCGCGAACCGATTGCGGCCGTGCAATTCCATCCCGAATCGATCATGACGCTCGGCCAGAATGCCGGCATGCGGATGATCGAGAACGTCGTCGCGCACCTGCCGCGAAAGGCGCGCGTGAAGGCGGCTTAGGAATGACATTGTGACGCTTGCAATCCTTCACGCCCCCCTCTGTCCTGCCGGACATCTCCCCCACGAGGGGGGAGATCAGCCGGCATCTTTTTCGGAGCTTTCCCGAAAAGGTCGCGACAGGGACGTGCGTGATCTCCCCCCTCGTGGGGGAGATGTCCGGCAGGACAGAGGGGGGCAACGTCGAGCGCGGGATTTTCACGGCCGGCCATGACCGACAAGCAGAAAATTCGCCGGCTTGCCGGTTGGACCATTATCGTGGCGTTCGCGGTGATGGCTCTGAAATTCGTCGCCTGGTGGCTGACGGGGTCCGTCGCGCTCTATTCGGATGCGCTCGAGTCCATCGTCAACGTCATCGCCGCCTTCGCGGCGTTCTGGGCGATCACGGTCAGCCACAAGCCGGCCGATCACGACCATCAATACGGGCACCACAAGGCCGAATATTTTTCGGCGGTGCTCGAAGGGGTACTGATCGTCGTCGCGGCGCTGCTCATCATGGCGGAGGTCTGGCGTTCCTGGCAGAACCCGGCGCCGCTCGATGAACCGGGGCTTGGCCTTGCGATCAACGCGTCGGCCGCCGCGATCAACGGGTTCTGGGCCTGGCTGCTCATTCGCAACGGCAGGGCCCACAGGTCGCCGGCGCTGGAGGCCGACGGCCATCACATCATGACCGACGTCGTGACGTCCGTCGGCGTCATCGCGGGCCTGATCGGCGCCGTGCTGACCGGCTGGTATTTCCTCGATCCGCTTCTGGCGCTGATCGTCGCGCTGAACATCCTGTGGCAGGGGTGGAAGGTCATCCGCACCTCGCTCGACGGCCTCATGGACCGCGCCGTGCCGATGGAGGAGACTGTCAGGATCCGCGACATCATCTCCACCAATTCCAAGGGCGCGATGGAGGTGCACGACCTGAAGACCCGCATTGCCGGGCGCGCGACCTTCATCGAGTTCCACATGGTGGTCGATGCCGGGATGACGGTCGGCGAAAGCCACGCGATCTGCGATCGCATCGAGGCTGCGTTGCAGCAGGAAATCCCGTCGATGCGCGTCACGATCCACGTCGAGCCGCATGAGGAAGCGAAGCTTCCGCCGGGCACGACGGCAGTGCCGTTCGCCTGAGATACTTGCGAAGACATCGAGGCGGCTTTGCCGTAGCCTGTCGCGCAACTAATGGGATGAGATCATGAAGTTTTCGGCGACGTTCCACGATCTGACGGGCAGATCGGTGTTCATTTCGGGCGGCGGTTCGGGCATCGGCGCATATCTGACGGAGGGCTTCGTGGCACAGGGTGCGGACGTCGCCTTCGTGCAGCGCTCGGACGCGACCGCGCTGTGCGACCGGCTGGAGAAGACCTACGGTTCGCGGCCGCTCTACATTCCCTGCGACGTGACCGACATTCCTGCGCTCAAAAGTGCGATCGCGCAGGCCGCCGAGGCGAATGGCGACATCGGCGTGCTGGTCAACAATGCGGCGTGGGACAATCGCCATCCACTGGAGGGGTTCTCGGTCGAAGACTGGGACCACATGATGAACGTCAATTTGCGCCATCACTTCTTCGCCGCACAGGCCGTCATGCCCGGCATGCGGGCCGCCGGCGGCGGATCGATCATCAACTTCTCGTCGATCTCCTACATGATGGGTAATGACGGCTACCACGCCTATGTCTCGGCCAAGGCCGGCATAACCGGCCTCACGCGCGGGCTGGCGCGCGAACTCGGCAAGGACAACATCCGCGTCAACGCGGTAATGCCGGGCTGGGTGCTGACCGATCGCCAGCGCGAATTGTGGGCCGACGACACGTCGCTCGCCGCGCATATCGAGCGGCAGAGCCTCAAGATCGAAATTCCGCCCGAAGCGATGGTGGAGCCGACGCTCTTTCTGGCGTCAAATGCATCGACCGTCATGACCGGCCAGGCACTCGTCGTCGATGGCGGCGTGGTCGTCACGGGATGAAGCCTTTCGTTGCAGCGGTCGATTGGGGCACATCGTCGTTCCGCCTCTGGGTGCTAGCGTCGGACGGCACCGTGCTTGCCGAAGCGCGCAGCGACGAAGGCATGATGAAGGCGATTTCGCTCGGCTTTCCTGCCGTCCTCGACCGCCATCTCGGCGATGTCGGCGCGGGTGCGGACCTTCCCGTCATGATCTGCGGCATGGCGGGCGCGCGTCAGGGGTGGCGCGAGGCGCCTTATCTCGACACGCCGGCAGCGCTGGACGATCTCGGGGCGCAAGCGGTGACGATCGACGGGCAGATCAGGGACATCCGCATCCTGCCGGGCGTCGCGCAGCGCGATCCGGATTGGCCGGACGTCATGCGTGGCGAGGAAACGCAGTTGCTGGGCGCGATCGGGCAGGGCACGCGATCCGGCCTCGTCTGCATGCCGGGAACGCACGCCAAATGGGTGGAACTCCGGGATGGCGTCGTGCGGCGCTTCGCGACGGTCGTGACCGGCGAGACATTCGCGGTGTTGCGGGAACATTCGATCCTGCGGCTCGCGCTGGACGGCCAGCCGCAACCGGAGGCCGACGACCCGGTCTTTCTCGAAACGGTGCGCGCGGTTTATCAAGATCCGGCGCTTGGCGTGGCGCGGCTGTTTGCGATCCGTGCGGGGCCTCTCCTCGGCGTTCGCGATCCCGCACAAGGGGCCGCGCGTCTCTCCGGCCTGCTGATCGGCATGGAGCTTGCCGCCGCCCGCGCGCGCTTCGGATCGATCGGTAAGGTTCAACTCGTCGCGGCCGGACGGCTCGAAGGCGTCTATCGCGCCGCGTTGCGGGCAGTCGAAACGTCCGTTGAGACGGTGGACGCCGATGTGGCGGTGCGCGCCGGCCTTTTGGGCGCTGCCCGGACGATCTGGTAGCCCCGCGTCATACTCCGCCGTCCGTCACGACCACTTGCAGTGGATACGGTTCGCCAGCGCTTCCCAAATTGACATAATGGTATATTGATATACCATTAGAGTTAGGCTCAGAGAGCGGCGGGGCGACCAGGTGAGTACGGTACTGTTTGATCGATGCGAAAAGGGTGCGCGAAGCGCGTCTCCCTGCGTCGGCGTTTCAGTCCTGAGAGGCCGGTAGATGGCTGCGACATTGGCGCAGAAAATCATTGCACGCGCTTCCCGGCGTGTATCCGTGCGCCCCGGCGAGATCGTGACCGCGGGCATCGACCTCGCGATGATCCATGATTCGGGCGGGCCACGCCGCGTGGAGCCGATCCTGAAGGACCTCGGCGTCGGCCTGTTCGACGCCGGCAAGGTCGTTCTCATCTCCGACCATTTCGTGCCCGGCGACACTGACGAAGGCGCGCGCATTCTGGAACTGACCCGCGCCTGGGCGAAGGAGCGCAAGGTCGCGTTTCACGATGGGCAGGGCATCTGCCATGTGGTGCTGCCGGAAAAGGGGCATCTCAAGCCCGGCATGTTCGTCGTCGGCGGCGACAGCCACTCGCCGACAGGCGGCGCGTTCGGCACCTACATGTTCGGCATCGGCGCGACCGAGATGGCGGGCGTTCTGGCGACCGGCGAAATCTGGCTGCGCGTTCCCGAGACGATCCTGATCGAGTGGCAGAACCGCCTCGGCACTGGCGTCGTCGCCAAGGACATGATGCTGGCGCTATGCGGCCGGCTGGGCATGGGCGGCGGCAAATACGAGGCCGTGGAATATACCGGCGAGGCCGTTCGCGCGCTGTCGATGCAGGAGCGCATGACCATGTCGAATATGGCCGCCGAACTCGGCGCGCAGGCCGGGCTGATCGCGCCCGACCGGACGACCGCCGACTGGCTTGCGGCTCACAATGGCGACGCGGGCGATTGGCAGAGCCTTTTCACCGACCCGGACGCGGCGGTGCTCGAACATCATGTCTTCGATGCAGCGACGCTGGAGCCACAGGTTGCGGCGCCGCATTCGCCGGCCAACGCGATGGCTGCGAAGGATGCGCCCGCCACCGCGATCGACGTCGCCTATATCGGCGCCTGCACCGGCGCGAAGTATGACGACCTTGCCGCCGCCGCCGCGATCCTGCGCGGGCAAAAGCTCGCGGCCGGCGTCGAGATGATGGTGGCCCCCTCCTCGCGCGACGACCAGAAGCGCGCAGAGGATGAGGGGCTGATGAAGGTGTTCGAGGATATCGGCGCGCGCATCCTCCCAAATGCGTGCGGCATCTGCGCCGGATACGGCACGGACCGCCTTGGCGAGGATGTGACCTGCATCTCGTCGACGGCGCGCAATTTCCAAGGCCGCATGGGGGCGAATTCGTCCAAGGTCTGGCTGGGCTCGCCGCTCACGGTCGCCGCCTCCGCGATCGAGGGACGCGTCGCCGATCCGCGCCACCATTTGCCTTCCGAGGCTCGTGCATGAACCGCGTCTTCCTCGTCGGCGACAACATCGACACCGACCAGCTCGCGCCCGGCCAGTATATGCGCGGCGGGATCGAGGAACTGGCGCGCCACAGCCTCGAAGCCGTTCGGCCCGATTTCGCGTCGAGCGTGAGGCCGGGCGACGTGCTCGTCGGCGGCGAGAATTTCGGTATCGGTTCGTCGCGCGAACAGGCCGCCGAGGCGCTGCGCCATCTCGGTGTCGCCTGCGTGATCGCGCAATCATTTGCCGGCATCTTTTACAGAAACGCGATCAATCTGGGCCTGCCGGTGCTGGTGGGCAAGGATTTGAGCCATGTCGAGGACGGCGACCCATGCCGCTTCGACATCGATGCGGGCGAGCTGGCCCTGACGGCCAAGAACACAACACTGCGGCTGGAGCCGCTTCCCGAGAACCTGAAGCAGATGCTCTCCGATGGCGGCCTGGTGCCCCATCTGAAGAAGCGCTTTGCGGCCAAGCGCAAGGACGAGGCACGCCAATGACAAGAACACTGAAACAGCGCCTGGCGGATGACCGCATCCTGCTGGCGCCCGGCGTCTATGACGCACTGTCGGCCCTGATCGCGGAACAGGCCGGCGCGGAAGCCGTCTACCTCTCCGGCGCGTCGCTGGCGTATACGCGCTTCGGCCGTCCCGACATCGGGCTCGTGTCGATGAGCGAGGTGGCGGACACGATCGCGGCCGTGCGGGATCGCATCGAACTTCCCATCGTCGTCGATGCCGACAACGGTTTCGGCAACGCGCTCAACGTGCAGCGCACCGTCCGTGTCTTCGAGCGCATGGGCGCGAACGCGCTGCAGCTCGAAGACCAGACGATGCCGAAGCGCTGCGGCCATCTCGACGGCAAGTCGTTGATTACGCTGTCCGAGATGGTCGGCAAGATCAGGGCCGCGTGCGACGCGCGCGCGTCGGACGATACGCTGATCATCGGGCGCACCGACGCGATCGCGGTCGAGGGCTTCGGCCCGGCGATCGAGCGTGCCGAAGCCTATGTCGAGGCGGGCGCGGACATGCTCTTCATCGAGGCGCCGCAATCGGTCGAGGAACTCGACACGATCTGCGAACGCTTCCGGGGCCGCGTGCCCCTGATGGCCAACATGGTCGAAGGCGGCAAGACGCCGATCGTGGACGCCGGCGACCTCCAGGCGCGCGGCTTCAGCTTCGTGATCTTTCCGGGCGGCATCGTCCGCGCCGTGGCGGCCACCGCGCGCGACTATTACGCCAACCTGCTGGCCAACGGCTCCAACGAGGCGTTCCGCGATCGCATGTTCGACTTCGCCGGCCTCAACGAGGTGATCGGCACGCCGGAACTTCTCGAAATCGGCAAATCATATGACGGGGATGAAGCCTGATGGCGCTCGATACGATCACGCTGGCGATCCTCAAAGGACGCCTTGAGCAGATCGCCGACGAGATGGACGCGACGCTGTTCCGCTCGGCGTTCAATCCGATCATCGCGGAGGCGCATGACGCTTCGCACGGCATCTATGACGCCTTGACCGGCGATACGCTGGTGCAGGGCAAGTCGGGCCTGCCGATCTTCGTCGGCGTGATGGCCTTCGCGGTCAAGGCGGTGATCGACAAGGCGGCAAGGCAGGGCGGCATCAACGAAGGCGACGTGTGGATTTTCAACGATCCCTACGATGGCGGCACGCATCTGTCGGATTTCCGGCTGGTCAAGCCGGTGTTCCGCGACGGCAAGGTGTTCTGTTTCCTGGCCTCCGTCGGCCATTGGCACGATGTCGGCGGCAACGTGCCGGGCAACTACAATCCGGCCGCGACCGAGTGCTTTCAGGAAGGCATGCTGATCCCGCCGGTCAAGCTCTACGACCGCGGCGTTTACCGCTCCGACATCGTCGATATCCTGTCGGCCAACTCGCGCCTGCCGCTGTCGCTCTATGGCGATCTGAACGGACAGATCAACGCGCTCGACCTTGGCGAAAAGCGCATGGTCGAACTCCTGACCGAGTATGGCGACGGCACCGTTGCCGACTGCCTCTCGGAGCTGAAGTCGCGCGCGGCGCAGATGATGCGCGCGCAGATCGAAAGCCTGCCCTCGGGCACCGTTTCGGCCGAGGATTTTCTGGACAATGACGGCATCTCCGACGAGCCGCTCAAGATCGCGCTCGACCTGACGATCGACGGCGACCGCATGATCATGGATTTCTCGCGCTCGTCGCCGGCCTGCGCCGGTCCGGTCAACATATCGCGCTCGACCACGGTTGCCGCGTGTTACGTCGCGCTCAAGCACATCTTCGGCGACGTGCCGGCGAATGCCGGCGTGCTAGAGCCGGTCGAATTCAGGATCGACGAGGATTCGCTTTTGTCGGTGCGCGCGCCGAAGCCGGTCGGCGGCTACACGGAAACGATCCTGCGCCTGATCGACGTGGTCTTCCAGGCCGTGGCCCAGATCGCGCCGGAGCCGGCCATGGCATGCGCCTACGGCACGATCAATGCGCTGTCATTGGCCGGTCATCGCGCCAATGGCCAGCGCTGGGTGATGTTCTCCTTCTTCGGCGGCGGCCACGGCGCGCATGGCGCGGGCGATGGCCTGAACCACGGCAATGCGCCGATCTCCACGGCGACGATCCCCCCGCTGGAAATTCTCGAAACGGCCTATCCCGTGCGCTTCACGCAATGGGCGTTGCGGCCTGACTCAGGCGGCGCAGGCACCTATCGCGGCGGCCTGGGCGCGGTCTACGAGATCGAGCTTCTGGAAAAGAACGCAGACGTCTTCCTGTTCGGCGAGCGCGGAAAGTTCGCGCCGCAGGGCGTTGTGGGCGGCGGGCCAGCCGTCCACAACCGCTTCACCTACGAGCAGGAGGATGGCTTCCATACGCCGCCGCTGGTCTCGAAAATGGTCGGCATCCACATCGAGCGCGGCCAGAAGCTGCGGCTGGAGACGCCCGGCGGCGGCGGCTATGGCAACCCGTTCGCGCGCGACGCCGATGCCGTGGCGCGTGACGTGAAGCTCGGCTTCGTCAGCGCCGACAAGGCCAGGGCAGAGTACGGCGTCGAGCTCGACGCGCAGGGACGACCGGACAACGACAAGACGAATGCCCTGCGGCATGGAGTGGCGGCACGATGACGAAACCTCAATACACGATCGGCGTCGATGTCGGCGGCACCTTCACGGACGTCTTCATTCTGGATGAAGCCACCGGCAAGGTAACGACCGCCAAGGTGCCGTCCACGCGGGGCGACCAGTCGAAAGGGTTCGTCGAAGGCATCTCGCGCGAAGTGGCCGATTTCGGCGATATCCGCACCATCGTTCATGGCACGACCGTTGGCACGAACGCGCTCTTGGAGCGCAAGGGCGCCCACACAGGCATCATCACGACCGAAGGGTTTCGCGACGTGCTGGAAATGCGCCGCCGAGACCGCCCGACCACATGGGGCCTCAAGGGCTCGTTCACGCCGGTGGTGGATCGCGGCGATCGCGTCGAAGTGCCGGAGCGCACGCTGGCGGACGGGTCGATCCTCGAGCCGGTGAACATCGAGGCGGTGAGAGCGCGCGCGGCGGAACTGGCAGCGAGCGGTTGCGAGGCGGTCTGTGTCTTCTTCATCAACGGCTATGCAAACGGCGAGAACGAGCGGCAGGCCGTGGAGGCCGTGCGCTCCGTGTGGCCGAACGAATATGTGACGGCGGCGACCGAAATCCTGCCTGAAATCCGCGAGTTCGAGCGGCTGTCGACGGCGACGCTCAACGCCTATCTCCAGCCGGTCGTCTCGTCTTATCTCGACCGTCTCGAAAAAGGCCTCGCCGGGCGCGGATTCAAGGGCGACGTGCTGATCGTCCAGTCGAATGGCGGCGTGATGTCGGTCGATACCGCAAAACGCTATCCCGTTCGCACGGCGCTGTCGGGACCGGCCGCAGGCGTGATCGCGGCGCAGGAGATCGCCAAGGCTGCCGGTTTCGATGACATCATCACCTGCGACATGGGCGGCACGTCCTTCGACGTCTCGCTGGTCGCGAACAACAAGGCAGCACTCGCCGCACAAACCTCCATCGATTTCGGCATGGTGGTGCGCACGCCGATGATTGAGATCACCACGATCGGTGCGGGCGGCGGCTCGATCGCATCGGTCGATCGCAGCGGCCTGCTACAGGTCGGTCCGGAATCGGCCGGCTCCGATCCAGGCCCGGTCTGCTACGGTCTGGGCAATGAACGCCCCACGGTGACGGACGCAAACCTTGTTCTCGGCCGGATCAATCCCGACCGGCCGATCGGCGGAAAGCTGTCGCGCCTCGACGTCGACGCGTCGCGTCGCGCGGTCGAGGAACACATCGCCAAGCCGCTGTCGCTGACCATCGAAGAGGCCGCCGAGGCGATCCTGAAACTCGCCAACGCGAAGATGGCGGGCGCGATCCGCCTTGTCTCAATCGAGAAGGGCCACGACCCCGCGCGCTTCGCCGCGATGCCCTTTGGTGGCGGTGGGTCGTTGCACACAGGCGCGCTGATCAAGGAAGTGGGCCTCGGCTCCGCGCTCGTTCCACGGTTTCCCGGCGTGACATCCGCGCTGGGCTGCGTCGTCGCGGACATGCGCCACGACCGCGTCCAGACCGTCAACACGCTGCTCAGCCAGGTCGATGCGGCCGCGCTCGGCAAGGAGATGGAAGCGGTCGCGGCAGACACGGAAGCGCTTCTGAAGGCGGCGGAAGTCGCGTTCCAGAAGATCGAGCGTATCTACGAGTTCGACATGCTCTATCTCGGCCAGACGCACACGGTCGGCGTGCCTGTCGAGATGCCCGCGGGCGGGCTGACGCGCGAGGCGATCGCGACGGCTTTCGAGGCGGCCTACAAGGAAGCCTTCGGGCGTCTGCTCGACAACATTCCGATGCGCGTGATGAACTACCGCATCGCGGTGGTGGGCCGCAGGCCGAAGCTCGACATGGCAGTGTTCGCACCCGTGGATGGTAAGCCGCCCGAGGACTGCCTGCGCGGCACGCGGCGCATCTATGCCGAGGGCGCGTTCCACGAGGCGAAGATCTACGACCGGCTGGCGCTGGCCGTCGGCGCGGCGATCCAGGGACCGGCGATCCTCGAACAGGCCGACACGACGATCTTCGTCGATCCGGGCTTGAACGCCACTGTCGATGCCTTCGGCAATCTGGTCATGAGGCCGGCGACATGAGCCTCGATCTCGCGACCATCGACCCGAAGACGACCGGCCTGCTGATTGTCGATTTGCAGAACGACTTCCTGCACGCAGACGGCGCCTATGCGCGCGGCGGGCAGAAGAGTGCAGAGATCGCGGCCCTGCCGGCGCGCGTGAAGCCGGTGGCCGACGCGCTGCGCGCCAAGGGCGGCTGGGTGATCTCGACCCAGTTCACGCTGGTGCCGGGCAAGGGCGGCGAACCCTTCATCTCGCCGCACCTAAAGGAACTGCGGCCGTTCCTGACCAAGGGCGACTTCGCGCCCGGCGGCTGGGGGCATTCGCTGGTCGACACGTTGCAGCCGGCGGACCTCGTCATCGAAAAGGTCGCCTATTCGGCATTCTACATGTCGCGGCTGGAATGGGTGCTGCGCAAGGCCGGCATCGACACGCTGATCATCTGCGGCATCGTCACCAATGGCGGCGTGGCCTCGACGCTGCGCGAGGCGCATGTGCGCGATTTCAGGACCGCCTTGCTGACGGACGGCTGCGCGGCGTTCAAGACCGAGACGCATGATCGCTCGATCGCGGATCTCTCCACGATCGCCACGCCAGTGACGTGCGCCGAAGCGGCGGCGATCATCGCGGGCCTCTGAGATGAGCGGACCCGGCATTTCCCGTGAAATGCCGGCTGTCGTCGACGTAGAGACCGCCGTTCTGGTAATCGGCGCAGGCGCGTGCGGGCTTGTTGCGGCCCTCCGGGCCGCGCATGCCGGCGCGGAGGTCGTGGTTGTCGAGCGCGATGCCTCACCCACCGGCTCGACTTCGATGTCGTCCGGCTTCATCCCGGCTCCTGCCACCCGCTTTCAGCATGCAATCGGCGTCACCGACGACACGGCGGACCGGTTCGCGGGCGATCTCGACGCCAAGACGCACGGGCGCGTGGTTCCGCATCTGGCAAGGCTCGCCAGCGAGCGGATCGGACCGGCGCTGGAATGGCTCGCCGACGATCATGGTCTCGAATGGATCATGCTGGACGACTTCCTCTATCCCGGCCATTCGCGCCACCGCATGCATGCCGTGCCGGAGAAGACCGGCGCGACACTGATGGCGCGGCTTCTGGCGGCGGTGGCGGCTGCGGGTATTCCCGTTGTTACCGAAGCCGAGGCGCAGACGCTGCATTTGGGTTCGGCTGACACAGTTCGTGCGGTGACGATCGTTCGTCCGAATGGCGCGCGCGAGACGATCGGCTGCAAGGCGCTGGTGATCGCATCGAGTGGTTTTGGCGGAAATGCGGAGCTTGTCGGCAGGCATATCCCCGAAATCGCCTCCGGTCTCTATTTCGGCCATGCGGGGAATCGCGGCAGCGCGCTCGGATGGGGTGAGGCGCTCGGCGCGCGCGTCGAGCATCTCTCGGGCTATCAGGGTCACGGGTCGCTCGCGCACCCGCACGGCATCCTGATCTCGTGGGCGCTGATGATGCGCGGCGGCGTTCAGGTGAACGCTGCAGGCGAGCGGTTCTCCGGCGAAAGCGGCGGCTATTCCGAACAGGCGGTGCATGTGCTGCGACAGCCGGGCGGAATCGCGTGGGACGTCTATGATGAGGCGATCCACGATTTCGCGCTTGGTTTCCCGGACTATCGCGATGCGGTCGAGGCGGGCGCAGTCCGGTTCGCTGCCACGGTGAGCGAACTCGCCGCCATCATCGGCGCGGCGGAAGCAGTCCTTTCGGAGACGATTGGCTCCGTCGAGCGCTTTCGGACTGGTGAAGCCGCCGACCCGTTCGGCCGCGACTTCACCCAATGCCCGGCGCTCAAGCCACCCTATGTCGCAGTCCGCGTCACCGGCGCGTTGTTCCACACGCAGGGCGGGCTGATGATCGATGAGACTGCGCGCGTGATGCGCGAGGATGGATCGGCCTTCGCAAATCTCTTTGCCGGAGGCGGTGCGGCCTGTGGTGTGTCGGGGCCGGACGTGTCGGGATATCTCTCGGGCAACGGCCTGCTGACGGCCGTTGCGTTCGGCTTCGTTGCCGGGGAGAGTGCGGCGCGTGAGGCCGCGTTCAGCGAGGGGCGCTGATCAGCCTTCCAGCATCGCGACGATCTCGTCGGTCTTGCGGACGTCGCCAAAACTCTGGAGGAACGTCGTCAGCGCCGCGATATGCGCCTCGTCGGTGCGGGTCGCGTTGGCGTCCTCGATCATGATCGTCTTGAAATCGGTCATGACGGCGTCTCGCGCCGAGCTGTCGCAGCAGACATTGGTCATGCAGCCGGCGATCAGCACGGTGTCGACGCCCGCGGTGCGAAGCAGGATCGGCAGATTGCTCGTGCCGGGCAGGAAGGCCGACAGGCGGTACTTATTGACGATCATGTCGCCGTCCCGGACGTCGAGCTCGCCACAGAGCGCGTGCATGTCCGCGTCCTCCTGAAGCGCGGCGAGGATGCGGCCGGAAAGCTGCGGGTTGACCATGTAGTCGAAGAAGTTCGGCCAGCCGGCCTTGTCGAACGTCGCCCTGATCCAGACGACGCGCCCGCCCGCCCTGCGCATGGCGGCGGCGAGCCGGTTGACGTTCGGCACGACCGTGCGTGCGCGGGCGACTTCCGACGGTGCGCCGGGATCCATGAAGGCGCGTTGCAGGTCGATGACGACCAACGCGCTTTTCGCGGGATCGATCGTGTCGAACACATGCGGCCTGCCGCGCCGGTCGGCGGCGGCCTGGATCACGGTGTCGGGCAGGGCCGGGTGCATGACAAGCGGGGCGGTGTCCTGGGACATGGGGTCTCTCCGTTGGATATGGTTCAGCCGGCGCAGCGAACGTCGAGCACGGCGCAGCGGCCGTTCTCGCGTATCTCCGAGAATGCGCGGTCGAGCGCCGAGGGCAGAAGGGCAGGGTCTTCGACCGTCTCGCCCCAGCAGCCGCAGGCTTGCGCGATCGTCGCGAATTCCGGGACCGGCTCGAAGCGGGTCAGCGGCATGCGGTTGGCGCGCGCGGCGTGGCCGTCCGGGTACATGGCGCGCGTCGCGCGCGCGACGGCGCCCCAGCCCGCATTGTTGAAGATCATCACGAGGATGGGGATGTTTTCCGCCGCCGCGATCTGGTGGCAGGCGATGGGGTTGGCGAAGATGTGGCTTCCGTCGCCGACGGCGGCGATGACCTCGCGCTCCGGCGCGGCAAGCTTCGCGCCGAGTGCAGCAGGCAGGCCCCATCCAAGGCCGCCTGCGGGTGAACTGCCGTAGAACTCGCCCGGCTCGGTCGTGGTCATCACCCAGCGCACGAGCGGATACTCGTTGACCAGGATCGAGCCCGGCGCACGCGCGCGGTCGAGGCAGGCCGAAGCCCAGGCCATGGTGATCTCGCGCGGCATCTGCGAGGCTGAAGCGCGACCTTTGTCGCGCATGGCGGCGCAGCGCGCGGAGACGGTTGCGCTGCGTTCCGCGGGCGCCTTGGTGTCGCTGAGTTCGTCCAGCATCGCCTCCAGAAACAGCTTCGCCGAGGCGCGGATCGTCAGGTCGGAGCGGAAGCCGCGGAGCGGGTAGCGCGCCTGAAGGGGGTCGATGCCGACCTGAATGACCTTGAGCCCGTCGGCGGTCCTGTCGGTCGCGGGCATCCACGGCACGTCGCATTCGAGCACGACGATCAGATCGGCATCCGCGATCCACGGCGCGATCTCGAACCCGCCGTGGAAAGCATCCTCGCTGGAGAGGCTGAGATGGCGGGGGCGATATTCGACGACCGGTGCGCCTGTCGCTGCCGCAAACCTCGAAAGCAGCGCAGGCACGGCCTTGTCGGCACCGGCGCGGGCGGTGACGATGACGGGGAAGCGCGCCTTCGACAGCGCGTCCGCCGCAGCTTGAACGTCTGCCGGATCAGGCGCGCCGGGGCCGGCAGGCAGCATCAGCGGCACGGCGCTGATCGTCTCGCTGGCGGGCTTCATCGCAAGCAGTTCGCGCGGCAGCGTCATGTAGACGGGCCCGGCCGGGCTGGAGTGCGCGATGGCGAGCGCGCGGTCCGTTGCGGCTTCGAGCTGGCGCGGGTCCTTGAGTTCGTAGTCCCAGCGCACGCTCTCGCGCACCATGCCTGCCTGATCGAACATCTCCTGCGCCCAGTGGATGTTGAGCGAGCGGGCGCCGGCCTCGCCCTCTTCCAGAAAGGGCGTGCGCCCGGCGGCGAGCAGCAGCGGCACGTAATCGCGATCCGCGTTGATCAGCCCGTTGATGGAATTGGCCGTGCCGACATTGACATGGACCATCGCGGCCTGCGCCTTGCCGGAGACCATGGCATGGCCATGCGCCATCGAGACGGCTGCGTTTTCATGCCCGCAGATGATGGGGCGGGGGATGTCGATGCCGTTCTGCTCGGCCCGCGCGATGCCTTCCACGATCGATGGAAAGTCCGTTCCCGCATTGGCAAAGAGGAAATCGACGCCACGCGCCTTCAACAGGCGCAGCCATGCTTCCCCAACCGTTTCGGGTGCAGATTCCATCGCGGATACATCCTTGTCAGATTGGTATTAATCACATAACAATATATCAGAGACGTGCAGGAGGCGATAAGAAAATGTCATTTGGCGCCATCGATATAGTCGTGAACCCTTTGACGCCGCAGATCGTCGCCGCGCGGCCTGCATGGACCCGCACCTTCCACATGAAGAAGATCGGCCGCGCCGACGCGGACGTTGCTTCCGTCACCCATGAGGACATGATCCGGCAGATGGACGAGGCGGGCATCGAGCGCTCGTTCCTGATCGCCTGCAAGCTCGGACAGGAAGGTACGCCCGGCGCGTGGCACATGCCCTATGAATGGGTCGCCGAGGCCGTCGCCGCCTATCCCGACCGCTTCTCCGGTCTGGCCGGCGTCGACCCCACCGAGGGCATGGAAGGCGTTCGCCGGCTGGAGCGCGCGGTGCGCGACATGGGCTTCATCGGCGCGCACACCTATCCGCACTGGTTCGAGCTCGAGCCGAACCATCGCAAATATTATCCCTTCTACGCCAAGTGCGTCGAGCTCGGCATTCCGATCCAGATGCAGGTCGGCCAGTCGCTGGTCTATTACGACAAGCGGCCCCTGCGCAGCGTCGCCCGGCCGATCCTGCTCGACGACATCGCCTGCGATTTTCCCGAGCTGAAGCTGATCGGCATCCACATCGGCATTCCATGGACCGACGAGATGATCGCCATGGCCTGGAAGCACGAGAACGTCTTCATCGGCTCGGATGCGCACAGCCCGAAATACTGGCCGGAAGCCTTCATCCACTACATCAACAGCTATGGCCGGCACAAAGTGATGTTCGGCACCGATTTTCCGGTGCTGGCCTTCAAGAGAACCATGGACGAGATCGGGAGTCTCGGCCTGCGGGAGGACGTCATGCGCCTGTTCCTCAGGGACAACGCGCTGCGCGTCTACGGACTGAAACAATAACGGGAACATGGAGCAGACAATGGGAAGGCTTAGAATAGCCGCAGCGCTCGCCGCCGCACTTTGTGCGCAGGCAGCCCATGCGCAGGACGAAACCGTCACGATCGGCATCGTGACCGCCGAGACGGGGCCGCTTGCCGCTCCCGGCAAGTTCCAGATGAACGGCTTCAATCTCGCGGTCGAGACGATCAACGGCGCGGGCGGTTTCGAGCTCGATGGAACCACCTACAAGCTGGAACTCCAGGTCTATGACACGCGCTGCAATGCCGCCGAGGGCGCATCCGCAATGCAGCGCCTCGCGACCGTCGATGCGGTGCCGATCGTGCTCGGCGAGCTGTGCAGCCCGGTGGCGGCCGCCGAAGCGCCGATCGCGCAGGACTTCCAGGTACCGCTGATCATCACGGTCCCGACCGCCGCCAACCTGACGGAGGAGGGCAATCCGTTCTTCTTCCGCATCAACGCGAACAACCACCAGCTCAACAGGGCTCTGGCCGAGTATATCCAGGCCAACGAGATCAAGCCGCTGGCCTTCATCGCCTGGAACAACGACGCCGGGCGCGGCGGCGTGAACGGCATGCATGCGCTTCTGCCGGACGACTACAAGGACGGCTATGTCGGCTATTTCAACGTCGGCGAAGTCGATTTCTCGAACCACATCACCAACATCCGCAATGCGGGCGCCAAGGGCATCATGCTCTTGATGGATGAGGAGCCGGGTGCGCTCGCCATCCGCCAGATCCGCGACGCGGGCCTCGACGCCCAGCTTGTCGGCACGCTGGCCATGGGCTCGAACCGCTTCCTCGACCGCCTGAACGCGACCTATCTCAACGGCATGGTGCAGTACAACTCGTTCCCGCCGACCGCGCCGATCGAGAACATCAAGGCGTTCAACGACAGCTACAAGGCGAAGTATGGCGAGGAATCGCATGGCTTCGCCGCGCAGTCCTACGATGCGGTTTTCGCGGCCGTGGAGGCCATGAAGGCTGCCGGCACGACGACCGACGGTTCGGCCATCCGCGACGCGCTTGCCGAAATCTCGTTCGACGGCGTCATCGGGCCGATCAAGTTCGACGAAAAGGGCCAGGCCGCACCGCCGGTCTACATCACCGAATGGTGCGAGGGCGGCGACCGCAAGGTGATCTTCCCCACGGAACTCGCATCCGATTGCGGCAGCGGCTGACCGTCTGATCCGACCATCGCGGCCGCTTGGCGTCGTGTCGCCAGGCGGCCGTTTACTTCATCTGATCTCCCTGGAGCCGCAATGGCGACCGCAATCCTCGAGCAGCTCATCAACGGCGCCATGATGGGCTCGATCTACGTGCTCATGGCGCTGGGCATGGTGCTGATCTACGGCGTCATGCACGTCCTGAACTTCGCGCATGGCGTGCTGTTCATGGTCGGCGGCTACATGGCGCATCTGTTCTTCTTCAACCTGACCGGCAGCTACCCGCTGGCGATCATCTGCTCGATGATCACGCTCGCACTGATCGGCATGGTGCTGGAGCGGCTGATCTTCCGGTCTCTGCGCGACAATCTGCGCATGCAGATCGTCGCGTCGCTGGGGCTGATCCTCATCATCCAGAACGGCGTCGTGCAGCTCTGGGGACCACATGCCTTGCAGATGCGGCCGCAGACGGTGGATTCGCTGGTCAAGGTGGGGCAGCTCTCCTTCACGGTGCAGCATTTCGTCATCATCGGGGTGGTCACGCTGGCGGTCACGACGCTCTATCTCTTCCTGACGCGAACACGCCTCGGCACAGCGATGCGCGCGACGAGCCAGCACCCGGAGGCGGCCGTCGTCGTCGGCATCAATCCGAACCGCGTCTACACCATCACCTTCATGATCGCCTGCGCGCTTGCCGGGCTGGGCGGCGCGCTGCTGGGCCCGCTGTTCCTGATCTTCCCGCAGATGGGCGACGCGCCGATGCTCAAGGCACTCTCCGCCATCATCATCGGCGGCATGGGAAGCGTACCGGGCGCGATCGTCGGCGGCCTGGGCATCGGCATCGTCGAATCCATGTCCACGCTGGTGGTGCCGACAGACTATCGCGACACGATTGTCTTCGGCGTCCTGATCCTGATGCTGCTGATCCGCCCGTGGGGCATCTTCGGCGTGCGCGTGCGCGGAGAGCACTGATCATGAAGCCGATCTACTCCCTGATCGCCGCGATCGTCGTGCTGGTGGTGGGTGCGCTCGCGCCTGTCCTCTTCGGTGGTCAGCCTTACGTGCTCTATGTGCTGACGCTTGCGCTCTGCTACGCGATCCCGGCCATCGGCATGAACCTGCTCTATGGCTACACCGGGCTCGTCTCGCTGGGGCACATGGGCTTCGCCGGTGTCGGCGCCTACACGACCGCCGTCCTGATGAAGGACTACGGCGTGCCCTTCGTGCCGTCGCTCTTGGCGGGCGCGGTGGCTGCCGGCGGCATCGGCCTGCTCGTCGGCATCCCGTGCCTGAGGCTTCGCAGCCACTTCTTCATCGTGGTGACGCTGGCCGTCGGCATGATCCTCTACACGCTGTTCAACAATCTCGACGGCCTGACCGGCGGGGCCGAGGGCCTTCCGGGCATACCGCGCCCGCAGAATATCGAGATCGGATCGCTCGTCATCGAGTTCCGCTCGCTTGGCGGGTTCTACATGCTGACCTTCGTCATCACGGCGCTGATCTTCGGCCTGCAATATCTGCTGGTGCGATCCGACTTCGGACGGTCGCTGTCCTCCGTTCGTCAGGACGAGGCGCTTGCGGCGGCCAGAGGCGTGGACGTGTTCGCGCACAAGCTGTTCGCCTTCGTGCTGTCGGCGGCCATCGCGGGCGTCGGCGGGGCGATGAAGGTGCTCTTCCTGCGCGCGGCCGCCCCGCTCTCCTTCGAGCTTCAGGAGAGCATCAACCTCATGATGATGCTGATCCTCGGCGGCGCGGGGTTCCTCGTCGGCCCGATCATCGGGGCCATCACCTTCGTGGCGCTGCCGGAATTCCTGCGCGTCGCCAATCAGCTTCGTCTCATCTTCTTCGGCTTCGTGCTGCTGGCACTCGCCCGCTTTGCCCCGCGCGGCATCTGCGGTCTGGTGGAAGCGGCCTACAGGAAGCTCTCAAACAGGGAGAAGGCCGTTGTCGCCCATCCTTGAAGTCAGGAACGTCTCCAAGAGCTTTGGCGGCATCAAGGCGGTCAACGCGGCGAGCTTCACGCTCGACAAGCCGGGCATCTACGGGCTCATCGGCCCCAATGGTGCAGGCAAGACCACGATGTTCGACATCGTCTGCGGCCGCCAGATCGCGGATGCCGGCGAGGTGCGTTTCCATGGCGAGCGCATCGACGGCAAGCGCCCGTTCAAACTGGCGCGGCAGGGCCTCGCCCGCACATTCCAGGAATGCCGCGTCCTGCCCGAGGAGACCTGTCTCGACAACGTGCTGTTCGGCGCACAGGACAAGCGTCTCGGAGCGGAGGTCCTGCAGGCCTTTTCGCGCAATGGCGGACCGCGCGCCCGCGCGGAGGACGAAGCGCGACGGCTGCTGCGGCTGATCAACCTCGAACGCTACGCCGACGAACCGGCGAGCGCGCTCTCCTACGGCCAGCGGCGGCTTCTCGAGATCGTCTCCTGCCTGATGTCGAAGCCGCGCATCCTGCTGCTCGACGAGCCGGCCTCCGGCATCAATCCGACGCTTCTCAACACGCTGCGCGACTTCATCGTCGAGATCTACGACGAGACCAAGATCGCGTTCCTGATCGTGGAGCACAACATGGAGTTCATCATGTCGCTGGCGAGCGAGATCGTCGTCATGCATCAGGGCGGTGTGCTGATGCAGGGCGCGCCGGATCGGGTCCAGGCCGACAAGGGCGTCATCGACGCCTATCTGGGTTGAGGCGGCTGCGATGCTGAAAGTGCGCGGATTGAAAGGCGGCTATGGCGGCGGCAGGCTGATCGTCGACGGCGTCGATCTCGACGTCGAGGCCGGCGAGATCGTTACCGTCATCGGCCAGAACGGCGCCGGCAAGTCGACCATTCTCAAGACCATCTTCAACATGACGCCAGTGCGCGACGGCGAGATCGTGCTCGACGGCACGGATATCTTTTCCGTCAGCCCCTACCAGATGCTGACGGTGGGGCTCGCTTACATCCCGCAGCACCACAGCGTGTTTCCCAAGCTGACCATAGCCGAGAACCTGCGCATGGGCGGCTATCTCCTCACCGACAACAAGCTCCTTCAGGAGCGCACGGCCAAGGTGGAAGAGATGTTCCCGATCCTGAAGGCGCGGCGCAACGAGTTTGCGGCGAGCCTTTCGGGCGGCGAGCAGCGCATGCTGGAAATCGCGCGCACGCTGATCATGGACCCCAAGGTCGTGATGCTGGACGAGCCGTCGATCGGCCTCGCGCCGAAGATGGTGGATATCGTCTTCTCGACCGCGCGCAGGCTCGCCGAAGCGGGCAAGGCCATCCTCATGGTCGAGCAGAACGTGAAGAAGGCACTGATGGCGTCGGAACGCGGCTACGTGCTCGAACTCGGCCAGGTTCGCATCAAGGACGACGCGCAGGCGCTGATCGCCGACGAGCGCGTGTCGCGGCTCTATATGGGCGTCAGAGCTTAGGGGCTTTCCGGCAGGGCGAAACACCCCCACTCCCCCGTAAACGGGGAGGATCCGGCGTTACGGCCGGCCCCGGGAGGTGGCCCGCAGGGTCGGAGGGGGTTATCGCGGACGCGGCTTTTTTCGTGTCCTACTCCGGCTTCTTGCGCAGATCGACGATCGGCTTCGCCTTCCAGCCGCGACCCGTGAAGGCAGCGTCGTCGGCCGCTGCCAGTTCGACCACGGGCATGACGCCGGTCGTCGCCTTCACCTTCTCCGCAACCCGCAGGCCGAGGACATGGATCGCCTCGCCGCTGGAGGAGAGCCGAATGCGCAGGCGGTCCATCGAGAACTGGTCGTTCTCGTCCTCCTTGTCGACGATCGCCTGAAAGTCCGCGATGCCGGAATCGGCTGCAAGCACGTCGGCCAGCGCCTGCGGGTTCACCAGCATGCCCCTGATCTTGACGAAGCCGTCGCGCCGCGTCGGGACGCTGACGAGGCGTTCGGTCAACGCGCCGCAATGCGGGCATTTCGCGCGTGTCAGGCGGGCCGTGTCGCCCAGAGCGTAGCGCAGCATGGTCGTGCCGCGGCGATCGAGATGCGTGAGAAGGATCAGCCCCTCCTCGCCATCGGCGACAAGGGCGTGAGTTTCGGGATCGACCGCCTCGAAACAGAACTGGAGCGGTGCGGGATTGTGATAACCGGCGCCGGGCACGCATTCGACCATGCCGCCCTGCATCTCTGTCGCACCGTAGGAGACGCTGATCTTCGGATCGGCAGCGCCAAGCCGCTTGAGCCGATCGACGAGGTCCTGGCGTGCCTCTTCGCCGAAGCCTTCGCCTGTGACGAAGACGAGGCGAACGGAGGGCATGCTCAGGCCGAGTTCTTCGGCGCGGCCGAGCATCTTGCGCATGTAGGACGGGACGCCCCAGAGGATGGTTGCGCCGGAGCGTGCAGCCAGCGCGCATACGTCGTCCGTGCGGTTGCCGAGACCCGGATGCCGGGCGCTGGGCGCACCGGGCATCGCAGCTATGATCGGAATGTTGTAGGCGGCTGCCGCATTCATCGCGCGGGCGAATGCGCCGTGCGGGTGGCGCGTTAGCGGGAAGAGGTTGAGGATCGTGTCCTCTGCCGTGACGCCGCGCAGGCGCAGCATGTTGCGGTTGACTGCGAGGATGTTGAGGAAGTCGTAGGAGGTCGAGGTGAACGGCGTCGGATCGCCGGTCGATCCGGTGGTGTACATGACGTCCCACACCACGCGTTCCTCGGCATCGAAACTGGCCGGCAGCGAGAGCGAGAAATCTGCGGGCTGGCCGACATAATCCGCCTTGCCGGTGATCGGAAGCTTCGCCAGATCGTCGATGCCCCTGATGTCCGACCGCTCGATGCCGCGCTCGGCGAAGACTTTGCGATAGTGCGGATGATGATCGAAGATGCGATCCAGCGTGCCGGCAAACACCGCGTCCCGCGCGCGTTTCAGGTCGGCGGGATCATCGAAAAAGAGTTCGTCGGGCACGGGCTGTTCCTAGGCGGCGGTTCAGGTAAGGGAAGTCACGCGCTTGTCGCGTCCGGGCTCCAAAGGGTGGCACTTTCGCCTTCCACCCGCGACATGCTCATCTGGTATTCGTAGATGTCGGGGCGGTAGAGCGCGTGCAGATACTCGACCGGGCGGTCGTTCTGGTCGAGGACGAGGCGCTTGACCCAGAGAAGGGGCGAACCGGTCTCGACCTGAAGCAGCGGCGCGACGATCGTATCCGCGAGCTTCGCGGATACCGACTGGTCGGCGGCCGAGACCTTGATGCCCGCGCGCTTCATCAGGAGCAGCAGCGGTGTGTCGGACAGTTCCTGCTCGTCGCAATGCCGCCCGATCTCCTCGGGGAGATATGTCGTGAGATGCGAAAACGGGATATTTTCGTGATAGCGCACCCGCACGGCGCGTTGCACGCGCGCGCCGGGCTGAAGCTTGAGCTTCTGGGCCACCACTGGCGTTGCGGGGACATAGCCGAACTCGATGAGCTTGACCCTCGTGCGCAGGCCCATGGCCATCAGATTCTCGAAGATGCCGCGCAGGTTTGCCGAGATCGCCTGTGGCGCGACCGGAGCCTGTGCGAAGGTTCCGCGTCCGCGCGCGCGGCTGACGAAACCCTCCTGCTTCAGCCGGTCGAGCGCGCGGCGGATGGTGATGCGCGAGACACTGAATATCTGGGAAAGTTCGTGCTCCGAGGGGATCGGCTTCTCGCCCTCGAATTGCCCTTCCTCGATCTGCTGGCGCAGGACTACATAGACCTTGTGATGCAGCGGCGTAACGGAGTCTGTCGTGATCGGTGCAGTGCTCACGCGTGGAGCCTCCCATGATTGTTATATTGTTATGCCTTTTCGGGAGGAAATGCACAAGCGTGTCGCCATGGCGGTGCCGGCTGAGGATTCAGGCCTGCTTTCGCGCTCTGCGCGGCGTTGGCGGCTTCCGGTCCTTCGTCGACCAGATCGGGTCGGCGCCGCCTTTGTCGCGCTCCATCGTCATGCGGTACTGGTAGCGGTCGGTGCGGTACAGGATGCGGATGTATTCGACGGGTCGTTCCTCGCGGTCGCAAACGGTGCGGCTGATCGCGAGCAGTGGCGTGCCGACGGGAACGTCGAGCGCCTGCGCTATCTTCGGATCGGCGAGCACCGCGCTGAAGGCCTGGCGTGCGCTGCCGACCTTCACCCCGTTCTTCTCCAGGAGGCTCAGGAGCGAGTTCACCGCCATGTCGGATTCGTCGAAATTGTGCCCGATGTGACCGGGTACGAAACTCGTCAGGTAGGAGAAAGGCGCGCCGTTGTAGCTGCGCACGCGCACCGCGCGCTGCACGAGTTCATTCGCCCCGACCTCGAGTTCGGTCTGCACATCGTAAGCGGGCAGGACGAAGCCGAACTCCAGAACCGTGACCTGCGTGCTGTTGCCCATGCTGGTGAGGCTCTCGAGCAGGCCGTCGATGTTGGCCGGGACGGCCGGGGGAATCTCTCGCGGTACGATCCGGGTGCCGGCGCCGCGCTTACGCTCCACCAGGCCAAGGGCCGCAAGCTCGTTGATGGCGCGCGCGACGGTGATGCGCGAGACCTTGAACTCACGGCTCAAATCCATCTCGCTGGGCAGCATGCCCTCGCGGCCGTAATAGCCCTGATCGATGCGCTCGCGAATGACGAGCTGGATCTGATGGTAGAGTGGCGTCGGCAGATCAGGCATGGACCGCATGGTCTTTGGCTCTGCCTGTGATGCGTCGTTCATCGTCGCCTCCGGTCGCAGACGAGGTCGCGGCGGGAACGGCCCGCCACGACCGACAAGGCCTCAGGCGGGAACGTCCAGTTTGAGAATCCGAATTGCATTCTCCCCCAGCAACCCATCCAGTGCTTCCTGGGGAAGGTCAAGGGCGCGGACTTCCTTGAGCGACTGGGTGATGTTCTGGACGGGCCAGTCCGTGCCCCACATCACCTTCTTCATGCCGTCATAATTGGCGAAGCCGCGCTGTGCGATGTAGTCCACGAAGTGCTGCGACCAGGTCGAGGGCGGATGGGCGTCCGCGATGATGTAGACGTTCTCGTGCCCGATCGCGGCGCTGGTCATCTCGTAATCCATCGGCACGCCGATATGCAGGCCGATCAGCGTCAGTTCGGGGAAGTCGTAGGCCGCATCCTCAAGCCATTGCGGACGGGCGCACAGCTTGCCGCCCGAGCGCGGCGACTGGCGGCCGACCTGCAGCGTGATCGGCACGCCGAGCTCGCAGCATTTGGCGTAGATCGGCCAGTAGGTACGGTCGTTGATCGGCACGCCGAACCAGTGCGGGTAGACGTGGACGCCCTTGAAGCCGAGTTCGGTCACGGCACGCTCGATGTAGCGCAGCGTCTCCATGCCGCTGAGCGGATTGATGCCGCACCAGCCGAAGAAACGGTCGGGGTACTTCTGGAGAACCGGATAGACCTCGTCGACATGGGTGGCCAGCAATTCGCCGCGCACGCCGTTCTGCACGACATTGGCGATGATGCCGGTCATCGCGACGCCGTTCCGGTCCATCTCCGCGATATAGGCTTCGGGGTCGATACCTCGGGCGGTCTTCTTGTCGATGCCGAGCACGTCGTAGAGCTTGAGCTGCGTATGCGGCTTGAAGTTGGTGCTGATGTCGATGATGCGCGCCATGACGGCTCCTCCGGTTGGTTCGAACTAGCGCTGGCCGGCGACGGATTCGTGCCACGGCGTCACGTAGCGACGCAGCAGGACCACGAGGAAGTAGAGGATGAGGCCGAGCACGGTGAGCAGCATGATCACGCCGAACATCGCCTTGACGTCGAAGGCGTTGAGCGTCGCGACCGCCATGTAGCCGAGGCCCTGGCTGCCGCCGAGATATTCGCCGACGATCGCGCCGATGGTGGCGAGCACGATACCGACCTCCATGCCGGTAAGGATGAAGGGCAAGGCGTTGGGCAGCTCGACGTCACGGAAGGTCGCCCAGCGGCTGGCGTTCAGCGCCAGCATCACGTCGCGATGGCCGCGCTCGACCGATTTGATGCCCAGAATGGTGTTCGTCATGATCGGGAAGAAGGCGATCACCGCTGCCAGCACGACCTTCGAGGTCATGCCGAAGCCGAACCACACGATGAAGAGCGGGATCAGTGCGACCTTCGGCATCACCTGAAGGCCGACGATCAGCGGGTTGAGTGTGCGCTCCAGCCAGCGGATCTTGCCGAGGAAGCCGCCAAAGGTGATGCCGATCACCACCGCGATCGCAAAGCCCGCGACGGTTTCGAACAGCGTCACCCAGATGTGCCGGTAGGTGCGCGGGTCCGACAAGAGCGCGACGACCGCGCTCCACACATCGACCGGCGACGGCAGGATGAAGGGCGAGACCTCGAAGACGCGGACATAGGCTTCCCACACGAGCACGATGGCCGCGAGCAGGAGAGGGGTAGCGATCCAGGATGTGTAGCGTGCCATGGGGGCCGTCTCCAATGCGTCAGGCGAAGGTGTCGAGCCGCTGGCGCAGGTCGAGTTCGTAGTTCTGGAATTCGGGCGTCGATTGCACGTAGATGTCGCGCGGCCGGGCAATGTCGATCTCGGTCAGCGTGTCCATGCGGCCCGGTCGCGGCGACAGGAGCAGCACCCGGTCGGCGAGGAACACGGCCTCGCGGATCGAGTGCGTGACGAGGATGATCGTGCAGCCGCTTTCGCGCCAGATGCGCTGGAGCTCGAGGTTCATCTGGTCGCGCGTCATCGCGTCGAGCGCCCCGAACGGCTCGTCCATGAGGAGGATTTGGGGCTTGCAGCTCAAGGCGCGCGCGATCGCGGCGCGCTGCCGCATGCCGCCGGAGAGCTCCCGCGGCCAGCGCTTCTCGAAGCCCTTGATGCCGACGAGTTCGCACAGTTCGGCTGCGCGCGCGCGGCGCTCCGCTTTGCCCATGCCGCGCAGCTTCAACGGCAGTGCGATGTTGTCCTCGATCGTCATCCAGGGGAAGAGGTTCGCGTCCTGGAAGACCACGCCCAGTTCCTGCATCACCGTGTCGTTGCGCTCACGTCCGTTCCACAGCGGCTGGCCGCCGACCTGGACCTCGCCACCGGTCGACTTCAGAAGGCCGGCGATGATGCGCAGAAGGGTGGTCTTGCCGCAGCCCGAGGGCCCCAGCAGAACGAGAAACTCGCCCTGCGAAATTTCGAGATTGACGTCCGTGAGAGCCAGCACGTCGATGTCGCGCGTCTGGTAGCGCTGCTCGATGTCGAGGAGCTTGATCTTGACGGGCGCGGCGTCAGCAGTTGGTTCCGTCATTGTGTCATGTCCGTAGGAGGTCGCGGGCACGGTGGCTGTCGAGGATGCGGGCAAATCCGAACTCCATTGCGGCCAGCGAGGCCTTGTGTACGTCCATGTCGAAATCGGCGCAGGCGTCCGCCACGACAAAGGTCTCGAAATCGCGTTGGCCGAGGTCGCGCACGGTGCTTTCGACGCACATCGACGTGGTGACCCCGCACACCAGAACGCGGCGATAGAGGCCGTCGTGCAGGATGGCTTCCAGCCTCGTATTGACGAGCGCGGAGAAACGCGGCTTGTCGATGATGAGGTCGCCATCGTGCGGCGTCACGACGTCCGAGAGCTCTTCGTCCCCGCTGCCGCGCCGCAGAGCGCCGATCTTCGCGAGGTTGGGCCTGATCGTACGGATCAGCTCGCCGCCGTCCGAATAGTCCGGGGCAAAGACCATGCGCGTCCAGGCAACCGTGGCGCCCGCCTCACGTGCATCCCGCGCGAGCGCGTCGCACACGGACGCTGCATGGCGAAGCTGCTCGATGGGACGCCCCTGCAGGGCCATCGACCCGCCGGCGTCGCAGAACGCGCGCTGGGGATCGATGACGAGCAGGAGTGTTTTCGGCTGCACCATCAGGAGAAAGCAAGCTGCCGTGCGGTGTCGTCGTGGAAGTTCTGGTCCGCGGTCTCCTGGATCAGGCCTGCCTTCAGCATCAGGGCGTAGGCCGATTTCCAGCTTTCCTCGTTCGATGCCAGCTTGTCGGCATAGGGCGCCTCGTACTTCGCCAGCGTGTGCTTGAGAACGGCAAGGCCCTTGTCGGGACGGTTCGCCTCGAACACGTCGTACTTGGCGGTGACCTGATCGATGATCGGCGCGAGATCGTCGGAGGAGAGCAGGATGCCGAGCGTCTCGTGAACCGAGGCGAGGAACGCCGCGATCTGCTCGCCGCTTTCGGCCAACTGCTTCTTCGATGTCATGTAGACCTGACCGGGGCAGGGCGCGACTTCGTCGGTGGACCAGGCCACGACCGGCTGCTTGTCGACCTGAAGCTGGAACACCGTATCGCTGGTGGCGATGAAGCCGGCGATGCGGCCCTGCTTGACCAGTTCGAACGCGGCCGGCGCGTTGCCGACGACTTCGCGCGGCACGTCGTCCTTGGTGACGTCGCGGGCGGCGAGCATCATGTCGAGAATGTTTTCGGTCGCGCCTGCGGCCGAGACGATGCCCATGGTCTTGCCGGCCATGTCCTCGGGCTTCTCGATCGGGGCGTCCTGCGCGCTGATCACGTAGAAAATGTCGCGCTGGTAGATGTCGCCGACGGCGACGATCGACGGATCGGTCGCATAGGCCTTGATGAGGTCCGTGCCGCCGGTGCGCGAGATCAGCGCGTTGCCGGCAGTCACCTGCTGCACGGCCATCGACGAGCCGCGTCCGCCTTCGATGGTGACGTTGAGACCGTGCTTCTCGAAGATGCCGCCGACGTCGGAATACATCGTCTCGATGAAGGAGATGAGATAGCCGAAGGGCGTCAGATAGGTGACGTCGGTCACGCCCTGGGCGCGTGCCGCGCCGGTCATGAGGCCCGGCATGAGGGCGCTGGCACCGAGAGCCTGCGCGCCGATGAGGAACTTGCGGCGGTCGATCGTGAATGTGTTCATGTTACCCTCTTTCTTGTTGTTGATGGATCGCAGCCGTTTCAGGCGGCGCCGTAGTCGTGCAGGAGGCGAGCCTTGCGGTCCGTGGTCCAGCCGCGCTGGTAGGCGTAGCCGCCCGTGATTTGGACGCTGCCCAGAAGATCGAGATCTTCATCCTCCGCATCGCCGAAGTTGAGATGGCCGGTTCCGGCGCGGATGCCGCTCATCGAGACGTTGGTGAAGCCGAGCTCGAAAAGTTGCTCGATATCGCCGACGTCAGGGCTGGGCGACGCGATGTAGCGATAGAGGAAGGTCGAGCCGCCATGGCCCGGCAATGCGGTCAGGTCCTCGCCGCCCGCCTTGAAGTCGATCGCCATGTCCAGCACGCGGCGCCCGTAGCGCGAGACGGTGCCGCCGAGCGTGAAATCGCTGCCAGCAAAGGCCGGGTTGGTCACCTGATGCCGGGTGCGGTCGATGGTGCCGAGACGCTTCCCCCAGCCGAAGATCGCGCCCATGCCGAGCGACCAGTCGCGATCGACCCAGACCAGCGCGCTGTAGCGGCCGATCCTGTCGCCGAACTTGCAGTAGAAGCCCAGAACGCACTCATTGTAGGAGGAGCGCGACGGGTCGCGCCAGATCTGCTCGGGATTGCCGGTGCTGACCTTCGCCATCTCGGCGATCATCACCCAGCCGTCACCGCCGTCGAGTGGTTCGAGACCGGGCGGAAGCAGCTTGGCGACCGCGGACGGGTCCGCCTTGAAGGTGACGTGAAGCGCTTCGCAACTGATGTGGTGCGGCAGGGGTTCGACGAGGGAACTGCGGCCCGTCGCGGTGCGCGGCCATGACTGACCTTTCCAGGGCCGTCCCTGCGCGTCGGGTGTTGCCGCTTCCTGCATGCCGTGAATACCTCTGGACCGGAGGATATGATCTATAGGCATAACAATAGGCAGAAACAGGCTGGCGCTTCAAGTGGAATCTGGTGAGGCTGGCTACAGGCCTCACGATCGCGCAGGACCGCGTGTAACGATGCGATCGACCTATCCGCCCGGCGCAACCTGCGGCTGCGGGCGTGAGAGACTAATGTGCGGGAGACAGGACGCGCTGGTCCGATATGCCATAGCATTATTGCTTTTGAAAACGCGCCGCTTGCGTCGTTTCTTCGGGCTCAGTCCTTCTCGAAGGTCGCCTGCAGAGCCGGCTTGAGCACCTTGCCGGCGCTGTTTCGGGGCAAGTCGTCTACAAAAATGACGCTCTCCGGCACCTTGTAGGGCGCAAGTCTTGTCGCGCACCAGGACTTCAACGCCTCTCCATCGACGGATTGCCGGGCGACCACGAAGGCGACGACATCTTCGCCCAGCCGTTGCGAGGGGCGGCCGACGACCGCAGCTTCCTCGACGTCCTCGTGCTCGCGCAGCACCTGCTCGATCTCCGGCGGATAGATGTTCACGCCACCCCGGATGATCATGTCCTTGCGCCGGCCGCGCAGGGTGACGTAGCCGCCTGCATCGATCTCGGCGATGTCTCCGGGGTAGAACCAGCCGTCGCGGAACGGGCTTTCGTCGACCTCTTGTTCCCCGAAATAGCCCTGGGCAACGCCGGGGCCGCGATAGCGCAAGAGGCCGACCGTGCCGGGCTCCAGCGGATCGTGATCGTCCGACACGACCTGAACCTCGACCCCGAAGACGGGGCGGCCGACCGAATTCGGGCTGACGATCCGCGTCTCGGGCGTCGCGAGCGAAATGCCGCCGCCTTCGGTGGACGCGTAATATTCGACGAAATTGTCGTTGAGCGTTGCCGCGATCGCCGCCTTCTCGTCCGGGTCCAGCGGCGCGCCGCTGGAGATCAGCAGCCGAAGCCGTCGCATCGCGGCCTTCTCGGCTTCGGAAGCGTCGAGCAGCTTGCGCAACTGCGTCGGCACGAGAAACGTGCTGGTGGCGTCGGCGCGTTCGAGCTCGCCTGCCAGCGCCGCGCTGTCGAAGGGCGGCGGGAAGAGGATCACCGTGCCGCCGGCAAACAGGATCGACATCGCGAAGGTGCGTCCGCCGCCGAAATAGAGCGGCGTCGCGGACACGTAGCGATCCGTGCTGTTCAGCCCGAGATTGATCCAGTGCGTCCAGAAGCGGCGCAGCATCTGCTGGTGCGTGATGCAGGGCCCCTTTGGCCTGCCCGTCGTCCCGGATGACAGCGACAGAAGCAGCGGCAGGTTGGTGCCTTGCATCGGATCGAGATCGACGTGCTCGGCGGGAGCGTCAGGCAGCGCGTCCAGCGTTCTGACCGGCGTCGCGCCCATCGGCGCGGCATCGATCTCCACCACGACGAGCTTCGCGGCGAAATGGCCGGCGACCGTAATCTTTTCCGCGTCCGTCCAGCGCCAGTCCATCGGCAGGATGACCGAGCCCATGCGCGCCAAGGCGTAGTTCGCGATCAGATGGTCGGGCGTGTCCTTGAGACAGACTCCGACGACGTCGCCGGCGCGAATGCCGAAGCTCTGGAAGCGCGCGGACGTGGCACGGACGCGGTCGGTCAGTTCTGCATAAGACAGCGTGACCGCGCCCGCCACGATCGCGGGATGGTCCGGCCGCGCCCGGGCATTGATCTCGATGCCGTCGGCAAGGTTCATGCCGCGCCGTCCAGTTTGTAGATGCGCAGGGCGTTGTCGCGCAGGAACTTGCGCTTCGACGCAGGGCGCAAGTCCAGCTCGTCGATCTGGCGCATCGTCTCGCCGAAATCGAGGACCGGGAAGTCCGTGCCGAAGATGACTTTGTCCTGGCCGTAGGTGTTGATGTAGTTGACGAAGGATTGCGGCCAGTAGCGCGGCGCATGGGCGTCGGAACCGATGAAGACGTTGGCGTGCTTCCAGGCCATCGCGATCATTTCATCGGCCCACGGAATGCCGATATGGATGCCGATCAGCTTCAGCTCGGGAAAGTCGCAGGCGACCGCATCGAGGGTGATCGGACGGCCGACGCTGCGGCGCGGATACGATTTGTCGTAGATCAGTGACTGTCCGACCTGCAACTGGATCGGCACGTCCAGCTCGACGCATTTCGCGTAAAACGGATAGTAGCGTGCGTGATCCGGCGCGAGTTCGAACCAGTGCGGATAGAGATGCGCGCCGATGAAGCCGTCGTCGCGAACGGCCTTCTCAAGCGCGCGGACGCCATCCATGCCTTCGGTCGGGTCGATGCCGGCCAACGCGAGAAACCGGTCCGGATGAAGCCGCACGGCGTCGGCGACGAGTTCGTACGGCACGTGATAGCAGGCGCGGTGTCCGGCCTGTCCCACCTTGGCCGCGATCAGCATCGAGCGCTCGATGTTGGCGGCGTCCATGCGGCGCAGCATCTCGTCCAGCGAGATGCCCTCGAACGTGCCGCGATCGACCTTGACCTTGCCGGTGTAGAAGGCTTCGCGGTCGGGGCGGCCCGCAAGCGCTTCCCTGGTCCAGATATTCACCACCGCGTCGATCGCGCCGTAGCCTTCCATGATGCACCTGTTCTTTCAATTCATATTGTTATATCAATGCATCATATCGAAGCGCGGTCTGCAAGGAATATTGTCGATGAGGGGCAATCGGACATCATGGTGAGAATGCATACCGTCGCGGCGGCGCACGCCTCTTCCATCCTTCTCGACAAGCGCGCGTCGCTCGAAAAGGCCTGCGGCATCGTGCGCGAGGCAGGCAGGCTGGGCGTCGAGCTCGTCTGCTTTCCCGAGACCTATCTTCCGGGCTTCCCGTACTGGATCAACCTCTACGCGCCGGGCGACCAGCACGCGATCTATGTGCGCTATGCCGAGGAGTCGGTCGATCTGTCGACCGACGAACTCGCGCCGCTTTGCCGGGCCGCGGCCGAGGCGAAGTGCTCCGTGGTCATGGGCGTCAGCGAGCGTGTCGGCGCCACGATGTACAACACGCAGGTGTTCATCGGTGACGACGGCACGATCGCCGGCAAGCATCGCAAGCTCCAGCCGACTTTCGCCGAGCGCGCTTTGTGGTCTCAGGGCGACGGCTCGACGCTGGATGTCTTCGACATGCCGGTCGGCCGCGTCGGCGGGCTGATCTGCTACGAGCATATGCTGAACCTCGCGCGGCAGGCACTGATCGACCAGAACATGCAGATCCACTGCGCGAGCTGGCCGACATTCGCCAGCAGCGGCACCAATCGCGGTGCCGTCTACGACCGCAAGGTGGATGCGCTGATGCGCGCGCACGCGATCACCGGCCAGTGCTTCGTGATCGTGGCGCAGAACCCGGTGACGCAGCAATATGTCGATGCGATGGAAGCGGCGATGGGACCGCAATCCGTGCTGGGCGTCGGCGGCGGGTGGTCGACGATCATCGGGCCGGATGGCGAGATGGTGGTGGAGCCGCATCTGGGGGCGGAGGAGAAGCTCGTCGTGGCCGAAATCGACCTGGCGGCGATTGCGCGTGCCAAGGTTCTGGTCGATACGGCCGGCCACTACTCACGGCCGGAAGTGCTGTCGCTGACGGTCGACCGGCGGGCGTTCAGGCCTTAGGTGCGTATTCGTGCCCGGCCTCTGATCGATGCGTGCCCAAGCAAAAAACGCTCGCTGTCTTCCAGATGCCGGCGCATCAACGCCTGCGCAGCCGCGCCATCGCCGGCCTTCAGAAGACGGACCAGCCGCACCTGATAGGGCAGGCCGGCCTCCGCCACGGCGGCAAATGGCTGCTCGGGGTCGGCATTGATGTCCGTCAGGTCGCGAAGCAGCGATTGCAGGAACACGCAGACGAAACCGAGGATCTGGTTGCCGGCGAGGCTCGCCAGAACCGCATGGAAATCGAGCTCCGCGATGGTCTGCTGGAACGCGTCCTGCGCGGTCTGCGGTTCGTTGTCGTAGAGCCGGATCGTCGCCTGCAGCGTTGCAATGCCCTTCTCGTCGAGCTTGCCCGCGAGGCTCAGCACCAGCTCCGGCTCCAGCAGCTTGCGCAGCGCGAAGATGTCGCCGATGTCCGGTTTGTTGAACAGGAAGAGATTGTTGAGGAGACCGATCGCCTGATCGCCCGACAGCGCGGTCACGAACGCCCCGCCGCCCGGCCCGGTGCGTGATTTGATCAGCCCCTGCGTTTCAAGCGATTTCATCGCCTCGCGCACGGTGCCCTTCGAGGCCCTGTTTTCCTCGTCTTCCAGCCATTTCTGGGGAATGCGGTCGCCCGGAGACAGGCCGTTCTGCGAGATGAGATCGCGGATGCGCGCGGCTAGGGCATCGGACCGTTTCAACCGCTTTTGCGGCGCGGTTACCAGAGGAGGGGTCCGTGACGTCATGATGCCCGCATCGTCAATTTCGTCCACGATGCTCTGCCGGGAGCGGTGGATGGAAGCAAGCCGCAAGATGCGTGCCGTCGACGGCTCCGGCGTCGAGCGGCGGGCGCTCGGCGCGACACAGATCGTCGGCGGCCGGGCAGCGCGCTGCGAAGGCGCAGCCGGGCGGCGGATCGTAGGGGTCGGGCAACTCGGCGTCGGCATCGTCGGGTGCGAGGATCGGGCGGCCGGGCGCAGGAGCCGAATCGAGGAGAAGGCGCGTGTAATGATGACGCGGATCGGCGAACACCGATTTTGAGGGGCCGATCTCCGCGAGCCGGCCGAAATACATCACCGCCACGCGGTCGCTGACGCTTTCGACCACCGAGAGGTCATGGCTGATGAAGACGTAGGTGAGATTGAACCGTGCCTTCAGATCGTCGAGCAGGTTGAGTACCTGCGCCTGCACGGACACGTCGAGCGCGGAGACGGGTTCGTCCAGCACGATGAGGTCCGGCTTCGCGGCCAGCGCGCGCGCAATGCCGATGCGCTGCGCCTGTCCGCCGGAAAACTCGTGCGGATAGCGTTCGAGGAATTCCGGGCGCAGATTGACCGCGTCCATCAGTTCCTTCAGCCGCGCCTCGCGGTCGCGCCGCTTCATGCCGAGCAGGTGGACGAGCGGCGCTTCGAGAATCGCGCGCACAGTCTTGCGTGGGTTGAGCGACGAGACCGGGTCCTGAAAGACGTACTGGATCTTGCGCGCAAGCGCCGCCGCATCGCTGCGCGCGGCCTTTGCGACGTCTTCTCCCCTGAACCGGATAGCGCCGCCCGTCGGCTGGTCGAGCCCCACCAGCATGCGCGCGAGCGTCGACTTCCCGCAGCCGGATTCGCCGACGATACCCAGCGTCTCGCCGGGACGGATGTCGAGCGACACGTCCTGCACCGCATGCACGCCGGGCCGTACCTGGCCGAAGAGGCTGCGTCCGCCGCCGAAGACACGCTCGACGGCCGCGATTTCCATCAGGGCACTTGTGTCAGGCATCGGTCAGCCTCTCATGCTCAGTGAGCGGGAACAGGCAGCGCACGGCGCGGTCACCGCCCATCGGGTCGAGCGCGATCTCGCCCTTGGTGCATACGGGCTGCGCGCGCGGGCAGCGCGGCGCGAAGGCGCAGCCGGGCGGCAGGTCATCCACGGATGGCGGCAGGCCCTCGATCGCATCGAGACGCCGTTCCGGCTGCCCAAGCACGGGCACGCAGTCGATGAGCTTGCGTGTGTAGGGGTGCGCCGGGCGTTCCAGAACGTCGCGCGTCGTCCCGGTCTCCACGATGCGGCCGGCATACATGACCGCGACGCGATCGCAGAGCGCGGAGACGATGCCGAAATCATGGGTGATGAAGAGGATCGACGCCTGCTTTTCCTGCCGAAGCTTGTTCATCAGCGCGAGGATCTGCGCCTGCACAGTGACGTCCAGCGCCGTCGTCGGCTCGTCGGCGATGAGCAGTTCCGCGTCGTTGGCGAGCGCCATGGCAATCGACACGCGCTGGCGCATGCCGCCGGAGAGCTCGTGCGGATAGGCCTTGAGACGCTGGGCGGGGTTGGAGATGCGGACCAGCGCCAGAAGGGCCTTCGCCTTCTCCACCGCGTCGCGGTGGCTGACCGGTTGGTGCGCGCGGATCGCCTCGATCAACTGGTCGCCGACCGTGAAGAGCGGATGCAGCGTCGCCAGCGGGTCCTGAAAGACATGGCTGACCGCACCGCCGCGCAACTGGCGAATGCGCTCGTCGGATGCCGCGAGCAGGTCCTCGTCCTTGAAGCGTATCGACCCGCCGGCGATGCGACCCGGAGGCGTCGGCACGAGGCCCATGATCGACATGGCGGTGACGGATTTTCCCGAGCCGGATTCGCCGACGATGCCGAGGCACTCGGTCCTGCCGAGCCGCAGATCGATGCCGTCGACGGCACGGAGCGTCTTCGACCCAAGCTGGAACTCGGTCTTGAGGCCCCGGACGTCGAGAACCGCGCCCGTCCTTTCTGCCGTGACGTCGGCGTCGTCGCGCTTGGCGATTGCGGTGCGGGCGAAGGGACGCGCGAGCGCACCGGATTTCAGGCGCGGATCGAGCACGTCGCGAATGCCGTCGCCCAGCAGGTTGATGCTCATGACCAGCACGAAGATTGTCAGGCCCGGCACGAGCGCGACATGCGGCGCGTTGAACAGGACACGGCGGCCGTCGCCGAGCATCGACCCGAGATCCGCCTGCGGCGGCTGCGCGCCAAGCCCGAGGAAGGAGAGCCCTGCGGTCTCCAGGATCATCCAGCCAACCGTGGTCGACATGGTGATGACGATCACCGGCAGGACGTTCGGCAGGATCTCGGTCGCCAATATGCGGATGTGCGATTTTCCCGACAGCCGCGCGGCATCGACGAACTCGCGTCGCGACAGACCGAGTGCGACGCCACGAATGTTGCGCGCGAAGAAGGGGATGTTGACGAGCGCGATGGCGTAGAGCGCGTTGACGAGGCCCGGCCCGAGCACCGCGACGATGGCGAGCGCAAGCAGGATGTAGGGGAACGCCATCAGCATATCGATGCCGCGCATCATGACATTGTCGGTGCGCCCGCCCGCATAGCCTGCGATGAGGCCGATCGCCGACCCGAAGAACGCCGCGATCAGTGTTGCGGATATGCCGACGGCGAGGCTGACCCGAAGCCCCCAGAGGATGCGCGAGAAGATGTCCCGGCCAAGCGCATCGGTGCCGAGCAGGTGCCCCTCGGCGAGCGGGCGCAGGAGCCGCTGCGCCGGGGCGGTGGCGTTCGGATCGGCAAGCGGCAGGAACGGAGCCGCGAGCGCAAGCAGGATCATCGCGGACAGGATGACCAGTCCCGCCGTCGCGAGCGTGTTGTTGAGCATGAGCCGCAATGCGTTCGGGCGGCCCGAGCCTTTTGCCGGCTTTGCCGGTGCGGCGACGGCGCTCATGTCCTCAGCCTCGGATCGAGGATCGACTGCATGACGTCCGCCACGAGATTGAACATCACGTAGCTGGCCGCGACGACGAGGACGCCGCCCTGCACCAGCAGGATGTCGCGCGTCGAGATCGCGTTGACGAGCATCGCGCCGATGCCCGGCCACTGGAACACGGTTTCGATATAGACGGCGCCACCGAGCACGAAACCCGCCTGGATGCCGATCACCGGAATGACGCTGACGAGCGCCGCCTTGAAGGCGTGGCGGTAGATGACCGTGCGCTCTGGCAGCCCTTTTGCACGCGCTGTGCGTATGTAGTCGAGCCGCAGGACTTCCAGCATGGCCGTGCGCGTCAGCCGCGCGATGACGCCGGTCGCGACCGCCGCCAGCGTCACGGCGGGCATGACGAGGTGGTAGAGCAGGTCCGGCAGATCACCGCCGCCATAGATCGCGTACATGCCGCTCGGCGGAAACCATTTGAGCTGCACGCCGAACACGAGGATCAGCAGCAGGCCGAGGAAGAAGGACGGTGTGGAGATGCCGATCAGCACGATGAAGGTGATGATCCGGTCGGCCCAGCCGAACTGCCGCACGGCCGAGACGATCCCCGCCAGAAGCCCGAAGACGGAGCACAGGAGCAAGGCCGCGCCGGCAAGGATGAGGGTCGCCGAAAACCGCTCCAGAACCTCGTCCAGGACGGGACGGTTGAGCGCGAAGGAGCGGCCCAGATCGCCCTGCAGGAGATTGCCCAGCCAGATCACGTATTGCTGCGGCAGCGGCTTGTCGAGACCGAGCTGGGCGTTGAGGCGCGCGACGTTTTCAGGCGTCGCGAAGTTGCCGAGAATGGCCGTCGCCGGGTCGCCGGGGATCATCGCCATGATCAGGAAGACGATGAGCGTCAGCCCGAACAGGACGGGGATGGCAGCGAGAAGCCGCTTTGCGATGTAGGCGGTCATTGCCGGCGCGTGCCTGCTGCGTCAGTTCTTCGTGACGTCGTGAAGGTTCAGGAAGAACGACGGCTGCAGGTCGAAGCCCTGAATGTTGGCTGTCGTCACCGCGCCCTGAACCCAGTTGGCGACGAAGATCCATGGTGCGTCCTCGTGCACGATCTCCTGCAACTGCATGTAGAGCGTCGCGCGTTCTTCCGGCTCGGTGGAAATACGAGCCTGATTCAGAATCTCATCGACTTCCGTGTTCGAGTAATAGCCGGAGTTGAAGCCGCCTTCGGATGGCAGCGCTTCGGTGCGCAGGGTCAGGAACGGCAGCGTGTCGGGGTCGTTGGTCATCCACGCCATCTCGGCCATGTCTGCCTTGCCTTCGAGGCCGGGGTTCACCTGTCCGAGATAGGTGTTCCACTCATAAGTCTCGATCTTGACGTTCATGCCGACTGCCGCGAGGTCGGCCTGGATGGCCGTGCCCATGGCGACGGGATCGAGCATGCCCGAGCCGCCCTCGGTGACGAAGAAGGTGACTTCCTCGCCGTCATAGCCGGCTTCCTCCAGCAGGGCCTTGGCCTTGTCGGGGTCGTAGGCATAGGGCTCGACCTCTTCATTGTAGGCCCATGCAAAGGCGGGCGCGACCGGCCCGGTGGAAACCTCGGCGGTCCCCTGAAGCACGTCGTTCACCAGCGATTCCTTGTTGACCGCGTAGTTGGCGGCTTGACGGATCTTCTGGTCGGCGAAGGGGCCTTCCTTCGTGTTCAGCAGCACGTACCAGACATGCGGTCCCGCCTGTTCGAAGACCTGGAAGTCGGGCGCATCGCGGAACTGGCCGATGGAATCCGGCGGCACCTCGACCATGATGTCGAGCCCGCCCGCAAGCATTTCCGCAACGCGGGTGTTGGCATCCGTGATCGGGCGGAAGACGACCGCCTCGAGCGCCGGCGCGCCGTCCCAGTAGTCGTCGTTGCGTGTGACGACGACGCGCTGGTTGCTCTGCCATTCTGCGAATTTGTAGGCGCCCGTGCCAACGGGGTTCCGACCAAAATCCTTGCCGTGCTGCTCGACCGCGGCGGGCGACACCATCAGGCCAGTGGGATAGGCGAGGTTGGAGAGGAACGGCGCGAAGGGTTCGTTGAGCTTGACCTCGACCGTCGTGTCGTCGACTGCCGTGACCGTCTCGATCGCGGAGAAGAAGAAGGCGAGCGGGAAGGGGCCGGTGTCGTGGAAGGGGTGGTTCTCGTCGATCATCCGCTCGAAGTTGAACTTCACCGCCTCTGCGTTGAACGGCGTGCCGTCGTGGAAGGTCACGCCCTCCCGCAGATCGAACGTGTAGGTGAGGCCGTCTTCGGAGATGGTCCACTCTTCCGCCAGCGCAGGCGCGACTTCCAGCGTGCCATCGGCGAACCGCACCAGCCCGTCATACATGTTGACGAGGATGCGGAAATCGTTGGTGGCGGTCACGGCATGGGGATCGAGCGATTGCGGCTCGGCGATCTGGCCGACGACGACGACGTTCGGCGGTGTCTGCGCGTGTGCGACAGGGCCAAGCGTCACCACGCATGCAGCCGCGAACGCGGCAAGGATACGGCTCATGAAGGGTCTCCGATCACGGATTCACAGAATGAGCGACCCAATAAATCATTATAATTTGCCGCATGCAAGAATTAATGCGGATAAATTGGCGCACGGACATGGCCGGAGGTGGGGTGTAAGATAAAGGGCGAGCCCGCTTCAGGCCCGCCCCCACGGTTCCATCTGCTTTCGACGGCGGATCAGAAGCCCCCGGCGCAGCCGTCCTTGCGTGGATCGGAGCCGGACACATAGCCGCCTTCGATCCGCTGCACCAATTGTGCACCGCCGAAGCCGAAGCTGGCTTCCGGCGCTTCGGAAACGACGGCGTGGCCGAGTTCCTCCAGCCGCGCGACCGTTGCGGGGGCCATCGAGCTTTCGATGGCCACGTCCAGGCCGGAAATGACGCGCCAGCGCGGCGCATCGGCAGCCGTCTGCGGATCCTGGCCCCAGACCTGCGTGCGCAGCATCATCTGGAGATGGCCCTGCGCCTGAATCGGTCCGCCCATCAGGCCGAACGCCATCAGCGGTCCGGCTTTGCCCATCACGAAGCCGGGTATGATCGTATGGAAGGGCCGCTTGCTCGGCCCAACCTCATTGGGATGGCCGGGGATCGTGTTGAAGCCGAAGCCGCGATTCTGGAGGCTGATGCCCGTGCCCGGAACGACGACGCCGGACCCGAAGCCGGCATAGTTCGACTGAATGTAGGAGACCATCATCCCGTCCGCGTCGCCCGAGGCGAGACAGACTGTGCCGCCGTCGCGCGGCGCGCCGACGGGGAAAAGCGATGCCTTGGCCGGGTCGATCAGCTTTCCGCGTGAGGCGAGATAGGCGTCGTCCAGCAGATGCGAGGCCTTGACCTCGTCCATGTGAAGCTGGTCGGCCACGAAGGCATGAATGTCCATGAAGGCGAGCTTGATCGCCTCGATCTGGAGATGAAGCGCCTCCGGGCTGTCGGGGTGAAGCGCTTCAATGCCGGTGCCCTTGAGCATGCCCAGCGCCATCAGCGCGGCGATGCCCTGGCCGTTCGGCGGGATTTCGTGCAGCGTCGCGTCGCCGAAATCCTTTGCGATGGTTCCACACCAGTCGTTCTCGTGCGCCGCCATGTCGGCGGCGGTCAGGGCAGCGTCGTGCTCCTTCGCAAAGGCTGCTATCTTGTCGGCCAGTTCGCCGCGATAGAAGGCTTCGCCTTTGGTGGCCGCGATCAAACGCAGCGTGTTCGCCATGGCCTCGCACTGGAACAGTTCGCCGGCTTCCGGCGCCCGGCCCTTGGGCATGAACGCTTCGGCAAAGCCCGGCTGGACATGCAGTTCCTCGGCGGCGCGCTTCCATTGCTCGGCGACGATGGGCGTGACGTGGTAGCCCTTCGATGCGTATTCGATGGCAGGCTCGAAGAGCGCCTCGAACGGCAGCTTGCCGAAACGTTCCGACAGTTGGACCCATGCGGAAACGGCGCCCGGCACGGTGACGCTCTCCCAGCCGCGGCGCGGAACGCCCGGCTTGCCCGCGAAGCGCTCCGGGGACCATGCCGCCGGCGAGCGGCCCGACGCGTTGAGCCCGTGCAATTCCGTGCCATCCCACAGGATGCAGAAGGCGTCGGAGCCGAGCCCGTTTCCGGTCGGTTCCACGACGGTGAGTGTAATCGCGGCGGCAAGCGCTGCATCGAGCGCGTTGCCGCCCTTGCGAAGCATCGAAAGTCCGGTTTCGGTGGCGAGCGGGTGCGAGGTGGCGATGGCGTTGCGGGACATGACCGGCGAGCGGCGCGATGGATAGATCGGATCGATGGGATAGGTCATTGGTCGCTCACGATTGCGATTTGGAAATGAGAGCCGAGACAGGCGCGTCCGCGCTCGACAGGTCGGCAGGTGAAAGCTGGTCGCGGTCGAAGAGGTCTTCTATCATCCGCAGCGTCTTCGTGTAGTGCTCCACGAGAAGCGTGCACGCCTCATCCTCCGTGCCGTGCAGGACGGCCTTCATCAGGGCCTCGTGCTCGGCCTGGCCGTCGCGGGGCACCTGGCGGTAGGCGTTGGAGACGGACACATAGCGCGCCGCGTGATCCGCGAGGATGTCGCAGAATTCGATGAGCCACGGCGAGCCGCAATTCGCCAGCAGCGCGCGGTGGAAATTGCGGTGTGCGTCTTCCCACGCGGCGCGATCCTCGGCGCTGTCCGAGCGGAAGCGCGACAGCCGGTGGAACGCGACGACGATCGCCTCTTCCCACGGGTCGTCGCGGTGCTTCATCGATTCGCGCAGGACGCTCGATTCCAGAAAACACCGCGTCCTGACCAGAACGCGCCAGTCACCGAGCGCGATCGCGGGAACCGAGAATCCGCGCTGTTCGTGCCGTTCGACCAGACGTTCGGACGACAGGCGCGACAACGCCTCGCGCACAGCATTGCTGCCGACGTCGTACATCGCCGCGATGCCTTCGATGCGAAGCTTCTCGCCCGGCCGGAAGGCGCTTCGAATGATGTCGGAGCGCAGTTTCTGGTAGACCGTTGTCGCGAGCGTCGTCTTGTCTGTCGGTTTCGGCATCCGTGTTTCCTGAAGCGATCTATTTCGCCGCCTTCCTGAGGGCATTGCTGCTCGTACGATGCCAGAAGACGAATTTATACTGCATCCAGGAAACGAGGCCGAACATCAACAGCCCAAGCAGGCTGAGATAGATGATGAGCGAGAAAACACGCGGTGTGTCGAGCTGCGCCGCCGCGACGCGGATCAACTCTCCGAAGCCGCGACCGCCGCCGAGGAACTCGCCGGCAATGGCGCCGGACACGACGCTGATGGCCGCGATCTTGAGCCCGGTGAAGAACTGCGGCAGGCCGGTCGGTATCTTCAGCTTGACGAGCGTCTGGAGGCGCGAGGCACCGATGCTCTTGAACAGCATCTTCGCATTCTCGTCGGCCGCGTGAAGACCGGCAGCCGTGCCGACGATGATCGGGAAGACCGAGATGAACGCCGCGAGCGCCACTTTCGAGGAGATGCCGAAACCGAGCCACGCGACGAAAAGCGGTGCGAAGGCAAGTTTCGGCATCGTGTCGATGGCGACGATATAAGGCATGACCGCGCGCTCGCCGACGGAGGTTTCGCCGACGAGGACGCCTAGCGAGACGCCGATCGCCAACGCGACCACGAAACCCCAGATCACTTCCTGTGTCGTGACCCAGAAGGCCGCCAGCATGTAGTTGCCGGAGAGCAGACTTCTGCCGACGAAGCCGAGGTCGATGATCGTTTCGATCGGCCTCGGCAGGATCAGCGGCGAGACGATGCCGGCCGACGTCACCAGTTGCCACAGGCCCAGGAAGACGGCCATGAGCACCACCATCGAAACCCAGCGCGGGACGGACGATGCGATCGAGACGCGCTCGGTCCAGACCGTGTCGCCGTCGGGCGCTATCGCCGTGCCGGCCGCTGACAGCTCGCTCATAGGAACGCTCCCTTGTCGAGAAGATTGCGGATCGTGCTGACGTGTTCGCCGAATGCCGGCAACGTCGCCATCTCCAGAGTGCGCGGGCGCGGCAGGTCGATTTCGACCGTGCGGACCACCCGCCCAGGACGCGCCGACATGACATGCACGACATCCGAGAGGATCACGGCCTCCGAGATCGAATGCGTCACGAGGAATGCCGATGCATTGCGCTCCATGCAGACGCGCTGCAGTTCCATGTTCATGAAGTCGCGCGTGATCTCGTCCAGCGCACTGAAGGGTTCGTCGAGGAGCAGCACGTCCGGCTCGGATACGAGCATGCGGCAGATCGCGGCGCGCTGCGCCATGCCGCCAGACAGTTGCGAGGGGTAGGCCTTCTCGAAGCCCTTGAGCCCAACGAGTTCGAGCAAGGCGAGCGCCTTGGGTTTCGCCGCTTCGGCCGCGGCCTTGCCTTCGCGCACCTCGATCGGGAGCAGGATGTTCTGCAATGTCGTGCGCCACGGAAAGAGCGTCGCCTGCTGGAACATCATGCCGATGTCGGGGCGTGCACCCTTCACCGGCGTGCCGGAGAGGATGACGCGACCCTTCGATGGCGGTGTGAGACCCGCCATGATCTTGAGCAGCGTGGACTTGCCGCAGCCGCTCGATCCGATCACCGAGTGGAACTCGCCCTGTCGAAGCGTCAGGTCGACGCCTTCGAGCGCAACGACGTCACCGTCGCCATAGGATTTCGAGACGTTGGTCAGTTCGTAGATCGGCGTTGGCCGGGATGTGTTCCCGGCCGCCATTGCTGTGGATGACATCACTTTGCGTTCCACGCTTCCACGAACTGGTTCGTGTATGCCTGAGTGAGATCGGGCAGCGGCGCGTCGAGATCGCCGGAATTGACCAGCGTCTGCTGCCAGCGCTCCCAGGCTTCCGGGTTCTGGTAGCCATAGCCCTTGCTCGCATCGAGCGGCGCAGTCAGGTTGAAGTAGACATCGAGGAGCGCATTGGCGAATTCCATGTCTTCAAGCTGCTGCGGGTTGCCGAGGTTGGCGTGTTCGAGCGTCGCCTCGCGGTTGGCGGGGTCGATGCCGAACTTGATGCCCTTTACGAGCGCACGGCCGAAGCGCTCGATCACGTCGGCATTCTCTTCCATGTAGGCGCGCGTCACGACATAGCCGTTGCCGAAATAGCCCTGGAACTCCGGCGGCGTGAGGATGCGCAGGTCGACGCCGCGAAGCTGCAGCGTGGCGACGCCGGCCGTATCCGACGCATAGGCGTCGATCGACTTCTGCATGAAGCCCGCGACCGCCATGCCGCCTTCGCCGACCGTGATGAACTCGTAGTCGGCGCCTTCCTTCATGCCCTCGGCATCGAAGATGGAGCGCACGAATGCGACCTCCGCACCGTCCGAGGTTCCGACGCCGATCACCTTGCCCTTGAGGTCGCTCGGCGACTGGAATTTCGACTCCGCGGGGACGACGAGATTGAACTGGCTGCGGGTGAAATAGTTGTAGATGTAGACGAGGTCTTCGCCGCCTTCGCGGGCGTTCAGGAGCGGACCGGGGCCAGGGTGCCCGAGCTGCGCCTGACCGGCGAGCAGGGCCTGGATGACCTGACCCGAACCGTTGACGCTCTGGGGCTGGATCACGAGGCCTTCTTCCTCGAAGTAACCTTCGCCCATCGCGTTGTAGAGCGCGAAATATCCCAGCCCGCCCGGGCTCGGGAACGCGATCGTGAGCTCCTGCTTGTCCTGCGCCGCCGCGAACGGTGCCGACAGGAGCAGCGAAACCGACGCGACCGCTGCGATGAACTCTCTTCTCTTAAACATGGTTCATTCCCCTTCCGTTGTCTCTGCAACTGGCGCTCAGGATGCACCAACCAAAAAAGCTGTCAACAGAAATTCATATTTCTGCGCTTACGATCATAATATGCAGATTCTTCTGGACACGGTTCCGATCGCGCATATGCTTTGCGTCGAGTGAAACCGACGGAATCCACGATGACACACGACGCCAAGCATGCCGTTCCAGCCCCAATCCAGAAGACCCTGCCGATCGTCGGATCGGATGAGCGTTTCCCCGTGCGCCGCATCTACTGCGTCGGTCGCAACTATGTCGCGCATGTTCGCGAGATGGGTGGCGACGAGACGCGCGACTTTCCGCTGATCTTCCAGAAGCCGGCGGATTCGGTGGTTCAGGACGGCGATGTGGTTCCCTATCCGCCGAAGACCGACAATTTCCACTTCGAACTCGAACTGATGGTCGTCATGAAATCCGGCGGCTACAACATTCCCGAAGACGAAGCGCTGTCGCATGTCTTCGGCTACGGCATCTGCCTCGACATGACGCGCCGCACCCTGCTCGACACGCCGGATGGCCCGAGGCTTCCGTGGGAGTTGAAGAAGTCGTTCGACCACTCGGCGCCGCTGGGGCCCATCTACCCCGTGGAGCAGGTCGGTCACCCGTCGAGCGGCAGCATCCGGCTCGAGGTCGATGGCGTCGCGAAGCAGGATTCGGATCTCAACCTGATGATTTGGCGCACGCCGGAGATCATCTCGACGCTGTCGCGCTATTTTTCGCTCGAGCCGGGTGACGTGATCATGACCGGCACGCCGGACGGCGTCGGCCCGGTGCTGCCGGGCAACGTGCTGGTGGGAAGCATCGACACGCTCGGCACCCTGACCGTGACGATCGGCGAGCCGGCGGTCGCATCTGCCGCCTGACCTTCAAGGATATGAAAAAGCGGCCAGCCTCGCGGTTGGCCGCTTTGCTTTTAGGGGCTGATCCCGATCAGTCCAGATAGGCGTTGGTGTAGTAGGTCGTGAAATCGGGGCGGTCTTGGAGCGGGTTGCCATCCACGTCGACCAGTACGTCCGCCTCCATCAGGAAGTTGGCGGTCGCTTCCATCTTCGCGGGGTCGATCGTTCCGATCACCCCGTCGGCGCTTCGGAAGTAGTGCCCGTCGATCAGCGCCTGAAGCGATGCGCGGATGAGCGTGCCGTCGGTCAGGACATCGCTGTTCGCCGCAATGAGGATGCCGGCGGCTTCGTCCGGGTTTTCCACCGCGAAGGCATAGCCGCGCCGCGTGGCGGCGATGAAGGCGGCGGCCGTTTCAGGGTTTTCGTCAAGCCACGCCTGGCTCGATCCTATAAAGTTGGTGTGCTGATCGGGCACGCCGTAGGCGTCATAGCGGAAGGCGCGCTGCGAGACGCCTTCGAGCTTGGCCTTCACGCCTTCCCACGTATAGACTTCAAGCGTGAAATCGACCGCGCCATTGGCGAGCGCCTGATAGGCGGACGTGCCCAGCGTGACGGTCTCGAACGTGCCTTCGCCGCCATCGTGGCGGATCATCGAGCCGATGAGCGTCGTTTCCCAACCGCTGCCGAAGCCGCCATAGGTCATCCCGTCAAGATCTCTCGGCCGCTGGATGTCCTTGCGATTGCCATTGAAGACGAGGCGGCCGGTCTCGGTCTGCACCAGCGCATAGGTCGCGACGAGGTCGGCGCCCGCCGTTCGCTGGGTGAAGAGCCCCAGAACGCCGAGAATGCCGAAATCGGCGACGCGATTGGCGACAAGCGTGCCGGCTGCCGTGTCGCTGTAGGGCAGGATCTGAACCTCCAGCCCCGCCTCGTCATAGTAGCCCTTGGCCTGCGCGACATAGAGGCCGATGTGGTTCGTGTTGGGCGTCCAGTCGAGCGCGACGGTCACCGACTGCGACTGAGCGAACGCCAGACGTGGCACGAAGGGGGCGGCGAGCGCGGCGGCGATCATCTGGCGGCGGGTGGGCATGGTCAGGTCCTCTTGTCGGGATTGAGAAGTGTCTGCAAAAGCTGCGCTTCGATGGCGCTCGCCTCGGGCGTGGCAAGATCAATGCGGGGACGCCGCAGCGGCACGGCGATTTCGGTCATGACCCGTGCCGGCCGCGCGGTGAGAACATAGATCCGATCGGACAGGAAGACCGCTTCGCGTACGTCATGCGTGATCAGCAGCGCTGTCCACCGGTGATGGTTCCACATGGTTTGAAGCCATTGCTGCATGCCGGCCCGCGTCAGCGCGTCCAGCGCACCGAATGGCTCGTCCAGCAGGAGCATGTCGCGGTGCTGGACGACGGTGCGCAAAAGAGCGGCCCGCTGGCGCATCCCGCCCGAAAGCTGCGCGGGATAGTGGCGCTCGAAACCATCGAGGCCGAATTCGGCGAAGAGCGGTGCGACCTGCGCGCGGGCCCGGCTGCGAGCCATCCCCCGCACTTCGAGGCCGAGCGTGGCATTGTCGATGATGCGCCGCCACGGCATCAGTGCGTCGCGTTGCGGCATGAACGCGAACGGGCGACGGTCTTTCATGAGCGGCGTGCCGTCGAACAGCACTTCGCCGCCATCCGGTTCAACCCCTCCGGTGAGAAGCTTGAAGATCGTCGACTTGCCCGCGCCGGATGGCCCGAGGATGGACACGAACTCGCCCGGCTTCACGGTGAGCGAGATGTCGGCCAGCACGTCGAGATCGCCGAACCTTTTTCGTAAGTGCCGCAGCTCGAGCCGGTTGGCGCTCATCGGCGCTGGTCCCCGTCGAGCTGCTGCCACGGCATCGCAATGCGCTGGACGAGCATCGCCGTGGCGAACAGGACGAGCGTCAGCGTGGCGCTGATCACGACGGCTGCGAGCACCAGATCCGGCCGGAAATTGTTCTTGGCGTTGAGGATGTAGATGCCGAGCCCCTTCGCCGCCCCGGCATATTCCGCGAAGATCGCGGCGACCACCGCATAGGTGATTGAAATGCGCAGCCCCGCGAAGAAGTAGGGCAGGGCCGACGGCAGCCGCGCGGCGATGAAGATGCGCCACCGCGATGCGCCCATGGACGCGAGCAGGGCCTCGATATCCCTGTCGGTGGACGCATAGCCCTGGACGAGTGCCACCAGCATCGGAAAGAAGGTGACGAGCGCGACGAGCACGATCTTCGGCGTCAGGCCGAAGCCGAACCACAAAACGATGAGCGGAGCGATCGCGATTAGCGGCAGGGTCTGGCTGATGATGAAGACGGGAAAGAGCGCCCGGCGCAACGGTTTGAAGAAATCGATCGCCACCGAGAAGGTGAAGGCGGCCGTCAGCGAGCAGGCGAAGCCCAGGAGCGTCGCGCGGATGGTTGGCAGCGTGTTGTCGATGAGCGCCGCGCGATGCTGCACCATCTGCGCGAGCACCCGCGACGGTGCCGGCAGCGTGGTCGGCGAGATGCCGGAGGTCTGCGCGTAGAATTCCCACGCGGCAAACAGCGAACCGACCGACACGATGGCGGGGCCGGCCTTGGCGAACGCGGACGCGACCGCCCGCGCGGATGGTGATGAGGGCATGAGGGATCTATCGTCGCTGTGGGCGTCAGCGCGGCGTCGGGCTGTTCGCCGAAACCGTCAGGTCGATCGTCACATGCCCCTCGGGAGGCCCGAACTTGCAGAACGCGGCTTCCAGCGCGGCGAAGACGGGGCCGGCATCGCCGCCCAGCCGGGTACAGAAATTCTTCGAGCGATCGAACACGCCGGAGCGCTTCACGAAGTCGATGCAGCCGTAGATCTCGTCCATGTGATCGCCTTCGCCCATCACGTAGAGCGAGAATTGCGCGGCGATCGTAGAGCCCGTGTGCGGCGCGCCGGCTATCGCCGCGAATGCCGCATCCTTGCGCTGCTCGATCGGCTCGCGAGGACCGTTCAGTTGCGGGGACGCGCAGATCGCGTCGTCCGGCTCGCCCGGGCATCCGCGCGAGATCGCAGCCGAAAGCACGCAGTGGATGCCGCTCGCGGCCGTCGCGACGAACAGGTCGCGCATCGCCGGAAACAGCACTTCGGGCGGGCCGACGAGAAGCGTCGAGATGTCGTCGGTCTCGATTCGCAATTGATCGCGATAGGGATCGAGCGCGCCGAGCGCGCTCATGATGACGCCGACGAAATCGCCGGTCATGGGATAAAGGGAAATCTGTGCGCCTGAAAACATAGCCCGCCTCGCTCCGCTGGTATTACCCAGATCAGCTTCTAGGGTTTGAGGGCTTCGCGCCCGCGTCTCAGCCCCGACAATACGGAGCACCCCTGTGGATGGGCGCAAACAATCAGATCGACGCCCGATGGGCAAGAGCGAATCTGCATTTGTGGACAGGTTCGCGATCAGGCTGTCCCACGTGACCGCTCAGGCGACGCCGCTCGTCGCGACCTGTGCCACCATCCAGTCGTGCAGGCGATTGACGAGGGGATTTTCCAGCTCGCGATCCGGCACCACGAGATAGTAGCTGTTCTCGGTCGGCAACGGGATGTCGACCACGACCTGGAGAATGCCCTGATCCAGTTCCGTTTCGATGAGATAGCGCGGCACCAGCGCGAAACCCATACCTGCGGTTGCGGCCTGGATAACCATGTTGAACTGGTCGAACCGGTGGCCGCGATAGGATGAGACCTCGTCGCCGCGCACCTGCCTGAACCAGTCGCTCCACGCTTTCGGGCGCGTGTCGAGATGCAGCAACGGCCCCCGCTCGATCAGGCTCACCATGTCGCCGTCCGGCCGCTCGAGAAGCGTCGGGCTCGCCACGGGCAGGATTTCCTCGCGGCAGATGTAGCGGCAGGTCGCGCCGGCCCAGATCGGGGCGCCGTAATGGATGGCCGCGTCGAACGACTTCTCCTCCAGGTCGAAAGGCCGTGAATGCGAGAAAACGTTCAGCGCGATGTCGGGGTTGTTCTTCAGGAAATCGGGCAGGCGGGGCAACAGCCATCGTGCGCCGAATGTCGGCAGGGTGGCGAGCGTCAGCGACGTCGACTGCGACGATGTCATCACGCGCAGCATCGATTCCTCGGTTTGTGCAAGGATCCGGCGCACGTCGGGCAGGAATTTTCGCCCCGCGCCCGACAGGACCACGCGCTGGCGCACCCGCTCGAACAATGCGACGCCGAGCTGCGCTTCCAGATCCTTGATCTGCCGGCTGATGGCGCTCTGCGTCAGGTGCAGTTCCGTCGCCGCAAGCGTGAAATTCGCATGCCGCGCAGCGCATTCGAACGCTTGCAACTTGGTGATGTCAGGTGTCAGTTTGCGGGTGAGGGTCATCTGGATATCGCATCAACTTAGCCGCATTTAGCGCAATCGCCGGAGCAATCCGAGTCTTAAGTTGCCGGGCAACATTCGCCTGGGCTGACCCGAAACGAAGAAAAGCAAGGAAAAGCGATCATGGATATCAGACAGGAAACCACGGACATCCTCGTCCGTCTCGGGCTCGACGCAAAGGTGCTCACGGCTGGCGACATGGCCGTCAGGAGCCCCGTGTCCGGCACGGAGATCGCATCGCTGAAGACGATTTCGGAAGCGGACGCGAAGAAGGCCATCGAGGCCGCCGACGCCGCATTCCGCGCCTGGCGTCTCGTGCCGGCGCCGCGCCGCGGCGAACTGGTTCGCCTGCTGGGCGAGGAACTCCGCGCCTCCAAGGAAGACCTCGGCCGTCTGGTGTCGATCGAAGTCGGCAAGATCCCGTCGGAAGGCCTGGGCGAAGTGCAGGAGATGATCGACATCTGCGACTTCGCGGTCGGCCTGTCCCGCCAGCTCTACGGCCTGACGATCGCGACCGAGCGTCCGGGCCACCGCATGATGGAAACCTGGCATCCGCTGGGCGTCGTGGGCGTCATTTCGGCCTTCAACTTCCCCGTCGCCGTCTGGTCCTGGAACGCGTGCCTTGCATTCGTCTGCGGCGACAGCGTCGTCTGGAAGCCGTCCGAAAAGACGCCGCTCACCGCGCTCGCCTGCGAGGCGATCTTCGCCCGTGCGCTGAAGCGTTTCGGGGACGCGCCGGAAGGACTGCTCCAGGTTCTGATCGGCGATCGCGCGATCGGCGAAGTGTTGGTGGATCATCCCAAGGTTCCGCTGGTGTCGGCGACCGGCTCGACCCGCATGGGCCGCGACGTCGGCCCGCGCCTCGCCAAGCGCTTTGCGCGCGCGATCCTCGAACTCGGCGGCAACAATGCGGGCATCGTCTGCCCATCCGCCGATCTCGACATGGCGCTTCGCGCCATCGCATTCGGCGCCATGGGAACCGCCGGGCAGCGCTGCACCACGCTGCGTCGCCTCTTCGTGCACGAAAGCGTGTATGACGCGCTCGTTCCGCGCCTGAAGAAGGCCTATGAGAGCGTCTCCATCGGCAGCCCGCTGGAAAGCGCGGCGCTGATCGGCCCGCTCATCGACAAGGCCGCATTCGACAATATGCAAAAGGCGCTCGATGCGGCGAAGTCTCTCGGCGGCACGGTCACCGGCGGCGCGCGTTTCGACACGAAGGATGCGGACGCCTACTACGTGCGCCCGGCAATCGTCGAAATGCCGAAGCAGGACGGACCGGTGCTCGAAGAAACCTTCGCACCGATCCTCTACGTCATGAAATACAGCGACCTCGACGCCGTGCTCGAAGAGCACAATGCGGTCGCGGCCGGCCTCTCGTCCTCCATCTTCACGCGCGACCTGCAGGAATCCGAGCGTTTTCTGTCGGCTGACGGTTCCGATTGCGGCATTGCCAATGTGAACATCGGCACGTCCGGTGCGGAGATCGGCGGCGCGTTCGGTGGCGAGAAGGAAACCGGCGGCGGCCGCGAATCCGGCTCCGACGCATGGCGCGCCTACATGCGCCGCGCGACCAACACGGTGAACTACTCCAAGGCCCTGCCACTGGCGCAGGGCGTGTCCTTCGACGTCGAGTAAACGAAGATGAGCAAGCACGAACGCAGCGAGGCGGGGTTTCGTCCCGCCTCCAGGGTCGCCTCGATCGGCGTCTCCGAGATCCTTCAGATCGGGCAGCGCGCGGGCGCGATGAAGCGCACTGGGCGACCCGTGATCGTGCTTGGCGCCGGCGAGCCGGACTTCGACACGCCGGACAACGTCAAGCAGGCGGCCTGGAGGGCGATCCAGGCCGGCGACACGAAATACACCAACCTCGACGGCTCGCCCGCCATGAAAGACGCGGTCCGGCACAAGTTCAGGACCGAGAACGGGCTGGATTTCGCGGCAAACGAGGTCACGGTCTCGACCGGCGCGAAGCAGGTCCTGTTCAACGCCTTCATGGCGACGCTCGACCCGGGCGACGAGGTCATCATTCCAGCGCCCTACTGGACGTCCTATATCGACATCGTGCGGATCTGTGGCGGCGTGCCGGTCACGGTCGAGGGCAGGGCGGAGAACGGATTTCGCATCACGGCAGAGCAACTCGACGCGGCGATCACCCCGCGCACGTGCTGGGTGCTGCTGAACTCGCCGTCCAATCCAAGCGGTGCCGCCTACGGTGAAGAGCATTATCGGCCGCTGCTGGACCTGCTGCTCGACAGGCCGCATGTGTGGCTTATGGCCGACGATATCTACGAGCACATCGTCTATGACGGTTTTCGCTTCGTGACGCCGGTCGCGCTCGAGCCGCGCCTTCGCGAGCGGGCGTTGACGATCAACGGCGTCTCGAAGGCCTATGCCATGACTGGGTGGCGCATCGGCTACGCGGCGGGACCCGCCGACCTGATCAAGGCCATGGCCGTGGTGCAGAGCCAGGCGACGTCGAACCCCACATCGATCAGCCAGGCTGCGGCGATCGAGGCGCTGACGGGCACGCAGGATTTCATCCCCGAACGCCGCGACAGCTTCCGGGCGCGTCGTGATCTGGTCGTAAGCGGGCTGAACGCCATCGACGGCATCGAATGCCGCATGCCGGAAGGCGCGTTCTACGCGTTTGCGAGTTGTGCGGGCCTGCTCGGCGGCAAGACCCCGGACGGCGACGTCATCGGCTCCGACCGCGACTTCGCGAACTACCTTCTGGAGAAGGCAGAAGTTGCGGTCGTGCCGGGATCGGCATTTGGCCTCAGCCCGTTCTTCCGCATTTCCTATGCGACCTCGCAAGGCGAACTGGAAGAAGCGCTGCGACGCATCTCTGCTGCCTGCGTGGAGATCGCCGTATAGCGATCCCCACAGGATTTCGTCGCATCAGGCCGGCCTCTGTGCGGCACTTTCCTCACCGTCCCCATGGCCCTCGTGATCTTCGGGCGCCTTTGGCAAGAACGGTGCGAGCCGCCGCGTGATGCTGTCGATGTAGGACAGGATCACCGGCACGACGATCAGCGTCAGGATGGTCGAGCTGATCAGGCCGCCGATCACGGCATGCGCCATTGGCGCGCGCTGCGCACCGCCGCCGCTGACGGCAAGCGCGAGCGGGATCATGCCGAAGATCATTGCAAGCGTGGTCATGACGATCGGCCGAAAGCGGATCGAGCCGGCGCTGACCAGCGCTTCGGTGAGCGACAGGCCGCGTTCGCGCTCCTTGTTGGCGAAATCCACCAGCAGGATGCCGTTCTTCGTCACCAGACCCATCAGCATGATGAAGCCGATCAGCGAGAACATGTTGATCGTGCTGCCGGTCACAAGCAGGCCGAGCAGGACGCCGATGAGCGAGAGGGGCAGGGCGGCCATGATGGCGATCGGCTGGGTGAAGCTGCCGAACTGCGACGCCAGGACGATGTAGATGAAGATGACCGCCATCGCGAGCGCGGTGACCATGTGGCCGACCGTCTCCTCCATGTTCTCGGACTGGCCGCCGAGCTGTATGCGGTAACCAGCCGGAAGCTCGTATCTCGCTATGAGGGACTGGAGGTCCGTGGTCGCGTCGCCCAGCGTGCGGCCGGCAACGTCTGCCGATATGAGAACCTCGCGCGACATGTCGAGCCGGCGGATTTCCGATGCGGTCCGTACAGCCGAGATGTCCGCGACCTGGTCGATGCGAACCATGACCGGCGCGCCGCTCGCATCGGTGCTGCCCGTCGTCATCATCAGTTCGCTGATCGCGGTCATGTCTGTCCGCTGATCCTGCGGGAGACGAACGACGACCTCGTAGGTCTCGCCGAGCGAGTCGGTCCAGTTGGTGACCTCTTCGCCCCCGACGAGCGGGCTCAGCATGTCGCCGAGCTGCTGCACGCCGATGCCGAGATCGCTTGCGGCCTCGCGCTTGAGGCGCACCGAGACGATCTCGCTGGTCTCCTCCGCGCTGGACGCAACATCGACCATTCCCGGGATGCGGCGCATGTCGGCGATGATGTTGGTCGCGATCTCGTCGAGGACCGCGCGGTCGTCGCCGAGAATGCTGAGTTGGATCGGGCTCTGGCCACCACCAAGTCCCTCCTGGACGATCGCGATGTCGATGCCCGGAATGGCAGCGAGGCGCTCGCGGATCGGCTCGCCCAGCATCGCGGGCGTGCGTGTGCGCTCCGCATGAGGCACGAGCCGCACCAGCACGGCCGCCTTGTGCTTGCCCATCGCTCCGCCCGTGTTCACTGTCGAGTATATCGCCGAAACTTCGGGGAACTCGCGCAGCGCGCCTTCCACCTGGCCAAGCTTGGCACGCGTATAGTCCAGTGAGGAACCGACCGGCGCGGTCACGTTGATCTGGAACCGGCCCTCGTCGGCGTTCGGCACGAACTCGGCGCCGACGAGCGGAACCATGAAGACGCTGCCGACGAAGATGGCGACGGTCGCCATCAGCGTGACGAAGCGGTGCCGCAGCGTCCAGCCGATGAGGTTTCGGTACTGGCCTGCCAGCTTTTCGAAACCGTGGTCGAAGCGGGCGATGATGCGGCCGATCGGACCACGCTTGGCATTTGGCTGCGCATCCGGATCGTACCAGACGCTGGACAGCATCGGGTCGAGCGTGAAGGCGACGAAAAGCGATATCAGCACCGCAGCCGAGACCGTCACGCCGAACTCGTAGAAGAAGCGTCCGACAATGCCTTCCATGAAGGCCACGGGTAGGAACACCGCGATGATGGTCGCCGTCGTCGCCATCACGGCAAGGCCGATCTCGTTGGTGCCGTCGAGCGCTGCCCGGAGATGCGATTTGCCCATATGGAGATGGCGGGTGATGTTCTCTCGCACGACGATCGCGTCGTCTACCAGAATGCCGATGGAGAGGGTGAGTGCCAGAAGGCTCATCGTGTTGAGCGTGAAGCCGAGGGCGCTGATGACGGCGAGCGTGCCGATCATTGCGATCGGCAAAGTGAGGCCGGTGATGACCGTGCTGCGCCAGGAATTGAGGAAAAGGAAGACGATGGCAATGGCGAGCGCTGCGCCCTCCATGAGCGTCGCCTGGACCTGATCGACGGATTCCTGGATCGCGACGGACGAGTCCGTGACGATGCGAAGCTGCACGCCCTCGGACGCAAGTTCCTCGTTGAGCTGTTCGAGGCGCTGCTTCACATCCGTGACGACCTGAACCGTGTTCGCGTCCTGTATCTTGACGATGTCGAGCGCCAGCGCCGGCTCGCCATTGTAGATCGCGAGGCTTTCCGCGTCGGCGGCGCCGTCGCTGATCGTCGCGATGTCGCCCAGATAGACCGGGCCGCCGCCGCGCCGCGCCACGATCATCTCGAGGAAATCCTCGGGCTGCTCGATACGACCCTGGACCTGGATCGTGCGCTCGCTGAAGTCGCCGATCACACTGCCGGCCGGGCGGTTCTGGTTGCCGCTGCGCAGCGCGCCCACGACTTCGTCGATTCCGACGCCGAGCGCCCGCATGCGGGTCTCGTCGATGCGAATGTCGATCTGGCGTTCCTGTCCGCCCACCAGCGTGGCCTGGCCGACGCCCGAGATGGTCGTCAACTGGCGGGCGACGCGCTGGTCGGCGAGCGTGGTCAGTTCGGGCACGCTGAGCGACGGCGAACTGACCGCCACCGACAGGATCGGCTGGTCGGACGGATCGAAGCGCGAGACGAGCGGCTTGTCGACAGCGGCGGGGAACTGCGCTTCCAGGGGCGCAACCTTTTCGCGGACGTCCTGTGCCGCGGTCGCTCCCTGCACTTCCAGCTTGAACTGGGCGACGACGACGGAGCGGCCTTCATAAGACGTCGACGTCACGCTATCGAGGCCGCTGATCGAGTTCAGCGCTTCCTCGACCGGACGCGTGACCTCGGTCTCTACCGTCTCCGGCGTCGCGCCGGGATAGCTGGTCACCACGACGACGACGGGAACATCGACGTTCGGATACTGGTCGAGGCCCAGGCGCTGGAACGAGAACAGGCCGAAGACCAGCAACGCCACCATCATCATGGTGGCGAAGACCGGATGTTTGACCGAGATGCGTGTGAGAAACATGTCAGCCGGCCTCCGAGACCACGGCAGCCGTATCCGGCTCGAGTTCGGGGAGTGGCGCGACCACGATCGTGTCGCCGGTGTCGATGCCGTCGGCGATCTCGATCGAATTGCCGCCATTCCAGCGCGCGCCGACGCTCACGGGCTGGCGCAGGAGCTTGCCGTCCGCAAGCTTGAACACATAGGCTCCCGCCTCGTCCTCGCGCAGCGACGTGGAGGGCAGGACGAAGACGTCCTTGCTTTCGCGCACCTGGATCGAGCCGGTCGCGAACATGCCGCCCCACAGCCGTCCATCGGTGTTCTCCAGCCTTATGTGGACCGCCACGAAACGCGAGCCTTCGTTGACGACGGGATTGATGCGGTCGACCGTTCCGGTCACGGATTGCCCGTCCAGCCCATCGATCTGCAACGTGGCCACCTGACCCACCCGAAGGCGCGTGATGTCGCGTGTCGAGACCAGAACCTCGGCCTCGAGGACCGAAGTGTCGACTATGGTGAGAAGATCGGCATTCGCCGTCGCCGGCGCGCCGGGCTCGACCGAGCGGCTGGCCACCACGCCGTCGAACGGCGCGATGATCTCGGCGTCGCGCAATGCGGTCCGCGCGGTTTCGGTCTCGGCCCCAAGCGCCTGGACGTTCGCGCGCGCTGCTGCCACGTCACTCTGCGCCTTTTCGAGCGCAGCGCGGGTTGCGAAGCCACGCCGCGACAGCTCTTCCGTCTTGTCCAGCGTCTGCTCGCTCAGCACCAGTTGGGCGCGCGCCGCATCGAGGTTGGAATCGCGCTGCACGACTGCGGACTGCAGATCCTCGGTCTCAAAGCGGATCAGCACATCGCCGGCCTTTACGGCCTGACCGGCGCGCGCGTTGACCTCGTTCACGGTCCCGCCGACCTTGGCCCTGAGCACCACGCGGTTGACAGGGCGGAGCTCGCCGCTGACGCGCAGCGTCTCTTCCATGGAGGTGGGCTTCACCCGATTGACCTCGACCTCTGCCAGTTCAAGCGGACGCGGCGCGGCGCGGTTCGCCGCAGAGCTGTCGATCTCGGTCCGAGCATTGGCGTCGAGCGCCGCCGGCCCGACGCCGAGATACGAAACCCCTGCGTAGATGCCGCCGATGAGCAGCGCACCGAGCGCCAGCTTTGTCGTCCATTTGCGGGCCATGTAAGCTCTCTTTGTTTAGTACAAACTGAACAGCGCGCCCGCAGATAGCCCGCCGACGCGAATGAATGGCTTATGCAGTTTCTGATTGTCTCAGGAGTTCCTCGGCCTCGGTGATCCCGAGTGCCAACCCATCGGCCGCCTTGCGCGTATAGACCGCGGTGGCGTGCAGACGCTGCTTTGCCTGTTGCTTGTGATCCGGCAGCCGGGCCTCGATCGAGTGATAGAAATTGGCTGACCACCACAGTTTTTCGAGCTGGCGCTTGAACAGCCGCACCATTCCATCGGGGACGATCTGGTAGTGATCCTGGCGGTCTCCCGGCCTGGAGACGCGCTCGATCAGCCCCATCTCCGCCAGCATCCGCGCATTCGTGCTGATGCTGCCCCGGCTGACCTGAAGCTTGTCTGCCAGTTCCCCGAAGCTGAAAGGACCGCCCTCGAGCAAAAGAAGCCCGAAGAGCCGCCCTGCGATGCGGGGCATGTTCTGCTCCTGGAACCGCAGCCCGACCGTCTCGATGAATTCTACGGCGGGATCGTCATCGTAACTGTTCATGGGCGTCAGATAGTTCCAGCAGTTTGTTTTGTCAAGACTGAATGAAATGACGCAAAACCAAGCTTGGGTGATGGGACGCGTAAGATCGCTCTGTAGGGGTGTTGATGCCGTGGCAGGTGTGTTCGGTTACGGAGGACCGTCTACGGTTTGTAGCGCGTCCTTTGGACGACGAAGATTCGCGAACTGCATGTGCGCAGGCTGGCTGGCCATTTGCGCATTCCAGAAAAGAGTGCTCGACCGCCATGGCCTCGCCCAATGTGCATTCTCACAATTGCAGCCGTTCCGTCCCAGCCGAAGTGAGCGTCATGCCCGGGTGATATCGAGCCCAGGACCGAACAGCTAGTAACCGCGGTGGAGGTTGACGGCTGTGGGCAAGCTTCCGTCGGCGCGGTAGGCTTCGATGTTGCGGGCGACTATCAGGCTCGCGGTGTCCGGATCGGTCGCAGCCGAAATGTGGGGGAGCACGGTAACTGCGCTGTGCGACCATTCAGGTGAGGCGGCCGGCAGGGGTTCGACCGCAAACACGTCGAGCACGGCATGGCCGAGCGCGCCTGTATCCAGCGCCGCAAGCAGCGCGGGTGTGTTGATGATCGGGCCGCGCGCGAAATTGACCAGCTTTGCCCCGCGCGGCAATAGCGCGAGACGCCGCGCATCCAACAGGTCGCGCGTTTCAGCGGTAAGAGGCAACAGGCACACGAGAATATCGCTCGTCTTGAGCGTTTCCTCCAGACCGTCCTCGCCAGCACGGCAGGTTATGCCTTGCACCTGCTTGAGGCTTCGGCTCCAGCCCGCGACGTTGAAGCCGGCTTCGCGAAGGCGCATGGCAGCCGTGGCCCCCAGCTCACCCAGGCCAAGGACGCCGACCGTCGTGCGTTCCGGCCTGCGATAGGGATGCTGGACCCACTGAGACGCCCTCTGCTGGGCGGCATAGATGGGCATGTCGCGGAAGAGGTACAAAACCCATGCGAGTGCTGCTTCGCCCATGGTCCGTGCCAGTTCCGGGTCCACGAGACGAACGATCGGCGGGCGGAAGTCGCCGAGCTCCGCGACGAGGCGCTCGACGCCGGCCCACAAGCTTTGAACCCAGACGAGACCGGTCAGCTGCGCCAAGTGAGCCGGATCGGGATTGGCGACGATGGCAATCTCGATATCTACGTACTCGTCCGGGGTCAGGGTAACGAAAGACCGGATGTCCTCACCGGGCATGACCGCCGAGAGCCGCTCGAGCCACATGGTCTCGGCTTCCGGGGACAGCCGGGTCACAAGCGCGATCTTGCCGGTCTTCATCGTTACACCTTTAGGAAAGGGGAGGGAGCGCGGTTCACCGACGCCCCCCAAACACGTCACTTTCCAGCTTTGAACGCTGCGTAACGCGCCTTGTTTTCCTCGTTCGGCGGATAGAGGCCCGGCAGGGCGACACCGTCCTCGACCTGGCTCATGATCCAGCCTTCGAGACGCTCCTGCTCGACTGCCTCGGCAGTGACGGCCTCGACCAGATCGGCCGGGATCAGCACCGCGCCGTCGTCGTCGATCACGATCATGTCGCCGGGGAAGACGGCGACGCCGCCGCAGCCGATGGGCTGCTGCCAGTCGACGAAGGTGAGGCCGGCCACAGAGGGCGGAGAGGCGACACCGCTGCACCAGACCGGCAGGCCGGTCGCGCGAACGCCGGCGACGTCGCGCACGACGCCGTCGGTCACCAGTGCCGCCACGCCCCGCTTTTGCATGCGCGCGCAGAGGATGTCGCCAAAAATGCCGGCGTCGGTAACGCCCATGGAGTCGACCACCGCGATGCAGCCCTCGGGCATGTCTTCGATCGCAGCGCGCGTCGAGATCGGCGAGGACCAGCTTGCCGGGGTCGCGAGATCCTCGCGCGCGGGGACGAAGCGGAGGGTGAAGGCACGGCCCACAAGGCGCGGCTGGCCGGGATTGAGCGGTGCGGCGCCGCGAAGCCAGACATTGCGCAGCCCCTTCTTGAGCAGCACCGTCGTCAGCGTCGCGGTCGTTACGTTGGAGAGCGCCGCGATCAGCGCACCGTCATTGCTGGTGTCGATAGTCATATTCGTCTCCTGGGATATTGGATCAGATGCTTGCGATCAGGCCGCCATCGATACGGATGGTGCTGCCGGTGATGTATGATGCGCGCTTGCTTGCAAGGAAAGCGACCGCATCGGCGTATTCTTCCGGCTGGCCGTAACGACCGACCGGGATCGCGGCAACGCTTTCGGCCGCCACGTCCGTGACCTGGCGGTTCTCACGCTCTGCCTTCTGCTTGTCCAGAAAGGTGATGCGGGGCGTGGCGATGCGGCCGGGAAGGATGATGTTGGAGGTGATGCCGTCGCGGCCGACTTCGCGCGCCAGCGTCTTCGACCAGCCGACCAGTGAGACCCGCAGCGCGTTGGACAGGCCGAGATTGGGAATTGGAGCGACCACGCCTGAAGAGGTGGAGGTGATGATGCGGCCCCAGTTGCGGGCGCGCATTCCCGGCAGGACCCGGTCGGTGATCGCGATGACCGACAGCACCATGGATTCGAAACTCGATCGCCACAGCTCGGGGGCCTGTCCGGCGACGGTGCTCGGCTTCGGGCCTCCGGTGTTGTTGACCAGAATATCCACCGCGCCGAGTTCAGCCTCGATCCGTGCTACATTGGGTTCGATGGCGGCCATGTCGCCGAGGTCCCACGCCAGCGCAAGGGCCGTGCCGCCCTCGGCCTGCACAGCCGCCGCGGTCGCTTCAGCAGCGGCGAGATCGATGTCGCCGAGCGCAACCTTCACGCCTTCGCGCGCAAGTGCCTTGGCGATGGCGCCGCCAAGTCCGCCACCGGCGCCCAGCACCAACGCCGTCTTTCCCCTGATGCCAAGATCCATCTCGTGCTCCGTTTCGTTTCAGTTTCGCCGGATTGCCGGCGTCGAATTCATGACAGCTTTTCGCAGGCCGTTCTGATGCGCGCGCACGCCGCTTCGAGGCGCTCGGTCGCGGTTGCAAAGGAAATGCGGAAATAGGGGGCAAGCCCGAAAGCGCTGCCGGGAACGGCTGCGACGCCGGCCTCTTCCAGAAGCCACATTACGAAGTCGGTGTCGGTTTCGATCACCTTCCCGTCAGGACGCTTGCGTCCGATCATCTCCGCGCAGGAGGGGAAAAGGTAGAACGCGCCGACCGGCTTGATGCAGGAAAGACCGTCGATGGAATTGAAGTGTTGGAGGCACAGGTCCCGCCGCTCCTGGAAAATCGCGTTCCGCTCGGCAAGGAAGTCCATCGGCCCGTTCAAGGCCGCCACGGCAGCGGCCTGGCTGACCGAACTGGGATTGGATGTGCTTTGCGACTGGAGCGTCGCGATGGCCTTGATGATGTCGGCCGGGCCGCCGGCAAAGCCTATGCGCCATCCCGTCATGGAATACGCCTTGGACACGCCGTTGCAGGTCATCGTCCGGTCCAGCAGCTTCGGCTCGACCGCGGCGATGGTGGCAAACTCCCAGCCATCGTAGCGGATGTGCTCGTACATATCGTCGGTCATGACGAGGATGCGGGGGAACTCGAGCAGGACCTCGGCAAGCGCTTTGAGGTGTGTCGCGGAATAGCCTGCACCGGTGGGGTTCGATGGCGAGTTCAGAATGAGCCATTTCGTGCGCGGGGTGATCGCAGCGCGAAGGGCCTTTGCCGTGAGCAGGAATGCATCCTCCTCGGAGCACGGCACCGTCACCGGTACGCCGCCGGCCAGCCGCACCATGTCCGGGTAGGAGACCCAGTATGGTGCGGGGATGATCACCTCGTCGGCTTCGTCGAGCGTTGCAAGCAGAGCGTTGTAGAGGACCTGCTTGCCGCCGGTGCCGACGGTGATCTGGTTCGTCTCGTAGCTCAGGCCGTTTTCCCGCAGGAACTTGGCGGCGACGGCCTGCTTGAGTTCCGGCGTGCCATCGACGTCGGTGTAGCGCGTCTGGCCGGCATCGATCGCGGCCTTCGCCGCCGTCCTGATGTGATCCGGCGTGTCGAAATCGGGTTCGCCCTGAGACAGGCCGATGATTTCCTTGCCCTGACGGCGCAACTCGGCTGCAAGCCGGGTCATGGCGATTGTCGGCGACGGCTGGACGGCTTGAAGCCGCGAGGACAGGCGCTGTGTGGCGGGGGCGGTCATTTCGGGTCCAACTCTGTTTTATGCCTGCCGATCAGACGGCGACGACGATCTGGATTTCCACCGGCGCATTGCCGGGCAGGGTGGCGACGCCGACAGCGGCGCGGCTGCCGATGCCACCCTCTCCGAGTTCAGTGCGAAGGTGTTGCGACGCGAAATCGGCCAGCCGTGAATGAGCCGTGAAGCCGGCTTCCGCCGCTATGAAGACGGTCATGTTCAGAACGGCTGCAATACTTTCGCCGTCTTTCAGCAAGCTACGCGCTGCGGTAAGCGCGTTGCCGCAGGCAAGGACCACAGCATCCCGATAGTTCTCCACCGGCGCGTCGCGGAGCACGGGACCGGTTTGGGTCAGAACCCCGTTTCGACGCGGCGTCATGCCGGACGTGTAGATTATGTCTCCGTGCCGCTTGGCGGGGGTGTAGTCGCCCTGCGGGACGGGCTGAGCCTGCGGGGCAACGCTCACGCGCGATACCTCTCGACAAGTGCGACCAGACGCTCGACGGCGGCGACGGCGGCCTGATGGTCCTGCGAGAAGTTCAGCCGGACGCTGTCTCCGGTGTGAGGGCTGAACTCGGTGCCGGGGGTAACAATGACGCCGGCCTGAAGACGCAGGATCTTGACGAAGTCGGCATGCGGGATCGCCAGCGCCGGCAGGCGCGGGAATAGATAGCTTCCTGCCTGCGGCGTGCGCGCGAATACGCCTTCCGTGGCGCGCAGGACGCTCAGCAGATCGTCGCGGATCGCCTGATGCTGGCGAATGCGGTCGTCCATCCAGCCGTCGGCTTCGGCGAACCAACTCCGCAGCACTGCCTGCGAATAGCCCGCTGCACGCAGGCTGACGATTGCCTGCAACTTTTCCATCCGCGCGATCACCGCCTTCGATCCGAAAGCCACGCCGAGGCGGTAGCCGGAAAGCGATTCCGTCTTGGACGGCCCCATGATGGTCACGACGTTCTCGGCGGAAATCGCCTGAGCGCGCAGATGCGTGTAGGTCACGTCGGAATAACGCAGGCGGGAATAGAGCTGATCGGCGATGACGGTTGCGTCGTATTGTGCAGCCAGCGTCGCGATCTGGCGGATTTCGTCTGCGGAGTAGACGACGCCGGCAGGATTGTTCGGGTTGGAGAACAGGAACACCTTGGCGCCGGCTTTGAACGCATCCTCAAGCTGCGTCAGGTCCAGCCCGGCGCGGGTCTCGTCCGCGTTGACATAGTCCATCTGGACGGGAAGCATCTCGCCTTCGAAGAACTCGACCAGCTTGCGGTTGGCGAAATAGTCCGGCTGAACGATGGCGACCTTGTCGCCGCGCGTCACCGTCGCGGCAACCGCGAGGAACAGCGCGCCTTGCGTGCCGGGCGTGATGATCATGCCGTTGGCGGCATCGACGGGTGCGCCGGTGAAGTCGGCGAGCCTTGCCGCGACCAACTCACGAATGCCGATATCGCCGCGATATTCCGTGTACGCCTGCGCGCCGCCCAGCGAAACGCCGGCCGAAAACAGCTCGAACGATCCGGGCGTCGGCTCATGCGCATCGACATCGCCGTGCGAAAAATCGACGGGCCGGCCGGCGAGAGCGCTTCCACGCATCAGGCTCTCGATGCCGGCGGACTGCTGGCGGCCTTCCTGGCCGGGCGCGTTGTCCGTACCAAGCTTTTTGAATTTCGCTTCTATCGACATGGTAATTCCTCGGGAGAACGGCAGCTATGGGGCGCTTGGGCCGGCTTTTGCGTCGCGACCTTACAGATCGCAAAGAAGCGATAAAATCTGGTCTTTTACGCTTTTAGAAGATAGAAAAACTATCTTATGGATATTCGTTTCCTTGAAAGCTTCATAACCGTGGCCGAGTGCGGCTCGATTGCCGAGGCGGCGCGCCGGCTCAATCTCACGCCCGCCGCTCTCGCGCAGCGCCTGCGCACGCTGGAACAGGAGCTCGGTCATTCGCTGGTGACGCGGGTGGGCCGGACGGTAAGGCCGACAGGCTCCGGCCTGGCCGTGATGGACCATGCCCGCAAGCTTATCGAGGCGACCCGCGATCTGCGGGCGATCGCCGCCAATGACGAGCCCGCGGGGCAGCTGCGCCTTGGCGCGACGGCAACATCGCTGACCGGGCTTCTGCCCGACATCCTGTCGCGATTGCGGGCGCAATATCCCAAGATCGAATATTTCATTCGTCCCGGCGCGTCCGTCGATCTGTATCACGGCGTCGTGGCTGGCGAACTGGATGCGGCCATGGTCGTGCGGCCACAGTTTCCGGTGCCTAAATCGACGGGCTGGCTGACTTTGCGTGAAGAGCCGCTGGTGCTGATCGGGCCGGAAGGGATGGTACTGGATGATCCGAAGGCGGTGATCGAGCGCAATCCGTTCATACGATACGACCGCAACCAGTGGGGCGGACAGATCGTGGATCGCTACCTGCACCAGCATGGTCTGCAAGTGCGCGAATGGCTGGAACTGGATGCGCTGGATGCGATTGCGGCGCTGGTGGATCGCGGCCTTGGCGTGGCGATCGTGCCGGACTGGGCGCCGCCATGGCCGCATGGCCTGCGGCTTCAGAAGCGCGTGCTGCCCGATGGCGGCGTGCGCCAGACCGGCGTTTTGTGGGGTCGGTCTGGCGCGCGGATTTCAGCCGTGAGGGCCTTCGTCCAGATTTGCGGCGGGGAAGCGGGATCAGGCGTTCAGGCGTAGCTCCAGCCGCGCCATCAGGCGTTCGGCCTCGGCAATATCCACCGGCGACATTTTCGGCCCCGGCGCGCGCGTGGCGGCGGAAGCGATAGCACCGCGCCGCATCAGCAGGTATTTGCGCACCGCGAGGCCGAAGCCGGGCTGCTGTTCATGCCGCAGGATCGGCAGATAGCGGTCGAAGAAGTCTTCGGCCTCGTCCACCTTTCCGGCGCGATGCAACGCGACCGTCTTCACCAGCGCTTCGGGATAGGCGAAGCCGGTCATCGCACCGTCTGCGCCGCGTTGCAGTTCCTGCGGCAGATAGAGGCCGCCATTGCCGACCAGAATCGACAGGCGGGCAACACCTGCCGTCTCCTCGTGCTTGCGCAGTTGGGTGATCTTCGTCAGACCCGGCCAATCCTCGTGCTTCAGCATCACGATCTGCTCGCGCTCGTTCGACAGGCGGCGGATGAGAGCCGGCGAAACCGGAAGGCTGGTCGCCAGCGGAAAGTCCTGGAACACGACAGGTACGTCCGCACCCAACGCATCGCACACGGAATGGAAATAGCCCTCGATGCGATCTTCGCGCGCAGGGCCGGCATTGGGCGCGACCATGACGCCGGCAGCACCGCGATCCATGGCGTAGCCGCTGAGGTCGGCAAGGTTCGACAACCCCGCATCCGAAACACCCACGACGACCGGCAGGTCGCCTGTGCGGTCGATAACGGTGTCGATGACGCTGCGGCGTTCCTCAGCCGTCATCTTGTTGGCTTCGCCCATCATGCCGAGGATGGTCAGGCCGGTGACGCCGTGGCCGATATAGAAATCGACCAGACTACGAAGACTGTCGTGGTCGACCGCTCCGCTATCCGTGAACGGCGTTGCCGCAATGATGTAGACGCCGCTCGTCTGGCGGTCGATTTTCCTGGCCATGTTCCTCTCCCTCAGATCGCCGCCGCGCGGCGTGTCTCGATGTAGTAACGGCGCAGATCGCGGGTCATTGTGCCGGGCTTGCCGTCGCCGATCTTTGCGTCGTCAATCCTGACCACCGGCACCACGAAATTGGTGGCGGAGGTGATGAACGCCTCGCGCGCCGACAACGCTTCCTCCGGCGTGAATGCACGCTCTTCGACGCTTATGCCGTGCTGGCCTGCCAGTTCGAGAACCGAAGCACGCGTGATGCCCGGCAGCAGCGCATGCGACAGATCGCGGGTTACCAACACGCCATCGGCGGTGACGATGTGCGCGGTCGCCGCGCTGCCTTCGGTGACATGGCCGTCCTCGACCAGCCACGCGTCGTCTGCGCCGCGCGCCTTGGCTTCCATCTTCGCCATGGAAGGATAGAGAAGCTGGATGGTCTTGATGTCGCGCCGGCCCCAGCGCAGGTCCGGCAGAAGGGCTACGGCGATACCTTCGTCAGCCGCGCGGTTTTCGAGGACGTTGCGGGACTGCGTGAACAGGACGAGGGTCGGCGGGGTGTCTGCCGGCGGGTACGCAAAATCGCGGTCCGCGACGCCGCGCGTCAACTGGAGATAGATCATGCCCTGATCGACGCCGTTGCGCGCGACGATCTCGCGGTGAACGGCAAGCAGGCCGGCTTCGTCGAGCGGCACCGTTATGCCGAGTTCGCGCGCGGAGCGCTGGAGACGCCTGGCGTGTCCGTCATAGTCGATGAGCTTGCCGTCGAGCACGCACGTCACCTCGTAGATGCCGTCCGCCATCAGGAAGCCGCGATCGAATACGGAAACCTTTGCGTCGGGCTCGGGCAGCCACGCGCCATTGACGTAGATAATTCTCGTCATGAAATGATCCTTCAGGCTTTTGCAAATGGCGCGATGTCGACGCCGTTTTCTTCCAGGGCGGTGCGCAGCGCGCGGGCGATATCGACGGCGCCGGGCGTGTCGCCGTGAACGCACAACGTCTCCGGCTCGACGGGCAGCTTCTTGCCGCCGGTCGTTGGAATGTGGCCGTTGATCACCATTTCCAGAACCTGATCGAGGCTCTGTCGAGGGTCGTGGATGACCGCCCCTGGCTGGCTGCGCGGCGTCAGTTCGCCGTCATCGGTGTAGCTGCGGTCCGCGTAGATTTCGCAGGCCACGCGCACGCCCATCTTTTCGGCGGCGTTATAGGTTTCCGAGTAGGGCAACGTCACGAAGATCAGTCCGGGATCGACGGCGCGTATCGCTCGCACGCACAGTGCAGCGAGGTCGGGATCGACGGCCGCCATATTGCCGAGAGCGCCGTGCGTCTTCACATGCGTCATCGGGTGTCCCTCCAGCTCGCACATGCCTTGCATCGCGACGATCTGGAAGATGAGCTGCGTTTCGAGGTCTTCGGGACGCTCCCCCGAGATGCGGCGCCGTCCGAAGCCGTAGAGATCGGCAAAGGATGGATGAGCGCCTACAGAGACGCCGTTTTCCTTCGCCATGCGAATTGTTCTGCGCATCACCAAAGGATCGCCAGCGTGAAATCCGCACGCGATATTCGCCGTGCTGACAAGCTTCAGCATCGCGGCGTCGTCACCGATCGTGAAGGCGCCGAAGCTCTCCCCCATATCGCAGTTGAGATCGATTTTCCTCCTCACGGAAACCCCTCCAAGGTCGTTTTTGTTGGTTTTACAATGCCTTATGCATATTATTTGGGCAACGAGACTCTTTGCATTGACAGGCGGCATATTCGCAGCTCATAAATCGAATACAGGTGGTATACCCAAATATCAAGAACAATCGGCCATCTATCATCCATGAGAGGAACATCATGAAAATGGGAAATTTCGCTACTTTCACCGCAGTTTGTGCCCTTAGCCTCGCCTCGACGGCCGCCCTGGCGGAAACCGTCTGGGACATGTCGGTCGTCTGGCCGGAAGGGAACTTTCACACCCAGAACGCGATGGCGTTCGCGCAGGCCGTCAACGAGGCCACCGATGGCGAAGTCACGATCACGGTTCACTCGGGCGGCGCGCTCGGCATCAAAGGACCGGAAGCCATGGCCGCGGTGCGCGACGGGCTCGTCCCCATCGCAGACGTGCTGCTGAACCAGCAGGTGGGCGAGGCCCCGGTGCTGGGAATCGAGACGCTGCCGTTCATGGCGCCGTCGATGTCCGAGCTGGCGCTGTTGCATAAATTCTACCGGCCGAAGCTGGAAGAAATCGCCACCAGCATGAACCAGAAGGTCATGTATCTCGTGCCATGGCCCGGTCAGGCCGTCTATTCGCCGAACAAGATCGAAAAGATCGAGGACATGAAGGGCCTGACCATTCGCGTGGTCGATGCCAACGGCACCGCATTCTTCGAAGCGCTGGGCGCGACGCCGATCCAGATGCCGTGGGGCGAAGTCGTTCCGTCGCTCGCCGCAGGCACGATCAAGGGCGTCACCACGTCTTCTTCGTCCGGTGTCGACGGTGCGTTCTGGGAGTTCACGAAGAACATGAACACCTTCAACTGGCAGGCGTCTTCCAACATGGTGTCGATCAATCTCGATGCGTGGAACGAACTGCCGCTTGAGACGCAGGCCACGATCGAGAAGGTAGCCGCGCAGATGGAAGGCCAGTTCTGGCTGAACAGCCGCGCTGAGGATGCCAAGAAACTCGCAGTGCTGAAAGAGCACGGTGTCGACGTGATCGCGCCGTCGTCGGACTTGCAGTCTGCGCTGATGGAAAAGGCGATGCCTCTCTGGGACGAGTTCAAGAAACGCGTGCCCGATGCCGCCCCCGTGATCGACGCCTATCTCGCTGCACGGGACTGAGACCGTTTCGTTGAATTTCGGCAGGCTTGATGCCTGCCGCCACGAAACTCCGGCGTGCGCCTCGTTCCTGCGAGGCGTCTACGTCCATTCGTCGGGAACTCTGTCATGACATCCTCCCCTCCCTTGCGGTTCGATCGCGTGATCGCGGCAATCGACCTGCTTACCGATCTTGGCGGCGTCGCTGCCGCGCTCAGCCTTCTGGGCATTCTGCTCTTCATCGGCGGCGAGATCGTCGCGCGCAATATTTTCGGCGTTTCCTTCCACTTTTCGTGGGACGTCGCCGGTTACCTGATGGGTGCATGCTTTCTCCTGGCCGGCGCCGCCGCATTGAAAGGCGGCAGCCACGTTCGCGTCACGGCGCTGCTGGAGGTCGTGCCTTCCACGGTCGCACGTGTGCTTGAGCTGTTCGCCTGCCTCGTCGGTTTCGCCATCTGCGTGGTGCTGAGCTGGGCGCTCATCGACATGGCCTGGCTGTCGGGCGTGCGTGGATCGACGGCGGCCACCGCGTTCCGTGTTCCGCTGGTCTACCCGCAGAGCGTCCTAGCGACGGGCGCCGTTCTTTTGACATTGCAATGCCTGGCGCAGTTTCTCCGCCTGACGAGGGGCGAACCCCTCGCGACCGGCCCCGGCCTCGAATAGGAGCGCGCGAATATGGGTAAAATACTCGCCACTCTGCTCGGGCTCATGACGCTTCTGCTTGGAAGCGGATTGTGGATCGGACTGGGCCTGATCGGCACCGGCATCGGGCTTCTGGAAATGTTCCGGCCAAACATGCCGGCTTTGAAGCTGATCGCGCAGCAAACGTGGAACACGGTCGTCTCGCCTGAACTGCTGGCTCTGCCGCTGTTCATCCTGATGGCCGAAATCCTTTTTCGGACGAAGATTTCCGAAGCGCTGTTCACCGGCCTGTCGCCATGGCTGCGGCGCGTTCCCGGCCGACTGAGCCACCTGACCGTCCTGGGCTGCACGCTGTTTGCTTCGGTCTGCGGCTCGTCGGCCGCAACCACGGCTACGGTCGGGCGCATTACCGCCAAGGAACTCATCAGCCGCGGCTACAACCGCGATCTGGTGACGGGCAGCCTTGCTGGTGCCGGCACGCTCGGTTTCCTGATTCCGCCCTCGACGATCATGATCATCTACGGCGTGATGGCCGAGGAATCGATCATCAAGCTCTTCATAGCCGGCATCGTTCCGGGCTTCCTGCTGGCGGCGAGCTATATGGGCTATCTCGCCATCCGCGCCTGGCTGAACCCGTCACTGGTGGGCGAGACCCCACCCTCGACGACCCTTTGGAAAAAGCTTGTCGCGCTCAAGGATCTCGGGCCTCTGATCCTGCTCATCGTTGGCGTGATGGGGTCGATGTATGGCGGCATCGCGTCACCCACGGAAGCCGCCGCTGTCGGCGTCGCGGCCTCGATGGCCATCGGCTTCGCGCAACGCACGCTCGATCTCAGGGGTGTGTTGATCGCGGCCAGGCAGGCGGCCGAAAGCTGCGCGATGATCGGCCTCATCATGATCGGCGCAATGTTCCTTTCTACGGTCATCGGCTATCTCGGTGTCCCGCGCTTCATCGCCGGTGAAATCCAGAGCTGGGGCATGTCGCCCTTCATGCTGATCGTCGTCCTGCTGATCTTCTACGTCATCCTTGGCACGGTCATGGAAGGGCTGGGCATCATCGTGATGACGCTGCCGATCACGCTGCCGCTGGCAATGGCGGCGGGCTACGACAAGGTCTGGTTCGGCATCTTCATCGTCATCGTGGTGGAAATGGCCCAGATCACCCCACCGGTCGGCTTCAACCTCACCGTTATCCAGCGACTGACGGGTGACAGCATGGGGCGCATAACGCGCGCCACGATGCCGTTCTTCTTCATCATGTCGGCGTTCGTTCTGATCATCGCTCTTTTCCCGGGCATCATCAGCTTCCTGCCCGACATGATGCGCGGACGATAGCTGCCTACAAAAACCCGGTCGCGGTGCATGACCGCGACCGACCAACCGAACCCTGCAACTCGAACGACAATGAACCCGACCATTCTTCCATGCGGCGATAGTGCGCTGGTCCTGCAAATCGGCGAGACGATCGACGCCGATGCCAACGCACGCATCATTGCCCTCAACGCTGAACTGGAAGCGCGCGCGATCCCGGGCGTCGAGGAGATCGTGCCGACATACCGTTCGCTGCTGGTTCGTTACGATCCTGAAATCGTTCGTGGCGCTGACCTTGAAGTATTGCTGCTCGATGCCTTCGCGCATCAAGCGGATACCAGGGATGCGGGGCGGCTATGGACAGTGCCGTGTCTCTATGGTGGTGAGGTCGGTCAGGACCTCGATGAACTCGCGGCCATGAAGAAGCTGACGACGCAAGAGGTGATCGCCCTGCATAGCGGGGCCGAATACCGCATCTACATGATCGGCTTTGCGCCAGGCTTCGCCTATCTCGGCGGCCTGCCCGACATTCTTCACACGCCGCGCCTGCTCAAGCCCCGTCAGAATATTCCCGCCGGTGCGATTGGAATCGGCGGCCAGCAAGGCAACATCAATTCGGTGGGCGGTCCCTCGGGATGGCGCTTCCTTGGCTGGACGCCGCTGCGGACCTTCGATCCTGCGCGCGCTGAGCCGTTCCTCTTCCGCGCAGGTGATCGGGTTCGATTCCGCGCCATCGGCGCAGACGAAGCCCAGGAGCTCGCCGCACGCTCGTCGGCAGGAGAGACCATCATCCAACCCGAACCTTCGGGAGAGCGGGCATGAGCGTCGAGATCGTTTCCGCCGGCCCGATGCTGAGCGTGCAGGATAAAGGACGCACAGGCTTGCGCCATCTCGGCGTCTCGACAGCAGGTCCCATCGACGCCGCACGCATGGCACTTGCCAATGCGCTTTGCGGAAATCCGGTGGGCGCAGCGGCATTGGAATTCGCCGGTCCCGCCGGAGGCTTCCGGGCGAAGCGGCCTGTGAGATTTTCCGTCACCTCCGGCGGCTGTGATATCCGCATCGACGGCCGGTTGGTGGCCGCAAATGAAAGTCATCGCTTGCGCCCCGGCGAAACCCTGGCCATCGGCGTGCCGCAGGGAGCCGTTTGGGGCTACATCGCTTTTTCGGGCGGCATAGCCATCCCTGAGACACTGGGGTCGCGTTCGACGCATCTGCGCAGCGGCCTTGGCGGTGTGGACGGGCGCGCGCTGCGTGCCGGCGACATTCTTCCGCTCGGTGAAGACGATGAAGACGCGCCCTGCCTGCGGCCCGAAAGTCCGTTGCGCGCCGTCGTGCGGCGCGACGGTCCGGTCCGGGTCGTCCTGGGTCCACAGAACGATTATTTCGCGCCGGAGATTGTGGAGCGTCTGACCGAAGAAGAATTCACGATCACACCACAGCGCGACCGCATGGCGATGGTTCTCGGCGGGGTCCAACTTCCTTCCCAACGCGGCCATGACATCGTCTCCGATGGAACGGTTCCCGGCTCAATTCAGGTTCCGGGGTCTGGCCTTCCGCTTGTGCTGCTGGCTGAAAGCCAAACAACGGGCGGCTATCCCAAGATCGCGACGATCATCTCGGCAGACCTTGCGCGGCTGGCACAAATGCCCGTGGGTGCGAAGGTGCGGTTCTCGATCGTCACACGGGATGAAGGCGAAGAAATCCTGTTGGCAGATCGCCGCAATATGCGGGCTCTACTTGCCGGTCTGGTTGCAAAACCGGAAGGTCTTCTTCGCTCGGAGTACCTGCTTTCCTGCGATCTCGTCGGCGGTATCTTTGCGCCGGAAGAGATCGTACAGGTCGCTTCGTCGCAGGACGGAGGGACCTTAAGGTGAGCGGCTCACAAAATCTCGCGCGCGAGGCACATAAACGCATTATCGGCATGATCTTTGAAGGTGTGCTCAAGTCCGGCGACGCGCTTCAGGAAGCAGCACTTGGCGAAGCCCTGGGTATGTCGCGCACCCCCGTTCGCGAGGCGATCAAGCGCATTGAAAGCGAAGGCCTCGCCGTCTCTGAAGGCCGTTTCATCCGCGTGCGCCGGTTGCCGCTCTCGGAGGTCGAGGAAATCTTCTTCCTCCGGCTCGAGCTCGAACCCTTTGCTGCGCGCTCCGCCGTCCGCCTTCCGCCCGCGCAGATCGACGCAATGGAAGCCCGTGTCAGGGCGCTGATGACGATCGATCCGGGCGTCGACGACATGCAGTGGCAGACCGACAAAGACTTTCACAACATGCTGGCGCAGGAAACGGGAAACCGCACGCTCATCGACACAATCGAGGCGTTGCATCGCCGGACATGCGTGTTCGACCACTCGCAGGTCCCCGATCGTTTCCTCAGGGGTGCCAACGAACATCTCGTTATCCTCGACGCAATCCGGACCGGAGATGCGCACGCGGTTGAACAGGCGCTGATCGTTCATCTGGAGAATGCGCGCGACGCCGTTCTCGAGCGTATGCGTGAACTTCCTGATCTCGGCGAGCAGGAGCTGGGTCGCCAATGAAGTGCCTTGTGATTCAACCGATCCACGAGACAGGCATTGCGCTGCTCAGGAACAGCGGAATAGAGCCGGTGCTGTGTCCTGCCCGCGACATGGCGACTGTTGCCCGCCACATACGGGATTGCGACGCGGTGATCACACGTGACGCGGGGTTGAACGCGGAAGCCTTCGCGGCCGGCGACCGGTTGCGCGTCGTCGTGGTTCACGGAACCGGCCACGACCCGGTGGACAAGACAGCCGCAGCACTGGCGGGCGTTGTCATTGCCAATACGCCAGGAACCAACTCGCGTTCGGTTGCCGAGCTGGCGTTGGGCCTCTCCATTTCGGTCGCTCGCCGGATCGCCGCCGCGGACCGGGTAGTGCGATCCGGTCGAACGGGATTTCGCGAATCCGCCAGCTTCACGGAGCTATCCGGCAAGACCGCTTTCATTGTCGGATGGGGCGCGATCGGCGGACAGTTCGGCGACATGCTCCACACGGCGCTGGGGATGCGCGTGCTGGTCTACTCGCCGCGCGCGCCGCATACCGGGAGCCATACGCGTGTCGCCACATTGGCAGAGGGATTGGCGCAGGCCGATCTGGTGTCGCTCCACACGCCGTTGCGAGACGAGACACGCAATCTCATGGATGCCTCGGCCTTTGCGACGCTCAAACGCGGCGCGATCCTGATCAATGTTGCGCGGGCAGGTCTCGTCGATGAGGGCGCGCTGCTCGCATCCATCAAAGACGGTCGCCTGGCCGGTGCCGGGCTCGATGTCTACTCGCATGAAGCGCCGTCCGGGCCGCTCGCTGCCTTCGACAACGTCGTTTTCACGCCTCACCTTGGAGGAACCACCGAAGATGCGTTGCGCCGCACGGCCGAGGCTGCGGCCGCGCATGTCGTGACTGCCCTGTCGGGGCGCATGCCTGAAACGACCTTGAATCCCGAAGCCTGGAGGGGGGCTTCCGTATGACCATCACCTTGAAAAAGACCGTTGCCGAAGAACGAGCCTCTCGCGCGATACAAGAGACGATCACGCGTTTTCTGAAGCGGGTAAATGCCATTTCCGCCGGCGGTCCGGGATGGACGCGCCCGTCCTACAGCGACCTTGAAAGTCAGGCGCATGCTGTTGCGGAGGACGAGGCACGCATGCTTGGCCTCGACATCAGCCGCGACGCGGCCGGCAATCTTTTTGCCCGCATGGCGGGCCTCGATCCATCACAACCGCCACTCTATACCGGCTCGCATCTCGATACCGTCAGCGAGGGCGGAGCCTATGATGGGCAGGCGGGTGTTGCAGGAGCGCTTGCGCTGGTAGCGGCGTTGCGCGCCAACGAGACGGTGCCGCCAATGGACATCGTCGTCACCGTCACGCGCGCTGAAGAAAGCGTTTGGTTTCCCGTCTCCTATATCGGGTCGCGCGCCGCACTTGGCCGCCTCACGCCTGCGGAACTGGAAGCAAAACGCGTCGATACCGGGCGCAGCCTTGGCGACCACATGCGCGACCAGGGTTTTGACCCGGACGCCCTGATGCAGGCTACTCCTCCCGCGCCTGCGCGGTTTCTGGAGTTCCACATCGAGCAGGGGCCGACGCTGCACGACACGGGCGAGGCTTATGCCATCGTCACCGCCATCAGGGGTGGCCTGCGGTATCGTACGGCCGGGGTCAGCGGCACCTGGGCTCATTCCGGCGCAACGCCCCGTGATCGCCGGGCCGATGCGGTGGTGGCCATGTCCGATCTGGTCATGGCCATGGACCGGATATGGGCTGAGATGCTTGCCGCAGGGTTGGACCTGACTGTCACCTTCGGCAAGGTCGATGCCGCCGGCCCGACGCATGCCATGGCCAAGGTTGCGGGCGAACTGGGTTTCTGCCTCGACATGCGCTCGGCAAACGTCGAGACGCTGGAGGCTGCCGACCGCAGGTTTCGTCAGGAAATCGAACGGATCGAACGGGAGCGCCCGGGTATCCGGTTCGACCTCGGAGACCAAAGCCGGAGCCAGCCCGCCGTGCTTTCGCAGACGATGGCTGACTGGGTCGAGCGCGGAGCCAGGCATATCGGGGACCGTCCCGGCACGATATTGTCCGGCGGCGGCCACGATGCGGCGGCGTTCGCCTCCGCAGGCTGGGAAAGCCTGATGGTCTTCATCCGAAACTGGGATGGCAGCCACTGTCCCGAAGAAGGTATGGACATCGCCGATCTCGCCCGTGCCGTTGAGGCCGTTCACGCAGCGATATCGAAGGCGCCGCCGTTATGACGTCCGAAACGCTGTCCCAAAGCGCCTATCGCAAGATCAAAAACGACATACTTGCAGGCCACATCGCGCCCAATACGGTGCTATCGGAACGCGATCTTGCCGAGAACCTGGGCATCTCGCGCACGCCTTTGCGCTCGGCACTGTCGCGGTTGCAGCGGGAAACGGTCATCGACAGGCTGGCCAACGGCGCGCTGCTCGTGCGCTCGGTGACAGCCGAACAGCTTTTGGAGATCGTGCAATTGCGCCAACTCCTGGAGCGCTCGGCAGCGGCGCGCGCAGCGCGGTTCGGCATGACGCCCGAACTTGCCGATTCCCGCGAGGCGATGATGCGATATCTGGGAGACAGCAAAGCCACGTTTGAGGATTTCTGGCGTGACGACGAGTATTTCCACCGAGCGGTCGCCATGGCTGCGCGGCTGACCCTGCTGCCGGAGCTTTTGGCCGAACAGCGGGCAATCGTCCGCCGCAGCACCATTATCCAGACCCATGACAATTTCGCCGAGCAGGCGGGCGAGCATCTGACCGTCATCGACGCGATAGAACGAGGCGATGTCGAGCGCGCGCGCGCGGCCATGGCACTACATTTCGACAATATGCGAACGCGGACGATCGGTTCGCTTTAAAGCCGCTGAAAGACAGACATGCATACCACTACCTCTCTTCTCGCGGAGGCAACCGCGTTGCGCGGGATGGACGCAGTTTTCCCCGCTGCCGAGTTTGATGCTCGTATCCGGAAGATTCAGCAGGCAACGGTGCGGCTGGGAACCGACGCACTTCTCCTGACCGGGCCGGAGAACATATTCTGGGCGACGGGCCGCCAGACCGCTGGATATTTCGCGTTTCAGGCGCTGATCGTCCCGGTTTCCGGAGAGCCGGTTCTGCTGGTTCGCCAACTGGAAGCGACAGGCGCGCAGGCATCGACATGGGTGGAGGATATCCGGGTCTGGCAGGATGGCGAGGACCCTGCCTTAGCACTTGCAAACGTTGTCGCGGACCTCGGCCTAAAGAGCATTTCAATCGAGAGGAACGGCTGGTTTGTCAGCCTCTCGCTCGGCGAACGGATCGCAGATGCGTTGAAGGATGTCCGGCTCCACGACGGGTCCGGGCTCGTGGAAGAGTTGCGTGTGGTCAAGTCACAGTCGGAGCTGGCAGCCATTCGTCACGCGGCACGCTATGCGCAGGCGGGGATGGTTGCGGCGCTGGAGACATGCCGGGCGGGCGTCAGCGAAAACGAGCTGGCGTCGGCGATGATGGCCGCCGCGATCGCGCAAGGGTCGGAAGCGATGGCGATGGAGCCGTTGATTTCATCCGGCCCACGCTCGGGCGTCCCGCACGCGACATGGCGAAGGCGGCGGCTTGAAGGCGGCGACGCGGTGTTCCTCGAATTGGCCGCCAGCCATGATCGCTACCACGCGGCACTGATGCGCGCTGCGTGGATCGGCAATCCTCCTGCCGAGGCGCGGCACATGATGGACACGGCGTTGCGCGCGCTGGACGCTGCCCTCGCGGTGATGCGTCCCGGCGTTCCATGCTCCCACCCGCATGATGCTGCGCAGGCGGTCATCGACGCTGCTGGTTACACGGCGGCATTCCGCAAGCGTATCGGCTATTCGATGGGCGCCGCCTTCGCGCCGGACTGGGGCGAGGGCGGAATCTTGTCCCTGTTTTCCGGCGTCGACCGGGTTCTGGAGCAAGGCATGGTGTTTCATCTGCCGGCAACGCTGCGCAGCTATGGGAACTACACCGTCGGCGCGTCGGAAACGGTCATCGTGACCGGAAACGGTGTCGAGATACTGTCGGAACTGCCGCGGGATTTATCAATCCGCTAACGGGTCCGGCTCTGAAGTTGCATTGCCGCAGCCGGCCCGCGGAAATCAGTTCACGAACTCCAGGATGGCGCAAAGCTGGCTTCGCTTGTGGGCCTGAACCGGCCTCGTCCCCCACCGCGCGATGTCTTCGAGCGAGCGGAAAGGCTCATCACGCAGCTTCCCCGACGGTTTTCGCCGGCCAGGCTTCAAGCCGTTGCGCCGCGCACCAGTGCTCATAGACCCGTGCAAGCTGCGACTTCAGGCTCCTCTCCATGGTGTCGAGGCTGTCGAGCTTTGCCAGAACGGGTGCGGCCAAGGCAGTGTCACCCGTCTGGCTGAGTTTCATGACCGCGTAGTGCAGCGTCTTGAAGTTCTGGATCAGCGCCTCGATGTCATCGCAGATGACGTCGAATTCCGCATTGGAGAGCTGAAGCGATCGCCAGAAAAACGCGAAGCCATGTTCCAGTGCGTATTTGCGGATCGAGAGGACGGGCAGTTCGCGCAGCGCGACAGCCAGGTCTGTGAGCGCGATGCCGTTTCGCGCGCTTAGATGGGCCTGAACGATCTCCCGGGTCGCGCCAGTGAGCAGGTTCCCGTCGGGTTTGAAGCAGGCGAGGAAATAGTCGCGCAGGTCGGCCGGTGCCGGCTGGCCAATCTCGGCGGCGTCAAAGATAAAACCGCCGCCGACCGTCGGCTGCATGATCGCGTTGATGACCTTCGCCTTCTCGATTTCGCCCTCCCACCGGAAATCGGGATCGAGCACCATCCATCGGGTGTCGTCGGCGGTCTCTTCCAGCATCAGATAGTGCGGGAACGGGTTCTGATTGAACTTGTTCTCGCGCTCCGGCAGGTGGAAGAGGTCGAGCATAACCATCAGATATTCCGTCGACGTCTTGCGCGCCATCAGGTCGAGCATCGTGGCGAGGTTGTCTTCCCTGCTTGCGTCCGGCCGATACCACTGCCGCACCTTCGCGCCGTAGAGCCGCTCGAACCATGTTCGGAAGAAATCATGGTTGACCTCGGGTGCGTGATAAGCGAGCCGCCAGCGCTCATCGATCGCGAACCCTGCATCCCAGACGCCGAAGAAGAACGGCCGATGGTCGAGTTGGAGCTGCTTTACCGCGTGGCAGACGCTGCTGACGAAACAGTGAACCTTGATGTCCACATATTCCTCACCGTGGACGCCGATGCGTCCGGCCGCCTCGTTCTCGGCGCGAGCAAAGGTGAGGGCCGGTGTCTCGGTCTCCTTCTCGTCCGGCTCCAGCGTGCCTGAAAACAGCGCCGCGAGATCTTCAACCGTTTCGAGGTCCTGCCGGCTGATGACTTCTTCCGGCAGGCTGACGCCATGATCGAGTTCGAGCGCGAGCATGATCTCCAGGATCAGCACGGAATCCAGGCAGAGGTCTTCGTTGAGACGCGCCTGGGGCGAAAAGCCTTCACGGTGCTTCGGGTCGAACTTGTCACGCAGGACCGTCTCGATTGCGTCGATCAGCTGTTCACGCGTCATCATGCCGCCTCCACTGTGACATCGCGGAACTGCCCCGCCTGGTGGAGCGCCGCCACGTCTCGCCGGCTGATCTTGCCGTTGGCCTGGCGCGGCAGACGTTCGACCTGCATGATCTCCGTCGGCATCTGGTGCGCGGCGAGCCTGTCGGCCCACCACCGCCGCAATGTCGCCCGGTCAGGCATGCCTTCGGCGGTGAAAAGCAAAGCGACGCGCTCGCCGGCGAGTGTGTCGAGCTTGCGGAAGACGACCGCGTCGGTGACGCCGTCATACCCCATCACCACGTCCTCGACCTCCTTCGGATAGACATTGAGGCCCGAGACGTTGATCAGGTCGTCGAGGCGCGACAGGAAGACGAGCATCCCGTCCTCGCGGCGATATCCAAGGTCGCGGGTCGCGACGATGCCGTTTGGCCGCTCGATGCAGATTTCCGCAGGTGCGCTCTTCGTCCCCGGATCGTTGAGCGTAAAGCGCGGCTGGACATATCCGACTTCGTCCGCCGCCTGGACATCCGGGTTGATGGCGATGCAGCCTGCTTCCGAGCAACCGTATTGCTGGAACATATGGATGGATTTCTCCCTGATCCGGCGGAACCACGGCTCAGGCAGAAGGGTGCCGGACGTCATCGTGGCATGGACGCGCTCATCCGCCGGCATCAGCCGGGCCAGGAGGTGGAGGATCGCCGGCGAAGAGATGAGGTAGGGCCGCTCGACCTCGCGCAGCTTGCGCAGCAGATATTTCGGGTTGCCTGTATCGAGCACCCTCGGCGTCTGGCCACGTTTCAGCGCGACGAGGATGCCGCAGATCAACCCGTAGGAATGGGTCGTGGGGCAGGCGACGAGCGGCGTCATGCCGTCCGGCCCATCGAAAGACGCCACATAGGTTTCGATCTCGTTCTCGATGTCCGCCCAGGTTCGAGCGATGCATTTCGGTTCGCCTGTGGTGCCCGAGCTCATCTGGATAAGCTGGCCAGGCGCGCCGGCGCTTTCTCTCACGATCCGCTCACCGGTAAGATTGTTGTGGAACAGCCAGTTGCACCCGGCAGCCTCCGCCTGACGCCGGGCTGCGGCATAGGGCGTCGCGGGGTGCAGGGGCAGGAGGCTTGCATCCGCCGCGCGCGCCGCGAAGAAGAAGGCCAGCCAATCCTGCGGCTCGGAAAGGCAGACGGCGAAGCGTTCGCCGTGCCGCTCTTCGAGACGTGCGGCGGCTGTGATGTCGCGGGCCGTCCTGTCGAACCAGGCGCGGTCGAACGCGATGTCGTTGATCTCTATCATGTCTGCCTCCTAGGTGCTTGCAACCAGGCTGTTCGGAACTTCGTGAGAGCACTCTGCACCGGCGGTCGCGAGTTTCCGCGACAGCAGCGATTCGGTGCGAATGCGAGACTTGAGGAGGCCGAGTGCATCGACACGCTCCATCAGCCCGTGTTCGAGCGCGTGCGCTTTCAGACGTTGCCCGACACCTTTCCAGAAGGCGGCTTCGTCGAGACCGTAGAACCGTTCGAGCAGATGGCTGATCTCCGCCATGTTGTAGATGAAAAGCGCGTCCAGGATGAGCTCCCCGAGGAGATCGACGCTTTCCATCCAGTAGAACTGGTTCGGCGCGGCCGCCTTGTAGGCGGGGCTCATCGCAAGGAAGTCCGGGACTCTGTCCGGCGCCGCGATGAAATCCGGGACATATTCGACGCTGTCATGCAGGTCACGGACCGCCAGCCTGACGGGCCAGCCGTCTCGATGGATCAGGACGAGGTTCTGGCCGTGCGCCTCGAGCGCGACGCCATGGGCCGCGAGCAGGTGGCAGACCGGCAGGATGACCGTGTCGACCAGTTGTGCGAGCCAGGCTTGCAGGCCGTAACGGTCGATCCAGTCTGCCACGAACGGACGGCCGTCGGCTTCGATCATCATCAGCGCATTCAGCGGCACGGCCGTCTCTCCAGACAGCAGATGGCCCTCGATGCTCTCGCGCCAGATGGCGGCCAACTGGCCCGCAAGCGGTCCATCGCGGTCGGCGATCACACCCGCATATTCACCGATCACCGTCATCGGGTAGCGCTCGGTGAGAATCGGATCGTCCGCGACAATCGCCTTCAGCCACCGGCTTATCGCCGGCGCGCTGCCGACGGAGTGCGGCTCGATGATGCGCATGGTCGATGAATTCACCAGATTCATGGGCAGCTTGATATTCGCGCGATCGCTTCGGTCGCGATTGAACAAGGTGCGCACCGACTGGCTGGCGACATAGTGGTCGCCCGCCTGGCCGAGATGGATGGCGGAACCCTCCGCGATCCACGTCGCGAGGCTGGAAGCCTGAAGCGCTGTCCACTGCCAGGGATGCACCGGGATGAGGCCGAAGTTGCGGGCGGCTGCGCCGCGTCGCGCATCGAGGCTGGCGCAGGTAGCCTCTCCCAGTTCTTGCAGCCAAAAGGCATCCGGATCGGTCGCATAGGTCGCATGCAGGCGTTCCGGTGCGATGGCGAGCCATTCCAACTGGAACGCCGCACCCGCCTCCGGTCCGAACCGCGCATGGTCATGGTCGTCGAAGCCGGTTCGCGCCTTGAAACAGGGATGATAGGGATGGCCTTCGTCCAGCGCGCCGTCGAGCCTCGAGAACGGCAGGGCGCGACGGATATCGGGTCTGATATTCCGCTCGTTCCAGTCACAAAAAGCGAGCGTGCGCTCAAGCTCCGTCGCGAGCGCAGCCTTCGACCCGGCAGGCCCTTGAAGGCATGCCAGAAGGTCGGCCAGCGAAACCGGCTCCCAGTCGTCCTGTCCGAAGCGCTCGATGGAACCCGCGTCGATCCTGATCCTGTTGAATGCGCTCACCCGACCTTCGCAGCGCAATCGCTGTCCATCGACGCTCCACTCGAACCGGCTGCCGTCGCGACCCTGCGCGATCGCGGGAACCAGCCCCTCAAAGATCATCGCCTCGACAAGACGACGCATGACGCTCGCCTGGGCGCTGCCGTGCACATCAAGAGGCAAGGGCATGAAGTTCTTCCAGGGCTGCCGCCGGGCGTGCAGCGCAAAGCGGATTGGCGAACTGCGTGTATATCGCGCTGCCTTCCGCCGAGAGTTCATCGATGCCACTCAGCCGCAGCCCAAGATTGGCCTTGGCGGCAATCGTCGGCCGTTCAATCAGGCTTTTGGCAAAGAGCTTGCCCGGCCCGTCGAGTGTGCCCGCCAGCCCGGCCAGGCGTTGCCGGAGCATGGCGAACAGATCGGCTTCGTCGGCCAGTCCGTCATGTCCCATCCGCGCGATGATCGCGAAAATCTGGTTGACCACGAGATAGTAGGCAAAGCGATCGCGAATCTCGCGGTCGTCGTAGAACAGGTCGTGGATGTCCGCGATATCCGGGACGAGGTGACGCCAGCGCGCCTGGAACGCATTCGACAGATAGAAACCCTGGCTGTCGCGATAGAGAAAGCGGGTCGGGTAACCGCCATCGGCGAGATCGAGCAGGCTGTTTTGCTGATGCGCTTCGAGTGCCACGCCGAACCTGTCATACAATTTCAGGAGCGGGTCGACCGCGCAGTCGAGATAACGCGAGAACCATGTCTCGCAGACCTTGCGCGGGCACACGCCGCCATCCCCTGCGAGCCGCAAAGTTAGACTCTCGAGTACGGACCGTTGGCCAGGAACGGGTTCCGCGGTCAGGGCGGATACCGTGACAGTCGGGTGGTTTGCGCGGTTCTGCAGCGCGTTCTGGCGAAAGATGATCTCGAATCCGCTTTCGGCCTGATCGGGCAGGTCGAGTGTGAGGTAGGCGCTGTCGTGAAGGAAGCGCAGTCGCGGGTCGAAGGTGTCGATGCCGGCCTTGTGGAAGAGACGTGCCACGGCGACCCCGCTTTCGAGTTCATGCCGCTGGTTGACCCGCTTGGAATTGGTAATGCGGACGGGTAACGAGAATTTGGGCATCCACGCCGCCGCCTGGTTGAACACCGTTCTTACGGATGACGTGGCGGTAAAGGGGGCCCCGGCTGGCCCCAGATGGCGCAGCTTGCCATTCGCGATCAGTGCCTGGATCGGCTGCTCCAGCATCAATGCGTCGGCCTGGAGCGGATGCATGGGAATAAGCCGCTCGTCCTCGGATACCTCCGGCTGGTCGCCTCCCAACAGCGACTCCACGATCGCGCTGACCCGCTCGCCGGCGGAGTTTTCGCGCACAAGGCTGGCATGTGCGGCGAAATAGGTTAGCCGAAACGCGCCGCGAAGCTCCGGAGCGTAGGCTTGTTGCTGCCAGTTCGCCATGCCGTGAAGACTTTTGGGCGTGGGATGGAGCGGATGCCCGAAGTAGAGCGACTGTTCCGCGTCGAGAAAGCCCAATCGATCAGCCGCCGTGCCGACATTGGCATCGAGATAGCGCTCGATGGCACGGCAGCTTGCGAGAACCCTTTCGAGAAGCTGTGTCTCGCGGCCGCCTGACCGGCTGTCGCACATACTGTGGATCATAAGGTGGATCGCGAATATCGGGTCGGCGCGCTGCCATTCGGCTGCCGGCCCGGTCCGCAACCAAATCCGGCCAAAGAGGTGCATGCCCGACATGGAGCGTGACGTGACCTCCATACGCAGGACCCATCCATAAGGAATCAGACCAAGCTCAAAGCAATCGCACCATCCGGCGGTCGTTGGATGGAGGATGCTGATGCCCCGATCATGCTCTCTTAGAAAGCTGTTGGCGAAGCTCCGAAAAGTCGCCTGTTCGGCAGCGATCCTGTTCTGAGCAGTCATGCGTGCGGACGCCTCCCTGCGCGGAGGTCTGGATGCACACCGCGCCTCGATTTTTAACTGTGTGTGGAGGCCGCGCCTGAGGAACGAACCCGCTGCGTCACAATAACATGACTGTTTGACTCATATTATTGCCGCATGCCCATGTCAACATCTCTGACACAGACGAGAAGAGATCGGGTCCCTGGACTTCCCGCAGATTTGGCGTCTGTCGATCGCGGACGGATGATACGGCCGTCGCGGTCTACTGAGGAACCGATCGTCGCGATTCTGAAGGAACAGCAGGCCACTCCGGGCGCACAGGCAAACCCCGCTGCCTCTACGCGCTCATCTCCGCGATCGGGCTGAGGACCATCTCTGGCTGGCCACCATCATGAACGACGATTGGGGATATTGCGATGACGAGACGTGCAGCCGCGAACCACTCCAAAACCCCTTCGGGCCCAAAGTGTTACCCATGTCTCATGGTAAAAGCCGTAACCTATTGTCCGGACCGGACCGACGGTATTTGGCGCGCCTCGCCGGGAGAAGATGACAGCTACGTCTACGCTGTAGCCCTACAAAGCGAGATCGCAAATTTATCCGTAACCTGCTGAAATAACTTTAGGACCCCTGCGTTCCCGTGGTTCTCCGAGTTCGGTTCCTCAAGTCGAAGCTTTGCATCATCCATGTGAAGTTGGTGCCAGCAATTCCTCGAAATCTGGAGCCTTGGCGATCTCGCCGATCAACCTGTCAGTTGAGGTCACTTCGGCCTCAGAGTTCGGGTTTGACCATGCGCCTTAAGTGCCTCGCTGATGACGCGGCTTGGTGGCGCTCGAACTCTCCATCCGGAAAGGTCTTCAGATTAGGACACGAAGCTGGGTCGACGATGTTTCATGGCGCTGTGCGATCTCTGGCGGGTATATTCCGGTTGCGTTCGCCGGTGACGGCAAAGAAGAGCCAGAGGCTGATGTCGTTGAAGACCATCTATCTTGACCGAGCCGTTGTCGCGTTGCGCGCGCAATAATCAGCGGCAATTCATGGCCGGAATGACTGGTCTGGCGGCAATCGTAAAGGCGATCGTGAACAGTGCATGATGCTCGTCGAGGTGGTCGGCCGAAACGATAGTGCGGTCGTGGCGCGCCGGCACGCCGCGACCGCGATGATCCGGCATAGCCTCTATGCTCAGAAGATACATCCAATTGATGGGCTGATGGGATATACCGGCCGCCGACGGATCCTGCGGGATGTGACAGGATCCGGAGGTGGAGGAGACATGAAACTTTCAGTGAGGGTGGCCGCATTGGCGGCCGCATCAACGCTCGCATTGACGGCGGGCAACTTCGTTGCGCACGCGCAATCGCTGCGAATGACTCTGGGGACGATGGCTGTCCCCTATACCCCGGTCGAAACCGCGAGCAACAGATTTGCGGAGATCGTCAGCGAGATGTCCGGAGGTGACATCAGCATCGTTGTCAACGACAGCCTGCTTCGCGGGGCGCAACTGGCTCCGGCGGTCCGCGACGGTCGTATCGAGATCGTCATGGGCGTGCCGACCTATCTCAGCGGTTCCGAGCCGCGGATGGGGTTGCAGAACCTGCCCGGCCTGGTCCAGTCGGATGCCGATTATCGCAAGATTCTCGATGCCTTCTGGGAAGACGAGATGAGCGCGATTTGGGGCGAGCAGTTCAAGGCTATGCCCCTTGCAACCGGTATGTGGGAGCCAAATCTCCTGTTCTCGACCCGGCCCATCCATTCCCTTGCCGATTTCCAGGGCGCGAAGATCCGCGTGCACAACGTCGAAACCGCGCAATTCATCGCCGCTCTGGGCGCCAGCTCGACGGCGCTCGATGTCGCGGAAGTTCAGGCAGGCCTCGAACGCGGGATCATCGACGGCTTCATCACGTCGCTTTGCTATTCCTACCAGCAAGGCATGCACCGCGTGACGAAATATCTGCAAAACTACAAGCTCGCGCCAATCCAGGGATGGTCGATCCTGATCGGCAAGGATGTCTGGGACGGGTTGACGCCGGAGCGCCAGGAAATTTTTCGGGCCGCCGGCGATCAGGTGGAGGAAGAACTTTACGCGGCGCATGCGCAAATGGTCGAAACCTGCCTGCAACAATTCAAGGAGGCCGGCGCGGACTATTTCGAAGCGGACGCCGACCTTCGCGCGGAAATCTTCTCCGAAGCCAACACGCAAGATGTGTACGCGGAGTGGTATCGCCGCGCCGAGGAAAAAGGGTTCGCCGGTGAGGATTTCGTCGCCCGCGCCCGCGCGGCCGTGGACGAGTGACTCGTATGACGGCCGCTCGCGCGGCCGTCCTCTTGGCTCCGCAACAAAATAGATACGCTCGCCATGAATCCGCACACCATTCATCTCGCCCCGGGTGAGGACGCTGCCGCCTCCGTACCGGAACTCGGGGCAGGCGCCCTGCCGACGCTGCTCGCCAGGCTACTCGGCTCCATTGCTGCGATCCTCAACGTGCTGCTCGCCTTCATGGTCCTGTACGAGATCGTGTCGAGGAGCGTTTTCGGACGCCCCACCGCCTGGGTGACCGAATATTCGACCTACTTGCTGATCGCGATCACCGCATTGGGCCTCTCCTACGCCCAGTACCGCAGGGCGCATATTCAGGTCGATTTTCTTGCCGAGGTGCTGCCTGCCTGGCTGAGCGAGCCGATGCGTCGTGCGGCGGCCTGGCTGACCCTCTATTGCCTGGCTTTCCTCACGTGGCAGATGGCCATCCACGTCGTGTCCGAGCGGATTAACGACACGCGCGACTGGGGGCTGATGGCGACGCCCCAGTGGATACCACAGCTTCCGATGCTCGCAGGCCTGGCGGCGTTCCTCGTTTATTTCTTCTGGGAGTGCCTGGCGTCGTCGCTCCGGCGTTCCCAGCTTCGAAAGACGCTCGCGATCGTCCTGGCGCTGGCGACCGCGGCAGCCCTGCTTTATCTGGGGCGGTTTCCGGTGCGCTGGCCCGGCACGCATCTCGACATCGGGGCGGTTCTGCTCACCGTTTCCATGGTCGCGATCGTTTTCGCGGTCGAGGAAGCGAAGGCTGCCGTGGTAACGATCGCTACCCTTGCAGCCGGCATCATGTCGTTCTGGCTGGTGGCGGGTGGGTCCGTTGTACTCGTGGGCACAGTGATAGGCCTCGCCACCATCGCCGCGCTGATGATGGGTATGCAGATCTGGGCTGCTCTTGGCCTCATAGGGCTTCTCGGGCTCTACTTCCTGCTTCCCTCGCCGCAAATCGCCGCAGTCGCGGAGCGCACCTGGTCGGGGCTGAATTCCTTCACCTTCACCGCGGTGCCGCTGTTCGTTCTGATGGGGAATCTGCTGATACGCTCCGGCGTCGGCAGCATGTTTTATGAAACGCTCGTGCGCTGGTTCGGCTGGCTGCCCGGTGGACTCGGCTATTCGACGATTGGCGCTGCCGGTGTCTTTTCGGCCTTGTCCGGCTCCACGCTGGCGACGGCCGCGACGATCGGTCAGGTGGCCGGGCCGGAGATGACGAAACGAGGGTACAGCAAGAAACTGAGCTACGGCACGCTGGCCGGTGGGGGCGTCCTCGGCGTCCTCATCCCACCAAGCATCCCGCTCATCATCTACGGAGCGACGGTGGGCGCGCCCATCACCACGCTTTTCATCGCGGGCATCGTTCCGGGACTGCTGGTGATGGGCACGATGATGGTCGTGATCCTCTTCTGGAGCCTTCTCGTAAAAGGGTCCGCGCCGGCGACGTTGCGCTTCAGCTGGCGCGAGAGGATTTCCTCCCTGTCGTCTCTTCTTCCGTTCGTTATCATGATCGTAGCGATCTTCGGCTCGATGTATGGCGGTCTTGTAACCGCCACGGAAGCCGCCGCGATCGGCGCGCTGATGGGTGCGATACTCTGCGCCTTCTACGGCAAACTGTCCTTCGAGTCGGTGAAGGACGCCGCCGTCGAAACGGTGGTGATTACGTCGACCATCCTCTTCATCGTCGCCGGCGCCAGTGTGCTCAGCTGGGTGGTGGACTATGCGGGCGTACCGCAGACGCTGGTCGTGAGTATGCGGGAAAGCGGGCTTCAGCCGTGGCAGATGATCGTGCTCATCGGCATCCTGTACGTTGTGCTGGGGATGTTCCTCGACGCCATTTCGATGATGCTGATGACCTTGGCCGTCACCTTTCCGATCGTCATGCTCGCGGGATATGACGCGATCTGGTTCGGCATCGCACTGGTCATGTTGATCGAGGTCGGGCTGATCACGCCGCCGGTTGGAATGGTGCTGTTCGTTCTCAAGGGCACCTTGCCGGACGCGTCGCTGAACGACATTACCATCGGCGCGATCCCCTTCGTGTTCATCATCCTGGCCAATGTCGTCCTGATAGCGATCTTTCCCGAAATCGTGAGCTGGCTTCCAAATCTTCTGGAGGGCGGTAATTAGGCGCGTTTCGCCGTGCTGTTCAGCGGGCGATCACAGAACGTAATAGCCGCCATGCCGAGTAAGTGTTGGGTTTGTGCCGTCGAACCGGCTTCAATCCAAACATTGAACTCTCCGGCCGTGGCGGCCGGGGTTCTGGGAGGAACCATATCATGAAGCAGTTCTTGGCCCCGCTTGCGGGGGCGTTCGCCTGTGCGATGATCGCCGCACCTGCCATTGCGCAGCAAAAGGTTCCGGTGGTCGGGTCGCTGCTCAACGTCTCGTCCTACGAGGATTTCGAAAAGCCGTTCTTCAACGGAACGCTGCCTGAGGCCCTCGATGGCGCGATGACCTTCGACCTCAAATCGCTCACCGAAATGGGGCTGCGCGGCCCCGAAGTGTTGCGGATTGTCAGCAGCGGGATCGCGCCGATTGGCGCGATCCTCATCGGCTACAACACCGGGGACGATCCGATCTTCGAGGCGGTGGACCTGGCGGGCCTGGCGCCCGATGCCGAATCCGGAAGAGCGGCGACGGAAGCCTCCTTCGCATTCTATGAAAAACTCCTGCAGGAAAAATTCGGCGTCCAGCTCCTCGCTATAGGGGCGCATCCCGGCCAGGTCTTCTGGTGCAATTCGCCTGTCGAGAGCTTCTCCGACCTGGCCGGCAAGAAGGTTCGTGTTAACGGCAAGGGGCCTGCCGAACTCGTTGCCGCGCTGGGTGGGACGTCGGTATTCATGTCGTTCGGCGAGGTGATCCCCGCACTGCAGAACCGCACGGTCGATTGCATGGTGGGCGGCACGCTGCCGACCAATCGCGCGGGCATCCATGACGTGACGACGCACGTGATTTCGACGCCGGTCGGCTGGGGCCAGATCGCCTACATCGCCAGCGGTGCTTTCTGGAACGGCCTTACCGAGGAGCAGCGCACCATCATTGCAGCTCAGTCCAGAGAGGTCTTGCAGGACAACATGTGGGACGTGCTTCTCGAGCAGACCGAACAGGGCCTCGCCTGTGCGGCGGGCCTGGATACGTGCCGGCTGGGTGTAAAAGGCAACATGACCGTGGTGCCGCCTTCGGAAGCCGACACCGCCTATCTGCGGGAAATTTTCGAGGGGCAGCTTCTTTCAGATTGGGCGACCCGCTGCGGCGCGACATGTGTGACGCGTTTCAATGAAACGATCGGCAGCGCGATAGGGGTGACAGCCGTGGCGCGCTAGCTGCGCCGCTGGCCCAGTCCACATCTTAGTCCGGGAGGGATTTCCGTGTCTCATCTGACCAATATCGACAGGCTGCTCGATCGCATGATTGCCAGGCTCGAACGCTTCACGACCTGGCTTGTTGTACTTGGCGGTCTGATGCTGGTGGTCTCGTGTCTGCTCGTCACCGTCGACGTGTTCCTGCGAAAATTCTTCGTGGTGACGCTGGGCGGTGCCAATGATTTGGCGGGCTACGCCTTCGCGATCGCCATGAGCTGGGCCATGGCCTACGTCTTGCTTAACCGTGGCCACATCAGGGTGGATGTCCTCTACGGGTGGTTCTCGCCGCCCGTCCGCTCGATCCTGGATACAGCCTCCGCTCTGGCGTTGACGATGGCCGCCATGTTGCTGCTGCGCTGGTCCGCCGATACCGCATACCAGTCCTGGCGCATGGGCTCGGTGTCGAACAGCGACCTGGCGGTGCCACTATGGGTGCCGCAAGCGTTATGGTCGCTTGGCTTCGCGTATTTCGCCGCGGTCGGTCTTCTCGTGACGCTCAGTTGCGTTTCCGGCCTCGCGCAGGGACGGCACGGCGCGGTGGCATCCCGGTTCGGAACGCTGTCGCAGCTGGAAGAAGCCGAGGCTGAAATCCGGCCCGGACTTCCTGTCGAGGCGCCATTCGTAGCGCGAGCGGAGTAGACCAGATGCTGCCCGCTCTTGTCTTCGGACTTCTTGTCCTCGTCCTCCTGTCGCTGCCGGTCGCGGCGATTCTGATGGCGCTTGCCTACGCGCTGGACGTCAGCGCCGCGTTCATGCCGCTGACCCGCGCGCTGGGCGACGTTGCCTGGGGAGCCAGCAGCGATTTTCTTCTGCTCTCCATTCCGCTGTTCGTGCTCCTTGGAGAAATCGTGCTGCGTGCCGGCATCGCACACCGGATGTACGATGCGATGACGGCATGGGTGTCATGGCTGCCGGGCGGCTTGATGCACTCGAACATCGCGGCATCCAGCCTGTTTGCCGCAACCGCTGGATCGAGCGTGGCGACGGCGGCCACGGTCAGCACCATCGCTCTGCCGCAGGCGAAAAAGAATGGTTACGACGAGCGCCTGTTCCTCGGCTCGATCGCTGCCGGCGGGACACTGGGGATCCTGATCCCGCCATCGGTGACAATGATCGTGTACGGCGTGCTGACACAGACGCCGGTGCCGCGCCTCTACATGGCGGGCCTGATACCGGGTCTGCTGCTGGCAGGGCTATTCATGCTGTACATCGCGGTGCGCTGCTATATGCGCCCGTCGCTGGACGGTCTCAAGCCGAAGTTCACCTGGTCCGAGCGGATACGCGTTCTACCGGATCTCCTGCCACCGCTGCTGCTTTTTGCAACGGTTGTCGGTTCGATCTATGCCGGTCTCGCGTCGCCGACGGAAGCCGCGTCGCTCGGCATTCTTGCTGCGCTTGGCCTTGCGGTGTGGACCGGCACCTTGTCGCGCCAGATGCTCGCGGAATGTTTCGTCGGTATGATGAAGACATCGGCGATGATCATGCTCATCGTGGTTGCGGCATACTACCTCAACTTCGTCATGGCGACGGTCGGCGCAACGAACACGATCAGCAATTTCGTTCGCGCGCTGGATATGCCGCCGGCTCTCCTGTTGCTGGTTGTTGTGACTATTTTCCTGATCGTGGGCTTCTTCATGGAATCTCTCTCCATCATGATCATGCTCGTACCGATCGTCACGCCGGTCGTGGTTGCAGCGGGCTTCGACCCGGTCTGGTTCGGCGTCGTCGTCGTACTGATGATCGAGACCGGCCTGATCACGCCGCCCGTCGGGCTCAACCTGTTCGTCGTGCAGAACATTCGCGCTTCCGGCTCCATCACCGACGTCATGGTGGGGTCGGTGCCGTTCGTCTTCGTCATGCTCGCGATGGTGTTTATGCTCTGGCTTTTCCCGGAGATTGCCCTCGGCCTTCCCAACCTGATCTACAATTGAGCCGTGAACAGTGGCAAAGGAGTTCCCGAATGAATGAAGACCGCGAATTCATTGAAACGCTGAAGTCTGAGCGCGAGATCGCCAAGGTGATCATGCGTTATGCACGCGGGTCGGACCGCAAGGACTTCGATCTGATGCGATCAGCCTATCATGAGGACGCGATCGACAATCACGGACCGTTCAACGGACCCGTGAAGACCTATTTCGAATGGGCCGACCAGCACCATGAGCGCTACGACATGCTCATGCATATCATGGGAAATCCTCATATCGAGGTGGAGAAAGACGTCGCCTTCGCGGAGACGTACTGCCTGCTGCTGCAGAGGATGAAGGCCGAGAGAACCTACAATTCCGAGGTGGCGCTGCATATCACCATCGCGTGCCGCTATGTCGATCGCTTCGAGAAACGCGACGGCGTGTGGAAGATCGCCGTGCGAAACGTGGTCTATGAATGGGTGAAGAAGGAGTGGGTCTCGGAGGAGGTCGCGCGCGAGGGCCTTGCGGGGTCTAAGCTTGCGTTCGGCAAGCGCTCCAAGGACGACATGGTCTATCGCGTCAGGGATGGACAGCGCTCCTGACGGGTGCGCGGCTGCAATGGAGGAAATTATGCCCGGCACAATCCGTGATGGTGATCCGCGATATGGACAGGAACCGCTTGCCGTGAGGCTGGGCGCGTTCGCCGCAGGTCTTTCCTGGGGCGAACTCGACGACGAGGTCCGCGCGGAGGCTCGGCGCGTATTCGTCAACACGCTGAGCGTTGCGGTGGCCGGCGCCGCGGATGACGGCATTCGCCAAATCGGCGGTGCGCTTCTCGATATGGGCGAGGCGGGGAGCGTGGCCGTGCCCGGCTGGCCGGCCGGTTTCAATCTTCCCGCTGCCGCTCTGGTCACCGCTGCCGCCGCAAACGTCCTCGACTACGACGACACCCATATTCCCACGCTGATTCACCTCGGCGCGCCGATTTACGGTGCGCTCGTCGCACTCGCCCAGCAGGAGCGGGTCAGTGGGCCACAGTTTCTCACCGCCTTCGTCGCGGGCGCGGAAATCGCCTGCCGGCTGGGTCTGGCTCTGACACCGGCCCACTATGACGATGGGTTCCACGTCACCGCGACTTGCGGCGTCGTCGGAGCGGCGGTCGCCTGCGGTAAGGTGCTCGGTCTGGACGCCGGCGGAATGGCGAACGCGATCGGCATTGCCGCCCATGCGTCGAGCGGGCTCATAGAAAATCTCAGCAGCGGGGCAAAAAGCGTCGGCGTCGGCGACGCTGCGCGCAACGGGCTCATGGCCGCCTTCTATGCGAGAGCAGGGATCGACGCCGCGACGACTTCGGTGGAGGGCAAGAACGGCTTTCTGCGGGTCCTGTCTCGCGCGCCGCGCGCGGAAGGTCTCGACGACGGTCTCGGCGCTGTCTGGCAATTTCTGGAATCGAGCAGCAAGCCCTACGCGTCATGTGTTCTCACCTTTCCCGTCATCGATGCGGTGCTGGAACTGAAGGAGCGTCATGGCGTCAACGTCGACGCGATCCGCGCGGTCGAGATACATGGCAATCCGCTTCTGCTCGCAAGAGCCGATCGCGTTCATCCCACCACTGCGCGCGAGGCCAAGCTGAGCCTGCATCACAGCGTTGCCGTGTCGTTGATCAACGGCACCGCCGGGGTGAAGGATTTCCTCCAGGACGCCATCGAAAACGAGGATGTCCGATCGCTGGCCGGCAAGGTGAAGGCAATCGGCTCGCACGACTTCAGCACGGTCGCCGCAAAAGCGAAGATCATGCTGGACGGAGACGAGAGCGTCGAGCTGACGGTTTCGCATGGCCGTGGCAGTCGGGAGCGGCCGCTCACGGAGGACGAAGTGCGCCGCAAGGCACTGACGATTTTCAGCGATGCCTGGCCCGGCGTGGATGGAAACGCGCGGCTGCGATCCGTCTGGGAGATCGCGGACAGCGCCGATGTCGCGGCTTCGCTCCTGCCTTTCCTCACGAAGTAGACGCGTCGCGGCGGCGGCCCTCAACGCGTAATCGGTACTACCCCAAAACGACCTCGTCGAGCGGTCAGGCGACCTCGGCTCGTATGCGCTCGCATGTGCGGAAAGTCCATTCTTCCCAATGGCTTGCATATATGCCGGATCGGCATCGAAGGCATCGTGCAACGGCATTTTTCCCGCTACGCGGCCGCTGGTAGGCAAGCCATACCTTCTTGATCCCAGCAGCGCGCGGGAACCAAACGCGTCAGGCCGGCACACTTCAACCATGAGCGACAGACGAATGCAGAGTTCCTTTTCCTGGTCCCCTAGCAGAAGCCAGATCGAGGCAAGCAGCCTTCAAAAGTTCCTCTCCCGGCATGGTCTGGGCGATTATGCCGAACTGGTTGAAAAGGCCGATGCCGACCCGGCCTGGTTCTGGGATTCCGTCTTCAGGCATCACGACATTCTCTTCGACAAGGAATATCGCTCCGTCGTCGAATATACCAACGGGCCCGAGCAGCCCGAATGGTGTCTCGGCGGCACAACCAATGTCGTGTTGAACTGCATCGATCGCCACGCCGGAACGGCGGTTTGGGAAAAGCCCGCCATCGTGGGCGTCGGCGAAGACGGAACCGAGCGTTCGCTGACCTATCGCGAACTCGATCGCGAGATTGCAGTTCTCGCGGGCATCCTCAAGGCGCGCGGGATAGGCAAGGGCGACGTCGTCGCGATTTATCTGCCGATGGTTCCCGAGGCTGCCGTCGCACTCTTCGCGATCATGAAGATCGGGGCGATCATGCTGCCGCTGTTTTCGGGTTTCGGGCCCGAGCCGATCGCGGCGCGGCTGGCACATGCCGGCGTCAAGGCGATCGTAACGGCGGACGTTGCCCTGCGGCGCGGAAAGCAGATCGCTTTGCTCGACACCGTGCTGGACGCACTCGAGGACACGCCTTCGCCGGTGGAGGTGATCGTGCTCGATCGGGAAACCGGGCGCGTGCGGGAAGGAGACGGCCGCTATACCGCGTGGCGCCCGGGCGCAGAGGATGTCGCGCCCGTTCCCACCGAGATCGTCGAAGCGGATTCGCCGGCGATGCTGATTTACACGTCCGGCACCTCCGGCGCGCCGAAGGGCACGATACATACCCATTGCGGCATGCTGGCCAAGAACGCGCTCGACATGGGTCTCTGCATCGACATGGGTCGCGACGACCGGCTTCTGTGGATGAGTGACATGGGCTGGATCGCCGGCCCCAAGATGATCTTCGCGTCCGCGCTGTTCGGCGCGACGCTGATCATCGTCGAGGGCACTCCGACCTGGCCGCAAAACGACCGCCTGTTCAAGATTGCCGCAGAGCAGCGGGCCACCATCCTCGGTCTGGTGCCGACGATAATCCGCCAGATCATGAAAAGCGGGGGTCTGGCACCGGAAGGCAGGGACCTTTCCGCCTTGAAATGCATCATCTCCGCCGGCGAACCGTGGACCGAGGAAGCCTGGCTTTGGTTCTTCGAGAAGGTCGGCGAAAGCCGCGTCCCCATCCTGAATTATGCCGGTGGTACGGAATGCGGCGGCGCGATCCTGATCGGAACCATGCACCATCCGAGCCGTCCCTGCAGCTTTGGCGGACCGGTCCCGGGCTCCGGTGTCGATATCGTCGATCCGCGGGGCGAACCTGTCGAAAAGAACGTGATCGGCGAACTGGTGCTGCGCCGCGCCTCCATCGGCCTGACGCGTGGATTGTGGCGGGAGCCGGATCGCTACATGCAGGCCTACTGGAGCCAGATTCCGGGCATGTGGGTCCAGGGCGACCTCGCCTCGCGTGACGAGCACGGCCTTTGGTACCTGCATGGCAGGTCCGACGATGTGATCAAGATCGCGGGCAAGCGCACCGGGCCGAGCGAAATCGAGTCGGTCGTCATGCAGACCGGCCTCGTCAAGGATTGCGCGGTTGTCGGCGTGGACGACCCGCTGAGTGGGTCGGCTCTGCTCTGCGTCTATGTACCTGCCGGCGACGACGAACCCGACGTCAGTAACACGGTGATACGTGAAGCCGTCGCGGAACGGTGCGGCGCCTCGTTTCGCCCCAAACATTTCCTGCGAGTCACGGAATTGCCCCGCACGCGCAACGACAAGTCGATGCGCCGGATCCTGCGTTCGATCTTTCATGACACGCCGCTGGGCGACACCAGCTCGCTGGCGAATCCCGCAATCATCGACAGCATCCGATCCGCTTTCACGGACCAGATTGCTGCCCCAAGAACCCGTCAATAGAAGCAAAGGAAAGAGCAATGCAGCAGGTAACGCTTCCCTACAAGGATATCGTCTACGAGGTGAAGGACCAGATCGGCTGGATCACGATCAACCGGCCCGACGTTCTCAACGCGATCCGCGAACTGACCCTCGATGAGATCATCCATGCACTGAAGTCCACCCGCATCGACCCGTCGATCGCCGCGGTCGTCATCACCGGCACGGGAGACCGGGCGTTCTGCGCGGGTGGCGAGTTCGCCATGATGAAGCGTTTCAACTGGACCAACGCGATGCTCTGGAACGAGCGGATGCTTGACGGGGCGATGACGATCCGCGGGCTGGGCATCCCGGTCATTGCCATGGTCAACGGCTGGTGCATGGGCGGCGGCAACGAAATCGCGTTGTGGTGCGATATCGTGGTGGCCTCGGAAAACGCTGTCTTCGGGCAGACCGGCGCCAAGGTCGGCGCGTGTCCCACCGTCGGTGCGACGCAGTACCTTTCGCGTTCGCTTGGCGAACGCCTGGCGCGCGAGATGATCTTCTGCGCCCGCCGCTTCACGGCCCAGGAAGCCGTCCAGTACGGCCTGGCCAACTACTGCGTTCCGCAAACGGAGCTTCGCGCCAAGACCGAGGAACTGTGTGAGCGGATCAAGTCGCACAGCTCGCAGACCATACGTCTGACGAAGGTGTCGCTGAATCACGAGTCCGACAATCTCTACGCCTCGTGGCGTGCCGGCATGGAGCTCCTGGCCCACGTTTGGGGTTCGGAGGAATCGATCGAGGGCATGAACGCCTTCACCGAAAAGCGCGCGCCGGACTTCAACCAGTTCCGCCTTCGCAACAAGGTGGAAATCGACGACTACCTCGCCGGCGTCGACTACGCGTAGGCAGGTTCCGGTCGCGGGCGCGCGCATGCGGCGTCCGCGATCATCGAAAATAATTGCCACGAAATTTCAATGGGCGTGGAATAGGAGCCGACCGGCATGAGCAAACCGATACTTGACGGCATACGCGTCCTGGATTTCGGCCGTTACATCGCGGGTCCTTTCTGCGCCGCGCTGCTCGCCGATCATGGGGCGGACGTCATCCGCGTCGAGCGCCCGGAGGGGAACGACGACCGTTTCCTTATGCCTGTTGCAGGAGCGGATTCGGGTGCGATGTATCTTCAGATGAATCGCAACAAGCGGTCGCTCAACATCGACGTAACGCGTCCCAACCAGCGTCCGATGCTCGAAGCACTGGTGAAGACCAGCGACGTGGTCGTCGTCAACCTGCCGCCGCGCGCGCTCGAAAAGGTCGGCCTAGACTACGCGACGCTCAAGGCCATTCGTCCCGACATTATCCTGACGACGATCACCGCCTTCGGTTCGGAGGGCGATTTCGCCAACGACATCGGTTTCGACGGAACCGGCCAGGCGCTCAGCGGAGCGATCCATCTGAGCGGCACGCCCGGCCAGCCCTTCCGCTCGGCAGCCTCTTTCGTCGACTACAGCACCGGATTGTCGGCCGCTTACGGCACGATGACTGCGCTTTTCCATCGCCAGAGGACAGGCGAGGGGCAGCATGTGGAGGCTTCGCTTCTCGGCAGCGCGCTGACGATGACCAATCCGATGCTCATAGAGGAGGCGACAGGCACCCGCAGCCGCGTGGCGGTCGGCAATCGAAGCCCGATATCGGGGCCTTCCGACGTGTTCCGGACGAAGGATGGATGGATTTACATCCAGGTCGTGGGTCAGGCCCTGTTCGAACGCTGGATGACAATCGTGGGAGCAGAGGATCTGAAGGCGGACCCGCGATTTGAGACCGATATCGACCGGGGTGAAAATGGCGAGGTGCTCAGCGAGCGGATGCAGATCTGGTGCGCGCAGCGCACGACCGATGAATGCCTCGCCGAGCTCGCCGCCGGCCGTGTTCCCGTCTACAGGGTTCTATCGCCTTCGGAAGCGTTGAAAGCTTCCGAGAACGAGACGTTTCTGCAATGGATCGATGGACCCTGCGGTATCGGTCACATACCGGTGGTCAAGCCGCCAGCGCGCCTTCGCGGCATCGGCGTGGCGTATCGCCCGGCTCCGCTCCTCGGCGAACATACCGACGCCATTCTCGACGAACTGGGTATGCGGGCAGCCGATACGGCTGGCGCGCGTCAGCGTCATCGACAAGAGAACCTGAAAGACTTGACATGAGAGCTGCTTATATCTGTGAGCCGGTACGCACGCCGGTCGGACGCTTCGGAGGCGTGTTTCGCGACGTTTCGGCGGCCGATCTAGGCTCGGCGGTCGTCAAGGGACTGCTCGAACGGACCGGGATCGCGGCTTCCGATGTCGAGGACGTCCTGTTCGCACAATGCTACCCGTCGATGGAAGCGCCCGCCCTGGGCCGGGTGGTTGCGCTCAACGCCGGAATCCCCGCCACGGTAGGTGGCCTCCAAATCGACCGCAGGTGTGGTTCGGGATTGCAGAGCGTGATCTATGGTGCGCTACAGGTTGGTTCCGGTGCTAACGACCTCGTTATTGCCGGCGGCGCGGAATCGATGAGCAACGCGCCATTCTTCATGCATGAAGGCCGTTGGGGAATAAGAAGCGCGTCGCTTGCCCTGCACGATTCACTGGCGCGGGGGCGGGTCACCGCCGGTGGGCGCGACTATCCGGTGCCGGGCGGCATGATCGAAACGGCGGAGAACCTGCGTCGCGACTACTCGATCGCACGCGAAGAACAGGACCAGTTCGCGGCCCGGTCGCACCAGAAGGCGGTGGCCGCGCAGACGGAGGGCCGTTTCGACGACGAGATCATTCCGGTTGCCGTCAACGCACGCGGCGGTTCGCAGATCATCGTCCGCGACGAGCATCCGAGGGCGGATGCGACGGTCGACAAGCTTGCAGGTCTTTCACCGATCATGGCGAAATCCGACCCTGATGCGACCGTGACCGCCGGCAACGCCAGCGGACAGAATGACGGCGCCTCGGCCGCGATCATCGCGTCGGAAGCTATGGTCGCGCGCTACGGGCTCAAACCCTTCGGCAGGCTGGTGTCATGGGCGGTCGCGGGTGTTGCGCCGTCGCGGATGGGCATTGGCCCGGTGCCTGCCGTTGCGAAGGCTCTGGCGTCGGCCGGTCTCACACTCAAGGATGTCGATCTCATCGAACTCAACGAGGCGTTTGCATCTCAAGTGCTGGCCTGTACCCGCGAATGGTCGTTTGAAAAGGCGGACTTCGAGCGCATGAACGTCAGTGGTTCCGGCATTTCCCTCGGGCATCCGGTGGGAGCCACGGGAGGCAGGATCCTCGCCACGATGCTGCGCGAGATGCACCGGCGTGGCGCGCGCCGCGGCGTGGAGACGATGTGCATCGGTGGCGGTCAGGGGCTGGCCGCGATATTCGAGGCCGTCTAGATCCTGCACCGTGGGTCAGGCACGTAGGGTGCCGGGTCAAAATACTGCCGGGGACGAGCGACGATGTACAAACTTCTGCACGGGTTGAGGATAATCGAGGCGGCCTCCTTCATCGCCGCGCCGAGTTGCGCGCTGCACTTTCAGCAGTTCGGCGCCGACGTCATCCGTTGCGACCCGATCGGTGGCGGGCCGGATTTCCGCCGTTGGCCGCGCGCCGCCAACGGCCACAGCTTCTATTGGGAAGGGCTGAACAAGGGAAAAAAGTCGGTCGCGATCAATCTGACCACACCGGCCGGCAAGGCGTTGCTCCAGCGCCTGGTCACGGCTCCCGGCCCGGATGCCGGGCTGTTCGTGACCAACTTTCCAGCCGAGGGGTTCCTTTCCCATGACAGGCTCATCCAGCACAGGGCGGACCTGATCACCGCCCGCGTGATGGGGTGGGCGAGCGGGGCGACGGCGCTCGACTATACGGTCAACAGCGCCGTCGGCATTCCGCAGATGACCGGTCCCGCGTCGCTGGGTGACGAACCGGTCAACCATGTTCTGCCGGCCTGGGATATCGCTGCGGGCCTTTATGCTGCCTTTGCGCTTCTGGCGGCGGACCGGGCAAGGCGACAGACCGGGCAAGGCACTGAAATCAGGCTGCCTCTGGGAGACGTCGCGATGGCGTTCATGGGCCATCTCGGCCAGATCGGCGAGGTCAGCGAAACCGGAAAAGATCGGCCCCGTTACGGGAACGATCTGTTCGGCAGTTTCGGTCGCGATTTCCGGACACGCGACGGTCGCCGCATCATCGTGATCGCCCTGACCGGCCATCAATGGAAAGACCTGGTGGACACGCTGTCTCTCAACGAGGCGGTCGCGGCGATCGAGACCGAACTCTGCGTGGACCTGTCGAGCGACGAGGGACTGCGCTTCTGCCACCGAGACAGGCTCAACCCCATCGTTGCCGATGCGATCGGCCGGATCAGCCTTGACGAACTGAAGGTACGCTTCGAGGGCACCAAGGTGTGCTGGGGACCGTACAACACGCTGAGCGAAGCTGTGGGTGACCCCGACCTGATCAGTGAACGAAATCCACTGTTCAGCGCGGTCGATCACTTGACGGATACCCGCTACCTCACTCCCGGCGCAGCCGCGTCGCTCGGCGGGTTCGAGCGCGGCACGCCCGGTCGCGCACCGGTACTCGGAGAGCATACGGAGGAGGTTCTGGCGGATGTTCTCGGGATGGCGAGCTGCGAGATCGCCGCCTTGCACGACGCCGGCACCGTAGCGGGACCGGCTGGCAGCAAGGCTCTGTAGACAATTTGGGAACTGACACCATGACCGACCTTCAGGCCCTCATCCAGCGGGCCGCCGAACTATCCGCAGATTATGCGCACGCTGCGACGCAACAGGTGCGCGAGGCAACGTCGGCCGGGGGCCGGCTCGACGCATCGCTGGCCGATCTGCACCAGCGCATGGTTCATGGGCTCGCCTGGATCGTCACGACTGCCGAAGCCATCAAGGCGGCCGGCGAGTGGGCGAAAGCGTGCGCGGCCGACGGGCGGTTCGGCGAACTTGAGAAGCTCGTCGTCAGACTGGGTGTGGGCGAATATCTACACCATCTCGCCGCCGGCATACCGATGAACCAGAGCGAGTTTGCACGCCCCGGCGATTTCGGCCTTCGCGCAGAGACCTTGGACATGGTTTCGCTGGCCGACGAAATTTTGGGCCCGGAAGGCGGTCGCGAATTGCGGGCGGAAATCGTCCGGCGCATCGTGGCGGGCGAGACGCTGGACGACGGGGTGGGAGACGCCGATCTCGACATCGTGCGGAGGCAGTTCCAGCGCTTTTCCGACGAGCAGATCGCGCCGTACGCCCATGCATGGCATCTCGCAGACGAACTCATACCGATGGAAACCGTCGCGGCGCTGGCGGAGCTCGGTGTCTTCGGCGTCTGCATCGACGAAGAATATGGCGGGATGGGCATGGGCAAGTTGGCCATGTGCATCGTCACCGAGGAACTGAGCAGAGGCTGGATCGCGGCCGGATCGCTGGGGACGCGCTCTGAAATCGCGGGCGAGTTGATCACCATCGCCGGTACGGCCCAGCAGCGGCAAGAATGGCTTCCGAAGATCGCCAGCGGTGCGGTCCTGCCTACAGCCGTGTTCACGGAACCAGACAACGGGTCCGATCTCGGCGGTCTCAAGACACGGGCGGTCAAGGATGCCGATGGCGATTGGCTCGTCACCGGCAACAAGACATGGATCACCCATGCCGCGCGCAGCGATCTCATGACCCTGCTGGTCCGCACCAAGCAGGATGAGGCCGGGTATCGGGGCCTGAGCATGTTTCTGGCGCCGAAGGACCGCGGCACGCCGGAGAACCCGTTTCCGTCCGACGGTCTTTCCGGATCGGACATCAAGGTGCTCGGCTATCGCGGGATGCAGGAATACGACATTGCCTTCACGGACTTTCGCGTCGAGGCGTCCGGGCTTCTGGGAAACCAGGAAGGCCAGGGCTTCAAGCAGTTGATGCAAACGTTCGAAAGTGCCCGCATCCAGACTGCCGCACGGTCTGTCGGCGTGGCGCGCAACGCCTTCGATCTCGGTCTGGCCTATGCCCGCGAGCGTCTTCAGTTCGGGCGACCCATCATCGAGTTTCCCCGGGTGTCGGACAAGCTGGCGCTGATGGTGGCCGAGATCCTGATGGCCCGGGAACTGACCTATGCTGCCGCGCGCGCCAAGGATGGCAATCGCCGCTGCGATATGGAGGCCGGAATGGCCAAGATGCTCGCAGCGCGCGTTGCCTGGACCAACGCGGACGGGAGTCTCCAGATTCACGGCGGCATCGGATATGCGCTTGAAACCCGGATAAGCCGCGTGCTTTGCGACGCGCGCATCCTCAATATTTTCGAGGGCGCGGCCGAAATCCAGGCGCATGTCGTCGGCAAGGGACTGTTGGCAGCCGAGGCAGGCAGATGACCGGCGACTACAATGCCTGGATAGGCAGGGAAGACATCGCGCAAGACCTCGTCACGCCGAGGCTCGTTCAATCCTGGCGCGCGACCATGGACTATGAGGGCCTGTCGATCTGCGACCTGCCGCTCGGCATGCACTGGGGGCTGGCGCCGGTCATCACGCCGAACAGGGAGCTTGCCGCCGACGGACATCCGCACAAGGGCGGCTTCCTGCCGCCTATTCCGCTGCCAAGAAGGATGTGGGCCGGGGGCGAGGTCCGATTTCTGGGCGAACTGCGTGAGGGCGAAGCCGTGGAGCGTCGCTCACACATTGCGGCGATCGAACACAAAAGCGGCCGCTCCGGCGAGTTGTGGTTCGTCACTGTCGCCCACACCTGGTCGAATGCCGGCGGCATCGTGATCGACGAGCGCCAGGACATCGTCTATCGCGACGCTGCTGTCGGCCCGGCGCCGGGTCCCGCACGCACCGTGTCCGAACGAGGCGACCATTGTCTGGAAATAGAATGTTCCAGCGCCTCCCTGTTTCGGTTCTCGGCGCTCACCTTCAACAGCCATCGCATCCACTATGACCGCACCTATGCGGTGGAGGAGGAGGGATACGGCGGGATCGTAGTCCATGGGCCCCTCCAGGCCGTGGTCCTGATGAATTTCGCGCGGCAGGTCGGGGGGAAAGGTATGCCATCTGTTTTTTCCTTTCGCGGCGTTTCGCCCCTGTTGCTGGGTGATCCGATGACCGCCCATGCCAGGCACACCGCATCGGGCCTCGATCTCTGGATGGCGAGTGCGGATGGCGTGAAAACCATGACCGCCACAGCGGAGTGGCGTCCATGATCGAGAACTGCGTCGCGCCGCTGTTCGTGCCAGCAAACAGGATCGAGCTGCTCGCCAAAGCCGCGTCCTCCGGTGCCGACGCGATCATCGTGGATCTGGAGGATGCCGTCGCACCCGCCGCGAAGTCAGACGCACGCCATGCGTTGTCGGGGTCGCTCCCGATGGATGTCATCGTGCGCATCAACGATATCCGATCCCCCTGGTTCGCCGATGACGCCGCCGCGCTTGCATCGCCGGGCATCGCGGGCGTGATGCTGCCGAAAACCGAGACGCCGGACGATATTGCGACCCTGCGTGCTGTGCTTGCTCGCCCTATGCCCATCATCGCTCTTGTGGAGACCCCGCGGGGTGTCGCAAATCTGGATGAGATAGCGCCCGCGGCCGCCCGGCTCGCATTCGGCACGCTCGACTACGGCGCCGATCTGGGTTGCGGCGTCGATAGCGAAACGCTCCTGTTTGCGCGAAGCCGCTTCGTCCTGGCGGCACGCCTGGCAGGAAAACCGGCGCCGATCGATGGGGTGACGCCGGATTATCGCGACATCACTGCCTGCGAGACTGACACTCGGCATGCCGCAAAGCTGGGGTTCGGGGGGAAGCTTTGCATCCATCCTAACCAGGTGCACACGGTGATGCGCGGGTTCACGCCGTCGCAGGAGGAACTTCGATGGGCCCAACGCGTGCTGGACACGGCGGAGGGTGCGCAGGGGTTGGATGGCATGATGGTGGACGCGCCGGTCCGCGTGCGCGCACACCGGCTTCTGGCGCGCATCTCTGTGACGCGATAGACGGGAGTCGCTGCCGTGCGCAGTGTTGCGCCGACGGGTCGTCGGCGGGCGTGGAAGATTGCCTTGACACCCGCGCCAAGCTAGATCGACTGGCTGACAGGGAGGTCATGGTATGGATTTACGGCAGCTTCGCTACTTTGCGTCTGTTGCGCGCGAGGGCAGTTTCAGCAGGGCATCGGAGAAACTTCGTATCGCTCAACCTGCCTTGAGCCGGCATATTCAAAGCCTTGAATATGAGATCGGAGCGGACTTGCTGGTCCGCACGCCTCGCGGGGTCGAGGTGACGGAAGCCGGCCGCCTGCTGAAAGAGAAGGCGGAGTATGTGCTTGGCTATGTCGCGGACATCAAATCGTCAGTCAGCCAGCTTTCCGCCGAACCCAGTGGCGATGTCGTTCTCGGCATCTCGCCCACCTTGGCGTCGACCTTCGCATTGCGGCTGATCGTCGAGACCAAGCAGCGCTATCCCAAGATCAACCTGCGCGTCGTCGAGGGGTTGAGCGTGATGCTCTACGACTGGCTTCAAGACGCGAGGATCGACATAGCGCTGGGTACCGATTTCGGGCCGGTGCCCGGGGTCGAACACCGAGAAGTCGGTGAGGACGAGATCGTGTTCGTCGGGGTGCCCGAGCTTCTATCGCGCTACGCCGATCGCAAAGCGATCCCAATGCATGACATTCTGAACTTCCCACTTGTTCTCACCCAGGGGTTCAGCCAGCTCATTACCCCGCATCTCGCGCAGGAAGGCATCGAGCCGATCTATGAAATGGAGATTTCATCGACGCCGATTGTCAGGGAGATCGTCCTGCGCGGGAGGCACTGTTCCGTGATCGCGTCGGGCTTCGTCAAGGCGGATGTGGATGAGGGGCGCCTGTGCATGCTCGCATTCGAGGGAAAGCGTATCCGTCGCCGCATCGTCACCTCAGTCAGCAACACGCACTACATCTCGCCTGCCGTCAAGGCGGTCGATTCGGTCATCCGCGACGAAATCGCCGGCAGCAACATGTTCGTCAGCCAGGCCGCGCCCGCGCTGACATAACGCAGGTCGCGCGCGATACTAAAATACTTTGGCGCCCATGCCCTTTCGGTATTTAACCGAATGCGCGCGGCGGTCTTATCGTTTGCGAAAAATGCCGGGGGCGGAAAATGGATTATCGCATCGGAAGGTATCACCACGTTTGCACGGACGCCTGCGCGCACGGCGCGGACCGCGCGGCAACCGCAGCTTTTGCGGAATTGGCCAACACGCGTCCTGCCGACGTCACTTCGGCCATAGCCGGCACCGCGCTCACCGAGGATTTTTCTGCGGGCACCGTCCACCCGAAGCGCCGTATTCTATTGCGTGGAGGAACGATCCTATCGATGGATCCCCAGGTGGGGGATTTCGCATCTGGCGATGTGCTGATCGAAGGCTCGCGGATCGTGGCTGTCGAGGCGCGCATCGAGGCGGACGCCACGGTCGTGGATGCCAGCGGCATGATAGTCCTCCCGGGCTTCTGCGATCCTCATATCCATTGCTGGCAGGGCGCGCTGGGCCGCATCATTCCGAACAATACGTCCTCTTATGACGAGGAAAGCGGAAAACCGGTCGAAGCCCCGCATCCCACGCGAAGCTACCAGAACGTGCTTCATCGCGTCTTCGCGCCCGCGTGCCGGCCGCAGGACATGTATATCGGCACGCTTCTCACCTTGATGGGCGCGATCTCGGGCGGCATCACCACGGTTTGCGACAACTCCCACAACTCACGCACGCCTCAGCATTCGGATGCCTGCGTGGCGGCGCTGATCGATTCAGGCGTCCGCGGTATTCATGCCTATGGACGGCCGCGCGCCGGAAACTGGGATGGCCAGTTTCCGGCAGATGTCGCGCGTCTCAAACAGGAATATTTTTCCTCCGACGATCAGCTCGTCGGAATGCGGCTCTACATGCTTGGCCGCGATCCGCTGGAGGAACTCGCATCGGTCGTGCGGATGCGGCAGGAACTCGGCCTCTGGCTGAGTTTCGAAAGCGGCTTTGGCGGCAAGGATATGGGCAGGCTGTACGATGACGGCTGGTTTGACGGTCGCGAGACGATCAATCATGGCCATTTCATCTCGGCCGAGGACCGCGCGATCATCGCCGCTCACGGCAGCAAGGTGAATGTCTGTCCGAGAATCGAGGCACAGTTCCGGTTCGGCAACGTACCTTACCAGGAATGGCTGGATGCCGGGCTGAAGCCGGCGATCAGCAATGACGATCCCGCTACCTATGCGATCAACACCTTCAGCGAGATGCAGTGCCTCTACGCCTTCCACCGTTCCAGGGTGTTGTCGGCCCGTATCGGAACGGACCAGGGGCCACCGAAGCTTGCCACTTTGCGCGGCATGCTGGAAGCCGCGACGATTCGCGGCGCCGAGAACTGCGGCCTCGACCATAAGGTCGGTTCGCTCACGCCGGGCAAGCAGGCCGACATCATCCTGATAGATGTCGACAAACCGCACCTGACGCCGATGAATAACGCTTTGTGCACGGCAGTGCAGGGCGCGTCGGTGGGCGATGTCAGCATCGTCATGATCGCTGGCCGGCTCGTCAAATGGCAGGGCCGGCTACTGGGCACCGACTTCAACCGCATCAAGGTCGCCGCAGAGAATTCGCGCGACTACCTTTTCGGGGCGGTGAACTGGCCCTTGCAGCCGATCGACGTGACGGATTGAACCGGCGCCCGCTTACACCGGGCACGCGCAGCAATACCAGCAGGGCATGGTCCCTAGGCCGCTACGGTATTGGCGGGCCGATTGGCCGTTTGATTAGCTGGATATGCGGAGGAGGCCTATGCTCGCAGGATTCAAGACAGCGGTTGTCACAGGCGCGGCGGGCGGCCTTGGAAGGGCGATATGCCGGAGACTGGCCACAGACGGCTACACGCTCATACTGTGCGACATCGATCCGGTGGTGCACGACTTTCGGGATGCGCTGGCCGACAAAGGGGCCGTCGCTTTCAGCCGCATACACGATGTTTCCAAGGAAGAAGACTGGGAAATCCTCAAGGCCTACCTTGAGGAGGATCTGGGCTCGATAAGCACGCTGATCTGCAGTTCCGGGTTCAACGGCCGTCTCTCGATCATGAACGGCACCATCAACGATTGGAATCGGACTTTCGAGGTCAACGTCTTCGGTGTCTTCCTGGGACTGCGGACGCTCGCGCCGTTGATGCGGGATGTCGAGGGCGCCTCGGTTGTCAACATTTCGTCGTCTGCGGCAATGATCGGCGACACCGCCGCGGCCTACTCCGCCAGCAAATGGGCCGTGCGGGGCCTGACAAAGGCGGCGGCGATCGAATTCGCCCAGTGGGGAATCCGGGTGAATTCGGTGCATCCCGGCACCGTCCCCACCCCGATGCTGCGCAACGCGCCGCCGGGCCATAGCCAAGCATGGCATAGCATGATCCCGATGAGCCGATCGGGAATGCCGGAAGAAATTGCGGGTGTGGTTAGCTTTCTCGCCGGCAAAGACTCGTCCTACATGACGGGCGCGGATCTGGTGGTTGACGGCGGGCTGACACAGGGCGGCCTGTCAACGGCGCGTCACCGTCTTCTGACGCGAACCTCTCCATCGGACCGTAGCCGACGCTGATCGGTCCGCGCTGCTTGCCGCAACAATCCCCCAATGCCCTCCCATTATAGGGTGCATGCCACCTCGGTATTTGTCCGAGCCGTGCGCGCGGCCTTATCCCTACGGCGACCTATGGTGATCGTCGCGGGAGGAAGCGGGTGTCACGTAAACAGCTTGGCGGCGAGAAGATACTCATCACCGGCGCGGCGTCGGGAATGGGCCGCGCTTGCGCTCTGTTCTTCCGCGAGCGCGGCGCGAGCATCATCGTCGCCGACATCGATTTCGATGGCGCGAAGTCCACTGCCGACGAGGTTGAAGGTGAGGCGTTTCATGTCGATCTTGCCGATCCCGCCGCTATTTCGGAATTGGCAGAGAGTATAGCAGCCACCTGCGGGCCGGTGAGCGGTCTGCTCAATTGCGCCGGCATCATGCCGAACGCGATTACGCCGCCCGAAGCGATCGGCAGCACCGAGTGGGACCGCTTCTTCGCTGTCAACGTGCGCGGCACGTTTTTCCTGTCGGTCGTTTTCGGCTCCCAGATGGCGGGGCGCGGAAGCGGCAGCATCGTCAACATTGCATCGACGACCGGGCTGAGATCAACGCCGCATCACGCCTACGGCGTCAGCAAGGCGTCGGTGGTTCAGATTTCGCGAAATCTCGCGGCGCAATGGGCGCGCTCGAACGTGCGCGTGAACAGCCTTTCACCTGGCTACGTTCGGACCGACGGGTTGATGAAGAACATAGAGGGCGGCTTCCGCGATGCCGACAGAATAACGAGCAGCGCCGCCATGGGACGCATGGTCGAACCCAACGAGATCGCGGGCGCCGCCGCCTTCCTGCTTTCCGATGACGCGAGCGCAATTACCGGCATCGACCTGCCGGTCGATGCCGGTTGGCTGATCAACGGCTCCTGGGTCTTCTACGGGGGAGTGCCGCCCGCAATGCCGTGATGCGATGCCGCATCACGGGTGGAATTCAATCATAATGGGAGGAAATGGAATGAACGCTTTCTCGCGAATGGTGGGAACGACCACGCTGGGTATCATGCTGTGCGCATCCGGCTTGGCGCTCGCCGAGGACAAGATTCACCTGAAGATGGGGCTGATGACCGATATGGGCGGATTGACTTCCGCCGTGTCCGGCAGCGGATCCGTCCTGGCTGCCCAGATGGCGATCGAAGACTACAAGGCGGTCGATCCGGGCATCGAGGTGGAGTTCGTTTCGGCCGACCACCAGCTGAAGGCGGATGTCGGGGCGACAATCGCCAGGCGGTGGCTGGACCAAGAGCAGGTGGATGTAATCGTCGATGTGCCCGGTTCCGCCATCGTCCTCGCGATCGTCGATCTGGTGCGCGAGCGCAACAAGGTGATCCTTGCAACCCACTCGTCCTCGTCGCGGATAACCGGAACAAGCTGCAGCCCGAACACCGTGGCCTTCACCTACAGTGCCTGGGCGCTGGCGAACGGCACTGGCAGCGCCGTGGTGCGCCAAGGCGGAGATAGCTGGTTCTTTATCACTGCGGATTGGGAATATGGACACTCGGTGCAGGCTGAAACAACGGGCGTGATCGAGGCTGCCGGTGGTCAGGTTCTCGGCTCCGTGCTGTTCCCTCTGGAGACGACGGACTTTTCCTCCTACCTGCTTCAGGCGCAGGCGTCGGGTGCAAAGGTGATCGGTCTCATTCAGTCGGGGCCACAGACCATCAACACCGTCAAGCAGGCGAACGAGTTCGGCATCGTTCGGGCGGGCCAGTCGCTTGCTACAATGTACTTCACGCATATGGACGCCCATGCGCTTGGGCTCGCCAGCGCCCAGGGTCTTCAGTTCACCGTGGCGTGGGATTCCAATCTCGACGAGCCTGCCCGCGAGTTCTCCAGCCGTTTCGCCGAACGCAATCGCGGGCAGGTGCCCAGCCAGGAGCAGGCCGGCGTCTATTCGGCAGTCTACCAGTATCTGCGCGCGGTTTCTGAAGCCGGTAGCGCCGAGGACGGCAAGCGGGTGCTGGAAACCATGCGGGGCTGGGACTGGTTCGAAGACCGACTGTTCGGCAAGACGCGGCTGCGTGAAGACGGAACCGTCGATCACAACATGTACCTGGCGAAGGTGAAGTCTCCCGACGAATCGCAGGATGCCTGGGACTATTTCGAGATTCTCGAAACGATCCCCGCCGAAACGGCCTTCCAGCCACTGGGCCAAACCGGCTGCCCGCTCGTCGGTCAGTAATCCCACCCGAAAACGTTCCGGACCGCCGGCAGCAACCGCCACCCCGTGCCTGCCGGCAAGTATCCGCTCCCATCCGACGAGGCGAATGAATGCCCGAACCGATTCTCGAGACAGTTGGCATTTCCAAGAGTTTTGGCGGTTTCCAGGCCGTAAGCGACGTGAACCTGAAGGTCACCGAAGGCGCGATCCATGCGCTTCTCGGACCCAATGGAGCGGGCAAGACAACCTGCTTCAATCTCATCACCGGGTTCATGAAGCCCTCTGCAGGTGAAGTCCGGCTGCGCGGCGCCCCGATCTCCGACCTGCCGCCGGCGGGCGTCGCACGGCGCGGCCTGGTCCGTTCGTTTCAGATATCGGCGGTGTTCGGAACGTTGAGCTGTCTGGAAAATGTCAGGATCGCGCTCCAGCGCAAGCACGGGCTGTTTCGTGCGTTCTGGCGGCCGGATTCAGCGCTGCGGCGCTTCGATGCGGAAGCCAGCGATCTACTCGCGCGGGTCGGACTGTCGCCCTGGATGGACGCCGCCGCCTCGACACTGCCGTATGGGCGCAAGCGCGCATTGGAACTTGCGACAACGCTCGCTCTCGACCCGCAAATCATGCTCTTGGACGAGCCGTTTGCAGGAATGGCGCATGGAGACATCCCGTCCATGACCGACCTGATCCGCAAGGCCGCGGCGGGGAAGACGGTGCTGATGGTCGAGCACAACATGTCCGTTGTGTCCCAGCTATGCGACCGCATCTCAGTCATGGCTCGCGGTCGGCTGATCGCGGAGGGCACCTACGAACAGGTCTCTAGGGACCCGGTCGTCATCGAGGCCTATCTTGGCGAGACGCATTGAAATGACGGACACTCAACATCTCGAGATCAGCAACCTGAAGGCGTGGTATGGCGACAGCCAGGCGCTTCACGGTGTTTCGCTGTCGGTTTCGCAAGGCGAAGTCGTCGCACTTCTGGGCCGTAACGGAGCGGGCAAAAGCACCATCATGCGTTCGATTGCCGGCGTCTTGCGCAAGAAGACCGGCAGCATCAAGATTCTTGACCGGGAGACGCTTCCAGATCGTGCCTGGCAGATCGCCCGCATGGGCCTCGGCTACGTGCCTGAGGAGCGGGGCATATTCGCCAGCCTTTCGGTGGCGGAAAACCTCAACCTGCCCCCGCTGGTTTCGGACGGCGGAATGTCACGCGAGGAACTGTTCGTCCTGTTTCCCAATCTGGTCGACCGTCTGGACGCCAGGGGGACGTCGATCAGCGGCGGCGAACAACAGATGCTCTCCATTGCCCGTGTCTTGCGCGCGGGTGCGAGGCTGATCCTTCTCGACGAGCCCACTGAGGGCCTTGCGCCGGTGATCGTCCAGCAGATCGGCGCGGCGCTGGGGCGGCTGAAGGCGGCGGGTTACACCGTAGTTCTCGTAGAGCAGAACCTTTCCTTCGCGCTGGCTCATTCGGATCGGCAGATCGTGATTGAAAACGGCCAGGTGGTGGACACCCTGACCACCGAACAATCCAGACGCGATACGCAGCGCGTCGCCGCGTATCTGAGCGCCTGAGGAGTGTGACATGGATGTACTCGGAATTCCGATCCAGGCATTGCTTGGGCAACTCTTACTCGGTTTGATCAACGGCGCCTTCTATGCGTTGCTGGCGCTCGGCCTAGCCATCATTTTCGGCCTCCTGAACGTCGCAAACTTCGTTCACGGCGCTCAATACATGTTGGGTGCGGTGATAAGCTGGATGCTGTTGCAGTTCGCGGGCATCGGCTTCTGGCCGTCGCTGATAATCACTCCCCTGATCGGATTTGCTCTCGGCGCGGCCTTGGAACGATCGATGCTGTCGCGTCTCTACGAGACGGATCCGATCTACGGCATCCTGCTTACATTCGGCGTCGCGCTTGTCGTTCAGGGCGTGCTGCGTGCCCAGTTCGGCGTTTCGGGCATGACGTACGGCATTCCTGATGCGCTTTCGGGCGGCTGGAATCTCGGCTTCATGTTCCTTCCCAAATATCGAGCATGGGTGGTTCTGGTCGCCCTGCTGGTTTGCTGTTCAACCTGGTACGCGATCGAAAAAACGTCCCTCGGCGCAAGCGTTCGCGCGGCGACGGAAAATTCCGCGATGGCCGAAGCTTTGGGTATCAATGTCGCGCGTCTCAAGACCATGATCTATGGGCTGGGTGCGGCTATCGCGGCGCTTGCGGGCGTCCTGGCCGCGCCCATCTATTCGGTCAGTCCGCTGATGGGTGCCGACATCGTCATCATCGCTTTTGCGATCGTCGTCATCGGCGGAATGGGAACCTTGCTGGGATCGACGGTCGCGGGGTTTGGCCTGGGACTGGTCGAGGGCGCGTCGAAAGTATTCTATCCGCAGATTTCCGGCATGGTCGTGTTCATCGTCATGGTGGTCATTCTGCTTGTCCGGCCGTCCGGTCTGTTCGGGAGGGCATCGGCATGAGCGTACAGGACACATCTGCCTCCATCGTCGCCTCGCCCTCGCTCGCTCCGTCCTCTCACGGCTACCTCTTCGGATTTGCGCTCCTTGCAATGGTGGTGCTGACCGGGCCGCTCTACGCATTCCCGGTATTCCTGATCGTGGCGATGTCCTTCATCATCTTCGCTTCGGGCTTCAACCTTCTGTTGGGTTTCGCGGGGCTCTTGTCTTTCGGTCATGCCGCCTATTTCGGCGCCGGGGCGTATCTGACCGCCCACAGCACCAAGGTGCTGGGATTGCAGCCCGAGTTCGCCCTCATCATCGGCGTCGCCACGGCGGCCTTTCTGGGCCTGATCGTCGGAGTGCTGGCAATTCGGCGAAACGGCATCAGCTTCGCCATGATCACGCTCGGTCTTGCCCAGCTCGTTTTCTACTACGTCCTGACCGCCGCCTGGACCGGAGGCGCCGAAAACGGCATCCAGTCGGTGCCGCGCGGGATGCTTTTCGGGATCATCGATTTAAGAAACGATACGGCGATGTATTATTTCGCCGCGACGATATTCCTGCTTTCGATTTTCGTTGTGTATCGCGTCACCCATTCGCCTTTCGGGCAAGTGCTGAAGGCCATACGCGACAATGAACAGCGCGCCATTTCCCTTGGCTACGAGGTGAGGGCATTCAAGATCACCGTGTTCGTGATGTCGGCGGCGCTTGCCGGGCTCGGCGGCGGCCTGAAAGCGATGGCGCTGCAATTCGCGACCGCCACCGACGTGCACTGGATGATGTCGGGCGAGGTTATCCTGATGACCCTGGTGGGCGGCGTCGGAACCGTTTTCGGTCCTGTCGTTGGCGGCTTTCTGGTGGTGACCATGCAGAACTACCTCGCATCTCTCGGCGCGTGGGTCATGGCGATCCAGGGCGCGATCTTTATCGTCGCGGTCCTCGTGTTCCGCCAGGGGATCGTGGGGTTTCTGGAGAAGCGCACGGGGCTGAAGCTGTGACTGCGGAAGGATGAGACTGATGACGACACAGATAGCACGCCATGCTCTCGTTTTTGGCGCGGCCAAGGGCATAGGGGAGGCGATCGCCGATGCGTTATGGGCCGACGAGCATGTCGTATCCATGTTCGACGTCGATCGCGCGGCAATCGAAGCAAGGGCTTTGTCAGCCGGAACGCGAATGTCCGCCTATGAGTGCGACATCGCCGACAGACGCGCAGTACTCGACGCGATCGCCAAGGCAGCGGCGAAAAACGGCCCCCCAAGTGTTCTCGTGGTCAATGCCATGTGGATCCGCTACCAACCCGTCGAGACTCTCGACGAGGAAACCCTCGATCGAATGCTTGCCGTTGGCATCAAGGGGCTGTTCTGGTCCGTTCAGGGGCTGCTCGAACACTATGCCCCCGAGTTGGGCGCGTCGATCGTCACGCTTGGTTCTCCTTCCGCGCGGCTGGGTTTCAGAACAGCATCCGCCTACACAGCCGCGAAAGGAGCCGTTGAAGCACTGACGCGGCAGTTCGCCACCGAACTGGGCCACAGAAACATCCGCGTGAATGCCGTTGCGCCGGGGCCTGTGCGCACACCTGGCACTGATTTCCTAGCCGAAAACGGATGGAGCAAGCGCATAGAACGAACGCCTGCGGGTCGACTTGGTGTGCCCGGAGAGATCGCGCAGGCTGTTAGGTTCCTCGCATCGCCCGCTTCGCAATTCATCAACGGTCAGACCATATCCGTTGATGGTGGCTTTGCCACGTCTGGGCCTTAAAAAACCGCATCCGGGTTGTACAGGACCAACCCAGAGAGGCCGCATGAGCAGATGGCGCCCCTGCTCGGCGGGGACCGCGCGGCAAGCGCCTGCGCGGCTTCGCCCTGCATGGACACTGGCGCACCAGGCATTGGCGAGATCGGCATTACGGGTACCGCAACAGCTTTTGCCAAAGCGGGTCTTCTACGCGACTTTTGCGCGGGGAAAATTGACAAATCAACTGGAAGTGATTCGAACTTTTCCCCGCCGAACGCCGTCGTTTCTACGCCTTTTCGCGCGCCGGCTGCCCTTCATTCTATGCATAGGCGTAAGTTCGGCGGCTATAGCGTATTGTGGAGGGTAATCGGCGATATTTGGCGCGCCCGAAAGGATTCGAACCTCTGACCCCCAGATTCGTAGTCTGGTGCTCTATCCAGCTGAGCTACGGGCGCGCAGGAAGCCGGAAAACCCAGCTTCGCGAGGGGTTGCCGTGAGGCGACCCCGCATGTGCGGCGTTCCTAGCCAACCAATGAGCGAATTGCAAGCGGGTCGTCGCATTTCTTTCGGTCTGCACGTCACTTCGTCGCAAGCGGCAGCGGGGCGCATGCGATCTTTGACGCCAGGCGCGGCAAAAGCCTTGCGTCGGATCGCTCAGGCTGGCCGGCGCAGCGCGTTGCGGGCCGCAACGAGATCGACGGGCTGGTCGGGGATCGTGATGGCGAAGATGGTCCTGCCGCCGCGGCTCTCGACGAGTTCGATCGAGCCGCCATGCGCGCGGACCAGCTCATGTGCGATCGCCAGCCCCAAGCCAGTGCCGCCGCTGCGTGCCGAGCCCCGGAAGGCCGCAAACAGATTGTCACGCGCCTTGGGCGGCAGGCCGGGGCCGGTATCCTCGACCAGGACCCGGCAGATGCTTCCGGCGCGATCCGCAGAGACGGAAAGCCGCCGAACGACAGTGTTTTCACGATCGGCAGCCATGGCCTGCATGGCGTTGCGCGAGAGGTTGGACAACACCCGGAAAAGCTGTTCCGAATCCGCGTCGATCTCGAATTCGTGCTCCACGGCGTTGAGAAATTCGAGGCCGGCTTCATTGTCCACGCCGACGACCGAATAGACCTCGTCGACGAGCATGCGCAGCCGGACTTTGCGGCGCACCGGAGGCGCTTCCTGCGTGCGGCCGTAGGCGAGCACGCCCTCCGAGTAGGAGACCGCGCGGTCGAGCGCGCGCACGAGCCGCGGCACGAGATTCTGCGCCGTCGGGTCCTTCACCGTGGAGAGCCTGTCGGACATGAGTTGCGCGGATGCGAGGATGTTGCGCATGTCATGATTGATCTTGGAGACCGCGAGGCCAAGATCGGCAAGGTGTTTCTGTTCGCTCAGCGTCCGTTGCAAATGGCTTTGCATCGAGGCCAGTTCGCGCTCCGCCACGCCGATCTCGTCGGCGCGCGCCTCCGGGCGGATGATGCGGCCGGGATCGTGCGGTGCTTCAGAGAAGTCCAGCATGGAGCGGGTCATTGTCCGGATGGGACGAATCATGACCCGGTCGATCGCGTAGAAAACCAATGTGGCGGTGATCAGGGAAATGATCAGCGACAGGATCGCCACGTTGCGGGCATAGACGAGCATCGCCTTGCGCAGATTGGTATCGGCGATGATCAGTTCGAATTCCTTGTCGCTCTCGCCGACGGGGCCGAACACGCGCAAAACGCGGTTGCCGCCGAAGAAGGCCGTATAGAGCGCATCCGACATGGCTTGCGGGGCCATTGTGTTGGCGAGGTCGATATGGTCGTCCACCTGCGGCGGCACCTCGGTGACGACGAGCAATTGCGAGGCACCGTCGTCACGCACCGCCACCGCCTTGGCGCCGAGCGCGATCAGCACGTCGTCCTGCACGGTACGAGAGAGACTGTCGGGGTCACTTTCGACGAGAACGATACCGACGGCTGCGGCCGTGGCCAGACGCTCTTCCAGCCAACGAAGCCTGAAGTTGGCGATCGAGGGCATGAAGATGAGCACTTCCGCCAGCATGACGAACAGGATCGTGAGCATCAGAAGCTTGGTCGACAGGCCGCGTGAGAGCGGCACCTGTTCGTTTGTGCGCTCCGGTTTCACGGGGGCCTTGTTCGTCTCGTCCGCCAAATCGCTGTTCCTGGCTCGTTTTTGTCGTCGAGCACGCGCGTCATCGCGCCGGCCCGACGATATCACCGCGAACGGCTTCGATTCCATCGAATTGAGGCGTACTTTAGCCGAAGATGCGCAGGAAGCGCACGAGACGTCGGACGATCGGCTTGCGGGCAGCCGCGGCGAAGTAGGAGACGGCCGCGCGCTTGCCGATTTCGCCCATCGTCGGATAGGCGGGCACATAGCCCGTCATGTCGCGAACGCGCATGCCCTTGGAGATTGCAAGTGCCCAGATGCCGATGAGTTCGCCCGCCTGCGCGCCGACGATCGAGACGCCGACGATGCGCTCCTTGCGATCGGCGATCAGCTTGACGAAGCCTTGCGTCTGGCGCTCGGCCTGCGCGCGGTCGTTCTCGGCATAGGGCCAACGCAGGACGTTGATGCGGCCGTGTGCCTTGCGGGCGTCCTCTTCGCCGAGCCCGACATGGGCGATCTCCGGATCGGTGTAGGTCACGCGGGGCAGGATCGTGCGGTCCTCGCGCGCCTTGAGGCGGAAGAGGATCGCGCGGATCACGAGACCCGCATGATAGCCGGCGACATGGGTGAATTGCGGCCCCCCCGCGACATCGCCGATGGCATAGACGCGGCGGTTGGTCGTGCGCAGCGTGTCGCTGACCGTGACGCCCTTCGGCGTGAAATCGATGCCGGCCTTGTCGAGGTCCAAGCCCTCGACATTGGCCTTCCGCCCCGCGGCGATGAGGAGATGCGTTCCATCGATGATCTCGTCGTTGTCGACGTGGACACGGACGCCGGATTTGCCCCTGCGCTCGACCTGCGTGACCCTGGCGTGTTCGCGCAATTCAATGCCCTCGGCGCGAAGCCTGGCCATGACGATCGCGGCGAGTTCCGGGTCCTCGCGACCCAGCATCGTCTCGGCCTCGATGACGACCACCTCCGCGCCGAGGCGGCGATACGCCTGGGCGAGTTCGCTACCGATCGGCCCGCCGCCGATGATGACGAGCTTGGCCGGGCGCCGGGTGAGGTCGAAGATCGTTTCGTTGGTCAGGACCTCGACCGTATCGAGGCCCGGAATCGGCGGAATCGCCGGCGACGAACCTGTCGCGACGACGAAGCGTCTCGCGCGGATTTCGTGGTCGCCCGCAATGACGGTGCGTGCATCCTTGAAGCGGGCATGGTCCCGGATCACCCGCACGCCGAGCGCGGTGAACCGCTCGACCGAATCGTTGGGCGCAATCGCGTCGATGACGCCGTGAACGTGCCGGCCGACCTTGCGGAAGTCGATGTCGGGCTCGGCGTCCGCAATGCCGAACTGCGCGCCATGCCGCATCGCATGCGCGTGCTTTCCGGCCGCGATGAGCGCCTTGGATGGAACGCAGCCATAGTTCAGGCAGTCACCACCCATCTTGCCCTTTTCGACAAGGACGACCGATACGCCGAAGGCCGCCGCACCCGCTGCGACCGACAGACCGCCCGAGCCGGCCCCGATGACGCAGATGTCGGGTGTGAGAGTCTTGGTCATGGCGTAGCTTGCATCCCGTCCCTGTGCCGCAGGCATGAAGTCCTGTCGGGAAGACTTACCCGCGGCGGTTCCGAAGCGTTCTTACGATGGCGGGGATGATCGCGACAAGCGCGAGGCCTGCAAAGGCGATGCAGATCTTCGGCGTGAGGAGGTCGCCGAAGCTCGCCTCACGGCCAGCCTCATGGGCGGCAAGGATGACGCTCTCGATGCCCTCGCCCAGATAGGTGTAGGCGACGACGCCCGGCAGAATGCCCAGAAAGGTGGCCGCCACATACGTCCTGAGACGCACGTCGAAGAGGGCAGGGGCAATGTTGACGACCACGAACGGAAAGATCGGGGCAAGCCGCAGCGCCAGCAGGTACAGGAACGCGTTGTCCTCGAAGCCCTTTGCCAATTTCGCGGCGCGTGGTCCGACGCGGGCTTTCAGCGTATCGCCAAAAGCCGAGCGGGCAGCGAGGAAGAGCGCGCTTGCACCGGTCGTGGCGGCAAACGCGACAAGCACGCTCGACAGGAGCCAGCCGAAAAGGAAGCCGCCGAAGATGGTCAGGATGGATGCGGCGGGAAAGGCGAACGCGACGGCGAGCGCGTAGATGGCGGCAAAGACGAGCGGCGCGAGAATCGGGTTCGCGTCCCTCAGCCCGGTGAGGCGCTCGCGGCTATCGGCCAGGAATTCCAGCGTCAGGTAATGGTGCAGTCCCAGGAGATAGCCGCCCGCGAGGCCGGCGATGACGATTGTCGCCGGGAGATAGCGCCGAAGCATGGTGGTCTGTGCCACAGCGTCTCCTTCTATCGCCATTATGTATGTCGTTTCATCTTGAGATTCAGTGGCTCTAGCGTTCATCGCAGTCGTCGTCCACTTCGTCACGGTGCTGGTCAGCGGGCGTGACGATGGGAGATGGCGCGTATCGTGGCTGGTTCACAAGCACCTCGCGCGTGGTCTCACCGGGTTTTGACCCACGGGTGATGGATTGTCACCACGCCGTGAAGCTTCGCCAAACGTCCAAGGGAGACCGATAGCGTCAATATTGACAGCTTTCGGCCGCATCCCTATAAGCCCGCACACGCTCGGGCCCACGGTCCGGCGCAGCCTTTGGCTGTGCATGGACGATCCCGGCGAAAGCTCCTGCTCTTAAAGAGACAGATCCAAGAAGGGCCGCACTCCGCGGTATTAAAGAAATGAAGCGCACGTACCAACCATCCAAGCTTGTTCGCAAGCGTCGTCACGGGTTTCGTGCCCGTATGGCCACCAAGGGCGGCCGTGGCGTCGTCGCAGCTCGCCGCAATCGCGGCCGCAAGCGGCTCTCCGCCTGAGTTGATCGAAGGCCGGACATCAGAGGTCGCAAAAACCTCGAACCGGCCGCTCGGCAACCCACCAGAGCGCTTGAAGAAGCGTTCGCAGTTTCTGGCCGTCCGGCGTGGTGAAAAGCGCCGCGGGCGGCTGTTCCTGTTGGAAGTTCTCGATCGCGGCGACGCTGAGCCGGCTCGCTACGGGCTGACCGTCACGAAGAAGGTCGGCAATGCGGTGACAAGAAACCGCATCCGTAGACGGCTTAAAGAAGCCACACGCGTCCATGCCGGTGGTGACATGGCTGCCGGCAAAGACTATGTGATCGTCGGGCGACGCGAGATCCTCGACGTCGGCTTCGACGATCTCCGCCAAGAACTCTCCCGCAGACTAAGCGGCGCGCGGTAAGGGAACCGTATGGAAAACAATCGCAACTTCTTCATCACGATCGCGCTTTCCGTGCTGATCCTGACCCTGTGGCAGGTGTTCTACATGAACCCCCGCATCGAGGCTCAGCGTGAGACTGCCCAGATCGAGGCTGAGAGAAATCAGGCAGTGCAGGCGCCGCAACCCGGCACGCCGCCCGTTGCAGGCACGCCGGACGCAGCCGGCGACATACCGGGCGCTCCGGCCGCTGCTCCCGCGGTGCCGGGTGGCGGACAGGGCGCGCCTGTGGCCGCCACGCGACCCGCCGCCCTTGCAGCCAACCAGCGCATTCCCGTCGATACGCCGCGCATCGCCGGCTCCATCAATCTGGCCGGCGGCCGCATCGACGACCTGATTCTCAAGGACTACCGTCTCACCGTCGAGCCGAACTCAGCCAACATCGAACTGCTCAATCCGTCTGCGATGCCTGACGGCTACTATGCCGAAGTCGGTTACGTCGCCGATGCGCAGGCAGGCTCGGTGCCGAGCGCGCAGACGGTCTGGACCGCGGAACCCGGCCAGACGCTGACGCCTTCGACCCCGGTCACGCTCACCTACACCAACGATGCCGGCTTGACGTTCACGCGAACGATCGCGGTGGACAACGACTACATGTTCACAGTCTCGGACGCGGTCGCCAATAGCGGCTCCGCGCCTGTCGCGGTGACGAATTACGGCCGTATCCAGCGCATCGGAACGCCGAAGATCCAGGGCATCTACGTTCTCCACGAAGGCCTCATCGGCGTGACCGGCGAAGAGGGGCTGCAGGAGATCGACTATTCGCAGTTGGCCGAAAGCAAGCAGATCACGCCGGGCAAATCGTCCGACGGCTGGCTCGGCATCACGGACAAGTATTGGGCTGTTGCGCTCGTGCCGTCCGGCCGCGCTCCGTTCCAGCCGCGCTACGCCTATTTCGACGACAACAACACCGTTCGTTATCAGGCCGATTTCAGCATGGACCCGATCTCGGTGGCTCCCGGACAGACCGAGACGATCGAGACGCGCATCTTCGCTGGTGCCAAGGAAACGGCCAAGATCGACGCCTATGAGGAATCGCTCGGCATCCGCAACTTCGATCTGCTGATCGACTGGGGCTGGTTCTATTTTATCACCAAGCCGATGTTCTACCTCATCGACTATCTGTTCCGCCTGCTGGGCAATTTCGGTCTCGCGATCCTGGCCACCACGGTCGTCGTGAAGGCGGTCTTCTTCCCGCTCGCCAACAAGTCGTACAAGTCGATGGCGAACATGAAGATGGTTCAGCCCAAGCTGCTCGAAATCCGCGAAAAATATGCGGACGACAAGATGAAGCAGCAGCAGGCGATGATGGAGCTCTACAAGACGGAGAAGATCAATCCGCTTGCGGGCTGCTGGCCGATCCTGATCCAGATTCCGGTGTTCTTCGCGCTCTACAAGGTGCTGTACGTCACGATCGAAATGCGCCACGCGCCGTTCTTCGGATGGATACGCGACCTGTCCGCGCCCGATCCCACGTCGCTGTTCAACCTGTTCGGCCTGCTGCCCTACGACGTGCCGTCCTTCCTGATGATCGGCATCTGGCCGCTGATCATGGGTGTCACCATGTTCCTGCAGATGCGGATGAACCCGACCCCGCCGGACCCGACGCAGGCGATGATCTTCAACTGGATGCCAGTGATCTTCACCTTCATGCTGGCGACATTCCCGGCCGGTCTCGTGATCTACTGGGCATGGAACAACACGCTCTCGATCATTCAGCAGGGCGTGATCATGAAGCGCCAGGGCGCCAAGATCGAGCTGTGGGACAATCTGATCGGATTGTTCAAGAAGAAGCCGACACCGGCGGAGTAGTCCGCCGAACGCTTGCCCCCTATCGAACGGCCCGCCTCGCGCGGGCCGTTTGCGTTTCCGCCTTTTTCACGTTTCGGTCATCGTGAAACCAATGCCGGCGCCTACGCGTAATTGTTTCCGGGGATGGCGGTTATTCTGACCTCCGCGTACCCCTGAAGCCGGCTCCCGCAAAGCCCCTACGGCGGGGGCCGGCCCTTGAACCCGCCTCGATCTGTGGTCTGGCCGGTTGACAAGATCACCCACAACCTTGATGCAATCCGCGAAGCCGATATCGAACGGCTGAAAGCTTCGGAGTAGCATCGGATATGGCGGACGCCCAGCAAAGCACGGCACGGGAGCTGTTCACGCGGCCGTGGATTTTCATACGCGGCGTGCCGTCGATGAAATTCCTGCCGCCGGAAGGCCCGCCCGAGATCGCCTTTGCCGGCCGCTCCAACGTCGGCAAGTCGTCGCTGATCAATGCGCTGGTCAACAAGAAGGGCCTCGCGCGCACGTCCAACACGCCGGGGCGCACCCAGGAACTCAACTATTTCGTGCCCGACGGCTATTCCGGCAATGCCGGTGACATGCCGCCGATGGCACTGGTCGACATGCCGGGCTACGGCTACGCAAAGGCGCCGAAATCGCATGTCGATGCGTGGACGAAGCTCGTCTTCGACTACCTCAAAGGCCGCGTGACGTTGAAGCGCGTCTATGTGCTGATCGATTCCCGTCATGGCATCAAGGCGAACGACGAGGAGGTGCTCGATCTCCTCGACAAGGCGGCCGTGTCCTACCAGATCGTGCTGACCAAGGCCGACAAGATCAAGGCCGCCGGCGTGCCGCGCCTGCTGGCCGAGACGGCGGAGAAGACCCGCAAGCGCCCCGCGGCCTTTCCGGCATTGCTGGCCACGTCGTCCGAGAAAGGCGAAGGGCTCGACGAGTTGCGCGAGGCCATCGCCGTGGCGGTCAACGGCGGCTGAACAGCCGCGTCCGCACGTTCCGGCGGCAGTCGCTCAGGCTGCCGCTTTTCTGTGCGCATGTCTCTCGTTCCCCGACGTCCCGATTGCCGGGTGACTGGTTTTCGCCTAGCGTTGACCAAACGATAAAAAGACGACGGGATGCCAGTCGAAACTCCCAGCCAGAGGTGGTCCAAACATGCCCAGTTTCTCGAAGATTTTGCCCGTATCCCGCCGCAGCCTGCTCAAGACGGCCGGTGCGGGCGTCGCCGCAGCAGCGACAATGGGATTGCCGACGCGCCTGTTCGCGCAGGACGTCCTGAAGGTCGCAGCCGTCTACACCGTGCCTGTCGAGCAGCAATGGGCCGGCCGCATCCATCAGGCCGCCAATGCCGCCAAGGAGCGTGGCGACATCGAATACGTGTACTCCGAGAACACGTCGAACAACGATTATGAGCGCGTGATGCGCGAATATTGCGAGGCCGGCCACAAGCTGATCCTCGGCGAAGTGTTCGGCGTGGAGGACGCCGCCCGGCAGGTCGCGCGCGACTATCCGGACGTCGCCTTCCTCATGGGCTCGAGCTTCAAGGAAGACCCGGACGTGCCGAATTTCGCCCCGTTCGACAATTACATTCAGGATGCCTCCTACCTCACCGGCATCATCGCCGGCGCGATGTCGGAGACCAAGAATTTCGGCATGGTCGGCGGCTACCCGATCCCCGAGGTCAACCGGCTGATGCATGCTTTCATGGCGGGCGTGAAGGAGAGTGCGCCGGACGCGAAATTCCAGGTCGCCTTCATCGGCTCCTGGTTCGATCCGCCCAAGGCGAAGGAAACAGCCTTCGCCCAGATCGATGCCGGCGCCGACGTGATGTATGCCGAGCGCTTCGGCGTCTCGGACGCCGCCAAGGAGCGCAGCATCCTCGCCATCGGCAACGTCATCGACACGCAGGCCGACTACCCCGAAACGGTGGTCGCGTCCGCCCTGTGGCACTTCGAGCCGACGCTCGACAAGGCCATCGCCGAGGTCAAGGCGGGCACCTTCACGGCAGCCGACTACGGCGTTTATTCGTTCATGAAGGAGGGCGGCTGCTCGATCGCCCCGCTCGGGACGTTCGAGGGCAAAGTGTCTGCGGAAACCATGGCGATGGTCGCGGAAAAGGAAGCCGCCATCAAGGACGGCTCGTTCACCGTGGAGATCAACGACGAGGAACCGAAGTCGAGCTGACGCTTCCTACTCCCCGTTTACGGGGTGACGAGCGGTCCGCGAAGCGGACGGAAAGCCAACGATTTGGCTTTTCGAGCGACGAACGCCCGGAGCGCAAGCGAAGGGCCGGGCCGTTAACTTGATGAGGGGGCTGAGCCAACCTTCCAAAACTCTCGCTGCCCCTCATCTGTCTGCCGGCATCTTCTCCCCTTAAACGGGGAGAAGTGCGCCTTCATATCCGTCTCGCGAACCCTCAACGAACCTATGACCACTCCCGTCCTTCGCCTCTCCGCCGTCACCAAGCGCTTCGGACCGCTGGTCGCGAACGACGCGATTTCGCTCGAACTCGCGGCCGGCGAGGTCGTGGCGTTGCTGGGCGAGAACGGTGCCGGCAAGACGACGCTGATGAATATTCTCTTCGGCCACTACGTCGCCGACGAGGGAACGATCGAGGCGTTCGGCAAGCAGTTGCCGCCCGGCGATCCGCGCGCGGCGCTCGATGCCGGCATCGGAATGGTGCACCAGCACTTCACGCTTGCCGACAACATGACCGTGCTGGAGAACATCGTTCTCGGCACGCAGAGCCCCTGGTCGTGGCGGCTTGATCGCGCCGCTGCCCGCGAACGCATCGCCAAGCTCGCCGGCGATTTCGGCCTCGCCGTCGATCCCGCGCGCACTGTCGGCTCGCTGTCGGTCGGCGAACGCCAGCGCGTCGAAATCCTGAAGGCGCTCTACCGGGACGCGCGCGTGCTGATCCTCGACGAACCCACGGCGGTGCTGACGCCCACGGAAACCGACGCGCTGTTTGCGACGCTGAAAAAGCTCGTCGCGAGCGGGCTCTCGATCATCTTCATCTCGCACAAGCTGCACGAGGTCATGGCGGTCAGCGACCGTGTGCTCGTTCTGCGTGGCGGTAAGCTCGCCGGTGAGCGTGTGACGAAGGACACCACGCGGCAGGATCTGGCGGCGCTGATGGTCGGCCAGGACGTTGCCCAGCCAGCCGTGGAACCCGTCGAGCGCGGCGAAGCGCTTTACGTGCTCGATGCCGTGTCGACCGCGCCCGGTTCAGGCGGCAGCGCGCTGAGCGCCGTATCGCTCGCGCTGCATGCCGGTACGATCACCGGGCTGGCCGGCGTCTCCGGCAACGGGCAGGCAGCCCTTGCAGGCCTCCTCGCAGGCACGCAGAAGCCGGTCGCCGGCAGCATGCGGGTGGGAGATCGTGTTGTCGCGGACTGGTCGCCTCGCGCCGCGCTGGCGGCCGGCATCGCCCGCATTCCCGAGGATCGTCACGCGGTGGGTTCCATCGCGGACATGAGCGTCACCGAAAACGTCATCGCCGAGCGATACCGCTCGCCGCGCTTCTCGCGCTCCGGCTTTCTCGACTGGAAAGCCGCACGCGCCTTCGCTGAGGACCTGATCCGCGACTACGATGTGAAATGCCCGTCGCCCGAGGCGCGCATTCGGCTCCTTTCGGGCGGCAACATGCAGAAGCTCATTCTTGGCCGCGCGCTCGACCCCGAGCCGGTCGTGATCCTCGCCAACCAGCCGACGCGCGGCCTCGATGTCGGCGCCGTCTCCTATGTTCATCGACGGCTGCTCGAAGCGCGAAAACGCGGTGCCGCGATCCTATTGATTTCCGAGGACCTCGACGAAATCCAGGCGCTGTCGGACGACATCTGCGTGATCTATCGCGGCAGGCTCTCCGCTCCCTCGGCGCGCGGCGAGCGAACCGTGCGAGAGCTCGGCGAACTGATGGCGGGGCATGGATCGGAGATGGTCGATGCGGCTTGAGCCCAAGCCCGCCCCCTCGCTTGGCGTGACGCTCGCTTTTCCGGTGGGCGCGATCGCCGTCACGATCCTGATCTCGTCGCTTCTGGTACTCGCCGCCGGCGCGTCACCCTTTTCGGTCTTCGCACTCGTCGCGAAGGGCGCGGCCGGGTCGCAATTCGCGCTCCTCGAAACGCTGACACGCGCGACGCCGCTGATCTTCACCGGCCTGGCAATCGCGGTCGCCTTCCGCGCAAAGCTTTGGAACATCGGTGCCGAGGCGCAGCTTTATGCGGGCGGGGTTATCACGGTCGTTCTCGGCACCGGCCTCTTGCCGCTGCCCGCGCCGATCCTCATACCGCTGATCATGGTGGTGGCGATGGCGGCCGGCGCGCTGCTGCTGCTCGGTCCCGCGATCCTGAAGACCCGCTTCGGCGTCGATGAAGTGGTGACCACGCTGCTGCTCAACTTCATCATGCTGCTCTTCGTCTCGATGCTGCTCGAGGGCGTCCTGAAAGACCCGATGGGCATGGGTTGGCCGCAGTCGCAGCGCGTGGTGGCCGATGCGCAACTGCCTCGGCTGATCCCGCGCACGCGCCTGCATCTCGGCTTCGTCATCGCCGTCGCATCCGCTGTGATCATCTGGGTGATCATGAAAAAGACCACGCTGGGTTACGAGATGCGCGCCGTTGGCCACAACCCCGAAGCCGCCGCCTTTGCAGGCATCCCGGTCAAGCGCGTGCTCATGAAAACGGCGCTGCTCTCCGGCGGTCTCGCCGCTCTGGCGGGCTTCTCCGAAGTGGCGGGCTTGAAGGGCAATCTCACCAGCGATCTCTCGCCCGGCTTCGGCTACACCGGCATCGTCGTAGCGATGCTGGCAATGCTCAACCCGCTCGGCGTCATCGTGGCCGCGATCTTCGTCGCCGGCATCTTCGTCGGCGCCGACGCGATGAGCCGCAGCGCGGGCGTGCCGTCCTACATCGCCAATGTCATGGTCGCGACGTCGCTGCTGACCATGGTCGTCGCGATCATGCTGACGCGGTTCAGGGTGAGGTGGCGGTGATGATCGAAGCCTTCGAGATCCTGTTCACGGCATCGTTCTGGGTCGCAGCGATCCGCATCGCGTCGCCGCTGATCTTCGCCACCATGGGCGAACTGATCTGCGAGCGCGCGGGCGTGCTGAACCTCGGCATCGAGGGCATCATGACGGTCGGCGCGTTCGCAGGCTGGGTAACCGTCTATGCCGGCGGCGACCTCTGGACGGGCGTCGCGATCGCAGCGCTTGCGGGCGCGATGTTCGGCCTCCTGCACGGCACGCTCACCGTGCCGCTCGGCCTGTCGCAGCATGTCGTGGGCATCGGCATCACGCTTCTCGCGACGAGCCTGACCTATTTCACCTACCGCCTCGTCCTGCCGGAAGTGACCTCTCCACCCAAGATCGAGCCGTTCCAGCCTTTTTCTATTCCGGTCCTGTCCGACATTCCGATTGTCGGCCCCGCGCTCTTCAACCAGACGCCGCTGACCTATCTGGCCTTCGTCACCGTCGCGCTCGTCGCCTGGGTACTCTACCGCACACCGATCGGGCTTGCGGTGCGCGCCGCCGGCGAAAACCCGTCCGCGGTCGAGGCTCAGGGCATCAGCGTCACCGCGATCCGCATCGGCGCAGTGATGATCGGCAGTGCGCTGATGGCGGTCGGTGGGGCGTTCCTCACCATGTCGGCCTTCAACTCGTTCTTCTTCGAGATGATCAACGGTCGCGGCTGGATCTGCATCGCGCTCGTCGTCTTCGGGTCGTGGCGGCCAGGCAAGGCGCTGCTTGGCGCGATCCTGTTTGCCGCCTTCGATGCCTATCAGGTGCGGCTCCAGCAGATCACCGGCGGGGTCGTGCCCTACCAGTTGTTCCTGATGATGCCCTACGTGTTGTCGATCCTGGCATTGGTGCTGGTGGCGCGACGTGCGACTTACCCCAAGGCGCTGATGATTCCCTACCAGAAAGGTGAGCGATGAGTTTCGACCTGATCGTCAAGGGCGGCATCCTGCCCGACGGGCGCGCGGCCGATATCGCCGTGTCAGGCGGCACGATCGCCGCGATCGAACCGTCGATCCAGGCGGAAGCCGGCCGGATCGTTGATGCGAGCGATTGCCTCGTCGCACCGCCCTTCGTCGACCCGCATTTCCACATGGATGCGACGCTCTCCTACGGCATTCCGCGCATCAACGCGTCCGGAACGCTCTTGGAAGGCATTGCGCTCTGGGGCGAGTTGAAGCCGCTCTTGACGCATGAAGCCGTGAAGGAACGCGCGCTCGCCTATTGCGACTGGGCGGTCTCGATGGGGCTGCTGGCGATCCGCACCCATGTCGACACTTGCGATGACCGCCTGCTCGCCGTCGAGGCGCTGCTGGAGGTCAAGCGCGACGTCGCGCCCTATATCGACCTGCAACTCGTGGCATTCCCGCAGGACGGGCTCTACCGCGATCGGACGGCGCGGGCCAACACGATCCGCGCGCTCGACATGGGCGTCGATGTCGTGGGCGGCATCCCGCATTTCGAGCGCACGATGGCCGACGGGACGCGTTCGGTCACGGACCTCTGCGAGATCGCGGCGACGCGCGGGCTGATGGTCGACATGCATTGCGACGAGACGGACGATCCGCTGTCGCGTCATATCGAGCAGCTTGCCTATGAAACGCAGCGTCTCGGTTTGCAGGGCAGGGTGGCCGGCTCTCATCTGAGTTCCATGCACTCCATGGACAATTACTACGTCTCGAAGCTGCTGCCGCTGATCGCCGAGGCGCAGGTTGCGGCGATCCCCAATCCGCTGATCAACATCATGCTGCAGGGCAGGCACGACACCTTCCCGAAACGGCGCGGCATGACGCGGGTCAAGGAGATGCTCGCGCACGGCATCCGTGTCGGCTTCGGACAGGATTGCGTGCTCGACCCGTGGTATTCGCTGGGCACGGCCGACATGCTCGACGTCGCCTTCATGGGGCTGCACGTCGCGCAGATGTCGCATCCCGACGAGATGCGCAAATGCTTCGACATGGTCACCGTCGAAAGCGCGGCGATCATGGGGCTCGACCACTACGGCCTCGAAATCGGCAAGGCCGCGAGCCTCGTCGTGCTGGATGCCGCCAACCCGGTCGAGGCGCTGCGCCTGCGGGCCGAGCGCTTGTGCGTCGTCGCAAAGGGCAAGGTCGTCGCCGAGCGCGAGCGTCGCGACACGTCGCTCTCTATCGCCGGCCGGCCCGGCACCATCAATCGCCGTCACAAGCTGCCCGATTGACAAACTCGACTACCGCGTTCCACTTTAACAGGCAGACGAGACCGGGGAGGTCACCCATGAAACTGCAGATCGTAACGCTGCTGGCAGCCGCTTTGCTGGCCGGCTGCACGACGATGACGCCGGAAGAACGCCGTTCCGCCGACGAGGAAACCTGCCGCTCATACGGCTTCACCAAGCGCAACGACGCCTTCGCCGAATGCCTCCAGCGCATCGAACTCGACCGCAGGGCAGAACGTCGCTCGCAACTGGATTCAATGCAGTTCAGCAGGCCTATGGTCGTCTATCGGCCCGTGCCGGTTCGGGTCAGGTAGAAATCACCATCCCGCTGCCACGGAAGCGACGTGGCGGGCGAAATCGGGCGTCTCCATCAGCGCCTTGCAGCGCGCGAAGCGTCCGTCCGCGTAGGCGCGGAAATCGTCGGCGGGGTTCTCGTTGGCAAGCTGGATGAGGCCCCACAGCGTCCAGAGAAGATCGCACATCGCCTTGTAGATGACGATCCGCCCGCGCTCCGCCGGGCTCGGCTCGCCGCCGAAATAGGCGCGGATCATCTCCTCGTCCTGCGCGGCATCGAACGCGCCTTCGACGGAGAGATCGCCGAGATCCCACATCGGGTCGTTCATGCCCGAATACTCCCAGTCGACGACCCACATGCGGCTTCCCGTATCCAGGAAATTCTCACAGAGCGGGTCGCAGTGGCATGCGACGAGCGGCAGCTTGTGGGCGTCGAGCGCGGCGCGCACAGCGCCATTCGCCTCGGCGACGATGTCGTGATAGCCGGCTGGCAGGGCGACATCCTTGGTCGAGAGGATTTTCAGATAGTCGTCGATCATCGAGAACAGCTCGAAGCGGAACGGGAAGACGGCACCTGACGCATGCAGCGTACGAAACGCCTCGCCGGCGCGCGCGGGCGAGCCCTTGCGCGCCTTGAACAGGTCGGGCGTCATCGTTGCGGCACCCTCGATGAAACGCGTGAGCATGATGCCGGTGTCGGGGTCGAAATGCAGAACGTCCGGGCTGACCCCCGCCTTGGCGGCCTCGCGTGCGGCGACTTCCTCATGCGCGCGGTTGATGTATTCCTCCGTGCCCTTGCCCGGAATGCGCAGGCAGTGGTCGCCGGCGCGAAACACCCGATTGGTCAGCCCGCCCATGCGCTCGAACGGGCCATCATAGCCTGCCAGGACCGGGATGGAAGCGATGAGGGGGCGGATTTCGGTCTCGTCGGTCATTCGGTATCCCTGTGCAGTTTCGAAGCTTCATATACCCCCACCCCTACCCCTCCCCACAAGGGGGAGGGATTTTGGCACTGCACATCTTTCACGAATCGAACTCATGGCTGCCGGACGAGAAACTGCGTTTCCGCTCTCCCTCCCCCTTGTGGGGAGGGGTAGGGGTGGGGGTATGTAGTCACCTCCGTATGCAAGATCTCGAGGAACAGCCATGGCCGACAATCACCACGAGGGCGCACTGGGCGCGGTCTATCAGGCCAAGCGCCCGGAGGAGGTCGCGGCGCTCTATGACGGCTGGGCGGACACCTACGATGCCGAAATGGCAGTGGCCGGTTATCGCCACCCCTCGATCTGCCTCGCTCTGCTCGCCCGGCACCTGCCACGCGGTGCCGCGCCGCTGCTCGACGCCGGCGCAGGCACCGGCCTCATCGGCGAATGGCTGGGCATCATGGGCTACCCGCATGTCGAGGCACTGGATATCTCGGAAGGCATGCTCGCCAAGGCCGCTGCCAAGGGCGTCTACGCGGCCCTGCATCGATTGGCGCTCGGCGGCGTGCTTCCCTTCGAGGACGGCCGGTTTGCGGGCATCGTATCCGCCGGCGTCTTCACCACCGGCCATGTCGGCGCGGAAGGCCTCGACGAGTTGATCCGCATTTGCCGGCCCGGCGGCGTCATCGTGCTGACGGTGAAGAACACGCTGTGGGACGACGGTTTTTCGGCGCGGATCGCGGAACTCGAAGCTGGTGGCGTGGTGACGCGGGTAGAAGAGACGGAACCCTATGTGTCAATGCCCGGCGAACTCGGCACCGTGCCGAGCCGGGGGCTTGTGCTGCGGGTGGCGGTTCTTCCTTCTCCCCGTTTACGGGGGTGAGGCGTGGTTGCCGGAGGCAACAAAAAGCCAACGATTTGGCTTTTTGAACGACGAACGCCCGGAGCCATAGCGCAGGGCGGGGCTGCCGGATGAGGGGCGGCGCTGCGGTTTCAAGCGCTGGTCCCCGCTCCGTTTTCAGTCGCACTTATCTCTCAACCAAGACCTTCACCCTTCGCGCTGCCCCTCATCCGCCCTTCGGGCACCTTCTCCCCGTAAACGGGGAGAAGGGAAAACCGTCGCGCCAAACCCTACCCCTTCACCCTGTCCCCCACAGGGTCGTAGAGCGGCGCGAGATGCAGCGTGGCCGGCACGGTCTCCGTTGCCACCACCAGCTCGTATGAGCCGGACGTCAGGAAGTCGTCATCCACGCCGTCGGCGTTGCGCACATAGCCGTAGCCGATGCTCTTGCCGATCGTGTAGCCGTAGCCGCCGGAGGTGAGGTAGCCGGCCGGCTTGCCGTCGCGCAGGATCGTTTCGCGGCCGAGCAGCACGGCGTCGGGAGCGTCGACGGTGAAGCACACGAGCCGCTTGGCGAGCGGCTTTGCGGCGGCGTCCTCACAGGCTTTCCGTCCGAGGAAATCGGTGTTCTTGCGAAGTTTTACGGCCCAGCCGAGGCCGGCTTCTGCGGTCAAGTCATTGGGCGTGATATCCGAGCCCCAGGCGCAATAGCCCTTTTCGAGCCGGAGCGATTCGAGCGCGCGGTAGCCGACGGGTCTGATGCCGAACGGGCGCCCGCCCTCCATGAGCGCGTCGAACACGTCGCCGGTGGCATCGATCGGAATGTGCAACTCCCAGCCGAGTTCGCCGACATAGGTGACGCGAAGCGCGCGCACGGTATGGCCCGCGATCTCGATCCCGCGTACATGGCCGAACGGGAAGGCGGCGTTCGAGATGTCGGCCTTGGTGACGTTGGCGAGCACCGCTCGGGCCTGCGGACCCATCAGCGACAGCGTGCCGAACTCTTCGGTCACGTCGGTGATCGTCACGTCGAGACCGGCCGGAACATGGTCCTCGATCCAGCCGAGATCGTGGGTACGGAAGCCGGTGCCGGTGACGATGTAGAACCGGTCCTCGTCCAGGCGCGCGACGGTCAGGTCGGCCTCGATACCGCCGCGCCGGTTGAGAAGCTGGGTGTAGGTGAGACGTCCGACCGGCTTCGAGACGTCGTTGGCGCAGATCCAGTCGAGGGCCTTGCCCGCATCCGGACCCGACAGCTCGTACTTCGCGAAGGACGACTGGTCGAACAGGCCGACATGCTCGCGGACATGGGCATGCTCCTTGCCGACCGGGCCGAACCAGTTCTGCCGGCCCATGGAATAGACGTCTTTCGCGCCCGGTTCGGCCGAAAACCAGTTGGGCCGCTCCCAGCCGAGCTTGGAGCCGAACACCGCGCCATGCGCCTTGAGGCGGTCGTAGAGCGGCGAGACGATGGCCGGCCGGCCGCTGTCATATTCCTCGTGCGGGAAGCCGATCGTGTAGTGCTTGCCGTAGGCTTCGAGCGTGCGGTCGCGTACCCAGGCGCGGTCGCAGTGCAGGCCGGAAAAGCGGCGGATGTCGACGACCCAGAGGTCGAGCGGCGCTTCGCCGTCGATCGCCCATTGCGCGAGAACCCAGCCCGCTCCGCCGCCCGACGCGATGCCGAAGGCGTTGAATCCCGCGCCGACGAACATGTTGGCGCATTCGGGTGCTGCGCCAAGGATGAAGTTCCCGTCCGGCGTGAAGCTTTCGGGACCGTTGATCATCTGCTTGACCCCGACCGTCTCCAAAGCCGGCACGCGCGCGATTGCCTGTGTCATGTGCTGCTCGAAATGGTCGTAGTCGTCATCGAACAGCCTGAACTCCCAATCGTCGGGCACGTCGCCGCCGAACTGGTCGAGATCCCAGGGCTGCGGGTTTGGCTCATAGCCGCCCATCACCAGCCCCCCGACTTCCTCCTTGAAATAAGTGCGGCGGTCGGGATCGCGGATCGTCGGCGCATCGGACGACAGGCCGTCGACCTTCTCGGTGATGATGTACTGGTGTTTTACGGGCTGTAGCGGCACGGTGATCCCGGCCATCGCGCCCACCTGACGCGCCCATTGCCCGGCGCAATTGACGACCGTGTCGCAGGCGATGTCGCCCTGCGTGGTCTTCACGGCCGTGATCCGTTTGCCCTCCATCTCGAAGCCGGTGACGCGCACCTCCTCGAACAGTTTCGCACCGTGCATGCGCGCGCCCTTGGCCAGCGACTGCGTGATGTCGGAGGGGCTGGCCTGACCGTCGGTCGGAAGCCACGACGCGCCGACCAGATCGCCGGTTTCCAGCAATGGCCACATGCGCTTCACCTCGTCGGGCGAGACGAGTTGCATGTCCATGCCGAAGCTTTTTGCGGTGGTGGCAAGGCGCTTGTACTCGGTCCAGCGGTCCTGGTTCGTGGCCAGCCGCAGGCAACCGGTCATCTTCCAGCCGGTGGCAAGCCCGGTCTCGGCTTCCAACTCCTTGTAGAGATCGACCGAATATTTGAGCACGCGCGTGATCGAGGCGGACGACCGCAACTGGCCGACGAGCCCCGCCGCGTGCCATGTCGAGCCTGAGGTGAGCTTGCCCTGCTCGAGCAGGATCACGTCGGCCTTGTGGTCGCGGGCGAGGTGGTAGGCGGTGGAGCAACCGATGATGCCGCCGCCGATGACGACGATCTGGGCGTGGGATGGCAGGGCCATGTCAGGTCTTTCCGTAGGCTGTGCGGTGTGCGTCGAGCGCGAAGTCGAGGCGGGCAAGGTTTTCGTCGGAATAGGCGGCGTAGTCGATTCCCGTGGTATAGAGATGAAGCTCGGACACCATGCTCCACATCGCCTCGCGCAGCAGCGAGGCGCATTGCATGGCCGACAGCGAGCGCATGAGGCGCGGGTCCGGCGCATCGCCGAAATAGGCGCGCAACAGCGCTTCGGACCGGGCCGCGTCGAACTCTGCATTGGACGAGACGCCGGCGAGGTCGAACATCGCCGTGGAAAACCCGGCATACTCGAAATCGATCAGCCAGAGCCGGTCGCCCGTGTCGAGGATGTTCGCGGGCAGGAGGTCGTTGTGGCCGAAGACGATCGGCAGCGGAACCTGCTCGCTTTCGAGCGCGTGCGAGAGCGCGAGATAGCGATCGAGCTCCGGCGTTTTGCGGCTGCCGCCATCGCGGAGGGTGCGGGCATAATCGCGGATGACGTGAAATACCCAGAACATGAAGCCCGCGCCGCTGACCTCGCCGGGCATCTCGTCGTGGAAGCGGCGCATCAGTGTGGCGATCCGCTCGACATTGGCGCGCACATCCTCCGGGCCGAAGGTCTTTGCGCCGAGGAACTCGCTCACCATCACGCCCGGCTGCGCGAATTCGAGCGCCGGCGCGAAGCCTGCGCGGTGCGCCGCGCGCGCGGTCATGATCTCGCGCTCGCGATAGACATGGTGGAACGGAAAATCCTTGCCGAAGCGTACGACGTGCCGCCCGGCGGAATCGGTGACGAGGTAGTTCTGGTTCGACAGCCCGCCCGCCAGCGGCTCGATGGTGATCGGACCGGACCAGCAGGGCAGGGCATGGATGCGGTTTTCGGTGGTGGTCACGTCGCCAGCTCTCGATACAGACATCATCACACCAACCCCAGCCTTGCCTTCGTCCGGGCCGCCCCCGCCGAGATCAGCCGGTCGGCGATGATGGCGATGAAGGCGACGGCCAGACCGGCGACGAGGCCGCGCCCGGTGTCGGCCTTGGTCAGCGCGACATAGACCTCCTGGCCGAGATCGCGCGTGCCGACCAGAGCGGTGATCACCAGCATCGACAGCGCGAACATGATCGTCTGGTTGATGCCCAGCATGATCTCCGGCAGCGCCAGCTTCAGCTTCACCTTGGTCAGGATCTGCCGGCGCGTCGCGCCCATGGCGCGGGCGGCCTCGACCAGCCGCGGATCGACGCGCTGAAGGCCGAGCACCGTGTAGCGGATCGACGGCGCGATGGCGTAAGCGACGACCGCGAGCATGGCGGTGAAATCGCCGACCCGGAACAGCATGACCGCCGGCATCAGATAGACGAAGGAGGGCAGCGTCTGGAGCGTGTCGATCACCACCCGGACGAAGCCCCAGAGGCGATCGCGCTCCGCCGCCATGATGCCCACCGGCACACCGATGAGACACGCGAACAGCACCGACACGCCGCAGAGATAGACTGTCACCATCGCGTTTTCCCATTGCCCCGTCGCGACGATCAGGAACGCAAGCGTGCCGACGAGCAATGCCAGCCGCAGCCCGCCCAGCACATGGCCCGCGAGCGCGAGCAGCGCGACGACGCCGAGCCATGGAAGACCGAGCAGGAACCGCTTGAACGGTATCAGGATGTTGAGAAGAACCGCGTTCTTCAGCCCTTCCAGCGTGTCGAAATAGTTGATGTTGATCCAGCGCACGACGTTCGACCAGAAATCCCCCGTCGAAAGCTGGTAGGCGGCAGGGTAGGTCTGCACGGCGGGGATGACGAGGCCGGCGATGGCAGTGATCGCCACGAAGGCGAGGGCAGCGATCGTGTAGGCATGGCGCAGATGCCACGCGCCTGTATGGGACTGTGCGGTGCGGCTGGCGAATGCCTGGCTCAGCCGGTCGAGCGCGATGGCCAGCGCGACGATCGCAAAGCCTGCCTCCATGCCCGCGCCGATATCGAGCCGGCGCAGCGCCGAGAGCACGTCGAAGCCGAGCCCGCCCGCCCCGATCATCGAGGCGATGATGACCATGTTGAGCGACAGCATGATCACCTGGTTGACGCCGACCATCAGGCTTTCCTTGGCCGAGGGCACCATGATCCGCCACGTTATCTGGCGGCGCGTGCAGCCGACCATGCGCCCGAGATCGCGCACCTCGGCCGGCACGCCGTTGAGCGCGAGAACCGTGATGCGGATCATCGGCGGCATGGCGTAGATCAGCGTCGCGACGATGGCCGCGACCGGGCCGAAGCCGAACAGCACGAGGATCGGCACGAGATAGGCGAAAACCGGCATCGTCTGCATCAGGTCGAGAACCGGCCGGATCGCGCGCTCGAAGGCCGGCCAGCGATAGGCGGCGATGCCGAGGACGAGCCCGCCCGCGACGCCGATGGGCACCGCGACAAGGATCGACGCCAGCGTGATCATCGCGCTCTTCCACTGGCCGAACATGGCGAGGAACAGGAAGCAGGCGGCGACGAGGATGGCCAGTCTGCGCCCCCCGGCATACAGCCCCATCAGGCCGACGATGGCCACGACCGCGATCCAAGACAGCGGCGGCACGATCTGGATGGCGGACGAGCCCTGGCCGGACAGGAAACCGGTTGAGATAAGGCTCAGCACAACGCGGTAGGGCGCATCGACAATCGCGGCGAGAAAACGCGTGAATTCGGTGAAGGTGAAGAGGCCGAAGCTCGCCTCGTTCACCAGCCATTTCATGGCGTTGCCGATCCACCGGACAGCGGGAATTTGCCAGGCGCGCGGATAATCGAACGCCCACGCTGCGACGGGCTTGCCGAACTGCCAGAGCAGGATGCAGGCGAGGAGAATGATGGTGGCGACGAGGATGCGAGATGCCGACCGGCGCGGCGGCGTTTCGTTGCTGGTGAAGGCGTCCGCGTTGGATGGGGCGGCCGGGACGCTCATCGACCATCCTCTGGGACCTGCAAACCGGTCGATGGCGCGGCACCCCCTCCGTCTCGCTTCGCTCGCCACCTCCCCCGCTTCGCAGGGGAGGATCCCCGGTCGAGGACTGCCGCAACGCGGATCCTCCCCCATTCATGGGGGAGGGGGACCGCCGTAGGCGGTGGAGGGGGTGATATCCGAAGAAGCGCAGACATCGCTGTCACCCCCGCATCAGGACGTCGACGACGTCCTCACGATGGAGCTGGCCAACGGTCCCGCCGCCAGCATCGACCACCCGCAGTGTCGTGGCGCCACCGTCGAACAGCGGGGCGGCTTCCGCAATGCGCGCGGTGTCGATGATGAATGCCGAACCCGTCGCGTCGCCCTCGACGGCACGCATCAGCGAGCGCACGCGAATGACTTTCGCCCTGGGCACGTTCCGCGTGAATTCGGCGACGTAGTCGGTCGCCGGGTCGAGCACCAGCGCTTCCGGCGTGTCGCATTGTACGATCGCGCCGTCCTTCATGATGGCGATGCGGTCGGCAAGCCGGATCGCCTCGTCGAAATCATGCGTGATGAAGACGATCGTCTTCCTGAGCACCGATTGCAGCCGCAAAAACTCGTCCTGCATCTCACGACGGATGAGCGGGTCGAGCGCCGAGAACGGCTCGTCCAGGAACCAGAGCTCCGGTTCGACCGCAAGCGAGCGCGCAATGCCGACGCGCTGTTGCTGCCCGCCCGACAGCTCGCGCGGAAACGCAGTCTCGCGCCCGGCCAGACCGACGAGCTCGATCATTTCGCGTGCCCGCGCCTCGCGCTTGTCGCGTGGCACACCCTGCACCTCGAGCGGGAAGGCGACGTTGGCGAGCACGCTCAGATGCGGCAGCAGCGCGAAGTGCTGGAACACCATGCCCATCTGGTGCCGGCGGATTTCGATCATCCGCTTTTCGTCGGCCGCCAGCAGGTTCTCGCCGTTGAACAGGATTTCGCCGGCGGTGGGTTCGACCAGACGTGACAGGCAGCGCACCAGCGTCGACTTGCCGGAGCCCGAGAGGCCCATGATAACGAAGATCTCGCCCTCACGGACCTCCAGATTGACGTCGCGCACGGCAGCGACCAGCCCGCTTCCGGGAAGGCGCGACGCGTCGATGCCGCCGCGCGCAAAGGCGTCTGCGCCGGAGCCGAACAGCTTCCAGACATTGCGGCAGATGAGTTTGGGGGTGGGGGTCATGTGACGATTGGCAGGGAGCGTTCTGTCGCGCCCCCCTCTGGCCTGCCGGCCATCTCCCCCACGAGGGGGGAGATCACGCAGTGTCGATGACGAGAGTAATCTCCCCCCTCGTGGGGGAGATGGCCGGCAGGCCAAAGGGGGGCAACGTAGGGCATGGACGTCTAATCAGGCGATGTCTACTTCACCCACTCCGACCATTTCGCCTCGTTGGCCGTCATCCACTCGCCGACCACATCCGAGACGCTCTTGCCGTCGAGGTCGACGGCCGTGATCATCGCGCCCATATCGTTATTGTCGAGTTGGAATGCCTTGATCGCCTCGTAGGCGCCCGGCCATTTGTCCTTCACGCCCGACCAGCCGACCTTCCAGATTTCGCCGAACGGCTTGCCGCAGTCATACTGCATGTCGGGGTTCGAGCCCCAGGCCGGGTCAGTGTAGCATTCGGCGGTGTATTCCGGGAATTCGACCCACTCGCCTTCATATTTGGCCGGGGCCCAATGCGGAGCGTAGATCCACAGCAGGATCGGCGCCTGCCGCTGATAGGCGGATTCAAGCTCGGCGAAAAGCGCGGCGTCGGTGCCCGCGTGGATCACCTCGAAGGGAAGATCGAGCGCCTCGACGCGCTCGTCGTCAAAGCCGCCCCAGGTCACCGGCCCGCCGAGATAGCGGCCCTTGGGCGCGGTCTCGGCCGTCGAAAACGCCTCGGCACAGGCTTCGTCCTTCAGCGCTTCCCAATTGGGCAGGCCGGGGCACTTCTCCTTCATGTAGGTGGGATACCACCACTCCTCCTTGGCCTGCATGCCGGTCGGGCCGAAATTCTCGACCTTGCCGGTCGCGGTCGCCGCGTCCATCGCCTCGCGCCCGGTCGTCTCCCACATTTCCATCGCGACGTGCAGGTCGCCGGATTCGAGGCCGGCGAACTGTGCGAGATAGTCTGCCTGAACGTATTCGACGTTGTAGCCGGCCTTCTTCAGCACTTCGCCCATGATCTCGGTGGTGATGAGCTGGCCCGTCCAGTCATGCAGCGTCAGCTTGATCGGGTCGGTGGATTCCTGCGCGTGTGCCGAAGCCGCACCCAGCGAGCACAATGCCGCGGAAACCGCGAGTGTCCGCAACGTCCTGAAAAACATGCGATGGTTCTGAAGCATCTGGAAACTCCTGCTCGCCCTCTGTCAGCCTGTATCGTTGTTGGCGCGGGCTCAGGCAGGGTGAAGCGAGCTTCCCCTCGCGCCGGACCTAACGCAACGGCAGTGTCCGTCAGTGAAAGTCTCGTTGTCAATCAACCGTGTGGTATTTTTTGTTTTTTTGACCGATTATGCGAGACGAATTGGAGTAATCACTTCAATTTGCACAAAATGCAGTCAACTGCCGATACCGTAACCTGTGAGGAGACGATGGCGGGCGTGTCACGACGACATGGCGAGATATTGCGGCTCCTGCGCGAGGAGGGGACGCTGTCCGTCGCCGATCTTGCAGGTAGGCTGGGCGTGTCGCTGGAGACCGTGCGCCGCGACGTGAAGCCGCTGACCGATGACGGCCAGGTGCTCAAGATGCACGGCGCCGTCGGCCTGCCGTCGGATGTCGGCGAAGCGCCATTCGAGCGGCGGATGCGCGAAAACGCTGCGGCCAAGCGCGCGGTCGCGCGGCACGTAGCGGGCACCATCCGCGATGGCGAATCCATCATGCTCGATACGGGCACGACCACCAGCTACCTCGCGCGCGAACTGCTCGGCCATCGGCGGCTGACCGTTGTGACGAACTCCTCCGACATCGCGCGCACGCTGGCGACGGTGAACGGCAACCGCGTCTACATGGCCGGCGGCGAACTGCGCCCGGATTCAGGCGCGGCCTTCGGCGTATCCGCGATCGAGTTCGTGTCGCGTTTTTCCGTGGCGCACGCGATCATCTCGACCGGAGCGATCGACGCGGTGGACGGCGTGATGGACTACGATCTGGAAGAGGCCGAATTCGCCCGCATGGTGCTGTCGCGCGGCCAGCGCTCGCTGGTCGTCACCGACCAGACGAAATTCGGGCGGCGCGGACTGGTGCATGTCTGTGGCTTCGACGGGTTCGACGAATTGGTGGCAGACGCGGCGCCGTCACAGGACGTTGCCCAGGCGATAGAAGCAGGTCGGGCGAGGCTGGTTTTGGCCGGGCCGCAGGTCACGGCGGCCTACCCCTGAGAGGCGGCGATTTCGCCGACGGATTCGCCTGCCGCCTGTCCCTTGCCATCCGGGGAGCCGGCATTGGCCTTATCGCCGGCGCCCATCCCGACGCCGGGCGGGGCGTTGGGCCGCCGGATCGCGGCCGCCGCCTCGCGCACGATGGGCAGCAGGGGCTCGCCACCTGCATCCATCACCTCGAAGAAGTGTCCGCGCATGCGCGGTTCCCAGAATTTGTTGATGTGTTCGGCCACGCCCGCGACGCCTTCATCATGCGGCTTCGACAGGAAGAACGTGCCGATCTGGTTCGCCATGCGGATGATCTTGACGTGAGGGTCGAACGGGGCGTCTTCATGCGACATTCTGGGCTGCTCCGCTGGTCACGCGTTCAGGATGCGTGAAGATGTCGAATTCATCGCCGCGCACGAGCGCGACGAGCGTCATGCCGGCCTCGTCGGCCGTGCGAATGGCAAGTGCCGTCGGCGCCGAAACCGCGATGATGGCGGATGCGCCAATCGCAGCCGTTTTCTGCACCATCTCGACGGAAACGCGGCTGGTGACCACGACTGCGCCCGACGCGCCGCCGATGCCTGCTTTTGCAAGCGCGCCGGCGAGCTTGTCGAGCGCGTTGTGGCGGCCGACATCTTCGCGCGCCAGCACGACGCCCTTGCCCGGAACGTAGAAGCCGGCCGCGTGCACCGCGCCGGTCTGGGCGTGCATGGGCTGCAGCTTGGACAGGAGTTTCACCGCCTGGGTGACGTCTTCGGCACCAAGCGTCAGCGTCGACTTACGCACGTCGCGGACCGAGCGCATCGCCTCGTCGATGGATTCGATGCCGCACAGCCCGCAGCCGACCGGACCGGCGAGCCGCCTGCGGCGCTGCTCGAACCGCGTGTTGGCGGTGTCCTTGAGACGGATTTGGATGTCGATGCCTGCCTCGACATCCTCAACCGCGATCGTGTCGATTTCAATGGAGGACGCGATGATGCCTTCGGTGAGCGAGAAGCCGAGCGCGAAATCCTCGAAATCCGCGGGCGAGGCCATCATCACCGCATGGGTCGTGCCCGCGTAGGACAGCGCGACGGGCGTTTCCTCCGGCACCATGCGCGCGGCTGCCTGCGTGCCGGAGGCGCGTCGTGCGATGCGGATCGTGGAGGTGAGGGGCGGGCGGGTCATTGATGACAGCCTTCTTCTCCCCGTGAACGGGGAGAAGGGAAGGTCTGAGCCCCGCACATCACTCCGCAGCTTCCATGTGCCCCGCGATGCGGCGCGAGCGCTGCGAGAGGTCTTCGTACTCTTCCTGCCAGTTGGAGGGGCCGTTGGAGGGGCCGACCTGAACCGCGGTGACCTTGTATTCCGGGCAGTTGGTCGCCCAGTCGGAGAAGTCGGTTGTGATGACGTTGGCCTGCGTGTCGGGGTGGTGGAATGTCGTGTAGACCACGCCCGGCGCGACGCGCTCGGTGATGAGTGAGCGCAGGGTCGTCTCGCCCGCGCGGCTGGTCAGCCGCACCCAATCGCCGTCGCGCACGCCGCGCTGTTCGGCGTCGTGCGGGTGGATTTCCAGCCTGTCCTCACCATGCCAGACGACGTTGTCGGTGCGACGCGTCTGAGCGCCGACATTGTACTGCGACAGGATGCGGCCGGTGGTGAGCAGAAGCGGGAAGCGCGGGCCGGTCTTCTCGTCGGTTGCGACATATTCGGTGCGGATGAACTTGCCCTTGCCGCGCACGAAGCCGTCGATATGCATGATCGGCGTGCCGAGCGGTGCCTGCTCGTTGCAGGGCCACTGAACGGAGCCCATTTCCTCGAGATAGGCATAGGAAACCTTGGCGAAGCTCGGCGTGGTTGCGGCGATCTCATCCATGATCTGCGACGGATGCGCATAGGACCAGCTAAGCCCCATCGCCTGCGCGAGTTTCTGCGTGACTTCCCAGTCCGACAGGCCGTTCTTGGGCGCCATCACCTTGCGCACGCGGTTGATGCGGCGCTCGGCATTGGTGAAGGTGCCGTCCTTCTCCAGGAAGGTCGAGCCCGGCAGGAAGACATGGGCGTAGCGTGCCGTCTCGTTGAGGAAGAGGTCGTGCACGACGACGCACTCCATCGCGGCGAGGCCGGCGGAGACGTGCTTCGTGTCCGGGTCTGACTGAAGGATGTCCTCGCCCTGGATGTAGATGCCCTTGAACGTGCCCTCGACGGCCGCGTCCAGCATGTTCGGGATGCGCAGGCCCGGCTCGTTGTCGAGCTTGGTGCCCCAGAGCGAATCGTAGATGTCGCGCACGGCATCGCCCGAGATGTGGCGGTAGCCGGGAAGCTCGTGCGGGAACGAGCCCATGTCGCACGCGCCCTGGACGTTGTTCTGCCCGCGCAGCGGGTTCACGCCGACGCCGCGCCGGCCGATATTGCCCGTGGCCATGGCGAGGTTGGCGATCGCGATGACGGTCGTCGAGCCTTGGCTGTGCTCGGTGACGCCGAGGCCGTAATAGATCGCGCCGTTGCCTCCCGTCGCATAGAGGCGCGCGGCGCCGCGGATTTCCTCGGCCGGCACGCCGGAGAGCTTCTCGACTTCTTCCGGCGAGTTCTGCGGCTCGGCGACGAAGGCCGCCCAGTCCTCGAACTCCGACCAGTCGCAACGCTCGCGGATGAACGCCTCGTCGAACAGGCCTTCGGTGACGATGACATGGGCGAGCGCGGTCAGCACCGCGACATTCGTGCCGGGCTTGAGCGGCAGATGGTGCGTCGCCTTGGCGTGGACGGAATCCACCGTCTCCGTGACGCGCGGATCGAGCACGATCAGCTTGGCGCCCTGGCGGATGCGCTTCTTCATGCGCGAGGCGAAAACCGGATGCGCAGCCGATGGATTGGCGCCGATCACCATGATCACGTCGGAATCCTCGACCGAGTCGAAATCCTGCGTGCCGGCCGAGGTGCCATAGGTCTGGCCGAGGCCGTAGCCGGTCGGCGAGTGGCAGACGCGGGCGCAGGTATCGACGTTGTTGTTGCCGAAACCCTGCCGGATCAGTTTCTGGACGAGATAGGTTTCCTCATTGGTGCAGCGCGACGAGGTGATGCCGCCGATCGCGGCGCGCCCGTACTGGTACTGGAGGCGGCGGAATTCATTGGCGGTATGGGTCAGCGCCTCTTCCCACGTGACCTCGCGCCATGGATCGGTGATCTTTTCGCGGATCATCGGGTTGAGGATGCGCTCCTTGTGCGTCGCATAGCCATAGGCGAAGCGACCCTTGACGCAGCTATGGCCGCGATTGGCCTTGCCGTCCTTCCACGGAACCATGCGAACGAGTTCGTCGCCGCGCATCTCGGCCTTGAAGGAGCAACCGACGCCGCAATAGGCGCAGGTGGTGATCACGGAGTGTTCCGGCTGGCCGATCTGGATCACCGACTTTTCGGTCAGCGTCGCGGTCGGGCAGGCCTGCACGCAGGCGCCGCAGGAGACGCACTCGCTCTCGAGAAACGGTTGGTGCATGCCGGGCGAGACGCGGCTTTCGAAGCCGCGACCTTCGATCGTCAGCGCGAAGGTGCCCTGCACCTCCTCGCAGGCGCGCACGCAGCGCGAGCAGACGATGCACTTTGACGGGTCGTAGGTGAAGTAGGGGTTGGACTCGTCCTTTGCCATCCAGCGGAAATTGTCCGCGCCGTCCTGCTTATTGAAGACGTGGTTCTCACCCTCGTAGCCATAGCGCACATCGCGCAGGCCGACGACACCGGCCTGCGTCTGCAATTCGCAGTCGCCATTGGCAGCACACGTCAGGCAGTCGAGCGGATGGTCGGAGATGTAGAGTTCCATCACGCCGCGACGGATATCCTTGAGGCGTGTGGTCTGGGTCTTGACCACCATGCCCGGCGCAACCGGCGTCGTGCAGGAGGACGGCGTGCCGTTGCGGCCTTCGATCTCGACGAGACAGAGGCGGCAGGACCCGAACGCATCGACCATGTCGGTCGCGCAGAGCTTGGGGATCGCGATGCCGGCCTCCATCGAGGCGCGCATGATCGAGGTGCCGGCGGGAACGGTGACGTCGAACCCGTCGACATTGAGCGTGACCTGCTCTGTCGATTTCGAGGCCGGTGTGCCGTAGTCGATTTCGTGAACGAGACCCATCGTGGTTCTCCCTAGAACGAAGAGATAGCGCGGTTACGGAGGCCGGTCGACCCCCACTCCGCCTCGCTTCGCTCGGCACCTCTCCCCCGTTCGACGGGGGAGAGGAAACCAAGCTGGATTGATGCCGGTGTTTCGGCAGCGCGTCCTCGACCCCGTCGAACGGGGGAGAGGTGGCCCGAAGGGCCGGAGTGGGGGTCGAATACCGCCGATATCATTCCGCCGCCTCCAATTTCGCCTGTGGCGCGAAGTCGTCGGGGAAATGGTGGATGGCGCTCATGACGGGATAGGGCGTGAAGCCGCCGAGCGCGCAGAGCGATCCGAATTTCATCGTGTTGCAGAGGTCGGCGACGAGCGCGAGGTTCTTTTCCGGCTCGATGCCGGCGCCGATCTTGTCGATCGTCTCGACGCCGCGCGTCGAGCCGATGCGGCAGGGCGTGCACTTGCCGCAACTCTCGATGGCGCAGAACTCCATCGCGAAGCGCGCCTGCTTGAGCATGTCGGCCGTATCGTCGAACACCGTGATGCCGGCGTGCCCGATCAACCCGTCCTTGGCCGCGAACGCTTCGTAGTCGAAGGGCGTGTCGAAAAGTTCACGCGGGAAATACGCGCCGAGCGGTCCGCCGACCTGAACCGCCTTGACCGGACGACCGGTTGCCGTACCGCCGCCGATCTCGTCGACGATTTCGCCCAGCGTCATGCCGAAGCCGGCCTCGAACAGCCCGCCATGCTTCACATTGCCGGCAATCTGGATCGGGATCGTGCCGCGCGAGCGACCGATGCCGAAATCGCGGTAATGGTCCGCGCCCTTGTCGAGAATGACGGGAACGGACGCCAGCGAAATCACGTTGTTGACGACGGTGGGCTTGCCGAAAAGACCCTGTAACGCGGGCAGCGGCGGCTTGGCGCGGACCACGCCCCGCTTGCCTTCGAGCGAGTTGAGCAGTGAGGTTTCCTCGCCGCAGACATAGGCGCCGGCACCGACGCGCACTTCCATGTCGAAGGCGTTGGGCGAGCCGAGCACGGTCGCGCCGAGGATGCCGAAATGCCGCGCGACGTCGATGGCCGCGTTCATGGCGGCGATCGCATGCGGATATTCCGAGCGGATGTAGATGTAGCCCTTGGTGGCGCCGGTCGCGATGCCGGCGATCGCCATGCCCTCGATGAGCACGAAGGGATCGCCCTCCATGATCATGCGGTCGGCGAAGGTGGCGGAGTCGCCTTCGTCGGCGTTGCAGACGATGTATTTGCGGTCAGCCACCGCATCCATCACCGTCTTCCACTTGATGCCGGTCGGAAAGCCTGCACCGCCGCGCCCACGCAGGCCGGAATCGGTCACGGTCTTGACGATGTCGGCGGGCGTCATGGAGACGGCCTTGCGCAGGCCGGTCAGGCCGCCATGGGCCTCATAGTCGCCGAGCGACAGCGGATCGGTGATGCCGCAGCGCGCGAAGGTGAGGCGGCTCTGGCGGGAGAGGAACGGGATTTCGTCGGTCTTGCCGCGTGATTTTTCGTGATTGCCGCCCGATAGAAAATCCGCATCGAAGAGCGACGCGACATCGGACGGCTTGACCGGGCCGTATGCGACACGGCCGGCCTCCGTCTCGATTTCGACCATGGGTTCGAGCCAGTAGAGGCCGCGCGATCCGGTGCGCACGATCTTCACGTCGAGCGAGCGCTTCTCGATCTCCGCGCGAACGGCCTTGGCGACCTTTTCAGCGCCGAGCGCCAGCGCGCCGGAATCCTTCGAGATGTAGATTGTGGTCATGCCGAAGTCCCCGCGATGCATGGACCCCCACCCCCAACCCCTCCCCACAAGGGGGAGGGAGACACGGGCGGTGTGGATTCCACGTCAATGTTGCGCCAGGCTGCAAAGAAGGCGCGACGCGGGCGACCTCCCTCCCCCTTGTGGGGAGGGGTAAGGGGTGGGGGTAGCTGACTTGCCGCGGTCACGTCCGCACCTCTGCGACGATGTCGTCGATCGCATCCGCATCGAGCCTGCCGATCACCTCGCCGTCGAGCATCGCAGCCGGCGCGCAGGCGCAGAGCCCCAGGCAGTAGACCGGCTCGAGCGTGACGGAGCCGTCCGCCGCGGTTTCATGGAAGCCGATGCCGAGGGCCTGCTTGACCATCGCGGCAACGCGCTCGGAGCCCATCGACTGGCAGGCTTCGGCCTGACAGAGCTTCAGCACATGGCGTCCCGCGGGCTCTCGGCGGTAATCGTGGTAGAAGCTGACGACGCCATGGACCTCGGCGTTGGAAATGTTGAGCGCCGCCGCGATCACGGGGAGCGTTTCGGTCGGCACGAAACCGAACTCGTGCTGGATTTCATGCAGAATCGGCAGGAGCGGACCTTCGAGACCCTTGAGGTCGTCGATGATCGCGGCCACGCGTGCGGCGGTTTCGGTACCTTGCGGCTGCATCCTCACGCAGCGCCCTCCCTATAAGATCGCGGAAGTCCGCTAAATCGCCACGAAATCAGTCAATTTCGCCGAAATCAATAAAGCCGTCTCGTCGCTCGATAGAAGATTTCTATCAAAATTTTGCTTGGCTCTACGGGTAAGCTACTTACGGGCGGAAAAATCGTCGGCCAGCGCCTTTGCCTGGTCCAGAAGCGCCGCGACGAGGGGCGTGTGCGGCTCGCGTTCCGCTGCGACCAGTCCGACGAGATGGCTGGCATCCGGCTCGACGATGGGGATGGCCCGGATCGGCTCCGCGAAGCCGAAGGTCTCGGCCAGGTTGAGCGGCATGATCGAGGACCATTTGCCGGTCCGGATATGGGAAAACAGCACGATCATCGAATTGCTCTCCAGCGTCGGGCGCGCAGATGCGCCCGCTTCCGCCAGATGCTGGTCGATGATGCGGCGGTTCTGCATGTCGGGCGTCAGGAGGCAGAGCGGCAGGTCCGCCACTTCCGCCCAGGTGACCTGCGTACGGTCGGAATAGACGTTTCCTGCCGCGGTGATGAGTTGATACCGCTCCGAATAGAGCGGCACGGAAATGACGCGGCCGAGCGGCTCGTTGTCGAGATAGGTGATGCCGACCTCGATGTCGAAATTGCCGAGCAGCGACAGAACCTCGATCGACGTGCGCGACAGGACGGTGAAGGTAACGCCCGGGTGACGCTCGCGAAACGGCGTGGTCAGCCTGGGAACCATGGCCAGTGCGGTCGGGATCGCAGCGATGCGGACGCGACCCGAGAGGCCGTGCCGCGCGGCGCGCATTTCCTCGCGCATGGTACGTGCGTCGCCGGTGATGCGGCGCGCCCAGATCAGCACCTGCTCGCCCTCCGGCGTCAGACCCTGGAAGCGGGAGCCCCGCTGCACCAGCATGACGCCGAGCTGGTCTTCCAGTTGCTTGATCGCGGCAGAGAGCGTGGGTTGCGTGATGCCCAAATCCTCCGCCGCCCGGCCGAAATGGCGGCTGCGGGCGAGAGCGATGAAGAATTCGAGCTTGTCGATCATGCGGCGGGCTCCGTGGGTGGACGATTTGTGCCGCTCGCGGCCCTGCTGTCAAACGCACCTCTGTTCACGCCCGCCTATAAGCCTATCTGGGGGTGACACGACATTGCACAGCACCGGAAGGAATTTGACTTGAAGCCACGTCTGAACATCATCATCGCCAGCACACGACCCGGCCGCATCGGTCCAAAGGTCGCGGCATGGATCGACGCCTCTGCCAAAAAGCACGGAAAATTCGACGTGTCGCTGGTCGATCTCGTCGATTTCAACCTGCCGGTCTACGACGAGCCGAAGCATCCGAGCATGCAGGACTACAAGCACGACCATACGAAAGCGTGGTCGAAGAGCGTCGCGTCGGCCGATGCCTATCTGTTCGTGATGCCGGAGTACAATTACTGCGCGCCGCCGTCGCTGGTGAACGCGCTCACCTATGTCTCGAAGGAATGGGCATACAAGCCGGCCGGCATCGTCAGCTATGGCGGATTGTCAGGCGGGTTGCGCGCGGCGCAGTCGATCAAGCCGCTGCTCACGAGTGTTCGTGTCATGCCGTTGCCCGAGGGCGTGGCGATCCCCTACGTCTCCAAGGCCATCGAGAACGACGAATTCAAGGCGTCGGACATGATGGAGGAAGGTGCTGGCGTGATGCTCGGCGAACTCCATCGCTGGACCGAGGCGCTGAAATCCATGCGCTCATAACAGCCGGATGCGCCCGGAGGCATGACCTGTCTCCGGGCGCAAATCCTTATGTTGACTGCTCGATCATCCCGGAATTGACCATCCACGGGATGCCGTATTTGTCGATCAGCATGCCGAACTTGCGCGCCCAGAACGTCGCCTCCATCGGCATGCGCACGTCGCCGTCCTCGGCGAGCGCGGCAAAGATGCGCTCCGCCCGCGCATCGTCGTCAAGCTGGATCGAGAGGGTGAAACCCTCCGGGGGTGCGTAGGGCATGCTGTCCGGCGTATCCGCGCCCATCAGTTCGGCGCCGTCGGCGACCAGATAGGCGTTCATGATCTTGTCCTGCGATTCCGGGCTGAAATGCTCGGCCATCGGCGTTTCGCCGTTGCTGATCATGGCCTTGATCTCGCCGTCCAGAACCCCGGCGTAGAATTCGAAGGCCTCGCGGCACTTTCCATCGAATGAGAGGTAGGCAACAAATCGCATGACAGTCCTCCTTCAGGTTTTGCTTGGCAGGTTTTGCTTGGCAGGTTTTGCTTGGCAGGTTTTGCTTGGCAGGTTTTGCTTGGCAGGTTTTGCTTGGCAGGTTTTGCCTGGCAGGTCTTGCTTGGCAGGTCTTGCCTGGAACGAAATCGCAGTCAGCCGCGCGCGGCAGCTTCGAGCGCGGCGATGTCGAGCTTCACCATTTTCATCATCGCCTTGTTTACCCGGTTGGCCTTCTCGCGATCCGGGCCGGAATACAGCTCGATCAGCACGCGCGGCACGATCTGCCATGAGAGGCCGTAACGGTCGACCAACCAGCCGCACTGCACGTCCTTGCCGCCGTCGCCCAGTCTGTCCCAGTAATAGTCGACCTCGGCCTGGTCCTTGCACTCGACCTGGAACGAGATGGCGTGGTTGAAGCTGAAATCCATCTTTCCGCCGTTGAGGCCGACGAACTGGTTGCCTTCGATCTCGAACTCGACCGTCAGCGGGACCGAGCCGTCATTGCCCGGCGTATCCTTCGGAGCCTGGACGATGCGGCCCATCTTCGCGTTCTTGAAGATCGAGGTGTAGAAGCGGGCCGCTTCCTCGGCCTGGGTCTCGAACCACAGGCATGTTGTTATCGTCTGCATGGTGTTTCCTCCTGCTGCGCCGGGGGTCGCGTTCCCTGCGCGATTGCCCCAAGGACGGACGCGCTGCCCATCATCCGACATGGCTGTGGAATATTTTTGATGGTGCGCTTTTTGGCGTCCGCGTCTGCCATGCTTGGTTCGCGCGCCGAATTGCACTATCTCAGGCGCAGCATAGAACCAGAAGAGCGCCATGTCCGTCACCAAAGAAGCCGTTTTAGAAACGCTCAAGACGATCAAGGGACCCGACTTCGAGGGAGACCTGGTCTCGCTGGGCCTCGTTTCGGATATCTTCATCGCCAATTCGAAGGTGTTCTTCTCGATCACCGTACCGTCCGCCCGTGCGCAGGAACTCGAGCCCTTGCGCTCGGCGGCCGAACGCGCCGTGAAATCCATGCCAGGCGTGGAAGGCGCGGTCGTCGCACTGACGGCGGAAAAGAAGGGCGGCGGCATGGAAGCGGCGCCTCCGCGTCCCACACCGCCGCGTCCCGCAGCACCGGCTCGTCCAGCGCCCCCGCCCCCCGCAGCCGCACCGGCAAGCCGCCAGCAGGGCAGGCGCGGCGTGCCCGGCGTCGCGGCGATCATCGCTGTCGCATCGGGCAAGGGCGGGGTCGGCAAGTCGACCACCGCCGCCAACATCGCGCTCGGTCTTGCCGCTCTCGGGTTGAAGGTGGGCGTTCTGGACGCCGACATCTACGGCCCGTCCATGCCACGGCTTCTCGGTATCTCGGGCCGCCCGCAGACCGTCGATGGCAAGATCCTGAAGCCGATGGAGAATTACGGCCTCAAGGTCATGTCGATGGGTTTCCTCGTCGAGGAGGAGACGCCGATGATCTGGCGCGGGCCGATGGTGATGTCGGCGCTGACGCAGATGCTGCGCGAGGTGGAATGGGGTGCGCTCGACGTGCTGGTGGTGGATATGCCGCCCGGCACCGGCGACGCGCAGCTCACCATGGCGCAGCAGGTGCCGCTCGCAGGTGCCGTGATCGTCTCGACGCCGCAGGATTTGGCCCTGATCGATGCCCGCAAGGGGCTCAACATGTTCAAGAAGGTCGATGTGCCGCTGCTCGGCATCGTCGAGAATATGAGCTACTTCATCGCGCCCGACACCGGCGCGCGCTACGACATCTTCGGGCATGGCGGCGCACGCCGCGAGGCGGAACGTCTTGGCGTACCCTTCCTGGGCGAAGTGCCGCTGACCATGGACGTCCGCGAAAGCTCGGATGCCGGCACGCCGGTCGTCGTCTCGAACCCGGAAGGCCCGCAGGCCAAGGTGTATCGCGAGATCGCCGCCAAGGTCTGGGAGAGGCTGAAGGCGGAGCAGACCGCGACCGAAGCGGCAGCGCCTGCGATTGTGTTTGAATAGGGGAGTAGGGGAATAGGGCAGTACGGCAGTAAGGAATTTTTTTCCTACTGCCCTATTCCCCTACTCCCCTAACTTGAGGGAGGAAATGCAGTGCCAGAATCGACCGTCATCCACGAACGCCGCGACGGCTATCACCTCCTGACGCTGAACAGGCCGGATCGGCTGAATTCGTTCAACGAAGCGCAGCACGCCGCACTTCGCGCAGCGCTCGACGCCGCCGAGGCGGACGAAAGCTGCGGCGCGATCGTTTTGACGGGCGCGGGCAGGGGGTTTTGCGCCGGGCAGGATTTGTCCGACCGGGACCCGACCATGCTGGGCGAAAGCCCCGATCTCGGCCTGACGCTGGAGACCTACTACAACCCGCTCGTGAAAAAGCTGCGCGCGCTGGAGATGCCGGTCATCTGCGCCGTCAATGGCGTCGCGGCGGGAGCGGGTGCCAACATCGCGCTGGCCTGCGACATCGTCATCGCGGCGAAATCGGCCAAGTTCATCCAGGCGTTCTCCCGGATCGGCCTGATCCCGGACGCCGGCGGCACATACTGGCTGACCAAGCATCTGGGCGAGGCCCGCGCCAAGGCGCTCGCCCTGACCGCGCATCCGCTGAGCGCCGAGGATGCGGCCGAGTGGGGCCTGATCTGGAAGGCGGTCGATGACGACGTGCTCATGGACGAGGCGATCGCGCTCGCCGAAGGCTTCGCCAACGGACCGACAAAGGCCTACGCGCTGACGAAACAGGCCATCCAGGCCGCCACGACCAATTCGCTGGACGAACAACTCGATGTCGAGCGCTCTTTGCAACGCGAGGCGGGCTGGTCGGACGACTACAAGGAAGGCGTCTCGGCGTTTCTACAGAAGCGCCCGGCGAACTTCAGGGGCAGGAAGACCTAGCTTTGTCACGGACGGGCGAGGCATGGATTCCCGGGTCTCCCTCCGCTTCGCTTCGGTCGCCCGAGAATGACGAAGGTGGGGTGGAGATCGCTAAGGTGGGGTGGTTTCGACTGAGCCAGATTCGGAGACGGTGACGGTTTTCGGTGAGCTTCACCCACCTTCGCCATCTCGAGGCATCCCCCACCCACTTCGTCGTGCTCGGGCGAAGCCTTGAGCGCAGCGAAAGGCGCAGACCCGAGTATCCATGCCTCTCCGGTCCCGCCGCGGGATGGTCCAGAACTTGGCGCTCCTGCGACCATTCGTGACCATCCAGTCCCTCCTCAACGGGCGAGGCATGGATTCCCGGGTCTCCCTCCGCTTCGCTCCGGTCGCCCGAGAATGACGAAGTGGGGTGGAGATCGCTAAGTGAGGTGGTTTCGGCTGGGCCAAGTTCGGAGGCGGTGACGGTTGTCGGTGAGCATGCCCCACCCTTCGTCATCCTCAAGGCAGAACCTCCCACCTTCGCCATCTCGAGGCATCCCCCACCCACTTCGTCGTGCTCGGGCGAAGCCTTGAGCGCAGCGAAAGGCGCAGACCCGAGTATCCATGCCTCGCCGGGTCCCGCCGCTCGGTGGTGCAGAACCCGGCGCTCCTGCGACCAGTCGGGACCACCCCGCCTCTCCTCAACGGGCGAGGCATGGATTCCCGGGTCTCCCTCCGCTTCGCTCCGGTCGCCCGAGAATGACGAAGGTGGGGTGGAGATCGCCAAGGTGGGGTGGTTTCGGCTGAGCCACGTTCGGAGGCGGTGATGGTTGTCGATGAGCTTCACCCACCCACTTCGTCATCCTCGGGCGGAGCATTGAGCGAAGCTCGATGCGCAGACCCGGGGATCCATGCCTCGCCGGTTCCATCGCTCGGTGGTGCAGAACCCGGCGCTGCTGCGACCATTCGGCACCACCCCGCCTCTCCTCAACGGGCGAGGCATGGATTCCCGGGTCTCCCTCCGCTTCGCTCCGGTCGCCCGAGAATGACGAAATCGAGGTGGAGATCGCCGGTGGAGAGAATTTCACATCGCCGAAACCGTTTCCGACGCCCGATCAATCGCTTGCGAAATACCCCCTCCGAACCCCACCCCATTTTATCCACCTCCCCCAAACCCGCGCGATAATCCCGCCGCCCTGACCAAATGGGCGCGGAGGGCGCGATGGACTGGAAGGCCGCGATCGAGACGAACCGTCAGGCGCTGAAGCGCGTGCTGGTAACCCTTGTGGCGATGGCCGGCATCACCGGCAACGCAGACCGCACCGCCACCCTGCCGCGCCATCTCCACCGCGCCGTGCTGCGGCTGCTGCGCCCGGCGGAAGCAGCAGCGCGGCGGCTCATCATCGTCGCCGCGCATGGGCTGGTCGTCACCCCGCCGCCGGCACGTCCGCGAAAGCCCGGGGCAAATCCCGCGGTGCCCGCTCCGCGCAGCTTCGGCATTGCCGCCGTCATGCCGTCAGCCGGGTTCGCGCGCCTTCCCGCCGGGCGGGCCGCAAAAGGCCGCGCCACGCGCACGCATGTCCTGCCGCTGTTCGATCCGGTGCGCCTGCCGGAGCGCGCGCGCCGCCGCTTTGTGCCGGCGCATGCGGCGCCGCGCATTTGCGTCCCCGGCGCCACGGCGCGGCATCGGCTTCCGCCGCCGCCCGCGCCCCATGACCTGCTGGACGCGACGCGGCTTGGCCTCCGGCTCCGGGCGCTTGCCGCGGCACTCGACGACCTGCCGAAGCACGCTCGCCGTTTTGCCCGCTGGCGGGCGCGTCAAAGCCGTTCGATTGCGCACAACGGCCCGCGCCGCCTGTCGCCGCTGAAGCCCGGCCGCCCGCCCGGCTATCGGCTGAGACCGACACACGAAATCCACGGCATCCTCGCCGACCTGCATCATTTCGCACGCGAGGCGCTCACACCGCCGGATACGTCGTGACGATAGCCCTCGCATGGACAGCCCCGTGTTTACCCCCACCCCTCACCCCTCCCCACAAGGGGGAGGGGGATTCTGAAGCGTGGATGCTCGGCAGGAGCGTTGCTGGAAATGGCGGGACACCAACGTCTCCCTCCCCCTTGTGGGGAGGGTAAGGGTGGGGGTGCGACTAGGCCGACGCTTCGGCCTTGTTGCCGCTGACCTGCTCGTTGAAGGACGAAAAGAACTGGCCCGCGAGCTTCTTCGACGTCGATGTGATCAATCGGCTGCCGAGCTGTGCGATCTTGCCGCCGACATCGGCCTTCGCCTCGTAGGTCAGGATCGTCACCGTCGGGCTTTCCTCGGTCAGCTTGACGTCCGCGCCGCCCTTGGCGAAGCCGGCGATACCGCCCTTGCCTTCGCCTTCGATCGTATAGCTGTGCGGCGGCTTCAGGTTCTTGAGCTCGACCTCGCCGTTGAACTTCGCCTTGATCGGGCCGATCTTCAGCGTCACGACCGCGGCAAGCTGGTTGTCGCCGGTCTTTTCCAGACTTTCGCAGCCGGGGATGCACGCCTTGAGCGTCTCGGTGTCGTTCAGTGCTTCCCAGACCTTGGCGATCGGCGCTTCGATGCGTTCCTCGCCTTCGATGATCATCGCCATGGTATATCTCCCGCTGAGCTGGCGTTGGTGTTATCGCAGCCGCACATGGCTGTCCACGGGACGAAGGTACAGGACGCCAGCGGACTTGTGTGCCGTAGGCTACATGCTCTAGAGCCTTCATGTTGGAATGAATTCGGGAGAGAGAGAACGATGGCCGGCGACGCAAAGACCAAACTTCGGTCCCAGCAATGGTTCGACAATCCCGCCGATCCCGGCATGACCGCGCTCTATATCGAGCGCTACCTGAACTACGGCCTGACACGCGCCGAACTGCAATCGGGCAAGCCGCTCATCGGCATCGCGCAGACGGGCTCCGACCTGTCGCCTTGCAACCGTCACCACCTCGAACTCGCCAAGCGCGTTCGCGAGGGTATCGTCGCGGCCGGCGGCGTGGCGTTCGAATTTCCGGTCCATCCCATTCAGGAAACCGGCAAGCGCCCGACGGCGGCGCTCGACCGCAACCTCGCTTATCTCGGCCTCGTGGAGGTGCTTTACGGCTATCCGCTCGACGGCGTGGTGCTGACGATCGGTTGCGACAAGACCACGCCTGCGATGCTGATGGCGGCGGCGACGGTCAACATCCCGGCAATCGCGCTGTCTGTCGGGCCGATGCTGAATGGCTGGCATCGCGGCGAGCGCACCGGCTCTGGCACGATCGTATGGAAGGCGCGCGAGATGCTGTCGGCCGGCGAGATCGACTATGACGGCTTCATGGATCTGGTCGCCTCGTCCGCGCCCTCGGTCGGCTACTGCAACACGATGGGCACCGCGACGACCATGAATTCGCTTGCCGAGGCCCTCGGCATGCAGCTTCCCGGCTCGGCAGCGATCCCGGCGCCGTACCGCGAGCGCGGCCAGATGGCCTATGCAACCGGCCAGCGTATTGTCGACATGGTCTGGGAAGATTTGAAACCGTCCGACATCATGACCCGCGAAGCCTTCGAGAACGCGATCGTCGTCAACTCGGCGATCGGTGGATCGACCAACGCGCCGATCCATCTCAACGCCATCGCGCGCCATCTCGGCGTGCCGCTCGACAATGACGACTGGCAGGCGGTCGGCCATCACGTGCCGCTTCTGGTGAACCTCCAGCCGGCCGGCGAATATCTCGGCGAGGATTATCATCACGCAGGCGGCGTCCCGGCCGTCGTGGGCGAGCTGATGAAGACGGGCCTGCTGCCCTATCCCGACGCGAAGACCGTCAACGGCAAGACGATCGGGGACAATTGCGCAACGGCCGAAAACCTCGATCCCAAGGTGATCAGGACGGTCGAAAGCCCGATGAAGGAGCATGCCGGCTTCATCAATCTGAGCGGCAATCTCTTCGACAGCGCGATCATGAAGACCAGCGTGATCTCGGCCGAGTTCCGCGACCGCTATCTGTCCAACCCGGACGATCCCGACGCGTTCGAATGCAAGGCGATGGTGTTCGACGGGCCGGAAGACTACCACGCCCGCATCGACGATCCGGCGCTCGGCATCGACGAAAACACCATCCTGTTCATGCGCGGCACGGGACCGGTCGGCTATCCCGGCGGTGCGGAAGTCGTCAACATGCAGCCGCCTGCCTACCTCATCAAGAAGGGCATCCATTCGCTGCCCTGCATCGGCGACGGGCGCCAGTCGGGAACGTCGGGATCACCCTCGATCCTCAACGCATCGCCGGAAGCTGCCGTCGGCGGCGGGCTGGCGTTGCTCAAATCGGGCGACCGCGTGCGTATCGACCTGCGCAAGGCGACCGCCGACATCCTGATCTCGGACGATGAATTGTCGTCGCGCCGCGAGGCGCTGTTGCAGGCGGGTGGCTATCGCTATCCCGACCATCAGACGCCGTGGCAGGAAATCCAGCGCGGCATGGTCGACCAGCTATCCGCCGGCATGGTGTTGAAGCCGGCGGTCAAATATCAGCGCGTTGCGCAGACCAAAGGCATCCCGCGCAACAATCACTGATCGGGCGCTACCACTTCAGCGTCAGGCCGACATTGCCTTCGAAGACCCGCTGCTTTTCGCCGCCGAGATTGGTGGTGTAATCGCCGGTGACATGCAGGCTGACGGCTTCGGAGAGCTTGGCGACGATGCCTCCGCCCAGTTCGAGCGACGTGCCCTCCATCTGCGTGACGATCGCATCCGACCCGAACAGGATCGCCTGTTCGCTGTCGAATGTGTGCCAGAGATTGGCCTTGAGATATGGCTGGAACTGGCCGGCCGAGGTGTCGAACGTACCCTGCAGGCGTGCGCCCAATCGCCCGGTCAGCGTGTCGCTGCCGTCGAACGAGACGGTGGAGAAGGTATCGCTCGTCTCGTCCAGCCACGTCCGGTTCCAGATGAGCTGCGCCTGCGGCTCGAGCGTCCAGTCCGGCGTGAGGGCGAACGGGTATCCGCCTTCGAGCGATAGGGTCAGCGCGCTGCCGTCGAGGTCGATGCCGATCCCGCGGCTCGATGTCGACGACCCGTCGAACCACGTTCCCATGGCGATGGCATCGAGATACCAGCCGTTCTCGCCGATATGGGTGATGTTCGCGCCGAAGCTCGTCGCGGACAGATCGAGGTCGCCGACGGTGAGGTCGTTCCAGCCGAGCGCCTGGCCGCGCACCGTGCCGTCCAGTTCGGTGTGCACGAGGAATGCGCCCACCCGGGTGGAGCCGTAGGCGTTCTGCCATCCGGCGATGTCCTGCCCGGCCTGGAAGCCGTAGAGCGATCCGTCGAAGCCCGGTGCGACCGTGCCCGACCATTTCAGATCGGCGTCCTGGCCGAAGACGCGCGCCCAACTCGTGGGTAGCCAGCCCGCGCCGTTGACGAGGGCCTGCTCGCCACGGCGCTCATGGAAGGTGCCGAGGGTCGAAATCGCCATGTGGTGGGCGACCGGCGGCACCACCGCGTAGGTCGGCACCTCGACGCGGAAGAGCGGAACGATGTCCGCGATGACCGGCGTGGCGCCGGGTGTCGGCGGCGCTACGGGTGGCAGTCCGGGCGGTGCGGGTACGGGGGCGGCTTCCGTCGGCGGAACCGGAGGTGGCGGCGGCGCAACCGGTGGGGCTGCCTCTTCAGGAGCCTCGACCGCAGGCGGCGGCGGATCGACCGCCTCTACGGGCGGTGCCGGGTCTACCGGATCGGGGTCGACCGGTGTCGGCTCCGGCGGAAGCACGGGCGGGGGTGGAGGCGGCGGTGGGGCTTCCACGATGGGTTCGGGTGCGACCGGCGGCGGAGGCGGTGCGACCGGCTCCAGCGGCGGCGGCGCGGGGGCCGGCTGCGGCGGCTCGACGGTGGGCGGATTGATCAGGGTCGAGCGAAGATACCAGTTCTCTTCCTCGCCCGCCGAGACGCCGCCACGGAACAGGAGATACTCGTATGCGCCCGCAGCCACGGGGCCGTTCAGCGAAAACGCGCCTGCCTGCGTCGTCGCTCCCGCTGTCGCCTCGACCACCATGATGCCGCTCAAATTGGTGCTCGCGCCCGCTCCACCGACATTGACCACCGAGATCGATGTCGCGCCCGAGGCGTCTCCGCCCTGGATGACGAGGCGGTCGGATGCCGAGCTGTCATCGCCGAGTTCGGTCTGGAGCAGAAGCAGGCCGCCATCGCCGATGTAATTGCCCGCGATGGTGAACGTGTCGCTGAGGCTGTCGCCGCCATTGGTGAGGTCGATGCGGCCGGCATTGGTGACCTGCGCCAGGCCGGCGGCGGAGAACGCCCGCACGACGCCATTGTTGCCGCCGCCGAACAGCGTGCTCGTCGCATCCACCGAAAGCACTCCGGTTCCCGTCCCGGCATCGCCAAGCACGAGATCCGTGTCGAATGTCAGCTCGGTATCGTTGGTGGCCGCGATCGATTCCCAGTTGGTCAGGCGGCTGAGCCCGTCCCAGGTCACGTTGTCGAGCGTCATCGTGTCCGTGCCGCTGCCGCCCGAGATGACCGTGGCGCCGCCGAGATGGGCGTTGGTCAGGTTGCGCAGAACGGCGGTGTCGGTGTCCGCTTCCATGTCGATGTCGCCATAGACGACCCCGCCATTCTCCCAGAGGAAGGTGTCGTTGCCGTTGCCGGTGACGATCCCGTTGCCCACGGAGCCGCCACGGATGGTGATGCTGTCGGTGCCGTTGGAGACGCTGATGCGGCCGCCGACCGTACCGCCATCGATGATGATCGTATCATTCTGCAGGCCGGCGATCAGGTTGCGGTCGATCGTCCCGCCCGTCATTTCGAAATAGTTGTTCGCGGATTTGAGGTTGACGCGTCCGATGCGTCCGCCGGTCATGACGCCGTAGTCGCCATCGTCGAAGAAATCGATGATGCGCCCGCCGGACATGAAGAACGTGTCGAGTTCATCGCCCTGGTTGAGCGAGCCGATCACGCCGCCGGTCATCTGGAAGTCGTCGAGTCCCGACCCTTGCTGGATGTTGCCGTCGACCGTGCCACCGGAGATGATGAAGCTGTCGTTTCCGCTGCCCTGATTGACGTCCCCGGTGATGCGGCCCGAATCCATCTCGATGCGGTCCGCGCCGTTTCCGAAGGTCACGCCACCGTCGATGGTTCCTGTCCCGGCTGCCGGAAAGAGGAGCGTGTTGCTGCCGCCGGGATCGTTCAGGTTGCCGATGAACGTATCGCTGTCGCACAGGAACACGTCGTTGCCCGGCGTCGGAGCAAAGCTGCACGCCGCCTCGGCCGTCGATGAATAGGAAGAAATGAACAGGAAAGACGCAGACGCGAGAAGTCCTCGCCGGGTGACCGATCGATGCATAGTGCCTCCTTCGCCGCCGCCGCGCCGCGAATGATGACCCGCCCCGCCGCAAATGTGGCGTGATTGCGGCAATCACGCAAGCACAAATTGCAGGGCGCGACACGCCACGGCATGGTCCTTGGCGCGGACGTCGTCGCCATGTACGGATTGTTCAGACGATCCAGCGATGACGGCCATAGACATGACGCGACGCAATTCCTCTCTCGGCTTTTTCGGTACATTCGGCCGCTCGGCCGATCTGCGCATGCTCGACAAGGCGCTGCGCGCGGTGGATTTGCATCCGGCCCAGGTCCCGGAGGGTGCGAAGCTGACCATCGTCAACCTGATGAAGGACCATTTCCCTCACGGGGAGCCGCCCGAATCCGCCTATGGCCCGGTTGCGGAGCTGTTCGGCTATTGCCTCGTCGGTCCGAACGTCTTTGCACTCGCCAACGGCCCCGACAGCACAGCGTCGGCGGAACGTCGGCTCGAGATGGCGATCGACCGCAGCGAAAGCCTCGACGGCCAGCTTGTTCTGCTCGCCATCCACTCGAAGCTCATCAGCCCCGTGGTGGTCGACCGATACGAGTTGAGTGTCGAGTGACGGGCTGACGTTTCTACCAGCCCATCGCCTTGCGCGGCAGGTAAATGTTCGGATGCCGTGCGCGCAGCCCGTCGTCGACGTCGCGTGACACATGACGAGGGAAGTGGGTGGCCAGGATGCGGTACTTTTCGGCGATCGCACGCTGGAGGATGTCGAGCCTGCCCTTTTCGTTCCACTCTTTCGGGCTGAAGCGATCGGCGATGGCGGGGTAGAAATATTCGGTCTGCATCAGGGTCAGCGTCTGGGTGTGGCCGAGATAGTGGCCGGGTCCGTTGAGGCAGACATCGGTGATGGCATCGATCGAGAGGGCGGCGTCCGAAACCTCGATGCCGCGCACGCACCGCAGGCATTGGCCGATCATGTCGTTGTCGATGATCAGGCTCTCCAGGCAGAAGCCGAGCAGCGATGCATGCATGCCGGCGGATTCGTAGACGAGATTGAGGCCCGAGAGGCCCGCCATCACGTCGGTGATACCCTTTTCATAACCCGACTGGACGTCCGGCAGCTTCGAATCCGCCATGCCGGCCGCGGACCCGCCCGGCAGGTCGTAATACTGCGCCATCTGCGCGCAGGCGGCTGTCAGGAGGGCCTGTTCGCCCGAACCGCCGGACATAGCGCCGGTACGCAGGTCGGACACGAACGGCCATGTGCCGAAGATGCACGGATGGCCCGGCTTGATCGCGTTGACATAGATGAGGCCCGCGAGAACTTCCGCGACCGCCTGCACCACGGCACCCGCAATCGCGGCTGGCGCGGTCGCGCCGGCTTGGCCCGCGGACAGAAGCAGGATCGGGATGCCGCCTTCGACGCAGGCTTCGAGCACGCCGCATGCGTCCTCGGCGAACTTCATCGGCGGCACGACGAAGCAGTTCGAATTGGAGACGAAGGGACGCGCTCGGAAATTCTCCTCGCCGCCGGCGATCGCGTAGAGGATGTCGAGCGCCGGCGCGACGTTCTCGCGAACCGTGAACGACGTGCCGACATGCTTGGTGGTCCCCGAAACGCAGGCATAGAGCGTGTTCAGATCCATGTCGGCGGGATCGACCATGTCGCGCGGGACCATGGGCCGCTGGAAGAAGTGGATGTTGTCCATGCGATCCACGATGCGGGCTGCGTCGTAGATGTCCTGAAGCAGGGATTCGCGATATTCGCGCTTTTCGACATCAACGAGATGCACCGCCGCGCCTGCGGTGCCATAGTGGACGCGCTTGCCCTGCACGACCATGTCGTGGCGCGGGTCCTGTCCGTGAAGGGTGAAGTGGCGTGCGGCCGTCCGGATCGTTTCCAGCACGAGGCGTCGCGGAAAGCGGATGCGTCCGTCCGCGCCATGCTCCGCGCCGACGCGCATGAGCGCCTCGTGGCATGTCGGGATCGCATTGGCGAAGCCGACGGTTTCGAGGACCGTCAGAACCGCTTCGTGGATGCTGTCGAGATCGGCATCGGAAAGCGGCCGGTAGCGCCCGCCTTCGAGGCCGGGCCGTACCGGATTGATGTCGTCGGACAATGGCGCTGCGCGAACCGTCCGCCTCGCTTCGCGCCCGCCTGATCGTCGGGACTGATGGATGGATGGGCTGGCTTCTTCGATCGCGACCGACATCGACATTCCCCGGCTCGAGGGAGCGCAAGCGATGCCGCCGTGAAGGACGCCGTCGTGCGCCGTCATCCGACTATGTCGCGCGTGCGGAGCCGCGCCTTGGGCCAGCGCCTTCGCGCAGATGAGCCAGCCGGGGCGGCTGGCTCAACCGCTGATCACGCAGCCGCAGGCCTGCGGCCCGCCGCCGTGGCGAGCTCGCGAATGCCCGGCTCGATGTGCTGGAGCGCGATCGACGAGATGCCGAGCCGCAGGAAGCGGCCGTTCTTTTCCGGCCGGTCGAAGAAGCGCGCGCCGGGCTCGATCAGCACGCTGCGCGCGGCGGCCGCTTCGGCAAGCGCGGCGCCGTCAGCGCCTTGCGGGCCTTCCAGCCACACCGATGTACCGCCCACGGAATCGCCTGTGCTCCATTCGGGCAGGAAGGCATCCACGGCCTGAGCCAGCCGCTTGCGGCGCTCGGTAAAGGCTGCCGACAGCTTGCGCACCAGGGCTTCGTGATGGCCGAGCGATAGGAACAGCGCGACCGCGCGCTGGTTGTTCGCGGGCGGGTGGCGCAGCATGAAGCGGCGCAGTGCGCGCAGTTCGGAGATGAGGCCCGCCGACGCCACGATGTAACCGAGCCGCAGGCCCGGTGCGAGCGTCTTCGACAGCGAGCCGACATAGACGACACGGCCCGAGCGATCCATGCCGCGCAGCGCCTGCTGCGGCGCTTCATCCACGAGCTGGCTGTCATAGCCGTCCTCGATGATGATGCGGTCGTGCTTCTCGGCTTCCGCGATCAGGTGTTTCCGGCGGGCGTCGCTCAGCGCGACCATCGTCGGGCAGTGGTGGTTCGGCGTGACGAACACGAAACCGCAATCGGCAGGGATCGCCGACGTGTCGATGCCGTCCTTGTCGACCTTGACCGGCACGACGTCCGCACCTGCGAGGCGGAAGATCGAGCGGGCGTCCGGATAGCCGGGATCTTCCATCGCGACGCGCGAGCCCTTGGTCATCAACAATGTGGCGAGCATGTAGAGCGCGTTTTGCGCGCCCAGCGTCACGATGATCTCGTCGGGATTGGCGAAGATGCCGCGCCGGGGGAGTAGGCGGGCCTGGATCTGCTCGATGAGCAGCGGATCGTCCCGATCGACCATGTCGGCCGCCCAGTTGCGGATTTCCAGAACGGCCAGCGCCATGCGGTTGCACTCGCGCCACTCGGCGGTGGGGAACAGGGCAGGGTCGAACTGTCCGTAGACGAACGGATAGGACGACTTGATCCAGTTCTCCTGCTTGGTCGGCTCCGGCATGTCGCTTGCGGCGATCTGGCGGCGCGCCTTCCAGTCGATCGTGGAGACCGGCTCGCGGTTTGCCGCCTCGCGCATGCGCCCGGGCGTGGCGAGCACTTCGGGATTGACGAAATGCCCGCGCCGCTCCTTGGCGATGAGGAAACCCTGGTCGACGAGCTGCTGGAAAGCCAGCACGACGGTGCCGCGCGCGACGCCGAGCTTCTCGGCCAGGATGCGGCAGGACGGCAGGGGCATCGACGCCGCGATCTGCCGATCGAGGATCGCCGCCACGATCGCCTGTCGGATTTGCGCCTGGAGCGTCTGGCCGGAATCCGCGGAAATCCGGAAGAGGCCGGACCATATTGCCGGGTCGGTGCGTGTGGGCATTGTGTGGCTCCCAGGAACTGCCGGGACTCGCGGTCTCTGGCGTAACGCATTCAAGACTGGTCCAATCATTTGCGCCAATGAAATAATTTGATCATACCAATGTGTGCCAGTGATCATTCGTCGCTTGGGCCATTTGAGGCCTTGAACCTCCTTGCCGCGCGGGATTAAGACTCCCGCCGCGGCGGCAGCATCGAAAGAGTGCGGAGATCGACATGGACAAGACGAGTTTCGGCGCGGCGCTCGATGCGCTGAAGGCTCATCGCGAGGCAGCGGCACCGTTCGACATGCGCGCGGCATTCGCCACCGATGCAGGCAGGTTCGACGAACTGTCGATCAGCCTTGGCGATCTGCTGTTCGACTTCTCCAAATGCGCGGTGACGGCCGAGACGGTCGGTCTGCTGGAGACGCTGGCGCATGCGGCGGGCGTGGAAGAGCGCCGCGCCGCCATGTTTTCCGGCGAGAAGATCAATACGACGGAAGATCGTGCAGTCCTGCATGTGGCGCTGCGCAACCAGTCGGGCCGCCCCGTGATCGTCGACGGTGTCGACGTGATGGGCGACGTGCGCCTGGTGCTCGACGCGATGGCGGCGTTTGCCGATGGCGTGCGCTCCGGCACGATCGCGGGCGCGACCGGCAAGGCCATCACGGATATCGTCAATATCGGGATCGGCGGCTCGGATCTCGGCCCGGCCATGGCGACGCTTGCGCTCTCACCGTTCCACGACGGCCCGCGCGCGCACTACGTGTCGAATGTCGATAGCGCGCACATTGCCGATACGCTGAAGACGCTGGACCCGGAGACGACGCTCTTCATCATCGCGTCGAAGACCTTCACCACGATCGAGACCATGACCAACGCGCAGACGGCGCGCCGCTGGATCGCCGGCAAGCTCGGCGCGGACGCGGTTCCGGCGCATTTCGCGGCTGTCTCCACGGCGCTCGACAAGGTCGATGCGTTCGGCATCCCGCGCGACCGGGTCTTCGGATTCTGGGACTGGGTCGGGGGCCGCTATTCACTCTGGTCGGCGATCGGACTGCCGGTCATGATCGCGGTCGGGCCCGCCAATTTTCACGACTTCCTCGCCGGCGCCCATGCGATGGACGTCCATTTCCAGACCGCGCCGCTGGCGCAGAACCTGCCGGCGATGATGGGGCTGATCGGCTACTGGCACCGCGTGGTGTGCGGCTACCCGGCGCGCGCGGTCATCCCGTACGACCAGCGCCTGTCGCGGCTGCCGGCCTACCTCCAGCAACTGGATATGGAATCGAACGGCAAGGGCGTGACGATCGACGGATCGACGGTCACATCGCCGACCGGTCCGCTGGTCTGGGGCGAGCCGGGCACGAATGGCCAGCACGCCTTCTTCCAGCTTCTCCACCAGGGCACCGACGTGATCCCGGTCGAATTTCTGGTCGCGGCGAGGAGCCACGAACCGGATTTGCGCGTCCACCACGACCTCCTGCTCGCCAACTGCTTCGCGCAGTCCGAGGCCCTGATGAAAGGCCGCACCCTCGAAGAGGCGAAGGCGCAGATGCGCGCCAAGGGCATGGCCCCCGAGGCGGTCGACGAGATCGCGCTGCACCGCGTCTTCACCGGCAACCGTCCGTCGGTGACGCTGCTCTATCGCACGCTTGATCCCGAAACGCTCGGGCGGTTGATCGCGCTCTACGAACATCGCGTCTTCGTCGAAGCCCAGCTATACGGCATCAACGCCTTCGATCAGTGGGGCGTCGAACTGGGCAAGGAACTGGCGACCGGTCTTCTCCCTGTCGTCGAAGGGAAGGATGATGGCGCAGGCCGCGACTCCTCCACCATGGGCCTCGTGCGACATATGCGCGACCTACTCTAGAACCGGGGCAACCAATTGGCCGATATCAAAGGCATCCTGTTCGACAAGGATGGAACGCTTGTCGACTTTCACGCGACGTGGTTCGCGATCGGCGACATTCTCGCGCTGCGTGCCGCCGACGGCGATCGCGACCGGGCCAACGACCTGCTCGATGCGGCAGGTTTCGACTTTGTGGCGCATCGTTTTCGCGCCGACTCGGTCTTCGCGGCCGGAACCAATGCCGACATCGTGACGCTCTGGTATCCGCATCTGGCGCCGTCGCCGCGCCAGGAGATCATCAACGCGTTCGACCGCTTCACGGCGGAGGAGGGCGCGTCGAAGTCGGTCGTGCTGTCGGGCACCCGCGATGCGCTGACGAAGCTTCATGCGGCCGGTCTGAAGCTGGGCGTCGCCACCAACGATTCGACCGGCGGTGCGGAACGCACGCTGTCGGTGCTCGGCATCGCGCAGATGTTCGATGCGGCTTACGGATATGATGCCGTCGCAAACCCGAAGCCGGCGCCCGACACGGTGTACGCATTCTGCGACCTGACAGGCCTCAAGCCCGCGCAACTCGCCATGGTGGGCGACAACCGGCACGACCTCGAAATGGCGCGGGCAGGCGGGGTCGGGCTGGCTGTCGGCGTGCTGTCGGGAACCGGCACGCGCGAGACGCTGTCACCGCTCGCCGACGTCGTGCTCGACTCGATCGCGGACCTGCCGGACTATCTGTCGGCACAATAGGCCTCGGCGAAAAGGGGCTGGACAGAGCCCGGGCAAGCTGCGTTTACAGTTTTCTTTAGCTGGAGAAAACCGATGATCGACGCAGCCACCCTCGCCACCTACATGGTCGTTGTGCTGGGACTTTTCCTCATTCCCGGCCCTGCCGTTCTCCTCACGGTCGCCCGCGCCGCAAGCGGCGGACCGCGCATCGGTCTCGCGACCGGTTTTGGAATCGCGGCGGGAGACCTCGTTCACACGATCATGGCCACGGTCGGCCTGTCGGCCATCCTGATGACGTCGGCGCTGGCGTTTTCGATCGTCAAATATGCCGGCGTCGCCTACCTCGTCTATCTCGGCGTCCGCGCGATCCTGGAGAAGCCTGAGCCTCTCGACATGCCGTCGGTACGCGCCATCACCGGGGCAAAGGCGTTCCGCCAGGCCATGCTGGCCGAGGTTCTGAACCCGAAGACGGCCTTGTTCTTCCTCGCCTTCCTGCCGCAGTTCGTCCACCCGCAGAATGGCTCGCCCGTCTTGCAGCTTGCGACGCTGGGTCTCGTCTTCGTGGCCATGAGCGCCGCCTACACCGCGCTGATCGCGTTCGGCGCCGGTGCCCTGACGGGCTTCCTGCGCCGCAACGCCGCGATCTGGCGCTGGCAGGGCAAGGTCGTCGGTGCGGTCTATCTCGGGCTCGGCCTTCGCCTCGCGTTGCAGCAGCGGTAGAGCAAACGAAAAACGGCCCGCGCGTGGCGGGCCGTCTCATTTCGTCTGGTTAAAGCAGGTGAACTACCGCAGTTCGCGCCGCAGGATCTTGCCGACATTGGTCTTCGGCAGTTCCTTGCGGAATTCCACCTTCTTCGGCCGCTTGTAGGCCGTCAGCTTGTCCTTGCAGAAGTCCAGAACGTCCTTCTCGGTCAGCTTGTCGTCTTTCTTGACGATGAACACCTTCGGCACTTCGCCGGACTTTTCGTCCGGCACGCCGATCGCTGCGACCTCGAGCACGCCGGGGTGCATGGCGATGACGTCCTCGATCTCGTTGGGATAGACGTTGAAGCCGGAGACGAGGATCATGTCCTTCTTGCGGTCGACGATCTTGATGTGGCCGCGGGCATCCATGAAGCCCATGTCGCCCGATTTGAAGTAGCCGTCCTTGGTCATGACCTTGGCGGTCTCGTCGGGCCTGTTCCAATAGCCGGCCATGACTTGCGGTCCGCGGATCAGGACTTCGCCGACTTCACCGAGCGCCACATCCTTGTTGTCATCATCGCGGATGGCGACTTCGGTCGAAGGCAGCGGCATGCCGATCGTGCCGGAGAACTCGTCCGCGTCGAAGGGATTGGCGGTCGCGACAGGCGACGTTTCGGAGAGGCCGTAGCCTTCCGAGATGACGATGCCGGTCAGCTTCTTCCAGCGTTCCGCCACGCCCTTTTGAATAGCCATGCCGCCGCCGAAGGTCAGGAGCAGAGGCTTGAAATCGAGCTTCTGGAAATCCTCGTTGTTGAGCAGAGCGTTGAAGAGCGTGTTCAGGCCCGGGAAGACGTTGACCTTGTAGGCCCCCAGTTCCTTCACGAAGGCAGGGATGTCACGCGGGTTGGTGATCAGGATGTTCTGAGCACCCTGTTGCATGCCCATCAGCGCGTTCACCGTGAGCGCGTAGATGTGGTAGAGCGGCAATGCGCAGACATAGACGAGCGCTGCCGGCTTCGGCCGTTTCACATAGGCGCTTTCGACCCAGAGCGCGTTCTGCGCGACATTGGCCAGGACGTTGCTGTGAAGCAGGACCGCGCCCTTCGAAACGCCCGTCGTGCCGCCCGTATATTGCAGGAACGCGATGTCGTCCTGGGCGACGTCGACCTTGCGGAAGCTCTTGGAACGCCCTTCCTTGAGCGCTGCGTTGAACCTGACGTGGCCCGGCAGCGACCAGGCCGGCACCATCTTCTTCACGCGGCGCACGACGAGATTGACGATCATGCCCTTGAGACCGAGCATGTCGCCCAGCGCGGCGACGACCACGTGCTTGACCTGCGTGTTCTTGATGACCGTCTGCAGCGTCGTCGCGAAGTTTTCGAGAATGACGATCGCCTCGGCGCCGGAATCCTTGAGCTGGTGCTCGAGTTCACGCGGCGTGTAGAGCGGGTTGACGTTGACGACCGTATACCCCGCGCGCAGCGCCGCCATCATGGCTATCGGATACTGAAGCACGTTCGGCATCATGATCGCGACGCGCGCGCCCTTCTTGATGCCTTTCGACTGAAGATAGGCGGCGAAGTGCTTCGACGCGTCTTCGAGTTCGCCGAAGGTCAGCGTCTTGCCCATGCAGGTAAAGGCCGGACGCGTAGCGTAGCTGCGGCACGCCTTGACCATCATGTCGCCGATGGATGCATCCTCGAGCGGCGCGATCTCGTGCTTGACGGCAGCGGGATAGCTGGCAAGCCACGGCTTCGCGCCAGCCTTCGCAGGGGCTGACTTCGCGGTAGCCGCCTTCGGTGTCGCCGGCTTTGCAGGTGCCGGTGTTGCGTCCGCCGTCGCGGAGACGGGCTGTGCGGTGGCTGCAAGAGCCTTGAGCGGCTTGGCAGTGGCCTTGGTGCTCGCCTTGGGCGACGATGCCTTGGCGGCAGCTTTCGCCGCTACGGGCTTCGCGCCCGCCTTGGCGGCGGCAGGTTTTGCGGCGGGCTTGGACGCCGCCGGCTTTGCGGGTGACTTGGCAACCGGCGCCTTGGCAGATGCCGCCGCGCTTTTTGCGAGCGCCTTCGCAGGCGCCTTGGCGGGAGATGCTGCCTTGGCTGGAGCTTTGGCGGCTGTGGTCTTGGCAGGCGCTGCGCTCTTGGCGGGAGCAGCTTTCGCCGCGGGCTTTGCGGCGGCGGCCTTTACAGCCGGCTTTGATGCTACCTTCACGGACACTGCGGGCTTGGCGGCGGACTTCGCTGGCGCAGCCTTGGTCGCTGCCTTCGCCGCTGGGGCTTTCGGCGCAGTCTTCACAGTTGCGGGCTTGGTTGCTGCCTTGGCCGGCTTCGCTTCCGGTTCCTTGGTGGTTGCGGTCGTCTTTTTGCTGGACGCGTTCTTTGCCGGTGTCTTGGCCACGGAGCCCTCCCTCGATTGTTTGTCGGTCCTGCGCGGTTGATTGTTGTTTGGCCGCAGAGATGACATTGTAAATGCGGAACGACCGTAGCAAAGGCCCGATCCGCATCTACCTAAGTATGGCGACAAGCGCAGCGGGTGCAAGTGTGCTGGGCAATGCAACCCGCACCCCATACATGCTTACTGGCCGTAGCCGGCATGACCCTTCAGGAATTCGGTCTCGGCGCTTGTGCTTTCGCGTCCCAGTACGCGGTTGCGATGCGGGAACCGGCCATAGGCGGCGACGATATCCCTGTGCTCGATCGCGTATTTCAGGCCGTCTTCGTTTCCGAGCATGCGGAAGAGATCGACGCAGCGCTCCTGATCGGCAGACACTTCCGAATGCATGAACGGCATGTAGAGGAACTGCTTTTCCTCCGGGCTCATGCCGTTGCCGAAATCATGCTCGACGGCGCGACGTGCTATCCCGATCGCGATGTCGTCGGTGCCGAAGGCAGCCGCAGACTTGCGGAACATGTTGCGCGGAAACTGATCGAACACGATCGTGGCTGCCAGCGCCGTGCGCGCGTCATCGACCTCGTCGATCTTGAAGCTGCCTTTGAGTTCTTCGTAGAGGCTCAGGAACCGGGAGCGGATTTTCTCATCGACGCTCGCCTCTCCCGCATACCAATCCTCTTTCGTGAGTTCGCCGAACCAGAACCCCAGCACCTCGTCGACCCAGCTTTTATCAGCCATTTGCATCATCTCCCTCGCAGTCGTGGTTGGAATGCGGCCACCGCCGCATCCCGCTTTGCTTCCTGTTTTGCGTATGTCGTTATCCCAAAACCGCTACACACTTTTGGGCGACATGCTTTAGATTCGCCTTTCCTCGACCGCGTGGCAAGCCGTCGCGCTGATCCCGTTGGGCAGAAGCGCGGGAATCTCCCTGGGGCACCGCTCGAAAATGAACGGACAGCGCGGATGAAAGGCGCAGCCGGACGGCGGATCGATCGGGTTCGGAATCTCGCCCTCGACCTTCTTGCGCTTGCGTCCGCTCATCTCCAGGTCGGGCACCGCGTCCAGAAGCATGCGCGTATAAGGATGCTTCGGTTCGCGGAACAGCGTCTTCGATTCCGACACTTCGGCAAGCCGCCCGAGATAGAGCACGCCGATGCGGTTCGCCATGTGACGGACCACCGACAAATCGTGGCTGATGAAGAGATAGGTCAGGCCGAATTCGGTCTGTAGATCCTTCATCAGGTTGAGGATTTGCGCCTGCACGGACACGTCGAGCGCGGAGGTCGGTTCGTCGCAGACGATGAATTCCGGCTTCGAGGCGAGCGCGCGCGCGATCGCGATGCGCTGGCGCTGGCCGCCGGAGAACTGGTGCGGGAATTTGATGCCGTCTTCCGCGGACATGCCGACGAGTTCGAGCAGTTCGCCCACCCGCTTGCGCCGGTCGAACGAACTCATCGAGCGCTCGAAGACCTTCAACGGCTCGGCGATGATGTCGGACACCCGCCAGCGCGCATTGAGGCTCGCGAACGGATCCTGGAAGATCATCTGGAACTTGCGGCGCAGACGACGCGCCTCGGCGCCCTTGAGGCCGGCCTTGAGCGACTTGCCCTCGAACAGGATGTCGCCCTCGCTGGCTTCAAGCAGGCCGACGATCAGCCGGGCGATCGTGGATTTGCCTGAGCCGGATTCACCCACGAGCGCGAAGGTCTCGCCCTTGTCGATTGTGAAGGAGACGTTGTCGACGGCCTTGAGATAGACCTTGTCGGTGCGTTCGATCACGCGATTGAGCCACGGTTTCGACACGTCGAAGCGCCGCGACAAATTGCGAACGTCGAGAAGAGGCGTGCTCATGCCGCGACCTCCTTTCGATCGTAAAGCCAGCAGGCGACCTTTTGGTCGTCGACGTCGATCGGGTCCGGACGCTCGATGAAGCAGCGCGCGAACGCCTCCGGGCAACGTGGGTTGAAGGCGCAGCCACGCGGGATCGCCGACAGCCGCGGCATGGAGCCGGGGATCTGGACGAGACGGTCGAGTTCGCTCGCCAGCGTCGGGATCGAGCCCATCAGGCCCTTGGTGTAGGGGTGTTTGGCATTGCGGATGACGTCGCGGACCGGGCCGATTTCGGCGATGCGGCCGGCATACATCACCGCCACGCGGTCGGCGGTCTCGGCGATGACGCCCATATCGTGCGTGATCAGCATGATCGCCGCGCCGCGTTCGGCGCAGAGCTTCTTCATGACGTCGATGATCTGCGCCTGGACGGACACGTCGAGTGCGGTCGTAGGCTCGTCGGCGATGACGAGATCCGGCTCCGCGCAGAGCGCCAGCGCGATGACGACGCGCTGCCGCATGCCGCCCGAGAACTGGTGCGGATAGTCGTCGATGCGCCGCTCGGCTGCGGGAATGCCGACTTCGTCCAACAGGCCGACGGCACGCTTGCGCGCTTCGGCATGGTTGAGCGGAAGGTGCGTCTGGATCGTCTCGACCAGTTGTTCGGCAACCGTGTAGAGCGGGTTCAGCGACGTCAGCGGATCCTGGAAGATCACCCCGATGCGCTTGCCGCGTATCTTGCGCAGACCCTTTTCAGGAAGGTTGTCGATGCGTTCGCCCGAGAGCCTGATCTCGCCGCCGGCGATGCGGCCGGGCGGGTCTATCAGGCCGATCACGGCAGCGCTCGTCATCGACTTGCCGGCACCGGACTCGCCGACCACGCCGAGCACTTCGCCCGGCATGATGTCGAACGAGATGCGGTCGATCGCGGTCAGTACGCCGCGTCGCGTCGGGAACTGGACGGTCAGGTCTTTGACCGAAAGAATGGGTTCGGTCATCGTCCTACCTCAGCTTCGGGTTGAGCGCATCGCGCAGCCAGTCGCCGAGCAGATTCACGGCAAGCGCGAGGATGATGAGGGTGACTGCCGGGAAGAACAGGATCCACCATTCGCCCGAGAACAGGAACTGCTGGCCGATGCGGATCAGCGTGCCGAGCGAGGGCTGTGTCGGCGGGACGCCGACGCCGAGGAACGACAGCGTGGCCTCCTCGATGATGGCGAGGGCCAGGCCGATCGTGCCGATGACGAGAACCGGTCCGGTCACGTTGGGCAGGACATGCTTGATGAGGATCGCCAGCGGATGCACGCCCATGATGCGGGCGGCGGACACGTAGTCCTTCTGCCGTTCGACCATCGTCGCGCCGCGCACGGTGCGCGCGAACTGCGCCCAATTCGACAGGCCGATGGCGATGATGAGCACATAGACGGCCATGCTCTCCTGCTGCGAGGGCGGGATGATGCCGCGCGCGATGCCGAAGATCAGCAGCGCGATGAGGATCGCGGGAAAGGAGAGCTGGATGTCGGCGACGCGCATGATGACGGAATCGGTCGTGCCGCCCAGATAGCCGGCCGTAAGGCCCAGCGACACGCCCATCGCCATCGCGAACAACGTCGCGGAGACGCCGACGAAGAGCGACACGCGGCTGCCGTACAGGATGGTCGACAGGACGTCGCGCCCCTGATTGTCGCTGCCGAGCAGGAAGTAGTTGCCCATCATCGAACTCTGATTGGGCGGCGTGAAACCGTCCATCAGGTTGAGGCTCGCGGGATTGAAGGGATTGTAGGGTGCGATCCACGGCGCGAAGACTGCCGCCCCCACCAGGAGCAGGGTCACGATCGCGGCGACGATGGTCACCGGCGAGTGCCTGAACGAATAGGCGATATCCGAGTCCCAGATGCGCCAGGCAAGGCCGGGTGGTTTCGGCGGCAGGACCGCTTCGGTGGTTTCTGTCGATTGGGTCATGATTACTTCCCCGAGCCGATGGCCTGAACGCGCAGGCGCGGATCGACGGCGTAGTAGAGGATGTCGACGATCAGATTGATGACGACGAAGACGAAAGCGATGAACATCAGGTAGGCGGCCATCACCGGCACATCGACCACCTGCACCGATGCGATGAACAGCGAGCCGACGCCCGGCCACTGGAACACGGTCTCCGTGACGATCGAGAATGCGATGACCGAGCCGAGTTGCAGGCCGGTGATCGTGATGACAGGCACCAGCGTGTTCTTCAGCGCGTGGCCGAAATTGATCGCCCGCTGCGACAGGCCGCGTGCCTTGGCGAACCGGATGTAGTCGGCGCGCAGCACCTCCAGCATTTCGGCCCGCACCAGACGCATGATCAGCGTGAGCTGGAACAGCGACAGCGTGATCGCGGGCAGCACCAGCGAACGCAGGCCGGATTCGGTGAGCAATCCCGTTCGCCACCAGCCGAGGTCGACGACCGACCCGCGTCCGAATGACGGGAGCCATTGGAGTTCAACCGCGAAGACGTAGATCAGGCCGATGCCGATCAGGAAGGTCGGCAGCGACACGCCGACGAGCGAGAGCGTCATGATGACGGCGGTCGTCGCGCTCTTGGGGCGCAGCGCGGTGAGAACACCGAGCGTCACACCGAACACCAGCGCGATGAGCGCCGATGCGAAGGCGAGTTCGATGGTCGCCGGCAGCCGCGACACGATCAATTCGCTGACCGGCTGCTGCAGCCTGTAGGAGATGCCGAACTCGAATTGCAGCGCGTTGCCGATAAAGCGGCCGAACTGGACGTAGAACGGGTCATTCAGTCCGAGGCGATCGCGCAGGGCCTCGATGTCGGACATGCGGGCTTCCTGGCCGACCAGATTGGCAACCGGATCACCGACATAGCGGAACAGCATGAAGGCGATGAGCGCGACGACCGCCATCACGACGATGGACTGGGCGAGCCGCCGTAGAATAAAGGCAAGCATGGCTGTGGTCCCCGTAAGGGCGCATGTCCCGGCCTATGGCAAACGGGCAATGCAATGCTTCACGATGACCCGTTTCGCGTGACGCGAAAGACAGGCCGGGAAGGCAATAAGGATGAACTCTATCGAAAACGGCCCGCCGCGCAAATAAACGCAGGGCGGGCCGTCGATATTGGCGAGCTTACTCGCTGATGGTGACTTCGTACATGCGCGGCTGGTTCTCCGGATGGACGTCCAACTGGTACTTGTCCTTCATCGCGTAAGCGAGCACCTGATTGTGGATCGGCAGGAGAACGCGGTCTTCCTGCACGGTTGCCCAGATCTCGGCGATCGTGGCGTCACGCTTCTCGATATCCACTTCCGTAGCGAGCGACTGGATCTTCGCATCCAGCTCCGGATTGCTGTAGCCACCCGGATTGTAGGCGCCGAAATCGCCTTCATTGGTGTGGATCAGATCGTTGAAGATGTATGCCGAATCGAAGGTCGGAACACCCCAGCCGAGCAGGTAGAAGTCCGTGTCGGAGTTCTGGATCAGCGGCGAGTGCTGAGCGATCGGACGCGAGGCGAGCGTCACCTTGATGCCGATCTGGCCGAGCATGCCGACGACTGCCTGGCTGATCGCCTCGTCGTTGACATAGCGGTTGTTCGGCGTGTCGAGCGTGACGGTGAAGCCGTCTGGATAGCCGGCCTCGGCGAGCAGCGCCTTGGCGCCTTCGACATCAGCCTTCTCCGGGTAGGCGTCGAGCTCTGGCGTCCAGCCATTGACGAAGGGCGGGGTCGCAACGCCGCTCGGGACCGACTGTCCGCGCATCACGACCTGCTTGATCGCGTTGCGGTCGATGGCGAGATGCATGGCTTCACGCACCTTGGGATCGGCGATCGGGTTCTTGTCGGTGACGTTGGAGGATTTCAGCGGCTCCTCGCCCATCTTGTAACCGAAATAGATGATGCGGTTTTCGGGGCCGGTCGTGACCTTGACGCCGTCGGTGCCGCCGAGGCGCTCGACGTCCTGAACCGGCACGTCCTGAACGATGTCGACTTCGCCGGACAAGAGCGCGGCGACGCGCGTCGCGTTGTCGGCGATGGGCAGGTAGATGATCTCGGTCACGGCAGGCTTCGTCTCGGCCCAGTGATCCTCGTTGATCTTCATGACCGAACGGACGTCAGGGTCACGCGACTCCAGAACGTAAGGACCGGTGCCGTTGGTGTTGCGGACGGCATAATTGTCGTCCTGCGAACCGGCTTCCTGAACGGTTACGGCGTTGTTCGCCTCGGTCCAGGTCTTGTCCATCATGAACGTGTTGGTCATGTTGTTGGGATAAAGCGGCGACGGGCCGGTCATCTTCACTTCGACCGTGTAGTCGTCGATCGCGGTGACGCTGTCGACGGACGAATGCAACTGCCTCATGTTCGACTTGTCGGAGCGGGCGCGGTCCAGCGAGAAGACAACGTCTTCCGCGGTGAAGTCGGCGCCGTCATGGAACTTCACGCCTTCGCGCAGCTTGAAGACCCAGACCGTCGGATCATCTTCCTTCACGGCCCACTCGGTGGCGAGGCGCGGAATGAGGGTGCCCTCGACGTCGCGGTCGACCAGTGTCTCGTAGATGTGGTGGATGAAGGTATGGGTCGTGCCCTGGTTCTGCGAATGCGGATCCAGCGTCAGCGCGTCCGAGTTGCGGGCCCAGCGGACGGTTTCGGCCGACGCAGGCATAGTCATTGCGCCGAGCGCGAGTACGCTCGCGGTGAGAAGAAGTTTACGCATTGTAGCTCCCAATCTTTTTGATTGTTGTTCCGTTCCCCGTGAAGGCCATGAGCCCGCCCACGATTGGGACGGCACCTTAAGTGAGGGGATCGTGTTTGAAAAGCGCCGATTTCGCGGCTTTAACAGCGCGATGCTTACTCACCGTAAGCGTATGTGTTCGTTGGCATAAAACGCTCAGTCTCGCATGTTTGCGGTGACAGTACACATGCTCCGATACGCTTGTTGCGTAGCGTCGGGGTCCAGCGAAATATTGCTCTGCAAAGAGCATTGTTTGAGCAACTTCGTTCATCGATGCGACGTTGCTGGCGACGTGTCGTGCAATTGGCCACAATCCCCTGACGCTCGAGTCGAGACGGCAGGTTGCTTGCGACGATGTATGCGGGAAGGAAATGGTGCCGCTTGTCAGACTCGAACTGACGACCTCCGCATTACGAATGCGATGCTCTACCAACTGAGCTAAAGCGGCGACCGGTCCGCCACAGGGCGGCCCAAAAGTGAGCGCGTGATAGCTTCATTGCGGGCGAAAGACAAGCGTCTCGTTCGGTGATTTCCTCAACGCGGCGCTGCGCCGTCGTCGCGCTTGGCAAGCCGGCCGCAGTGCCTATGATCGCGCACGAGCAGTATCCTGGTTCCGGCAATGTCTTTCATCGTATATCTGATCGTCTTCGCGGCGATATTTGCCGCAGCGTCATTTCTCGCGGTCCTGTCCTATGGACACTTCGCACGACGGGCGCGGGCGCCGAAGTCTTATGCGCTTGCCACTCATCCGCCGGTCACATTGCTCGACACCGAGATCGGGCCGCGCGTCGAGGCGCAGCAGGGCAAGAGCGGCCTCACGATGATCTCGGAAAATCTCGACGCATTCGCGATCCGCGCGCTCGCGGCCCGCACGGCGGGGCGCAGCCTCGATCTGATGTACTATTACTGGAAGCCTGATCTCACAGGCCGGCTTCTCACGCATGAAATCGTTCAGGCGGCGGATCGCGGCGTACGGGTGCGCCTGCTGATCGACGACATCAACACGCGCGGCCGCGATCGTGCCTATCTCGCGCTCGATACGCACCCGAACATTTCGGTGCGCCTGTTCAATCCGAGCCGTGCGCGCGATGCCGGCCTGCGCCGCGGCATCGAAATGGTGCTGCGTGCCTTCAGCACGACACGGCGCATGCACAACAAGGCGTGGATCGCCGACGGAAGGCTGGCGATCGTCGGCGGCCGCAACATCGGTGACGAATATTTTGACGCGGGCGAGAAATCCAATTTCCGTGACATCGATCTGACGATGGTCGGCCCGGTGGTCGGGCAGACGGAAAAGGTGTTCGACGCATTCTGGAACGCCACGGTCTCGATGCCGATCACCGCGCTGGCGGTGCGGCGCAGGGGCAAGCTGCGCCAGTTGCGGCGAAGCCTCCTCAGCCTGTCCATCTCGGCGAACGCGAAGCCGTATCTGGAGCGCGTGCTGGAGCGCATCTCGCTGCCCGCCATGCTCGACGCCAATCTGACGACGCATTGGACGGGCGATGCGCGGATCGTCTTTGATCCGCCTGAAAAGGCGATCGGGCGCGGCTCCGAGAACTGGATCATGTCGACGCTGACGCCGATCCTGGCGTCCGCCGACCGATCAGTCGAGATCGTGTCGCCCTATTTCGTTCCCGGAAACGAAGGCGTCTCCCGGCTGACGCGTATGACCAAGGCCGGCATCGACGTGGCGGTGCTGACGAATTCGCTGGCTGCAAACGACGTAGCCGCCGTGCACGGCGGCTACGCACCGTATCGTTCGGCGCTGCTGGCAGGTGGCGTAAGGCTATACGAGCTTCAGCCGTTCCTGAACAAATCGGACATGTCGCTGTTCGGATCGCGCGGCGCCAGCCTACACACCAAGGCGTTCACCGTGGACGACGATACGGGCTTCGTGGGCTCGTTCAATTTCGATCCCCGCTCCATATCCCTGAATACCGAGATGGGCGTGCTCTTCGTGGCGCACGGGCTGGTGGGCGAGATGAAAGACCTGTTTGCCGAGGAGACGGGCCCGCAGATGAGCTATCGCGTGCACCTCACCCACGACGGCGCATTGCGCTGGGAGGGGGAGGCGGAAGGCGTCATGACCACCTATGACCGTGAACCGAAAGCGGGACTGACGCGGCGCGTGATCGCCGCCATCGTCACCTGGCTGCCGATCGAATCGCAGCTTTGAGCGGGCACACCCTGCTCAAACCCCGATGGAAACCGGCGCACGGGAGCGATATACTGATACGATGAATGACACCTCCACGAAGCGGAAGACGGCCCTCAAGCCGAAGGTCGAACGGCCGAAACTGCACAAGGTGATTTTGGTCAATGACGACTTCACGCCGCGTGAATTCGTCGTCACCGTGCTGAAGGGCGAGTTCGCCCTCAGCGAGGATCAGGCAAGCCGCGTGATGATCACTGCGCACCAGAAGGGTGTTTGCGTGGTTTCGGTCTACCCGAGAGACGTGGCCGAGACCAAGGCCACCCGCGCGACGGATGCCGGCCGCGAACAGGGCTTTCCGCTGCTGTTCACGACCGAACCGGAGGAATAAAGCCTCAGGCGTCCAGGGCGTCCACCAGCCTTCCCGCTCCATCACGGAACGGGTCGATCGCCGGCAACCCCATCCGCATCTCGACATCTGCGAGATAGGCCTTCGCGTCATCAGCGCTCATTCCGGCGGTGTTGACGGAAATGCCGATCACCTTGACGTCCGGGTTGACGATCCGCGCCATCTCCAGCGCCGTGTCGCGCAGCGTTTCGAGCGAGGGAAGCTGGTAATGCGGCAGACCGCGCATATGCGTGCGTGTCGGCTCGTGGCACAGGACCAGCGCATCGGCCTGCCCGCCATGCACCAGCGCGAGCGTGACGCCTGAATAGGAGGGGTGGAACAGGCTGCCCTGGCCCTCAATCAGATCCCAGTGGTCGGCGTCGTTGTCGGGCGTGAGCCATTCGACGCTGCCGGCCATGAAGTCGGCAACCACGGCGTCGAGCGGCACACCCGAACCGGTGATCAGGATGCCGGTCTGGCCGGTGGCGCGGAACGTCGCCTTCATGCCGCGTTCGCGCATGTCCTTTTCCATGGCCAGCGCTGTGTACATCTTGCCGACCGAGCAGTCCGTGCCGACTGCGAGGCAGCGCTTGCCGGCGCGCCTTTTGCCGTCCGCGATGGGGTATTCGACCGTCGGCACGCGGACGTCAAAGAGTTCCACGCCGGCCTTCGTGGCCGCATCGACGAGTTCCTTTCTGTCGCGCAACAGATTGTGCAGGCCCGAAGCGATATCCATGCCGGCCTCGATCGCCTCGACCAGCGTCGCGATCCACGCATCCGAGATGACGCCGCCGCGATTGGCAGCGCCGACGACGAGCGTCTGCGCGCCGGCAGCCTTCGCCTCGGCGATCGTCATGTCGGGCAGGCCGAGATCGGCCTTGCAGCCGGGCAGCTTGAGCTGTCCCAGAGAAAATTCCGGCCTCCAGTCCTTGATTCCCTGCGCGACTTTCGCCGCGAGCTGGTCCGGCGCGTCGCCGAGGAAGAGGAGGTAAGGGGTCTTCAACATGAAATGCGAGCCTCGAATACGAAGAGTGTCGCCAAGCTTTAGCAGCGCTTTGCGCCTGCGTCATGCTCTGCCCGATGGGCCAGCGGCGCTGGCCGTGTGCGGCAGCCGGGCAAGGTTATTCCTTGACCAATCGGTCAGAGGACGTGAACATTCATCAAGCGATCATGGAGCACGGGTCATACGGGTAGCGAACCCGTGGATCGCGGGGAACGAAAACAAGCCTGAACAGGAGGCACTACATGGCGAAGAAGGATATCGAAAGCGGGATTGCCGCATCGGGCGTGATGGGCCGCAGGCGGTTCCTGCAACTGGCCGGCGCGAGCATGGTCGTGACGGGCGGAGCCTCGGCCGCGCATTTCTCGATGACGGCAGCGCACGCGCAGGGCGCGTTCAAGCTGAACGTGCTGCACATCAACGACATGCACTCGCGCGTCGAATCGATCAGTGCCTTCAATTCGACCTGCTCGGTGGAGGATGAAGGCGAGAACAAGTGTTTTGGCGGCTTCGGCCGCCTGGCGACCAAGATCTGGGAGCGCCGCAAGGAGATCGAGGACGCGGGCGAGAACGTGATCACGCTCGACGCAGGCGACCAGTTCCAGGGCTCGTTGTTCTACACCACCTACCGCGGCAAGGCGGAAGGCGAGTTCATGAACAAGATCGGCTTCGATCTTATGGCCGTCGGCAATCACGAGTTCGACAACGGTCCCGACGTGCTGGCCGATTTCATCGATCTCGTCGAGTTCCCGGTCATCTCGGGCAACACCAAGGTCGCCGACGGCGAGAAACTCGCCGGCAAGATCGACGAATGGGCGATCCTCGATGTCGGCGGCGAGAAGGTCGGCGTCCTGTCGGTGCTGACGCCCGACACCGCCAACATTTCCTCGCCCGGCCGGAACGTCACGATCGGCGACGACATCGAATACCTCAAGGAGGCGGTGACCCGCATCCGCGCCGAAGGCGTCAACAAGGTGCTGTTGCTGTCGCATGTCGGCTTCCCGCGCGATCAGGAAATTGCAGCGCAGGTCGAGGGCATCTCCGCCATCATCGGCGGCCACAGCCACACGCTTCTGTCCAATACCGAAGAGGGCGCGCCTGCCTACGCGACGATGGTCGAGAACCCGGCCGGCAAGGCCGTGCCGATCGTCCAGGCCGGTGCCTATTCGAAGCATCTCGGCGACCTGTCGCTGACCTTCGACGAAGACGGTTACGTGGCAGAGGCGACCGGCGACACGCGCATTCTCGATGCCTCCATCGAGCCCGACGCCGAGATCGAGGCACGCATTGCCGAACTCGCCGGTCCGATCGAGACCATGAAGGCGACAGAGGTCGGCGAGGTGGCGGCCCCGATCGACGGCAGCCGCGAAACCTGCCGCGCGCAGGAGTGTCAGATGGGCGTGCTCGTCACCGACGCTATCCTCGCGCGCACGGCCGACCAGGGCGTCACCATCGCCATCCAGAACGGCGGCGGCCTGCGTGCCTCGATCGACCAGGGCATGGCGACCGTGGGCGACGTGCTGTCGGTGCTGCCGTTCCAGAATACCCTTGCCACCATGAAGCTCAAGGGCGCCGACGTCGTCGGATCGCTCGAGGCGGCGGTGAACGACGTCGAGAACGGCGCGGGCAAGTTCCCGCAGGTCGGCGGCCTGAAATACACGCTCGACATGAATGTCGCGCCGGACCAGGGCCGCGTGAAGGACGTGATGGTCAAGGAAGGCGAGGAGTGGGTGCCGATCGACCCCGAAAAGGTCTACGGCGTCGGCACCAACGATTTCATGCGCAAGGGCGGCGACGGCTACGCTCTCTTCGCGTCGGGAGCAATCGACCCATACGATTATGGCCCCGGCATGGAAGAAATCGTCGCCGAATACCTTGCCAACAACGCACCGTACCAGCCCAAGCTCGACGACCGCATCACGGTGATCGCGAAGAACTGAGGGGGCTCAGGTGAACATGAAGAAGCCGGCGGAGACGCCGGCTTCTTCCCAGGCGATCGATTTTACGCTGCGGTCGAGGATGCGACGATCATCTCCCGCAACCAGCGCAGCGCGGGGTCGCTCCGGCGTCTGTTGTGCGAAATCTGGCTGAAGGGAATGGTGGGAAGCTGGATCGGCGGTGGAACGACGATCAGCCGCCCGTCGTCCAGGGAGGATTTCAGGCTGCTCCGCGCCACGGTCAAAACCAGATCGGTCCCCGGAATCGTCTTTGGCGCGACGCTCCAATGCGGCATGATCAACGCGACGTGCCGGGCATACCCCGCCGCATGGATCGCTTCATCGATTTCCGTTGCTGCCTCGCCGTGAACGGCCACCAGCGCGTGAGGGCGGGCGAGATAGTTGTCCAGGTCGATCGACTGCGCCGATGGGGCAAGTGTCGCCCGGTCGACCAGGCAGGCGTAGTCGTCGACGAACAGAAGCTCGCAAAGGATTTGCTCGGGCCGTGATGGAAACACCCCCAGCGCCAGATCGATGTCCCCGTCCATGACCGAGGCGATCATGCCCTCGCGGCTCAGTTGCGTGACGGTGAGATCGATATCCGGCGCCGAGCGCCGAAGCTCATGCATCAGTTTTGGCAGGACGATTTCCGCGCCGTAATCGGACATCGCCAGCCTGAAACTATGGCGTGTGCGGCCGGGCTCGAAGCTGTCAGGCCCCAGCACGGTGCGGATCTGGGAAAGCGCTTCATCCAGTGGCCTGGATAGCTCCATGGCCCTTATGGTCGGCACCAGCCCGCCGCCCTGCCTGGTAAACAGCGGATCGTCGAGCAGGGCCCGCAGGCGCGCGAGCGCATGGCTCACCGCAGGCTGGCTCATATTCAGGCGCAGCGCCGTGCGCGACACATGCCGCTCCACCAGCAATGCATTGAGAATGACGAGCAGATTGAGATCGATACCGCGAAGATTATTCATGTCGTGCATATTATGAGGGAAAGGATGAATTTCAAATAAGTCATTTGGATAGCTAGGAAGGAGGCCAACACGTTTTAGAAAGGCCCTTCCAATGCAATCTGTCACGTTTTTTGCGGCGCTGTTGGCCGGGGCGTTGGTGCCGTTGCAGGCCGGCGCCAACGCGGCCCTCGGCCGGGCCTTGGGGCATCCGCTCTGGGCCACGATGATCTCGCTGGCGGTAAGCGCCATCTGCGTCCTGCCGATCATGCTGGCGCTGCGGGTGTCAGGCCCGTCTTTCGCCGGCCTTGCAAGCCAGCCCAGATGGATATGGGTCGGCGGGGTCGTGGGCGTCATCTACATAACCGCCGCCCTGATGCTGGCGCCCAGATTGGGCGCTGCCGGGTTTATGACCGCCGTCATCGCGGGTCAGGTCCTTGCCTCGCTCGCCATCGACTATTTCGGCCTGGTGGGGTTCGAAGTCAGGTCGCTCACCATCCCGCGTCTCATTGGCGCTGCCGTTGTCGTCGCCGGGGTTCTTGTCATGCAAGCTCCGAGCCTGTGGCGGCTGGCCCAGCCCGGCGCGTAAATCTCACGGAAAGGAAAACCACCATGAACAAGCCCGATCAGATGGCGGAAACCCGCTACACGCTTGGCGAAAACGCGGTGCCGGTACAGGTGCGCATCGCGAGGCCGACCGACAAGCTCGCGGATGTGATCGCCTTCTATCGCGATGGCCTCGGCCTGCCCGAACTCGCCCGCTTCAATGCCCATGCCGGCTATGACGGCATCATGCTTGGCCTGCCCGGAAAGGCCGTGCACCTTGAGTTCACCCAGCACGGCGCAGGCAGCCCTTGCCCCGCTCCCAGCCTCGACAACCTCATCGTCCTCTATGTCACGGACCCTGCTGCCTACGGCCGGCTGAACAGCCGCATGCAGCGGATGGGTTATACGCCGGTCGACCCGGAAAACCCCTACTGGCTTGAGCGCAGCTTCACCTACGAGGACCCGGATGGCTGGCGCGTCGTCGTCTGTCGTGAAACCGGAATATGAACGCCGAATACCTCGCCAGTAACGCGCCCTACCACCCCAGGCTGGAGGGGCGCGTCACGGCGATCAAGTCGAACTGAGGTAGGCGCTCGGACGAGATAGAAAGCAGGCGGAAAAGCCGACTTTTTCATGCGTGAAGCCTTATGGGCCGCACTGCCAGCGCCCGCTTAGCGTGCTGCTTGCGCCGTCCGCCCGCTGGTATGTGAGGTCCGCCGGACGTGGGGGGGATTCACCGCCGCCGGACGCCGGCCCGGTAAGCGCGATCTCGATCGTCTTGCCTTGACCGGTGAAGGTGGGGTCGTCGGCGATCCCGTTGAAGCCGCCGGGCGCGGCGATGCGTTCCACGTAACCCGAAACCTTCACGACGCCCTGCGCCGGCTCGTCCGAAGCCACGATGCCGGTGGCGAACAGGATGGGCGCACCGTCCCCCGTCGAGAAGCTGCATGCGAGTTCGCCGGAGAGCGCTGCACCCTCGATGTCGCCCTGTGTCAACTCATCGAGCTGGATGTCCGAGCCATCGCCCCCGGCCGCCTCCCCGCTCGAGGCGGCTGGCGCGGTGCTCTCTTCGGTTGCGGGCTGTTCTGCCGCCGCCTTTTCCGCAGGCGAGCAGCCGGCCAGAAGCGCGACTGCAAACAGCGCACCGGCGACTGTGGTCGCAAGCCGAGTGGGCGGAAAGGCGGTCAGGTTTGTGAGCATGCGTCGTCCTTTGAATTCCGGTCCATTTGGGCGGAGGGTGACGGTTAGCGTCCGAGTGGGGCACGGATGGGGCGGGTGTCGTTTCGCGGCAAGCGTTACACGATCATTCAGCCGAGGCACGTTCCAGCCGGCGCGCCCAAAGCGCCGCGACAAGCGCAATCACCGCAGACGCCAGCATGACGAGCAGGAGGGCATGGCGTGCGTTCTGCTCCGTCAACAAAGCGCCTGCTATCGACGACATCGTCGCACCGCCGGCGACGGATATCGCGCCCGCCAGCCCGGCCGCACTGCCGATCAATTTGGGTCGAACCGAAATAGCGCCGGCATTCGCACTCGGCATGGTCAGACCGTTGGACACGCCAACGAACAGACAGGGCCCAAACAGAGCCAGAACGTGATCGACGCCTGCGAAATGCAGGCCCAAGCCCAACATAAGGCCGACACAGGCAATAACGCGCCCCGCGATCAACGTCGTCGTCAGAGGATACCGGCTCGCGAAGCGTCCGGACAGGAAACTTCCCAACATAAAGCCCGCGGTGATCGACCCCATGTAGAGGCCGAGCATCGCCGGAGAGAGGCCAAAGGCGGAGCTTGCGGCAAGAGGCGCACCAGTGAGAAAGACGTAGAACGCGCCGACCGAAAACGCCATGCACAGGGCATACGCCCAGAACCGCTTGGACCCGAGCAACTCGGGATAGGCACGGAACTGTTCAGCTATCGTACCTGAAGGGGTTCGGTTCGTTTCGCGCAGATCGACCCAGCACAGGGCGAACACGCCGACACCGAATATGGTGAGGAACCAGAAGCTTGCCCGCCACCCGAAGGCCTCGTCAAGCAGACCACCCAGGCTCGGGCCAAGCATGGGAGCCACGGCCCACGCCATCGCCACATAGCCGATCCTGCTGGCTGCCTCCTCCTTGCCGGTCGTATCGCGGATGACTGCGAGCGACACCGCATAGGTGGGCGCGATAGTGGCCTGGATCATTCTGCAGGCAAGAAAGGTCCAGACGTCCGGAGCAATGATGCATCCGATCGTGGCAACGACGAAAATGGCCAGGCCCCACAGAATAACGGGGCGCCTTCCGAACCTGTCCGACAACGGCCCCATGACGATCTGAAGACATGCCGAAACAGCGGCATAGGCGGCCAGCGCGATACCGATCAAACCGTAATCCACACCGAAGTCTGCCGCCATGTTCGGCAGGGACGGAAGGAAGATGGTGATGGGCAGGATACCAAGCGCCGAGATCAAGATCAGCGTGGACAGGCGGGGAGCGTGCAGGGGTTGTTGCATGTCTGTTCGAGGCGCCGTTTCGGTGAAGCAGGATTTCAGGCAAAAAAAAAGCCCTCGAACGTGTCGGGGGCGCATGGAGCATCGGGCTGGTGCCGTCAGGGTGCCATGCGCCAGCTTTCTACGATGATGATGGATGCGAACATCTTGAGCTCTCTCGGTAAACCTTAAAGCTAGTCTGCGCCGCGCAAGACCGTCAACGCCTTAATTCCCGGAAAACAGGCGTCGAACGAACCAAAGAGGCAGACGGAGCGGGATCGCGACCTCGCAGGATAGGGCGGGCTTCAAACTTCCATCTGTCGCGTGGTTCGCGGCTGCTGTAATCTTCCGCGATGGGACTGCGCCAGACGATAAGGTTCTGCGCCTCTGCGGACGGCACCCGCATCGCCGTTGCCTCATGCGGCAAAGGCCCGGTGATCCTGCGCGCGGCGCACTGGCTGAGCCATGTCGACTACGATCTCGAAAGTCCGGTCTGGCGGCCATGGGTGGAGGCACTCTCGGCCCGCAATAGGTTCGTTCGCTACGACCCGCGCGGCTGTGGTCTGTCGGACCGCCACGCCACCGACCTGACGATCGATGCCTGGCACGCCGACCTCGCCGCCGTCGCGGCAACGATCGAGGAGCCGCGCTTCGTAATCCTTGGCCTCTCGCAGGGCGGCGCGCTCGGTATCGTGTTCGCGCTCATGCACCCGGAGCGCGTCTCGCATCTCGTGCTCGTCAACGCCTACTGTCAGGGCGCGCGAACACGCGCGCAGAGCGACGCCGAACGGCTGGAAGCCGAGACGCTGGTCAATTTCATCCGCATCGGATGGGGCCGCGACAATCCTGCGTTCTGCCGGTTTTTCACCAACCTCTTCATCCCGGACGGCACGCCGGAGCAGCATCTCTGGTGGGGTGATCTGGAACGCGAGACAGCCACCGCAGACGTCGCGGCGGAGCTTCTGTCCAACATGCAGGGGATCGACGTGCTGGACCTCGCCGCGCAATTGAACGTGCCGACGCTGATCATGCACTGCCGCGGCGACATGCGCGTGCCTTTCGACGAGGGCTGCAAGCTTGCGGCCGCCATTCCGGGCGCACGGTTCGTGCCTCTGGAGAGCAAGAACCACGTCATCCTGCCCGACGAGCCTGCCTGGGCCGTCTTCCACGCGGAACTCGCGGCATTCCTTGGGCAGGACCTGCCCGCACAGCCGCCGCAGGCCGTCCGCGACGCCGGATTGACGCCTGCCGAGAGCGCGATCCTGGAACTCGTTGCCGAAGGGCTCGACAACCGCACGATCGCCGAAAAGCTTGGTAAGCACGAGAAGACCGTCCGAAACCAGTTGTCGGCGGTCTTTGAGAAACTTGGCGTCCACAGCCGCTCGCAGGCAATCGTCAAGTCGCTGTCCCGTTGAGGCAACGCCGGCACTTCGGGACATCTGCCCTTGCTGACAGCCGGAATTTTCACGCGATGCGGGACAACCGCCTCATGGCAGCCGACGCGCGAAACGGCATCGTTTCGACTTCGGAGCGGCGCGAGGCCGTCCCGCAAATCGGGAGGAATCCGACATGACGCAGATCGATGAAACCAAACTGAACGAACTGGTGGGCCGCGTACTCGGCGACCTTGGCGGCGCTTTCGGCGTGCCGCTGGTGCGTATCGGTGACAAGCTTGGCCTTTACGACACTCTCAAGAAGAACGGCCCCGCGACGGCCGAGGAACTGGCTGCCTCAACCGGGTGCGCACCGCGTTACGTGCGCGAATGGCTCTCGGCGCAGGCTGCCTCAGGCTATGTCAGGCACGAGAAGGGACGCTTTTCGCTGACGCCGGAGCAGGCATACGTCTTCGCCGAGCCCGACAGCCCGGTCAACCTCATCGGCGCCTTCGACACCGCTGCCGCAATGGGCGAGAATCAGGCGAAGGTGCAGGCCGCGTTCAAGACGGGCAAGGGCGTTGCATGGGGCGAGCAGGCAGGCTGCATGTTCTGCGCGGTCGCGCGGCTTTTCAGGCCCGGCTACGTCAATGCGCTGGTACAGGAGTGGCTGCCGGCGCTCGATGGCGTGGTCGACAAACTGAAAGCAGGAGCGAAGGTCGCCGATGTCGGCTGCGGCCACGGCCTGTCGACGATCCTGATGGCGCAGGCCTTCCCGAAATCCCGCTTCACCGGATACGATTTCCATCCGGCCTCGATTGCCGCCGCCACCGCGCATGCGCTTGCGCACGGAGTTGAGAACGTCGCCTTCGAAGTTGGACGGGCTCAGGATTTTCCCGGCCGCGGCTTCGACCTGATCACCTGCTTCGACTGCCTGCACGACATGGGCGATCCTCAGGCCGCTGCGGCACACGTCCGCAAGGCATTGAGTGATGGCGGCACCTGGATGGTGGTCGAGCCGATGGCCGGAAACACGCTGGAGGACAACATCAACCCCGTCGGGCGGCTCTACTATTCGGCTTCGACGATGATCTGCGTGCCTACGTCGTTGGCGCAGGAAACGGGCCTCGCGCTCGGCGCACAGGCCGGAGAAGAGCGGCTTGCGGATGTGATCCGCTCCGGCGGCTTCAGGACGATCCGGCGGGCAGCACAAACGCCACTGAATATGGTTCTGGAGGCGACGTGAGCCGGTATCGCGGCGGCGGAGGTGTTTATGGACTTCGCCGCTGCACCCCGTTCCCGCCGACAATCAGCGTGAGAAGAATGGCATCACGGAGCTGGCGTCGCCGCCCGCCCTCAAACCCGGCCCCCATCCGCCGCGTCATAAGCCTGCTGCGCTGCCACCACCGAGTCCATGTGGTCCTCGGCCCAGTGCGCCAGCGCGTCGACGGTTTCCGTCAGCGTGTGGCCGAGCGGGGTCAGCGCGTATTCGACGGTGACGGGAACCGTGGGAAACACCGCGCGTGAGATGATGCCGTCGCGCTCCAGTTTCTTGAGCGTCTGCGACAACACCTTTTGCGATATCCCCTTGATGTTGCGGCGAATGCTGTTGAACCGCACCGGCCCGTCCTTGAGTCCATTGAGGATCAGCAGTGCCCATTTGTCGGCGAGCCGGTCCAGCACCATGCGGGCGGGGCAGTGGTTTTCGAACACGTCGTAGATCGGTTGTGTCGTCATGGTTCGAGCTCCGGGCGGTTTCCTGCAGGAAACCAGATGAGCAAAAAGTGCTCTCTTTCACGATTTCCAGTCCGCATCTATGTATCAATTGGAAAGATAGTTTCCAATAGAAACCAAGGAGCGGAAAATGTCAAACAAGGTGCTCGTTCTGGGCGCAACCGGCACGGTCGGTCGCCCCGTCGTCAAGGAATTGCTCAAGCGCAGCGAAAAGGTGAAGGCTGCGTCACGGTCCGGCCAGCCGGTCGAGGGCGCGGAAGGCGTGGTGTTCGACTACGCGAAGCCCGAAACCTTCGCTTCGGCGTTCGACGGCGTCGACCGCGCCTATGTGCTTCTGGCGTCGGGCTATGTGAACGCCAAGGAACTGCTGCTGCCGGTGATCGAGGCTGCCGCCAGCCGCAAGGTCAAGGTGGTGTTCCAGAGCGTGTTCGGCGTCGATGCCGACGATTCCATTCCCTATCGCCAGGTCGAGATCGCGCTGGAAAAGTTAGGCACGCCCTACGTGATCCTGCGGCCGAATTGGTTCTCCGACAATTTTCAGACCTACTGGAAGGCCGGCATCGACCATGGCCAGATCGCCGTGCCGGCGGCCGAAGGTAAGTCCTCCTTCATCGACGCCCGCGACATCGCCGAAAGTGCCGTCGCCGCGCTGACGTCGAGCGCGTTCGACAACAAGGCGTTCAACCTCACCGGCCCGCAGGCGCATTCCTACGCCGAAGCAGCCGCGATCCTGTCCGAAGTGCTCGGCAAGCAGATCGGCTACACCGCAATGGAGGATGCGCCGTTCATCGAACTTCTGACGGGTGCAGGCGTGCCGGAAGACTACGCAACCTTCCTTACCTCGATCTTCTATCCGGTGCGCGAGGGCTGGACGGCGACCGTCACCCCCGACGTCGAGACGTTGACCGGCAAGGCCCCGCGTTCGCTGAAAACCTACGCGCAGGACAACCGCGCGCATCTCGCGGCGTGATGAAGCGTCTTCCTTCTCCCCGTTTACGGGGAGAAGGTGGCGGCAGCCGGATGAGGGGCAGCACGACGACCCGAGATTACGTCGCGTCGGGTGCCGCGCCTTACGCCTTGCGCCGCGCTATCCGTTCCCGCCAGGCAATCGTCAGCGCGCCGGCAACGATGAGCGCAGCGCCGATTAGTCCGGCCAGCGTCGGCTGCTCGGCAAATACAAGGTAGTCGTACAGCCCGGCATAGATCAGCGTCGTGTAGAAGAACGGCATCACGAAGCTGGCGTCGCCACGCCTCAGCGCCTGGATGAACAGCGCCTGCACGCTCACCATCATGCAGCCGAGCGCCGCCAGCAGCAGCCATTGCTCTTGCGTCGGCGTGCGCCACACGAACGATGCCGCTCCCATCGCCAGCACTGCGCCCATGGCGTTGTTGATAGCGAGGATGCGCAGCGGTGGCTCGCTGTCGGCAAGTTTCTTGATCAGGATCGCCTCGGCTCCCATGAACAAAGCCGCTATCAGCGCTACCAGCGCCACCGGCTGGAACGCATCCGTGCCGGGCTCGGTGAGGATCACAGCACCCGCAAACGCAATCGCTGCCGCCGCCCAGCGCCACGGTCCGACACGTTCGCCCAAAAGCGGGATCGACAGCATCATCGCCACGATGGGGTTGAGGAAGGAGATCGCCGTCGCATCCGCCAGCCGCATCAGGCCGGATGCTGCAAACAGGCAAGACACGCCCGCCCAGCCGAACAGCACGCGCAGGATGTGGTTGCTCCACACCGCGCCTCTCAGCGACGGCCGGCTGATCGCGATCAGCGGCGTCAGCGCCAGCAGGGCGAACAGAAACCGTCCCGCCGAAATCTGCAGCGGATGCAGCGCGTTTTCGCCCGCCGCCGGCCCCAGCATCTTGGCAATCAGCGTCGTGCCGGCCACCAGCGCGCAGGCCAGCAGCATCAGCAGCACCGAGACGACGACGTCGCGCGCGGAATAGACCCGCGACGCGGTACTTTGAACCATTAAGCGGCCAGCTTCCGTTTGGCCGCGTCATACTCGCCTGCGAGCCGCTCGACCAGATCGGCCGTGCTGACAACGGCATCGACCGCGCCGATCCCCTGTCCGCAACCCCAGATGTCCTTCCACGCCTTGGCAGCGTTGCCGAAATCCATCTTCGACGGGTCGGATTCGGGCAGGGCGGCGGGGTCGAGGCCGGCGGCCGTCACCGAGCCCTTCAAATAGTTGCCGTGAACGCCGGTGAAGAGGTTGGAATAGACGATGTCGGCGGCCTTCGAGGAGACGATCATGTCCTTGTAGGCGTCGGTCGCGCGCGCTTCCGTGGTGGCGATGAAGGGCGAGCCGATATAGGCCATGTCCGCGCCCATCGCCTGTGCCGCCAGCACCGCGCCGCCATTGGCAATCGCGCCCGACAGCAGAAGCGGCCCGTCGAACCACTGCCGGATTTCCTGGATCAGCGCAAACGGCGACAGCGTTCCGGCATGCCCGCCCGCGCCCGCCGCAACGGCGATCAACCCGTCCGCACCCTTTTCGACGGCCTTGCGCGCGTGGCGGTCGTGGATGATGTCATGCAGCACGATGCCGCCATAAGAATGCACGGCCTCGTTCACCTCCGGCACCGCGCCGAGCGAGGTGATGACGACCGGCACCTTGTATTTCACGCACATCGCCAAATCGTGCTCCAGCCGCGGATTGGATTTGTGCACGATCTGGTTGACGGCAAAGGGCGCCGCCTTGCGGCCGGGATTCTTGGCGTCGTGGGCAGCGAGTTCCTCGGTCATCTGCGCCAGCCATTCGTCAAGCTGGGCCTCCGGCCGGGCATTCAGCGCCGGAAACGAACCGACGATGCCGGCCTTGCACTGTTCCAGCACCAGCGGCGGGTGGGAAATGATGAACATCGGCGATGCGACGACGGGAATACGCAGATTGGTTTTCAGAATGTCGGGCAGCGCCATGAAACCTCCAACAGGGCAGAACGATTGACGTTTTCGTAAACGTCATTTTCTAGCAGATCGCAATGGCGCGGCAACTGCCGTCAGGCAATCCGCACAGGCGGCCATGCGTCGACGGCAGCACTTCCGGCACTAAAAGCCCGGGCTAAACTCTTTGATGCGATTGATTGAATGGTCCGCTACGGCTAACGATGGGTGGAAGTCTGCGAATATACAGAGAGTTCTGGCTTGGACGCGATCGAGAAAGCGATACGCAACGCCTTTGAAAAGGGCGACCCGCGCGAGCGGGCCTTCCGCGAGAAGGTCTACCGGTCCGCGTTCGCCGCACTCGACAAGGCGCTTCAGGCAAATCCCAACGTCACGCAGGCGATCGCCGACCGCCGTCGCCAGGCGCTGTCGGCGCGCGTTTCAGAGATCGAATCGGAGTTTCTTCCCGCAGTCCCCGCCGCCGCGCCGGCCCCTGCGCCCCGTACTGCGGGAATGGGTGTCGAGCCTCCGGTCCGGGGCGAGGGGGGATATGCGCGTTCGCAAGCCGGATTCGAGCCGACGATCGACCCGAACGACCGCTATCGCGATCAGCAGCCGTCCGACGATTTCGACGATGAGATCGAGCCGCAAACCTATGCCGGCCCGCCTGTAGGGCGGCGGCGCGGCCGTAAATGGGCGCGCGTATTCGTCGCCGTCACGGTGCTGTCGGCAATCGTCATCGGCGCATGGTGGGCGATCGGCGGAGGGCTGTTCCGGTCCGCTGCAGAGCGTGACCAATCCGTTCCGAACCCGCCCCAGACCGTCGAGGAAGAGGATTACCAGCCGCAGCCCCCCGCGGCAGGCGAGCCACCTCGTATAGCGGGCGGCGCCGACAGCCTTGCCGGCTGGATCGCGGTGTTCGATCCCGCCGATCCGACGACGGTTGCCGCGCCGGGCGATTCGCGCGCCGAGGTGATGGACGACGACGGACGGCAGTTCATCCGGATCATCGGCGGTGCGTCCAGCGCGCCGATCCTGTTCGATGTGGGACAGGGCGTGCTTGAGCAGCTTGCGGGCCGCCGCGCTGTCTTCAACATCGTCGCCCGCGCCGAAGAGGGGCAGGGCACCCAGTTCTCGGTCGACTGCAATCTGGGCGAACTCGGCGATTGCGGCCGCAAGCGCTACGCCGCTGGCACGACGCAGGAAGAGTTCCTGTTCGAGATCACGCTGCCGAACACGAATCCCGGCGCAGGCGGCACGATCGCCATCAATCCGGATGTCGAAAACGGCGGCAAGGCGCTCGACATCTTCGCGATCCGGGTGTCGCCAGCGCAGTAATCAGTCCAGCATTGCGGCCAGCGTATCCAGCCTGTCGGCTTCGGCCGGCGGCTTGTCCCAGCGCAGGCGCGAGATGCGCGGAAACCGCATCGCGACGCCGGATTTGTGCCGCGTCGAGCGATTGAGCCCCTCGAACGCCACTTCCAGAACCAGACCGTGCTGCGGTTCTGCGCGCACGGAGCGCACAGGCCCGAACCGGTCGATCGTGTTGTCGCGCACGAACTTGTCGATCTGGCGCAGCTCGTCATCCGTGAAGCCGAAATAGGCCTTGCCGACCGGCACCAGTTCCGGCGATTCCTCCGGGCCGGTCCAGACCCCGAACGTGTAGTCCGAATAGTAGCTCGACCGCTTGCCGTGACCGCGCTGCGCGTACATCAGCACTGCGTCGATGATGTGCGGATCGCGCTTCCACTTGAACCACGGCCCCTTGGGACGGCCGGGTACGTAGACGGAATCGCGGCGCTTGAGCATCACGCCCTCGATGATCGGATGCGGCGGAGTAAGGCGTAGCTGATTCAGATGATCCCAATCGTCGAACGGGACGAAAGGCGAGAGGTCGAACCGCGTTTCATCGAGCGAAGTCACGAACGTCTCGAGCCGCGTCCGCCGCTCGGCGAAGGGCAGGGCGCGCAGATCCACCTCGCCATCCTGCAGGAGATCGTAGCAGCGCACGAAGACAGGAAAGTCGCGCATGGTCTTGGCCGAGACGGATTTTCGGTTCAGCCGCTGCTGGAGATCCGAGAAGGAGCCGACATGATCCGGCGGCTGGCCGACAAGGAGTTCTCCATCGATCGCCCCGTCAAAATCCATCGTATCGAGAAGGTCGGGAAACGCACCGGATATGTCGTCGCCGGTGCGAGAATAGAGCCGGCGCAACGTGCCTTCGCACACGGCCTGGACACGGATGCCATCCCATTTCCACTCGGCGACGTAGTCGGCCGGTTCGATGCGCGCCAGATCGTTGTCCTGCACCGGATTCGACAGCATCACCGGCCTGAACAAGGCGAGCGCGGTGCGTTCAGGCTTGCCGGTCTTGCCGTCGAGCCATGCGAACAGCGTTTCATAGGGCGGCTCCAGCCCGTGCCAGAGTTCCTCGACCTCATGCACGTCGACGCCGCCGAAATCGGCCAGCGCCTGCTTGGCGAGCCGCGCCGACACGCCGACGCGCAGGCCGCCGGTGACGAGCTTGATGATGGCGAAACGCGATTCAGGTTCCAGCCTGTCGAGCAGGTCGGCGAGCACGCGCGGCGCGTCCGAACGGCTTGCGCCGTGAAGCTTCTCGACCGCGAAGGAGAGACTGATCGCCCGGTCGTTGGCGGGCGTTGCCGCATCGCTTTTCCAGACGAGCGAGATCGTCTCGGCGAGATCGCCGACATAGTCGTAGGAATAGGCGAAAAGCACCGGGTCCATCCGCTCGGCGATCAGGGCGCGCAGGAGCGCGGGCTTCACCGATGCGAATGAGAGGTTGCCGGTGATCGCCGCCAGTGCGAGCCCCCGGTCCGGATCGGGCGTCTCACGAAAATGATCGACCATCAGCTTCAGCTTCGCGTTGCGCGACGGCGTCAGGAGCAGGCGGTCCAGGAGTTCGGCGAAGCGTTTCATGGCTTCGCCATTTGTTTTGACACGAGGCCCATCACTCCGCCTCGTCTTCATAACCCACGAGGTGCAGCGGGCGGCCCTTGATGCCGTTGATCTCGCACCACCGCACCAATGCTTCCTCGCGGCCATGCGTCACCCAGACTTCCGCTGCACCCGTCTGCGTGATGGTCTCGGTCAGCTCGTCCCAGTCGGAATGGTCCGACAGGATGATCGGCAGCTCCACGCCGCGCTGCTTCACGCGCTGGCGTATGCGCATCCAGCCTGACGCGAAGGCGGTGACGGGGTCGGGAAAACGCCTCGCCCAGCGGTCCGCGAAGGCCGACGGCGGCCCGACCACGATCGCGCCGGCGAAGTCGGATTTGCCTGAGCGATCGACCGTCGCGGGTTCGATCTGCCCGAGATCGATGCCCTCGGACTGATAGTAATCGCAGAGCTTCGCCAGTGCCCCATGGATGTAGATCGGCCTGTCGTAGCCGGCGTCTCGGATCAGCCGGATCACGCGCTGCGCCTTCCCCAGCGCGTAGGCACCCACGAGATGCGCGCGTTCGGGAAACTGCGAGACGGATTTGAGAAGCCGGGCGATCTCGTCGGCGGCGGGAGGATGGCGGAAGACCGGCAGGCCGAATGTCGCCTCGGTGATGAAGATATCGCATGGCACGAGTTCGAACCCCGCGCAGGTGGGGTCGGCACTGCGCTTATAGTCGCCGGATGCGACGATGCGCAGGCCGCCATGCGTCACGCTGATCTGCGCGGAGCCGAGCACATGACCGGCCGGGTGGAAGCTCACCGTCACGCCATTGATGTCGATCGTGTCGCCGATCGCGGCTTCCTGCGTCGAGCCGGCGAAATTGACGCCGTAGCGCAGCGCCATGATCTCGAGTGTCTGCCGTGTCGCCAGCACATGCGCGTGGCCTGACCGGGCGTGATCCGCATGTCCGTGCGTGATCAAAGCGCGACCGACGGGGCGCACCGGATCGATGTAGAAATCGCCTGGCGGGCAATAGAGTCCCTCGGGACGTGGATGGAGCAGGCTGTGGGCGTTCATGGCCCATGGAAGATAGGCATTCGACGGGCTCTGGAAAGGCCTTGCCAAGAGGCTCCTGACGGCGCATAGACCGCCGCCCGCGCCAAGCGGCATCCGGTGTCCCATGAAGAAGCTGTTCCAGTCCTCTGGCGATCTCCTTGCCGATCGTCGTGCCGACTACGCCGAGATGCTCGCATCGTCGGATGATCACGCTGCGGCTGCCGATCTGATGCGCGATGCGCTCACGCTCGTGCCTGCCTGGAGCGCCGGCTGGTTCCGCATGGGCGAGATGCTGCATGCAGCGGGTCGCGTGGCGGAGGCGGCGGATGCCTGGCGCGAAGCGCTGCGGCTCGATCCATCAGACCGGCTGGGTGCCGCCCTTCAGCTCGAACTGGCAGGCACGATCAGCGTTGCGGGCGTGCCGTCGAGCGCGTTTGCCGAAACCTTGTTCGATCAGTATGCCGCGACGTTCGATGCATCGCTCGTCGGACGCCTCTTGTATCGCGCGCCGCAGATGATGAGCGAGGCTATCGCGCGAACGGGCATCACCACTTTTGCGCATGCCGTCGATCTGGGTTGCGGCACCGGGCTGATGGGCGAGCGGCTTCGGGGCATCGCGAGCTATCTCGAAGGCTCGGACATCTCTAGCGGCATGCTCGCCAAAGCGCGCGACAAGGGCGTCTATGACCGGCTCGAACAGCGCGATCTCCTGACACTGGAAGCGTCGCCCACGAAGGTCGACCTTGTAACGGCTGCTGACGTCTTCATCTATCTGGGTCGCCTGGAACGCATCATCGCGACCGTGTCGGACATGCTCGCTGCAGGTGGAGTCTTCGCTTTCACGGTCGAACGACATGACGGCCCGGAGCCGCTCATCTTGAGAGAATCCCGCCGCTACGCGCATTCGGAGCGCTATATTCGTGATCTGCTCGCAGCCAATGGTTTTGAGACGGCCGAGATCGGGACCGCCCAACTGCGCTGCGACCGAAACGCGGCCGTCGAGGGCCTGATCGTCGTGGCGAGGCGCGCGGGGGCGAATGCCACGGTCACGCCTCCGATTGTCTCCGACGACATCGCCACGGTCGCCTTGCACTGATTTTCTTGGCGGCCGCACTTCAGCGCGCTACCTGTTGGCGGTGACGAAGCCCTTGCCCCCCGCTGATGACGCCGACGCGATCGCCCTGCCTGAGCGTTTCGCGCGCTGGTTTGCCGAGCGCAACTGGCAGCCCCGACCGCACCAGCTTGAGTTGCTTGCCAAGGCGAGAGCCGGAGCATCGGCGCTGCTGATCGCGCCCACCGGGGCCGGCAAGACGCTGGCCGGTTTCCTGCCGTCACTGACCGATCTCGCAGCGCGGCCGAAGCGCAAGGCGGGCGAGGCCTATCGCGGCGTCCACACGCTCTATATCTCGCCCTTGAAGGCGCTCGCGGTGGATATCGAGCGCAATCTTGGCCGACCGGTCGCCGAAATGAAGCTCGACATCGCGATCGAGACGCGCACTGGCGACACGCCCTCGCACAAGCGGCAGCGCCAGAAATTCGTGCCTCCGGACATCCTTCTGACGACGCCGGAACAGCTCGCGCTGCTGCTCGCATCCAAGGACGCGGACAAATTCTTCGGATCGCTGCGCTACGTGGTGCTGGACGAGCTGCACTCGCTGGTCACGTCCAAGCGCGGGCATCTTCTGGCGTTGGGCATCGCGCGGCTGCGCCGCTTCGTGCCCGATCTCCAGACGATCGGCCTGTCGGCGACCGTTGCAGAGCCCGACGCGTTGCGCCGCTGGCTGGTGCCCCAGCAAGGAACAGAGCACCCGCCCGGCGCCATGTCCGACGTGATCACCGTCGAGGGTGGCGCGAAGCCGATCATCACCATCCTCGACTCCGAGGAGCGCGTGCCGTGGTCGGGCCACTCGTCGCGCTATGCGATCAACGACATCTACGCCGCGATCCGCGATCACCGCACGACGCTGCTGTTCGTCAACACGCGCAGCCAGGCGGAATTCCTGTTCCAGGAATTGTGGCGCGCGAACGAGGATACGTTGCCGATTGCGCTGCATCACGGGTCGCTGGACGTCGCCCAGCGCCGCCGCGTCGAGACCGCGATGGAAGCCAATGCGCTGCGTGCCGTGGTTGCCACCTCCACGCTCGATCTCGGCATCGACTGGGGGGATGTCGATCTGGTGATCCATGTCGGCGCGCCGAAGGGCGCGAGCCGTCTCGCCCAGCGCATCGGCCGCTCCAATCACCGCATGGACGAGCCGAGCCGGGCGATCCTCGTTCCCGCAAACCGCTTCGAGGTACTCGAGTGCCGCGCGGCACTCGACGCGAACTATGTCGGCGCGCAGGACACGCCGCCGCTTCTGGACGGCGCGCTCGACGTGCTTGCCCAGCACGTGATGGGCATGGCGTGCGCGGCGCCGTTCGATGCGGCGGAACTCCTGGCGGAGGTGAAGACCGCCGCACCCTATGCGCATCTCGACGACGAAACGTTCGCGCGGATCGTCGATTTCGTCGCGACCGGCGGCTACGCGCTCAAGAGCTACGAGCGTTTCGCCCGCATCCGCCAGACCAAGGAAGGCCTCTGGCGTGTCTCGCATCCGCGTTTCGCGCAGCAGTACCGCCTGAACATCGGCACGATCGTCGAATCGCCGGCGCTCAATGTGCGGATGACGCGGCAGCGCGGGCGGGGCGGAAACGCGGCCGGCGGACCGGTTTTGGGTAAGATCGAGGAATATTTCCTGGAAACCCTGACGCCGGGCGACACCTTTCTCTTCGCTGGCAAGATCCTGCGCTTCGAGGGAATCCGCGAGAACGAGTGCTACGTCTCCAACGCGCCCGGACAGGATGCGAAAGTGCCGGTCTATGCCGGCGGCAAATTTCCGCTCTCGACCTATCTGGCGGCCGAGGTGCGGGCGATGCTGGCCGATCCGGAACGCTGGAACAGCCTGCCCGAGCAGGTAGCCGAATGGCTTTCCATACAAAAAGAGAAGTCGGTGCTGCCGAAGGCCGGCGACCTTCTCATCGAGACCTTTCCGCGCGGCAGCCGCTTCTACATGGTCGCCTATCCGTTCGAGGGCAGGCTCGCGCACCAGACGCTCGGCATGCTCCTGACACGCCGGCTGGAGCGGGCGGGCGGGCGACCGCTGGGCTTCGTGGCAACGGACTACGCGCTGGCGATCTGGGCGCACGCCGACATCGGCGCGCTTCACAAAAGCGGCAAACTGCCGTTCTCGGAACTCTTCGACGAGGACATGCTCGGCGACGATCTCGACGCCTGGCTGGCCGAGAGCTGGCTTTTGAAACGTACCTTTCGTGCCTGCGCGGTGATCGCAGGCCTGATCGAGAAGCGGCATCCCGGGCAGGAGAAGACGGGACGGCAGATGACCGTGTCGGCCGACCTCATTTATGACGTTCTTCGCACGCACGACCCTGACCACATCCTGCTTCGCGCCACGCGGGCGGACGCTGCTGCGGGCCTTCTGGATGTCAGGAGGCTTGCCGACATGCTCTCGCGGATCAAAGGTCGAATCATGCATAAGGATCTGGAGCGCATTTCGCCGCTCGCCGTCCCGATCATGCTCGAAATCGGGAAGGAGCGGGTCAAGGGCGAGGCCGACGAGATGCTCCTGTCCGAAGCCGAAGACGACCTCGTCCACGAGGCCATGGGAGACGAATGAACGCAGTGACGGCCATGCCGAAGTCAAACACTGGCATGCGCAGGATCGCCATCGCGGGCGAGATCGCGATCTGCGATCCGCGCGGCGCGCTTTATTTTCCCGATTTCGGCTTGCTCGCGGTCTCCGACCTGCATCTCGAGAAAGGCTCGTCCTTCGCGCGCCGCGGCCAGTTACTTCCACCCTATGACACCGGTGCGACGCTCGACCAGTTGTCGCGCGTGATCGAAACGCATGCGCCGCGCACGGTGCTCAGCCTTGGCGACAGCTTCCACGACGTCGGCGGTTCGCAGCGAATGCCCGAGCCGTACCGCATCAAGCTCGCCGCCATGATGGGCGGACGGGAGTGGATCTGGGTGACGGGCAATCACGATCCCGATGCGCCGGTCGGCGTGTCGGGTACGGTCGCTGATGAAGTGGCGCTGGGCGCGCTTCGTTTCAGGCATGAACCCCTGAAAGGCGCAGCGGCAGGCGAAATCGCGGGGCACCTGCATCCCGGCGCGGTGATCGTGCAACGTGGCCGTTCGGTGCGCCGGCGCTGCTTCGCCACGGATGGGGAGCGCATGGTGATGCCGGCGTTCGGAGCCTATACCGGGACGCTCAACGTGCTCGATCGTGCCTATCGCGGGCTGTTCAAATGGGAGAGCTTCTTTGCCCATATGCTCGGAACCGAGCGCGTCTACGCCTTTGCGCACCACCGCTTGCGGGCCGGCTGATCTCTCTCTCTTAATCCTTGCGGAATATCAGGCGGCCGAGCCATCCGGTCACGAAGGCGAGCGCCACGGCGGCGAGGCCGAACAGGAAGCTGTTGTTCTGCGCGATCCTGAAAAGCCGCTCCTCGAAGCCCGCCTTGAGGATCGCCAGTTGCGCCGAGCTTTCCTTGATGAAGACGCCGTTCTTGAACAGGAACGCGCGCGCACGGTGGGTGCCGACCGGAACGTTGGGCGCCAGATGAAGCGTGGCGCGAAACAGGGATTGTGAGAGGAAGTTCACACCGCCGATGCGCTCGCTGTAGAGGCCCGTCGCCTTCTTTCGCTCACGCAGCGCAGCCGTGAACTCCGCCAGCGTCGCAGGCTCCTGGGCCTTGTTGAGCGGCGTCACCGTGAGGTTGTCCGCACCCAGCGCAAGCTGCTTGAAATTCTTCGGATTGGTTATGTCCTGCATCGAGCGTGTGGTGGCCACCGAGTAGGAAACCGGCACATTGACGAAGGTTTCTGACTCGGTGTTGACCCACATCCCCAGAATGCGGTTCTTCTTGCGGACCACGATCGGGCGCGGAGGCCCTTCCAGAACCACGATCACATCATAGCGGCCCTGTCTGGTGACGAGCGGATCGGCATTCTCCAAAGCGCCGAAGATGGTGAGATCAGCGCCGGAGAAGTCGGCGGTAATCGAGACGCGATCGGTGGATAGGCCGATCTGGATCGCCTCCGGATTGACGATTTCGGGCGCTTGCGCGCGGGCCTGTCCCATTGCGAGCATCAGGAACGCGGCGGCCAGGGTGGGGAGTGTGGATCTCGTAAGCTCCATCTCAAATCCCCGACAATGATGCCAGCGAGTAGAGCGAACTCGGCCGTACGAAGAGGTCGAAGGCGAGGCGAAGCGCAACCGCGAGCACGAGCAGCGCCAGAAGCGCGCGCAACTGTTCACCGCGAAGGCGCTGGCCTGCCTTTGCGCCGTATTGCGCGCCGGCAACGCCGCCGATCATCAAGAGGAAGGCGAGCACGATGTCGACCGTCTGGTTGGTGGTGGCATGGACGATCGTGGTGTAGGCGGCGGTGAAGATGATCTGAAACAGCGATGTCCCGACGACGACATTCGTCGGAACCTTGAGCAGGTAGACAAGCGCCGGAATCATGATGAAGCCGCCGCCGACGCCCATGATCGACGCCAAAAAGCCGATGATCGCACCGAGGCCGACCACGGGAATGACGCTGACGAACAGTTTGGACGCCCGGAACCGCACCTTCAGGGGCAGTTTGTGGATCCAGTTGTGTTGTCCGGGTTTGCGCAGCGACGAGGTCGCGCCGCCGGCATTGCGCCGGATCATACGCACGCTCTCCACCAGCATCAGGGCACCCACGGTGCCGAGCAACGCCACGTAGAGAAGCGAAATGAACAGATCGAGCTGGCCGACGGCGCGCAGCAGCGAAAACACGTAGACGCCGATCGTCGATCCGAAAATGCCGCCCACAAGCAGCACGGTACCGAGCTTGAAGTCGATCGTGCCCTTCTTGAGGTGCGACAACGCTCCCGAGACCGAGGATGCGACGACCTGGTTGGCGCCGGTGGCGACCGCGATGGCAGGCGGGATATTGTAGAAGATCAAAAGCGGCGTGATCAGGAAGCCGCCACCGACGCCGAACATGCCCGAGAGGAAGCCCACGGCAGCACCCATGGCCAGAAGGACGACCATGTTGACAGACATTTCCGCGATCGGGAGATAGATGCCCACCCGTCAAACTCGACTGCTTGCGCCTGATCCTGGAACCATTCCTGTAGCGAGGCGGATCAGGAAGTAGTTCGTTCTTGCGCCGACAATGGGGCGAAGTCAAACCATGCGGCCGGGAAACAGCCGTAAAATGCAGGCGATTGCAGGCATTTGCGTCGAGCGAGCCGGCGCAGGGCTCTCAGCGTCGTGCCAGCAGCGCCTTGACTACCGGTTCGTCGATCTCGCCTGTCGGCGCCATGCCGTTGTCCTTCTGGAATGCGGCGAGCGCTGCCTTGGTCTTTCCGCCCATCATGCCGTCCTCCGCACCGGCGCTGTAGCCGTTCTTGTTGAGGATGATCTGGACGTTGCGGACAGCCTGCTTCATGTCGACGCTCGCCGTCGTGTCCGTGCTTTCTCTCCAGCTATCCGGGATCTCGACCGCGTTGGCTTCTTCGTTGACCGGCTTCGCGCGCCAGAGTTCGGCAGCGGCGCGGGCATTTTCCAATTGCTCGGGACGGAGTTCCCTGGCGATCTCGTCACGCTTCTGCGCGGCGTCCTTGTCGCCCGCCTGGGCGACGACGGCGAACCACTTATAGGCGTTCTCCAGGTTCTGGGGCATGCCGACGCCCTTGGCGGCGAGAATGCCGAGATTGAACTGGCTATCCCTCACGCCGAGCTCGGCTGCCTGCTGAAACCAGCGAGCGGCCGATTCATTGTCCGTCGTGCCATCGGCACCCATTGCGAAGAGCACGGCGAGGTTGTGCATGGCGCTCGCATTGCCCTGCGCGGCGGCAAGCTGGTACCAGGTCTTCGCCTTGGCGATGTCGCGCGTGACGCCGATGCCCTTCTCGTAGAGATTGCCGATGCGGTATTGGGAGGGCGCGAGGCCGTGATCGGCCGCCTTTGCGTACCACTCCGCGGCTTTCGCCATGTCCAGGGTAACGCCCTGAGCCTCGGCATAACGATTGCCGATCTCGTAGAGCGCCTTCGGATCGCCCTCGGCCGCAGCTTCGCGCAGAATGACCGGGCCGGCCTCCAGCGGTATCGCGGCAAGGGCAGCCTCGCTGGTTTCCGGAGCGAGATCGGCCGCAGGCTCGAGCGGATCGGCTGGCGTCTCGAGCGCCGCGATCTCAACCGGTGCGGTCGGCAGAGGCGCTGCCGCGTCGAGCCAGTCGGTCGTGACGTCTTCGGCCTTCGCAGGCGCGGTGGTCAGCGATGACCTGGCGGTCGCGGGCGGAGCGGCAGCGGCGGTGATCGGCGTCGCGTCGAGCTCGTTGATCGTGGTCTCGGCGGTGGCGGTTTCGATCGAGTTGGCAGTTGGCAACTGCCTCGCTTCCGCGACCAGCGATGGGCCTTCCGCAGGGGCTTCGGCAACGTTCGAACCGCCGTTGAACGACTTGCCCACCTGCAATGCGGCCAGTGCCATCAAGATCGCGGCCACGCCCATCAGGACCGGCTTGCGTCGCGATTTGAGGAGGCCGCCGAGGCTGAAGCCCGAAGCCTTCGATTTCGCGGCGGGACTGCGCTTCATCATCTCGGCTTCGGCCGCTGCCGCCTGCGCCGCGCGCCGGGCTGCCGCGATGAAGTCCGACTTGGCCGTTTCCGAACCCTGCTCGCGCGCGGGCTGGCCACGTTCGTCGCGCACGCGTCGCATGATGGCGTTGAGGTCGGGCGCGCCCGAACCCGGTTCGAGCGGCTGGTTGAGCGCATGCATGTCGAGCGGAGGATCGACATCGACGGAGGGCGCCAGCGGCTCGCTGGCCGTCTCAGGCGTCAATGCCTCCTGGGCCTTCTGCTTCGTCCTGGGGTGCTTCGCCTTGCGCGCCGTCAGCGCCTTGGTGATCCCACCGAGCATTGAGCGGCGACCACCGGCATCTTCGACGCCGGACGCTTCCGCGTCGCTGCGGATCGCTTCGGCGGCCGCGGCGGCGGCCGCGGCGGCAGGTGTGCGGATGCCTGTGCGTTCGATCGCGGTGTCGTCAAGCAGGCCTTCGGGCATCGAGGCAAGCGGAAGCGCTTCGACCATCGGCTCAAGAGACGGTGTCTGGGCGACGCCAAGAAGCGTTTCGCGCGGCGCGACGGTTGCGGGATGGCGTGGCGCCAAGGCGGCGGTTTCCACGGCGCCGATCCGATCGACGATCTTGAGAAGCGTGTCGTGGATCGCCTCGAACGTCTTGGCGTTGCGGTCGTCGGACTTGCGCGTCAGCCCTTCGAGGGACTTCAGGTCTTCGACCAGACCGGCGACGAGTGCGCCGTCTCGGTCGGAGCCCGCGAAGCTGCGTACCGCTTCCTCGGCCGCATGGCGGGCGGCCTCGAGAACGTCCTGCCGTCCCGCCGCGATCGACTCTTCGATCTTCTCGAGACGGGGATTGATGATCGCGGCATCCATGGCACTGCGCGACGGCTGCGAGATATGTGCCGTCAGGTCCGCGATCTGCGCCTCGAGGCTGCGGATCAGGTTCGGGTCGACCCCGCTGCTCCGGGTCGATGTCTCCAGCCGATCGGAAATGGTGTCGAGACGCGCCTCCAGATCGCGCATGGCGCGATCGTCGCCGGCTGGCGCGACCTGTCGTTCCAGTCTCGCGGCAAGTTCGGCGAAGCGCGCGTCCATGGCTTCGAGCAGATGATCGTCCTGTCGCGCGGACGGCGTTTCGTGCTCGGCGATACGGAGCGTAATTTCCTGAAGACGGCGTTCGAGATCCACGAACAGGGTTTGTCCCTGAACGAGCGCGTCCGAGTGGCGCTGTTCGAGCATGTCGGAGAGGGTCGCGAAACGGCTGTCGAGACCGCTCAGCGCACCGTCGAGGTCCGGCATGGCCGGTCCCTGGTCGAGCTTGCGGACGATCGTCTCCAACTGTCCTGCCAGAAGGCCGATCGCCTGCTCGGGCATCTCAACGCGATGCGCGATGTCCTCGACGCGATGCGACAGGGCCGCAAGCTGCGAGGCAAGGCCGTGGGCAGGGTTCTCTTCGACCACCTCGCCAAGCTGGCGCGCCAGCGACGAGATGCGGGCCTCGATGCGCTCGAAGGGCTCGGGGTCGTAGGTCGCGGGCAGGGCAGCCGATTTGGAGGCTGCGACCGCGCGCGAAATTTCGTCGAGGCGCATTTCGATTGCGTCGAGCGCTTCCGGCCCGACGCGATCCTGATGATGCGCGAACTGATCGACGCTGGATGCGAGGATCTTCATCTTGTCTTCGAGCGAGCGCAGCGCAACCGAGGTCGGAAGCGTGTTCACCGCATCGCTGATCTGTTCGAGCCGTGCCGTCAGGGTCGCGAGTGCCGCGTCCGGCGTGCCGCCGTGTTGAGTGTTCGAAACCTGGCTGGCGATATCGCTCCAGCGACGGTCGAGTTCTTCCCAACGGCGATCGTAGGACTGGACGGTCTCCTCACGCGCAAGCTTGCCGAGCGCGGCCTTCACCTGCTCCATTTCGAGGCGCAGGAGATTGATCTGCCGATCGTCGCTCTGCTGCGACAGCTTGTGGATCATCGCCGAAAGCCGCTCGAACTCGACGCCGAGTTCGGCTGCGTGGCTGGCAGGAGCGGAATTGCGCATTGCGCCCTCGATCTCGGTCTTCAGGACGTCGAACTCCTCGCGCAGGCCCGACCCCATCTGGTGGCGCAGTTCGGCGCGCAGAGCGCTCAGTTCGGCGGCCACGCCCGACGGAATGGCGGGAGACGCTTCGCGGGGCGCTGTACGTGGCGCGTAGCCATGGGCCGGAGCCTCGTAGGGCGCCGTTTCGCCCGCGAGCCGGCGCGCTGCGTTTTCCATGCGGTAGTCGCCACGGCCCTCATAGGTCCGGCTGATGCGGCTTTCGAGCTCCTCCAGTGTGTTGCTGAGCTGTTCGAGCGAGGTGCTCGGCCTGCGCCGACGGCCGGCATTCATCGAATCGAGATAGGATTGTCTATTGGTCATCGAAACGTCCGCTGCCGCCTAGCTGGCCGGAAACGCCGGCACACTCCTCGCCTCATTGCAGGGATGCACCTTGATGCGCCGCCGCAAGGATTGGCGATGCATGCTCTCGGGTCATGTCCCTCTGGAAGAACCGTGAGCAACGAACGACAGGATAGTCACGGGACACCGTCACGCGCACAATTCCCCAGACGTGGTAAACAAGTCGTTAACCAGTCTTAAAAGGTTCCGCCGCTGCCCCTGCGTCAGGATTTCGCACTTGCGAGACGTCAGGCGCACGACTATATGCCCGCCAGACATCGGGACCGCCTATCGGCCCGCACACAATCACGATTCAAACCTGATCGGACGCCCTTCGCCCCAATGGCTTCCAATCGCCGTTCCCGCATTGCCGGAGCGTGTTTACGGGGAAATGCGAAATGATGAACATGATGCCGGCCAGCGAAAGCATGGCCAATGCAACGGAACTTTCGGACGGTTACATCCGTATCGGCGATATGGCCAAGCAGTTCGACGTGACGTTGCGCACGTTGCGCTTTTACGAAGACAAGGGCTTGCTCAATCCGAAGCGTGAAGGCAACACCCGCCTTTACACCCATCGCGACGTGACGCGCCTCAAGCTGATCCTGCTCGGCCGCAAGGTCGGTTTCTCGCTTCGCGAGGTCAAGCATGTGATGGATCTCTACGATCCCAACGGCTCGAACGTGAAGCAGCTTCGCACCGTTCTCGACAAGTCGGAGCGTCAGCTCGTCCGCCTGGAAAAGCAGCGCACCGCTCTCGACGAGGCAATCGAGGAACTGAAGGGCGCAATGCATAGCTGGCGCTCGACACTCCTCTCGCGGCAGGAACTGGCCAAGTCGGCCTGACGCGTTTCATCGTCTTATCGACCGAACGTCTGAAGACGACACGCTGTCGTCTTCGGGTCTCTCGCGCTATCGTCGCCGCATGACGATGATCGATCGCACCTCGTCGGACAAATCCGCAGGCAGGCGGCGCATGCCGCTTGCGAGCACGATCGCGTTTCTCGCGGTTGCCGCCGTGACCTGCCTTGCCTGGTACGTCTCCGACACCCGCTGTGCCTTCGGCTTCGGAGGCTTCCAGTGCGCCGGTTTGCCTTCAAGCGCCGGTGGGCTGCTGTTCGGCTGGACCGTCCTTTCCCTTCTTCTCCTGCCGCTGACATTGGGCATCGCAATCTGGCGATGGCTGTCGTGGTTTTGGGCCTATCGAAAAAATTGACGTTTACGCAAACGTCAATATTTGATACGAAGCATCTCATCCTGGTATTTTGGCGGGTCGCACCCGCTTGTCGACGTTTCACCCGACTTCTGGAGGACCTTCATGCCGACTTACAAGGCACCCGTCGCCGATACGCTTTTCGTGCTCAATGACGTGCTCGGTTACGAGCGGTATTCGAACCTTCCCGGCTTCTCGGACGCAGCACCAGATGTGCTGGAAGCGATCCTCGAGGAGGCCGCCAAGGTCGCCGAAAACGTCATGCACCCGCTCAACCGCGTCGGCGACGAAGAGGGCTGCACCCGCCACGCCGACGGCTCGGTGACGACGCCCAAGGGTTTCAAGGAAGGCTACGACCAGTATCGCGAAGGCGGCTGGATGAGCCTCGCGATCCCGACGGAGTTCGGCGGGCAGGGCCTTCCCTACACGGTTCACTCCGCCGTCGGCGAATATATGTCGTCCGCCAACATGGCGCTGATGATGTATCCGGGCCTGACCCAGGGCGCGATTGCCGCGATCCTCGAACACGGCTCCGACGAGCAGAAGCAGACCTACGTGCCGAAGATGGCCGAAGGCGTGTGGACCGGCACCATGAACCTGACCGAACCGCATTGCGGCACCGATCTGGGCCTGCTGCGCACCAAGGCGGTCCCCACCGGCACCGGTTCTTACAAAATCTCCGGCCAGAAGATCTTCATCTCCGCTGGCGAACACGACATGGCCGAGAACATCATCCATCTGGTGCTCGCCCGCATCGAGGGCGCGCCGGAAGGCGTCAAGGGCATTTCGCTGTTCATCGTGCCGAAGCTCAAGCTCGACGATGCCGGCAACCCCGGTGAGAAAAACGGCGTGTCCTGCGGTTCCATCGAAGAGAAGATGGGCATCCACGGCAATTCCACCTGCGTCATGAACTATGACGAGGCCGAGGGCTTCCTGATCGGCGCGGAGAACGGCGGCCTCAAGGCCATGTTCGTGATGATGAACGAAGCCCGCCTCGGCGTCGGCATGCAGGGTCTCTCCATCGGCGAGATCGCCTATCAGAACGCCGTGATCTACGCCAAGGAGCGCATTCAGGGCCGCTCGATTGCCGGCGTGAAAGCGCCTGAAAAGAAGGCCGACCCGATCATCGTCCACCCGGACATTCGCCGCAACCTGATGAACATGAAGGCGTTCAACGAGGCCGGCCGTGCGCTGGTGCTGTGGACCGCGCTCAAGTCCGACGTCGCCCACCGCTCCGGCGACGACGCCGACCGTCAGGCAGCCGACGATCACCTCGGCCTGATGACGCCGATCATCAAGGGCGTGCTCACCGACAAGGGTTTCGAGCATGCCGTGATGGCGCAGCAGGTCTTCGGCGGCCACGGCTATATCGAAGAGCACGGCATGAGCCAGTTCGTGCGCGATGCCCGCATCGCCATGATCTACGAGGGTGCCAACGGCATCCAGGCGCTCGATCTCGTCGGCCGCAAGCTCGGCCTCAACGGTGGCCGCGCCGTGCAGGCGTTCTTCAAGGAAGTCGGCGATTTCTGCGAGGAAAACCGCGCCAATGAGCAGATGGCGCCGTTCACCAAGGCGCTCAAGAAGGGCCTCAACGACCTTCAGGCTGCCACCATGTGGCTGATGCAGAACGCGATGGCCAAGCCCGACAATGCCGGCGCCGCGTCCACCGATTACCTGCATCTGTTCGGCCTCGTCGCGCTCGGCTTCATGTGGGCGCGCATGGCCAAGGTTTCGCAGGAAAAGCTCGCCGAAGGTGCAGCGTCGCCTATCTACCAGTCCAAGCTGGTCACGGCGCGCTACTTCATGGAGCGCGTCATGCCCGAGACCGGCGCGCACCTCGCCCGCCTTTCCGCCGGTGCGGATTCCATGATGGCCCTTGCGGAGGATGCCTTCTAGGGGTTATCCCCGTTATGGTCTGTTCAAGCTTGAACAGATGTCCCGCATTGTGAGCCGAAAGGAAATCCTCGTGACGACGCAACCGGCAAATGTCCTCAACCTCCCCAAGCCCGCTTGGGCGGACGAGGAAGTCGGCATGCTCTACGATATGGCGACGCGCTTCCTCGAAACCGAGATCGCGCCGCGTTACGAGGAATTCGAGAAAGCCGAGATATTCGACCGCGAAAGCTGGAAGAAGGCTGGCGAGAACGGCCTTCTCTGCGCCTCCATCCCGGAAGAATATGGCGGCTCGGGCGGCACGTTTGCCCATGAAAGCGCGATCATCGAGGCGATCAGCCATGTCGGCGTCGACGGCTTCGGCATCGCGCTTCACAACTCCATCGTCGCGCCCTACATCCTTCACTATGGCTCGGAAGAGCAGAAGCAGAAGTGGCTGCCGAAGATGGCCACCGGCGAGTTGATCGGCGCCATCGCCATGACGGAGCCGGGTGCCGGCTCCGATCTCCAGGGCGTCAAGACGCGCGCGGAGAAGGACGGCAACCAGTACCGCATCAACGGCTCCAAGACCTTCATCACCAACGGCCAGCTCGCCAATCTCGTCATCGTCGTCACCAAGACCGACCCGGCTGCGGGCGCGAAAGGCACGTCGCTGATCGTGGTCGAGACCGATGAGGTCGAAGGCTTCCAGCGTGGCCGCAACCTCGACAAGATCGGCCTCATGTCCAACGACACCTCCGAGCTGTTCTTCAACGACGTGCGCGTGCCGACCTCCAACCTGCTCGGCACCGACGAAGGGCAGGGCTTCGTCCAGCTCATGCAGCAGCTCCCGCAGGAGCGTCTGCAGATCGGCACCACCGCGATCTCGATGATCGAGCGCGCGCTGGCGTTGACTATCGACTACGTTAAGGAGCGCAAGGCGTTCGGCAAGGCGGTCATTGACTTCCAGAACACCCAGTTCAAGCTGGCCGAGCTCAAGACCGAAGCCACCATTGGCCGCGTGTTCTACAACGATTGCGTCGCGCGCCATATCGCCGGCGGTCTTGATCCTGTCACGGCTTCGATGGCCAAATACTGGTTGTCGGATTTGCAGGGCAAGATCATGGACGAATGCCTCCAGCTTCACGGCGGCTATGGCTACATGAACGAATACCCCATCGCGCGCATGTGGCGTGACGCCCGCGTCCAGCGCATCTACGGTGGCACCAACGAGATCATGAAACTGCTCATCGCGCGCAGCCTGTAAACGAATGAGAGGCCTCGCGTCCGGCAACCCGGAGCGAGCAACCCAATCGAAAGGGAGAAACAAATGTCTGACGCTTATGTCTATGACGCCGTGCGCACCCCGCGCGGCCGCGGCAAGAAGGATGGCTCGCTGCACGAGGTGCCGGCTGTGCGTCTCGGCGCAAAGGTTCTGGAAGCCGTGCGCGACCGCAACGGGCTTGACACGTCGCAGGTCGATGACATCATTTTCGGCTGCGTCGATCCGGTCGGCGAAGCTGGCTCGGTGATCCCGCGCTCGTCGGCCTTCGAGGCCGGCTACGACAACAAGGCGCCCGGCATCCAGCTCTCGCGTTTCTGCGCCAGCGGACTCGACGCCATCAACCTCGGCGCGGCCAAGATCGCCGGCGGCTCCGACGATATCGTCATCGCCGGCGGCGTCGAGTCGATGTCGCGCGTTGGCATGGGCATGTCAGGCGGGGCGTGGTTCATGGACCCCTCGGTCGGCCTTCCCGGCTATTTCGTGCCGCAGGGCGTCTCCGCCGACCTGATCGCCACCAAATACGGCTTCTCGCGCGATGACGTCGACGCCTATTCGGTCGAAAGCCAGAAGCGCGCCGCCAAGGCGTGGGAAAAGGGCTACTTCAAGAAGTCGGTCGTGCCGGTCAAGGATCAGAACGGCCTGACCATTCTCGACCGTGACGAGCACATGCGCCCGTCCACCGACATGCAGTCGCTGGCCTCGCTCAACCCGTCCTTCGTCATGCCCGGCGAGATGGGCGGCTTCAACGCCGTCGCCATCCAGCGCCACCCGGAAGTCGAGGCCATCAACCACGTCCACCATGCCGGCAATTCGTCCGGCATCGTCGATGGTGCAGCCGCCGTGCTGCTCGGCTCCAAGAAGGCCGGCAAGACGCTCGGCCTCAAGCCGCGCGCCCGCATCCGCGCCTTCACCAACATCGGCTCCGAGCCTGCAATCATGCTGACCGGCCCGGTCGACGTGACCGAGAAGCTGCTCGAAAAGGCCAAGATGAAGCTGTCGGACATCGACCTGTTCGAGCTCAACGAAGCGTTCGCCTCGGTGGTGCTGCGCTACATGCAGGCGTTCGACATTCCGCACGACAAGATCAACGTCAACGGCGGCGCAATCGCCATGGGCCACCCGCTGGGTGCCACCGGCGCAATCATCTTCGGCACGGTTCTCGATGAGCTCGAGCGCCGCAACCTGAACACCGCTCTGGTCACGCTGTGCATCGGCGCGGGCATGGGCACCGCGACGATCATCGAACGCGTTTAGCACGTCTTCCTTCTCCCCGTTCACGGGGAGAAGGTGCCCGAAGGGCGGATGAGGGGCAGAGCCAGCGTTCCAAGGTTCGCGCCGCCCCTCACCTGCCTACCGGCATCCTCTCCCCGTAAACGGGGAGAAGAAATCAGCTTCACCGTCGCGTTCACTCGCTGACGAAACCGTTTTCAAGGAGGACTTCTCCAATGGCTGACTACAAAAACTTCACGGTTGAAACCGATTCCGACGGCATCGCGCTCGTCACATGGGACATGAAGGACAAGTCGATGAACGTCTTCACCGAAGAGGTGATGGACGAACTCGACAAGATCATCGATCATGTCGCCTCGAGCGAAAGCGTCAAGGGCGCGGTCATCACCTCCGGCAAGGAGACCTTCTCCGGCGGTGCCGACCTTACCATGCTCCAGAAGATGCTCAGCGACTTCGCCAAGGAGCAGGCCAAGGACGAGAACAAGGCGATCCAGCTTCTGTTCGACAATGCCGGCCGCATGAGCCAGCTTTTCCGCAAGCTCGAAACCTGCGGCAAGCCATGGGTTTCCGCGATCAACGGCACCTGCATGGGTGGCGCATTCGAGATGTCGCTGGCCTGCCATGGCCGCATCGCCGCTGATAGCGACAAGGTCAAGATGGCCCTGCCGGAAGTCAAGGTCGGCATCTTCCCCGGCGCTGGCGGCACGCAGCGCGTTCCCCGCCTGACGGATCCGCAGTCGGCGCTCCAGATGCTCACCTCTGGCCAGAACCTGTCGCCGAAGAAGGCGAAGCAGATGGGGCTGATCCACGACGTGGTCGAGCCGTCCAAGCTGATCGACGCCGCGAAGGCGATGATCGCCGCCGGCCTCAAGCCGGTCCAGCCCTGGGACGAGAAGGGCTTCAAGCTGCCCGGCGGTCCCGTTTACTCGGCAGCCGGTGCAAACCTGTGGCCGCCGGCAATCGCCATCCTGCGCCGCGAAACCTACGGTAACTATCCCGGTGCCGCCGCGATCCTGAAATGCGCTTACGAGGGCCTGCTGGTTCCGTTCGACACGGCCCTTCGCATCGAGCAGCGCTACTTCGCGCAGATCATGCGTTCCACCGAAGCGCGCATGATGATCCGCTCGCTCTTCGTGTCCTTGCAGGAACTCAACAAGGGCGCGCGTCGTCCCGAAGGTGTCCCCGAAACCAAGTTCAAGAAGATCGGCGTTCTCGGTGCGGGCTTCATGGGCGCGGGCATCGCCTACGTCACCGCCAAGGCCGGCATCCCGGTCGTCCTGCTCGACCGCGACCTGCCATCCGCTGAAAAGGGCAAGGCCCATTCGGCCGGTCTGGTCGATGGCGCGATCAAGAAGGGCCGCGCCACCGAAGCCGAGAAGGAACAGCTTCTGTCCCTGATCACGCCGACCGTCGACTACAAGGACCTCGACGGCTGCGATCTGGTGATCGAAGCCGTGTTCGAGGATTCCGAGGTCAAGAAGGGCGCGACCGAGCAGACCGAAGCGGTCATCGCCAAGGATGCCATCTTCGCCTCCAACACTTCGACAATCCCGATCTCGGCGCTGGCCAAGGCCTCGAAGCGTCCGGCCAACTTCATCGGCATTCACTTCTTCTCGCCGGTCGACAAGATGATGCTGGTCGAGATCATTCTCGGCAAGAAGACCGAGGACAAGGCGATCGCCACCGCCATCGATTACGTTCGCGCGATCAAGAAGACGCCGATCGTCGTCAACGACACTCGCGGTTTCTACGTCAACCGCTGCGTGCTGCGTTACATGGCGGAAGCGTTCCAGATGCTCATCGAGGGCGTTCCGCCGGCGATGATCGAGAACGCGGCCAAGATGGCCGGCATGCCGGTCGGCCCGCTGGCGCTTACCGACGAGACTGCCATCGACCTCGCGCAGAAGATCATGAAGCAGACCATTCGCGATCTCGGCGAGAAGGCCGTTGACCCGGAGCAGTTCAAGCTCATCAACACGATGGTCGATACCCATGGCCGTTTTGGCCGCAAGAACGGCAAGGGCTTCTACGACTATCCGGAAAAGCCGGCCAAGAAGCATCTGTGGCCTGAGCTCAAGACGCTCTACCCGCAGCAGGACGCTGACAAGATCGACGTCGAGGAGCTCAAGCAGCGCTTCCTCGTCACCATCGCTCTCGAAGCTGCCCGCGTCATGGAAGAGGGCATCGTCACCGATCCGCGCGAAGCGGACGTCGGCTCGATCCTCGCCTTCGGCTTCGCGCCCTACACGGGTGGGGCCTTGTCTTACATCGACGGCATGGGGGTGGATAAGTTCCTGAAGCTTTCGAAGACCCTCCAGAAGAAATACGGCGCCCAGTTCAAGGCACCGAAACTTCTGGCCGACATGGCCGGCAAGGGCGAAACGTTCTACGACCGTTTCAACCCCTATCCGAAGGCCAAAAAGGCCGCCTAAAAAGATACCCCCTTTCCCTTCTCCCCGTTTACGGGGAGAAGGTACCCGAAGGGCGGATGAGGGGCAGCGCGAACGCTACCCAAATGGAGCGGAAGCGGTTCGAACTTTCGAAAAGTGTCGTCGTTTTGCTTCCGTCCAACCTCTGTTGATAAATTCGCGGGCGCTGAGAGCCTGCGTCCCGGTAAAGCATTGTTCCTGAAATGGAATTTCGTTGCATTTCGGCAGAAAGCAGTATTTCTATCCACGCTCTGCAATGCCGTATGCGACCGTAATAGCCGATAAAAACCAAGGAGTTGGCGCGCGATGTATGTCTGGGGCCGCCTTGCCAGAATGATGCTGACGGCGAAGTCGCGCGGTCGCTACCACATGGGCGATGAAAGCCGTTTGAGCTTCCGTTGCCTCCCAACCGACATCGATTCCAACCTCCATCTCAACAATGCCCGCTACATGATGCTGGCCGATGTCGGCCGCATCGACATCTTCTACCGCGCCGGCCTCATCGCCCTTGCCCGCAAGAACCGCTGGGCTCCGATGATGGGCGGCCTGCAGGCGGTTTATGCCCGCGAAATCAAGCTGTGGAAGCGTTTCGAGGTGGTGTCCACCGTCGAGACCTGGGAGGATACGCAGGTCATCGGTCGCCATCGTTTCGTGCTGGAAGACGGTCGAACCGCCGCTCTGGTGATGACGACGGCAGGCGTTTACGATTTCAGGAGCAGGGCTTTCATCAAGATTGACGATCTCGTTTCCCAGCTTGGAGCCGACGCGAAACCACGCCCGCCAAGCGACGAGGAACGCATCTTCATGAACTCGCACACCGGCCTGCGCGCCCTTGCCAAGAATATGAAATAATTGAGCTTTTCGGAGGATTTCATGGCTAAAGTCATCGACTACTATTTCATCTGCTCGTCGCCATTCGCCTACCTCGGGCATCCGGCTTTCCACGATCTGGCGGCAAAACACGGCGCTGAAATCCGCTATAAGCCGATCGCCATCTTTGGTGTGTGGGAGAAATCAGGCTCCGTTCCTCTCGGTCAAAGAACCCCGGTCCGCCAGCGTTATCGCCGCATCGAATTGCAGCGCATCGCCGACATTCGCGGCCTTCCGCTCAATCTCGAGCCGAAGTTTTTCCCGGTCGATTCCTCGCTCGCCGACCGCTGCGCAGCCGTGCTTGTGGAGCAGGGAAAGGACCCGTCCGGCTACCTCTGGCACGCGCATCAGGGCGTGTGGACCAACGAGGAAAACATCGCTGACGCTGACCAGCTTGCGATCTGGCTTACCGCCGAAGGCCATGATGCTCAGGCTGTTCTTGCGGCGGCACAGGAGTCGCAAGCAGCAGCAATCATTGCGAAAAATACGCAGGAAGCGACCGAGGTCGATGCCATCGGCGCGCCGGTTTATGTGCTGAATGGCGAGCCCTTTTGGGGGCAGGACCGGCTCGACTATCTCGATCACGCTTTGTCGACGGGACGCGCGCCGTTCCGCGCCTGAGCATCATTTGCCTGTCGAAACACCGCAACGCGGGAGAAACTGTCCGATGTGACTGGACAGATTTCGCCCGTGCGATTAGCTAGGTCTGCAAGGTATTTTTTCCTGTGTTTCGGAAGGGAGCCGCTGATGCTCTCGCATGAACGGGTATGGGCCGCGATCGACGCGCTTGCTGCGCGACACTCCCTGTCGGCATCCGGTCTCGCAAAGCGGGCCGGCCTGGATTCCACTGCTTTTAACAAATCGAAGCGCCTCTCCGCCGATGGGAGGCCGCGTTGGCCCTCGACTGAATCGCTCTCCAAGATCATGGAGGCGACGGGCGCGTCGCTCAACGAGATGATCGGCCTGATCGAAGAGCGATCGATTGTCATAACAACAACGCAGCGGCGGGGATCGGTGCCTCTGCTCGGGTTTGCGCAGGCTGGCGCGGGCGGCTTTTTTGACGATGCAGGCTTCCCTGTCGGGCAGGGCTGGGAGGAAGTGGAACTTCCCGCAGGGGCCAGCGAGGGCGCCTATGCCTTGCAGGTTCAGGGCGATTCCATGCTGCCGCTTTACCGCGATGGCGACATCTTGATCGTGGAGCCCGGCGCGCGCGTTCAGAAGGGCGATCGCGTCGTAGTGAAGACGAGCGCAGGCGAGGTCATGGCAAAGATCCTTGCCGGTCGGAGCAGCAAGGCGATCGAACTCGTCTCGCTCAATCCTGCCCACGCGGATCGCAGCATTCCGGCCATCGAGATCGAATGGATGGCGCGGATCGTCTGGGCGAGCCAGTAGGCGCGGCGATGCGACCGCTCCCGATAGTCGTGGCGATTACCGGTCTGGCTGTGGTTGTCCTTTCCGGGCCTGCGCTGCGTGGCCACTTTACTCCGGAGGGGCAACTGGCTGTGTCACCCGTGCCTGATGTGGCGGTCGCTCCCGCCGCCCAGACCCCTGTCGCGCCGCCCGCCGTTGAAACCGCGCCTGCGCTGAGGCGCTCGATGCCGCGCCCCGTTGCGCCCGATGTGGTGGCCGCGCCGCCAATCCCGACCGACACGCTCGAGCGCGTCGATGCGCGCGAGCCGTTGGGCGACAAGGGGCGTGCGCTCAGTCCAGCCGATCTTCCCCCGGCGGAGACGATTTTGCGCCGCCCGGTGGTCAGCGCTGCGGGAACGTTCACCGCGCAGGGCCATACCGTCGCGCTTGCCGGCATCGATATCACCGACGCCGGCCAGATGTGCGGCGAGGGAACCACGCAGTGGCCGTGCGGCATCCATGCAAGGACCGCGTTTCGCAACTATCTGCGTGGACGCGCGATGACATGTGTCGTGCCAGCCGTGCCTGGAAGCGAGGTCGTCGTCGTCGATTGCAAGCTCGGCACGCAGAACCCTGCCGAATGGCTGGTCACGCAGGGCTGGGCACGCGCCGTGGCCGGTGGACCTTACGCCGAAGCGGGGGCGGCGGCACAATCCGCCCACCGGGGTCTCTTCGGGCAAGCGCCGACCGCAACACCGGCGCTGACCATCACCGTTCCCGAAAGCGCGGAACCGCCGATTTCGGGCATCGGCGTGCCGCTGGGCGGCTCAGGCGGCTAGTTCGCCCGAAAGCGCTTTGGCGATCAGCGCGCGCGTGTTGTCGATCCCGTAAAGCGCGGCAAACGAACCGAAGCGCGGACCGCGTTCCTGGCCGATCAGCACCTGATAGATCATCTGGAAGAACGCGACGGAGACGCCGGGGCCACCTTCGGGGCTCTTCTTGTTGTGATCCTGATAGCGCTCGATGCCGCGCGCGACGTCGAGCGCGGCGTTCTGGATCGTCTCGCCATCGGAACCCGCCGGCAGCGCGCCGAGCTTGTCGGACAGTGCCTTGAGTGCCGCTGCTTCCACCTCGTCGGCGGCGCGGAACACCTTGGTCGGCTTCACGAAATCGTCGAAGTAACGAATGGCGTAGCCGACGAGGCGGTCGAGCTCGGGGTGGGTTTCCGGCGTCACGCCATCGGCATGGCGCGAGATGAAGCCCCACAGAACAGACTTGTCATGCGCGTTAGACGCACTGACCAGATTGAGCAGCAGCGCGAACGACACCGGAAGTTCGATCACAGGCGGATGGCCGCTGTGAATGTGATAGACCGGGTTGCCCAGCCGCTCCTTCCAGTCCTGGCGCTGGTATGCGGCGAGGAACTGGTAATACTCGTCCACGGCGCGCGGGATCACGTCGAAATAGAGCTTCTTTGCCGTGCGCGGCTTCTGGAACATGTAGAGCGCAAGGCTTTCCGTCGGCGCGTAGGTCAGCCACTCGTCGATGGTGATTCCATTGCCCTTCGACTTGGAAATCTTCTCGCCCTTGTCGTCGAGGAAGAGTTCGTAGACGTAATGCTCCGGCGCGCGGCCGCCGAGCGCCTCGCAGATGCGGTCGTAGACGCCCATGTTCGGGCCGTGATCCTTGCCGAACATTTCGAAATCCACGCCGAGGGCTGCCCAGCGCGCGCCGAAATCCGGCTTCCATTGAAGCTTCACGTTTCCGCCCGTTACCGGCAGCGTGATCTCCTCGCCGTCCTCGTCGTCGAATGTGATCGTCGCGTTTTCAGCGTCGACCTTCTTCATCGGTACGTAGAGAACCCGGCCGGTCTTTTGCGAGATCGGCAGGAAGGGCGAGTAGGTCGCGCGGCGCTCTTCGCCGAGCGTCGGCAGCATGATGTCCATGATGGCGTCGTACCGTTCCGCCACGCGCTTCAGGATCGCGTCGAACTTGCCGGACTTGTAATAGTCGCTGGCGCTGGCGAACTCGTAGTCGAAGCCGAACGTGTCGAGGAACCGGCGCAGCATCGCATTGTTGTGATGGCCGAAGCTCTCGTAATCGCCACCGAACGGGTTCGGCACGACGGTGAGCGGCTTGTGCAGGTGCGGCTCGAGGAACGAGCGATCCGGCACATTGTCCGGGATTTTGCGCATTCCGTCCATGTCGTCGGAGAAGCACAAGAGGCGCGTCGGCACCTGGCCTTCGGTCAGAATGTGGAAGGCATGGCGCACCATCGTCGTGCGCGCGACCTCGCCGAACGTGCCGATATGAGGCAGGCCGGACGGGCCATAGCCGGTCTCGAACAGGATGGCTTCCGGCCAGTCCTTACCCTCGTACCGTTTGATGATCTTGCGCGCCTCCTCGAACGGCCACGCTTTGCTCTCTTTCGCAGCCGTCACGATTTCGGGCGTGATGATCAGCGAATTCGATCGCACATGGGTCATGGTTGCGTCCTGTGAGGTTCGCGGGGCCTTTTCGCCGGCGCGCGCAACGTCTAAGCGGGCGCATTGTGCGCGTCAATTGCGGAGCGGATTTTTCGTTGCGATGGGTCGATGCCGTCCCTACTTTCGATCAAACGAATGAGCGACTGGAGAACGAAGACGATGACGAAGCCGTCCGAGCAGGAGGCCCTGATCTACCTTATGGTGATCATGTCCGCGTCCGACCGCAACATGCGCGATTCCGAACTGGCGCGCATCGGCGCGATCATACGCACGCTTCCTGTCTTCACGGGCTTCGACCAGGCGCGGACGCTGGATGTCGCACGGCAATGCCAGCGCCTGCTTCAGGATGAGGGCGGCTTCGAAGGTGTGCTTTCGGCGATCAGGGAAGCCCTTTCGATCGAACTGCGCGAAACCGCCTACGCGCTTGCCGTCGATGTGGCGGCGGTCGATCTGTCGGTCGGCGCCGAAGAGACGCGCATACTCGATCTCGTAAAGGATCGCTTCAAGCTCGATCCTCTGGCCGTCGCGGCGATCGAGCGCGCGGCAAGCATCAGGCACCGCATCGGTTGACAGACAACGAAGCCATGGTCCGACTGGTCGCCTTTCTCGCGATCTTCGGAAGCATGGCGGCGTTCGAACTCTGGTCGCCGCGTCTGGAGCGGGCCGAGATGGCCGGCGCCATGAAGACGCGCCGCTGGTTCACCAACCTGTCGATGGTGGTCGTGTCCTCCATCTTGCTGCGCATCGTCTTTCCCGCAGCCGCTGTCGGCGCCGCGCTATGGGCGCAGGCGAATGGCTGGGGTCTGTTCAACCGTGTCGACGTGCCGCCGATCGCAACCGGCATCATGGCCTTCGTCATCCTCGATTTCGCCGTCTGGTTGGAACACGTCGCCAGCCACAAGATCCCGATCCTGTGGCGGATCCATCGCACGCACCATGCCGATACCGGTTTCGATCTGACGACCGGGCTGCGCTTCCATCCGCTCGAGATCGTGCTCTCGATGGTCTGGAAGGCCGGCATCGTCGTAGCGCTCGGAGCGCCGGTTGCAGCCGTGCTGGTGTTCGAGATCGTGCTGAACGGGATGTCGATGTTTAATCACTCGAACGCCCGCCTGCCGCTCGGTTTCGACCGTGTGCTGCGCCGTTTCGTCGTCACACCCGACATGCATCGCGTGCACCATTCGACGATCCATCGCGAGACGGATTCGAACTACGGCTTCAACCTGCCGATCTGGGATCGCCTGTTCCGCACCTATCGCGACCAGCCGGAGAAGGGGCATGACGGGATGGATATCGGCCTCACGCAATGGCGCGATGCCGCGCCGTCCCGCCTCGGCTGGGCGCTCATGCTGCCGTTTAGACGGCCACCCGGTCAGTAGAAGCTGACGGGAAAATACTTCAGGTAGAGTTCGGCGAAGGTCCCCTTCACATTGATCTCGCGCAGGGCGTAGTCGAAGGCCTGTGCGAGAACAGCGTCGTCGTGCTTGACCGCGATTGCGAGGCCCGCGCCGAGAAATTCCGGCGCGATATAGGGCCCGCCGACGAAGCGGCAACAATTGTTCGAGCCCGATCCCGCCAGCCAGAACGACAGCCGCATCCCGTCGCCGAACGCGCCGTCGATCTTGCCGTCGCGCAAATCCCGATAGAGCCAGTCCAGACGCGAATAAGTCACCGGCCTCGCTGCGGGGAAGTAACTTCTCAGCATCGCTTCATGTGCGGAACCTGCAAGGATGCCGATGCGCTTTTCGGTGAGAGCCTTGTGCATCGGCTCACTGAGTGTCGAGGCGCGCGGGACGACAAAACGGGCCGGGAAGCGAAGGTAGGGCCGCGAAAAAGTGTAGCGCTCGCGTGCCGCCGCACTGATCGCGGTTCCGGTGATGAGTGCTTCGCCGTCTCCGGAATCCATCGCGGCGTCCAGCTCGCCCCACGGAAGCCCCTGGATCTGGCATCGCGCGACGATATCCAGTTCGCGGCAGATTGCGCGCGCGAGTTCGATGTGGAAGCCGGTCAGCCGACCTTCGGAATCCAGAAAGTTGAAGGGGGGAAAATCGATCGTCGTCAGGAACCGAACGCGCTCGACGGCGGAGAGGTCCGGTTTCGGCAACCGCTCCTTGTCGTCCCAATAGTTCGGGATCGCGGGTTCGGCCGCTGCCGCCTGTCCCGCCAATGACACGGTGAGCAGGAGCAGAAAAAGACCGATTGCTTTCAACGTTCCCATCACGTGCGGCATGCCTCGCGGATCACATCGGCAGGGTTGTCGTCTGGCCGGGCAGCGCTGTCAATCAGCCAGAAATCGCCCAGCGTGCGCGATGTCGAACAACAGCTCCGGCAACGTAGAGTACAGAAAGATATGGGTTAACCAATCGTTAAAGAATCACGTTGCGGAAACCGTAGATTGTGCATACGTTTCAACCGGCGGTGGGGGGTATGCGTATGGTGTCAGCTTTCAGTGATGGAAGTCATGCGTTCTATTGGACGGCTAAGGACGGGGGCCGCAATAGGATCGCTTTGACGGCGATCATTTCATCCGTCGGCAAGTATAGTCGTGATCAGCGCGCTGTTTCTAGTCGTGATTTGGGGGAACCCGTGCCGCGTGCCTCCGGCTCCTGCCAGGCGGGTCGCTGACGATGGCGCTGCTCGAGCCCGGCTATGAGCCGGACACTTCGCCCCGATCCGTTCCCTCCCTTCTGACACTTCGTCGACCGGAATTCCGCGCCCCGACAGGCGACGATCGGCATGAAAGCCATCCGGTAAGACGAAGCACTGGCCGCGATCTGCGGGCTTCCCCTCATCAAGGGGGCAAGGTCGTTCCGTTCGCACGTGCGTCTGCCCGACTCCGCCTGGACGAGGAGCTTCGCGAATGGCAGCCTGTGCTTGCCAGCCTCCAGATCGATGGAGAGGTGATGCAGCGTATCGTCCGGCGCGCCGTCGCGAACGACACGTCGTTGCTGCGCGAGCTTCTCGCCGCCGGCGTCGCCGACGAGGCCGGAATATTCCGCGCAATCGCTGCTCACGTCGGACTGGAGTTTCTGGAAACGATCGATCCGGATCGCATCGTGATGCGGGAGCGAGATCGGCTTCTGGCGCTGAAGCGTGGCGGGGGCGCCCGGATCGTCAAGATCGATCAGGGCGATGGCACGTTCGTCTTCGCCCAGGGCAACCGCGATCTGGACCTTGTAAATCTTCGCAGGCTGACAGCAGGACGAAACGCGCGTGAGCGGATGAAGATCGTCGCCCCGCAGACGTTACGCAGGGCGCTGATCTCGCTGTCGGAGGACAGCCTTCTGCGCGGCGCACAGAATGCCCTGTTCGTAGACCGAACGGACTTTTCGGCGCGGCTGGTGATGAATGGCTGGCAGGGGGTGTTTGTCGGCACGGTTGGGCTCGGGGTTCCCGTGGCGTTGGCACTGGCATTCCAGTCGACGCTGATCGCCTTGAATGTGGTCGCGGTGACTGCATTCCTGGCCTGCGTTCTGATACGCGTGATGGCGCTCGGCTCTGCATCGCCTATCCGCAAACGCGACCTGCCTCAGGTCGATCCGGCCGTCTTGCCCACCTATTCGGTGCTGGTCGCGCTGTATCGCGAAAGCGCGGTGGTTCCGGAACTTCTGGTGGCGCTTGGCAAGCTGCAATGGCCGCGCAGCAAGCTCGAAATCAAGCTCGTATGCGAAGAGGACGACCACGAGACCCTTGCGGCGCTGCGGGCGCACGCGCTGCGCCCCTATGTCGAGATCATCGAAGTGCCGGCCGGCTCGCCGCGCACCAAGCCGAAGGCCCTGGCCTACGCGTTGCCGCTGTGCACCGGCGAGTTCGTCACGCTGTTCGATGCCGAGGATCGTCCTCACCCGCAGCAATTGCTGGAAGCCTGGCAGCGCTTCGATGCGGAGGACGAGGATCTCGCCTGCCTTCAGGCTCCGCTTGTCGTCACCAATGGCGGCTCGAGCGAGATGTCGCGCATGTTCGCGTTCGAATATGCAGGGCTGTTCCGGGCACTCCTGCCGTGGCTCGCGTCGTGGAACCTGATGATGCCGCTTGGCGGCACCTCCAATCATTTCCGGCGGGATGCGCTCGTCAAGGCCGGCGGGTGGGACCCCTACAACGTGACCGAAGATGCTGACCTTGGGCTGCGGCTCAAGCGGCTCGGCTATCGCTGCGGCGTCCTCGATCTGCCGACGCTAGAGGATGCGCCGGAGACCCTGAAAGTCTGGCTGCCGCAGCGTGTCCGATGGTTCAAGGGCTGGGCGCAGACCTGGCTGGTACACATGCGCGACCCCGTCGCGCTGTATCGGGACCTGGGTTTCGCATCATTCGTCGTCACCCAGATTCTCGTGTTCGGCATGCTGGTCTCGGCGCTGCTCCACCCGGTCTTCTTCCTGACGATCGCCTACATCGCCGTAAAAATGATGTTCGTGGGGGCGGTCGGCACCCTTGAGGTGATCATGCTTGCTTTGGGGTCGCTGAACATTCTTTGCGGATACGCTGCCTTCATCGCGATCGGCGCGCTGACCTTGTCGCTGCGCGAAAAGCCATGGCTCGCTACGATCATCGTGCGCACGCCGCTTCACTGGCTGCTTCTGTCGCTCGCCGCCTGGATGGCGCTGTGGGAGATGAAGCAGCGACCGCATCACTGGAACAAAACCCCGCACAAGCCGACCCGCCAGTTCCGCAGGCAGGCGAAAGCGGTGGTCAATGCTAGCCGAGCGCCGTCGCTTCATCTCCGATGATCTGCCGGTCCTGTTCGCCTATGATCGACAGATCCCGGCCCTTATAGGGAATCGACAGGAGCAGATGCCGGATGGCGGCGAGGCGCGACCTGCGTTTGTCGTTGGCGCGCAGGACCGTCCACGGCGCGTGTTCGGTGTGAGTGCGCTCAAACATGATGTCGAGCATCTTGGTGTAGTCGTTCCACTTGGCGACGCCGGCGATATCGATCGGCGAGAATTTCCAGTTCTTCAACGGGCTGTGGCGTCGGTCATGGAACCGGGCAAGCTGCGTTTCCTGGCCGATGCTGAGCCAGAATTTGAACAGGTGAATGCCGTCGGCGACGATCCCCTTCTCGAAGTTGGGTACCTCCTCAAGAAACTGCTCGTGCTGCTGCGGCGTGCAGAAGCCCATGACCGGCTCGACGCCGGCGCGGTTGTACCAGGACCGGTCGAACGTCACGAATTCGCCGGCTGTCGGGAAGTGGGTGACATAGCGTTGGAAATACCATTGGCCACGCTCTGTCTCGGTGGGCTTGGTCAGCGCCACGTTGCGGGCCGTTCGCGGGTTCATGTATTCGCGCGTCACGAAGATGGTTCCGCCCTTGCCGGCGGCGTCGCGCCCCTCGAAGAGAACCATGACGCGTTCGCCGGATGCCTGCAGCCAGGACTGCATCTTCACGAGTTCGATCTGGAGTGCTTCCAGCGTCCTCTCATATTCCTTCTTCGGCATCTTCTCGTCGTAGGGGTATCCGCCGGCGGTCAGCTCATTTTTGGTGACCCATTCCGGTAGTTCGGGCGCGTCGATGTCGAAGACGCGCTTCTTGCCATCGATCTTGAGCTTGATCGGCTCTGCCGGATCCACGAACGTCGCTGACTTGCTGCCCATTGAGATATTCCTGTGACCTTGTGAAACCATGCTATTTGGTGACCGACGAACGGTCCAGTGGGCTGAGATGGATACGGTGAATGCGAGGACAAGAATGGCAGAGCAGAGCGGTGGATCGTCCAGCCAGCGTCGCGCCGGGATTGCGCGTGCGCGCCTGAAAGGCATGCGCTGGGTAATCGCCGCCGCCGCGATCGCCATCCTCGTCGTGAACCAGCTCGCAGGCGGTAACATTCTGGTCGCCGTCGTTGCGATCCTGTTCGTGGCGGGAGTTGCGATCGCCATTCCCGGGCGACCGCTGACGCGACGCAGCGACGGCCAGGCGGCGACGATCCGCGACGCCGATGTGGATGCGCTCTCCGGGCGTGAACTCGCCGCCGCCGTTCCTGATCCGATCATCGTGTTCGACAAGCACGGGTCCGCGCTCTACGCGAACCCCGCCGCCACGACGGCCTTCGGCCTCATTCCGGAAGGCACGCTGCTGCAATTGAAGTTCCGCGCGCCGGAGATGCAGCAGCTCATCGACGGCGTTCTGAAGAACCGTCGTGCTGGCGCGATCGACTATGCCGAGCGCGTACCGATCGAGCGCGCCTTCCGCGTCGCCGTCCTGCCGGTCGGACAGAATTCCGGATTGTTCCTGATCCTCTTCAAGGACCAGAGTGAATCGCGCCGGATCGACCGGATGCGCGCCGATTTCATCGCCAATGCCAGCCACGAACTGCGCACGCCGCTGGCCTCGATTGCCGGATTTATCGAGACGCTGCGTGGACCCGCGCGAAACGACGAAAAGGCGCGCGAAAACTTCCTCCAGATCATGCACACGCAGACGTCGCGCATGGCGCGTCTCATCGACGACCTGCTCTCCTTGTCGCGTATCGAGATGAAGCCCTATCTGCGATCGGACGAGAAGATCGATATCGGCGAGACGGTGGCGGGTGTGGTCGAGTCCCTCGGCCACATGGCGCGCGACAGCGGCGTCGTGGTGGCGTTCGCTCGACCGGATCATCCAGTGCTGGCGCCCGGCAGCCGGGACGAACTCATCCAGGTCTTCGAAAACCTGCTCGAAAACGCCTGCAAATACGGCGCGTCTGGCGGCCGCGTCGATATCTCGATTGCCGAGACCCGTTCCGGACCGAATCCGGAGGTTGCCGTCACCATACGCGATCACGGGCCGGGCATTGCCGAGGAGCACATTCCCCGCATCACCGAACGCTTCTACCGTGTCGATGTCGAGACCAGTCGCAGCCAGAAGGGCACCGGGCTCGGACTTGCCATCGTGAAGCACATCCTGACCCGCCACGAGGCGCGCCTCACCGTGCGGTCGAAGCTGGGCGACGGCGCCGCGTTCACCGTCCACTTGCCGTCGCAATAGGCCCCAGGCGCTTTCTTTTTCCTGTCATCTGCCTAATTTAGGGTCTGGATTCGAGGATTCGCCTCGCACGGTCAGGCCATCATGCAAACGCAACACATCGTACGTGCCTATGACGAGGAACTTGCGTCGCTGGGCAACCGGATCGCCGCGATGGGCGGCCACGCAGAGCGCATGGTCGAGCAGTCGGTTGCGGCCCTGGTCAATTCCGACCTGTCGCTTGCCCGCAAGGTGATCGCCGACGACCACGTCCTCGACGAGGGTCAGCGCTGGGTCGATGATCAGGCGATCCTGCTCATCGCCAAGCGGCAGCCCATGGCGGACGATCTTCGCGAGATCGTCGGCACGATCCGCATTTCCGCGGACCTCGAGCGGGTTGGTGATCTGGGCAAGAACATCGCCAAGCGTGTCGTTGCGGTGGCCGATACGCGCCAGCCCATCAGGCTTTTCCGGGGGATCGAGGCGCTCGCGACGCTCGCTCTGACGCAGCTCAAGCAGGTGCTCGACGTCTATGCGTCGCGGTCGGTGGGCGCGATCGGGTTCATGCGTGACCGCGACGAGGAAATCGACGCGATGTACACGTCGCTCTTCCGCGAGCTTCTGACCTATATGATGGAAGATCCGCGTAACATCACGCCGTGCACGCATCTGCTGTTCTGCGCCAAGAACATCGAGCGGATCGGTGATCACGCGACCAATATCGCGGAAACCATCTACTACGTGGCAACCGGCGAGCAGCTTCCGCTGGAGCGGCCCAAGGAAGACAAGAGCCACCACGTGGTGGTGCTGGAGAACGCCAGCAAAGCGCTTTAGGCGACGCACAAGCTCGCTGGTCTGCCCTCGCAACTGCGACAGCAGACAAATAGAGGCATGAAACGGGAGCGCTCCACGCCTTGAATTCAAACCATTGAGTGTACGCCGATCTCAGGTCAGCGCGCGCGGCGGCGCTCCGAAACCGGCTGATAGGCGACCTTGCTGTGGTAGCCGCAATAGGGTCCGTTTTCGCCGGCTTCGTTGCCGCAGAAATTGAATTCCTCGCTGAGCGGGTCGCCGTTCGGCCACTTGCAGGTGCGCTCGGTGAGCTGGATCAGCGTCAGCTTGCGCGAGATCGGGATCACGACGTTCTCCTGCGGACGCATCACCTGCCGTGCGATCGGCTCCGCGTCGAATTGGGTGGCCAGCGCGTTTGCACCGACAGTCATCGTGACGGGACGCGTCGGGCGGACCGTCGCCTTGACGGTTGTGGTCGTCACCGTCTTCTTTACCCGCGGCTGAGCGGACGAGGTGCGGCCGCGCGCCGACAATTTCAGACGGTGAACCTTGCCGATGACGGCGTTGCGGCTGACGCCGCCGAGTTGCGTCGCGATCTGGCTCGCGCTCAGTCCTTCGGACCACAGCTTCTTGAGCATCTCAACACGTTCGTCGGTCCAGTTCATGGCGACAGGCTCCTGCTTAAAGCGTGCGCGGAATCCGAATCCTTCTTCGCCCGGCCCTTGCCGGTGCGACACCACATCTGCTGGGGTGATTAGATCCGCCGCACGAAATCTAGTTATTTCTTGGCCTCAAACTACAGTATCGGCTGACTCGGTGACAAGAGTCCGGGCCTGCTGGCGAATCGGATTTCTCGGTTTTCCCCAACTTGGCTGCGAGCCACGTCAAGATTTCCTCTGTCAGCTTCGGCCGCGGGAGACCGAAAAGGGACGTTTCAATTGACACAAGTGCCCCGACAGCCGATATAGTTCGGCATCCGCCGCCCTTTGGGCGGCTTTTTTGATTTGCCGCGCGGCCTGAGGCACTTGACCGACGGCCTCGCACGAAATGCGATTGAGGCTGTCGGAGACACATATAATGAGCGGTTCGGCGCTTTACGAGACCTTCGCCCGCGCACCCCTGGCATTCGACCGGGGTGAGGGAAGCTGGCTGGTGACGGAGAGCGGCGAGCGATATCTCGATTTCGCCGGCGGTATCGCGGTCAATTCGCTGGGCCACAGCCATCCACATCTTGTGGCAGCGCTCACCGAACAGGCCGCGAAGCTCTGGCATGTCTCCAATCTCTATGAAATCCCCGGCCAGAGCCGTCTCGGCGACCGCCTGGTCGAAAATACGTTTGCCGACAAGGTCTTTTTCACGAATTCCGGCGCCGAAGCGCTGGAATGCGCCATCAAGACCGCGCGCCGGTTTCAGTATGTGAACGGCCATCCAGAGCGCTATCGCATCGTGACCTTCGAGGGCGCCTTCCATGGCCGGACCCTTGCGACGATCGCGGCCGGCGGCCAGCCGAAATATCTGGAGGGCTTCGGCCCCAAGGTCGAAGGCTTCGACCAGGTCGCGTTCGGCGATCTGGAAGCCGCCGAGAAGGCGATTGGACCGGAAACAGCCGGCATCCTGATCGAGCCCGTTCAGGGCGAGGGCGGAATCCGCCTTCTGCCTGCGCAGTTCCTGCAGAAACTACGCCAGCTTTGCGATGATCACGGCCTCCTGCTGATCTTCGATGAAGTCCAGTCGGGCGTTGGCCGTACCGGCAAGTTCTTCGCGCATGAATGGTCGGGCATCACGCCCGACATCATGGCGATCGCCAAGGGCATCGGGGGCGGCTTCCCTGTCGGCGCCTGCCTTGCGACGGACCATGCGGCGATGGGGATGACGCCCGGCGTGCATGGCACCACCTTTGGCGGAAACCCGCTCGCCATGGCTGTGGGCAACGCCGTGCTCGACGTCGTGCTCGAAGATGGCTTCCTTCAGTCGGTGAGCGACAAGGCGTTGGCTGCAAAGCAGGCTCTGGCCTCCGTCGTCGACGAATTTCCGGAGATCTTCGAGGAAGTGCGCGGCACGGGGCTGATGCTGGGCCTCAAGTGCAAGGTGCCGAACACGGCCGTCAACGCAGCGCTGCGCGACCAACATTTCCTGGCCGTTCCCGCAGGCGACAACGTCGTCCGCCTTCTGCCGCCTCTGACGGTCAGCGAAGAGGAAATCCGCGAAGGCGTTGAGCGCATCAGGGCCGCGGCCGCCACACTCAGCCAGTCGAACGGCAAGGGAAGTGCATCATGAAGGCTCCGTTCCGGCATTTTACCGATCTGTCCAAGGTTTCGGCCGCTGAACTGCGTACGATCCTCGATGACGCGCGGGCGCGCAAGCACCGCCTGAACTCCGGCGCGCGGGAACGTCCGCTCGACGGCAAGGTTCTGGCGATGATCTTCGAGAAACCCTCGACCCGCACCCGTGTCTCCTTCGATGTCGGCATGCGCCAGCTCGGCGGCGAGACGATCATGCTCACGGGCACCGAAATGCAGCTCGGCCGCTCCGAGACGATCGCGGATACCGCCAAGGTCCTGTCACGCTACGTCGACGCCATCATGATCCGCACGACGTCGCATGACCGACTGGTCGAGCTGACGCAGCATGCCACCGTCCCCGTCATCAACGGGCTGACCGACGACACGCATCCCTGCCAGATCATGGCCGACGTGATGACCTACGAGGAGCATCGCGGGCCGGTGAAGGACAAGCTCTTCGCCTGGACGGGCGACGGCAACAACGTGCTGCATTCGCTGATGGAAGCGTCGGCGCGCTTCGATTTCAGGCTCAACATCGCCGTGCCGGAAGGCAGCGAGCCGGCACAGGAATTCATCGATTGGTCGGGCAAGAATGGCGGCCGCGTCGCCATCATGCGATCGGCCGAAGACGCTGTGGCGGATGCGGACTGCATCGTCACCGACACCTGGGTTTCGATGGGGCAGGAGCATCGCGCGCGCGGCCATAACGTTTTCACGCCCTATCAGGTCAACGAGGATCTGATGGCGCGCGCGAAGCCGGACGCGCTCTTCATGCATTGCCTGCCTGCGCATCGCGGCGAAGAGGTCACCGACGCGGTCATCGACGGTCCCAACTCGGTCGTCTTCGACGAGGCGGAGAACCGCCTGCATGCGCAGAAGGCCGTCATCGCGTGGTGTTTCGGCGCTTGATGCGGGCGGGTCGCGGCACTATCTACCGCGTTCACCCCGAAACCTCGCGCACGGATTGATTTTGCGCCTGCGTTCGCGATGCTGTCGAAGCATCGCAGATGCGCCATGACAGGAATTGCCAAGTGGCTGATACGGAAAGACAACTCGGCGAATTCGGCTTCGCCGGCGACGATCACGTCGTTCCCTTCGAGGTCTCCGCGCTCGATGCGCGCGGCCGCATCGTTCAACTGGGCCCGGTCCTGGACGCGATCCTCGCGCGCCATGACTATCCCGAGCCCGTTGCCCAGCTTCTGGCAGAGGCAATGGCGCTCACGGTGCTCCTTGGAACGTCGCTGAAATTCGAAGGCAAGTTCATCCTCCAGACGCGGTCCGACGGACCGGTCGATATGCTCGTCGCGGATTTCTCCACACCGCATTCCCTGCGCGCCTACGCGCGGTTCGATCCCGAACGTCTCCAGGCGGCGGTCGATGAAGGCCGCGCATCCCCGACAGATCTTCTGGGCGCCGGCGTGCTGGCGCTGACCATCGACCAGGGCACATACATGCAGCGTTATCAGGGCATCGTGCAGCTTGACGGCACGTCACTGGAGGACGCGGCACGGACCTATTTCCGCCAGTCCGAGCAGATTCCAACGGAAGTGCGGCTGTCGGTCGCGCGCCAGGTCGTGCGCGGTCCCGCTGGCGCCGAGACCCATTGGCGCGCCGGCGGATTGCTTGCGCAGTTCCTGCCTCAGGCTCCCGATCGGTTGCGCCTGCCCGATCTTCCGGGCGGCGACGGTGATGACGGTGACGCGCCCGATCCGACTGACGATTCCTGGACCGAGGTGCAGGCTCTGCTCGGCACCGTCGAGGCGGACGAACTGCTCGACCCGACCGTCGGTTCGGAACGGCTTCTCTATCGCCTGTTCCACGAGCGCGGCGTGCGCGTCTTCGAGGGCCGCGAGGTTCTCGACGATTGCTCCTGCTCGCGCGAGAAGATCAGGTCGGTTCTGGAGAGCTTTACGGCCGAGGAGATCGCCGAGAGCACCGAGGATGGCTCGATCGGCGTGTCATGCGAGTTCTGCTCGAAGCACTACACGTTCGACCCGGCCGGGTTCGGCCCTTCCGAATAATCCGTCGCGGCCTTGATCCCAACGTGCTCCCGTCGCAAGCTTGGCTTGTAACCAAAGCGACGGGAGAATGCGCATGCGCGCCTGGCTGCTATCCATTGCCTTTTTGATAACCGGGCTGTCTGGCGCATTCGCCGTCGAGCTCACAATCACCGTGCCCGGCGATGCCCCTCTCGAACAGACTGATGTCACCTATAATTGTGATGGTCGCGATCTGGGGGTAACGTACATCAACGCGGGAACTGTCTCGCTGGTCACCTTTGAAATAGGCGGCGAAGCTGTCGTGGCGTCCAACGTAATTGCCGCTTCCGGCGCGAGATATGCGGGTGGGCAATATGTATGGTGGACGAAGGGTGACGAGGCGCAGCTTTTTGATGCTACGCTTGGAGAGGATGCAAAAGCGATTCTGTCTTGCACCGCCAAGGATTGAACATAATCACCAGCAGCGTATACGGTGATGGTTAATGACGGAGTAAGGGCTTTGTGAACGCGATGCTGCAAGGATCGCGGAAGGCTTGGGCGGCGGGCCTCGAATGAACGGATCAAGATGACAATCAAGCTCATCGTCATAGCGCTCGTCGCCGCCAGTTTCGGATGGGGCTTTTCAGCACTCGTCGAGCACAAGGACCAGACCATGCGGCCCGAAAACGCTCGTATGGCCTGTCAGGACTGGGATGGAGACGGCTGCGGGCAGATGTTCGAACGCTGACCGTTCGGATCCCCTCCCACGCGGAGGGGGCATGATAACCGTGATGATTGCCCTGACGCGACACGCTTAATGAATAGTCAATGCATCCCGTGCACAATGGCGCATTGGGGCAGGGTAAAGAGCCGATTGCATGCCGGACAGTATTCCGACACGCGCCGAGATGCGCGAAGAAACGGCCCAGGCGGTCTGCGAGATCGCGATCTGTCTGGCGCAGGCAATTCATGAACTCAATCCAGACGCCCACCGCCGCATGAATTTCACGGCTGGAAAGGCGTATAACCGCCTTCTCGGCGAGCGACGCGAACTCGCTGCCGATATCCTCTATCGCTTCGGTCGCGCATTGATGGACCCGGAACTGTTTCCCGAGGCCGATACCATGTCCGACGAGGACAATTAGTCCTCATCCTCCTGCGTTTCGGACGCACAGCCTGTCGGCTCGACACGCTTCTGCGTATCGCCGTCGACATAAACCCACCAGCCGGCATCCGCTTCCTCCCATTCTCCGCCGCCCGCGCGAAGCCGGTCGAGCGAGCGAAACTGGGCGATGGACTCATTCTCCTGTCCATCGGCGTCCGTCCAGTAGACGGTGACCTTGCTGCCGTTGCGCGGGGCTGTCGAAATGGGTTGTCTGTCGGCCATCTGTCCCTCCTGAGATAGGTCCCACATAAACTCGCCGGGAACCATCGCGTTCCAGCCGTGTTGCAGCAGGGACAAACCATGGAGTTCGATGATGAGACTGTTGCTTATGGCGCTTGGCGCATGGGTCGCCTACCGGGTGGCGGAAGAAAACCAGCTCTTTGATCGTCCCACATTGTTGCCGGCTCCCGGCTCGCGGCGTCGAGCGCCTGCTTCACGGAAGCGCTCCTGACCAGCCCTGCGGCTGCTCAGTTGACCGAGCGGGCCTGATCGGGCAGGTCGAGCGAGAATGCCGGAATATCGACGTCGAAAAACGCGCCGTCGGAATCCCGCATCGTATAGACCCCCACCATCAAGCCGGAGGGCGTCCGGAGCGGGCATCCCGACGTGTATTGGTAGCTGTCGCCCGGCTGAAGCTCCGGCTGTTCCCCGACGACGCCCGGCCCGCGCACCTCTTCGACGCGCCCCAGCCCGTCCGTGATGCGCCAGTAGCGCGACACGAGCTGGACGGGCTCATGCGAATTGTTCGCGATCGTGACGCGATAGCCCCAAACAAAGCGGCTCTCCTCCGGTTCGGAGCGGTCGGCCAGGTAGAACGGCTCCACCTCAACCTCGATACTGCGCGTCGTCGTGCGATACATGTGAATTGCTCTGCGTTCGGTCGCCGTCGCGCGAAGGCGCGGACGTCATCTTGCGCCGACAGTGTGTGGTGTAACCGCGATCGGTCAAGTTGCATGTCGCAAATGTGACTGACCCAGCGGCAGGGCAGGGTGCAATCCGAACGATACGGTTCTATAGCAACTGGCACGGTCTCTGGAGGCACCATGTTTGACGGCTGGGCGAGGAAACGCCTCGATCCGACGCTGGATCGGATTGCGGTCCGACTATCGCGTGCCCGCATCGGCGCGAACACCATCACCCTCAGTGCCTGCGCGATCGGCCTCGCCGCCGCCGCGGCGATTGCCTTCGAACAGTATCTTGTGGGCTTGGCTTTGCTCCTGGTCAGCCGGCTGGGCGACGGGCTCGACGGAGCCGTCGCCAGGATCGATGGCAAGACGGACCTCGGCGGTTATCTCGACATCGTCCTCGACTTCGTCTTCTACGGAGCGATCCCGATCGGGTTCGTGATAGCCGACCCGTCCGCCAATGCGGTCGCGGGCGCCGTGCTCGTCTTCTCGTTCTACGTCAACGGATCGAGCTTCCTCGCCTATGCGGTAATGGCCGAGAAGCGCGGACTGGAAACCGGGGCGAGGGGACAGAAATCGCTGTTCTTCACGACAGGGCTGGCTGAAGCGACGGAGACGATAGTCTTCTTCGTCGCGTTCTGCCTTGTGCCCGCGTGGTTCCCGGCGCTGGCGTATGTGTTCGCAGCCCTATGCTTCTACACAGCCCTGTCGCGTATCGTGCTCGCTGCCCGGATGTTCGGCTGAGACCTCAGGCCTTTTCGAGCGCGCGGTCGATGTCGCCGATCAGGTCGTCCGCATCTTCCAGTCCGATCGAGATGCGCAGCGTCCCGCCGTCGATGCCGAGTTCGGCACGCGCATCGTCCGACAGGTTCTTGTGGGTGGTCGTGGCGGGATGCGTGATCAGGGACTTCGCGTCGCCCAGATTGTTCGAGATCTTCACGATCTCCAATTCGTTGGAGAACCGGAACGCGGCGTTCTTGCCGCCCTTGAGCTCGAAGCAGATCAGGGTCGATCCGCCCGTCATCTGGCGCGCGATGATGTCGGCCTGCGGGTGGTCGTTGCGGCCGGGATAGATGACGCGTCCGACCGCTGGATGGCACGCCAGATGTCCCGCGATGCGCCCTGCGCTCTCAGTCTGCTGCTTCACGCGGATCGGCAGGGTCTCCAGGCCCTTGAGGAGCGTCCACGCGTTGAACGGCGAGAGCGACGGACCCGTGTGGCGGAAATAGTCGTGCAAATTCTCGTCGATCCACTTCTTGTCCGAGAGGATCACGCCGCCCAGACACCGGCCCTGGCCGTCGATGTGCTTGGTGGCCGAATAGACGACGACATGCGCGCCGAGTTCCAGTGGCTTTTGCTGCAACGGCGTCGCGAACACGTTGTCCACCACGACGCGCGCGCCGATCGAATTCGCGATTTTCGCAACCGCCGCGATGTCGATGACCTCGAGCGTCGGATTTGTCGGGCTTTCGAGGAAGAAGAGCTTGGTGTTCGGGCGAACGGCCTTTTCCCACTCCTCCATCTTCGTGCCGTCCACGAGCGTGGTCTCGATTCCGTATTTAGGCATGAGGGTCTCGACCACCCAGCGGCAGGATCCGAACAAGGCGCGTGCGGCGATGACGTGGTCGCCGGCCTTGACGCTGCAAAGGAGAGCGGCCGAAACCGCTGCCATGCCCGATGCGGTGGCGCGAGCATCTTCGGCGCCTTCGAGCGCACACATGCGCTTTTCGAACATGTCGACGGTGGGGTTCGCGTAGCGCGAATAGATGAAGCCCTGCGTCTCTCCCTTGAAGCGGGCTTCGGCGGCCTCCGCCGTCTCGTAGACGAAGCCCTGCGTCAGATACATGGCCTCCGACGTCTCGCCAAACTGTGACCTGAGCGTGCCGCCATGAACCATCGCGGTCGCGGGCTTCCAGTTCCGGGTCGTCTCGTTCGTCATGGTCATGCCTCAAAAACAAAAAAAACCGGCCGCGAAAGTCGCATGCCGGTTTTCACCACGGCCCTTTAGCGACTTGTTTAACGTGGCTGCAAGCCGACCGGCCAAATCACCACGGGATAAAGGTGCTATATTCTCACACCCGCCTTGCGTCAATCGCCGCGCTCATTAAACCTCGCCGGCATTTCGAGCATATCGCCCAAAAGTGGGAACCGGTTTTGGGAGAACGATATGCGTCAATGCAAAGGCGGGAAGCGATTTTGCGCGCGACAGGCATATTACCCGATCGCGATATTGCGGGTCTCTTCGAGGCCAAAGCGCTGGTGTCCACTGGCGCGCTCGATGACGACCAGATTCAGCCCGCAAGCCTCGACCTGAGGCTGGGGAAGACGGCGTATCGTGTCCGCGCGAGCTTCTTGCCCGGCCCTGCCAACACGGTCGCTGACAAGCTCGACCGGCTCAAGCTGCATGAAATCGACCTCTCCGCAGGCGCGGTGCTGGAGACGGGATGCGTCTACATCGTGCCGCTTCAGGAAACGCTCGCGCTGCCTGACGACGTCTCCGCCTCGGCAAACCCGAAGAGTTCGACCGGTCGTCTCGACATCTTCACGCGCGTCATGGCCGATCGCACGCAGGAGTTCGACAAGATCCCTGCCGGCTATCAAGGGCCACTGTGGATCGAAGTCAGCCCACGCACCTTTCCGATCGTCGTGCGTGCCGGTTCGCGGCTGTCGCAGATACGGTTCCGGAAGGGCAACGCACTCCTGACTGAACCCGAACTGCACGGCGTGCACGAGCGCTCCACCTTGGTGGCTGCGGAAAACCCCAATATTTCCGGCGGCGGGATAGCCCTGTCGATCGACCTGAACGGCAACGCAGATGGCCTCATCGGCTACCGCGGCAAGCATCACACCGCGGTCGTCGATGTCGACAAGCGCGGCGCGCACGATCTCCACGATTTCTGGGAGCCGCTGCACGCGCGCGGCAAGGGCGAGCTGATCCTCGACCCGGACGAGTTCTACATCCTCGTCTCACGCGAGGCGGTCCACGTGCCGCCGGACTTCGCAGCAGAGATGACGCCGTTCGACCCGCTCGTCGGCGAGTTTCGCGTCCACTATGCCGGTTTCTTCGATCCGGGCTTCGGGCACACGTCGGCAGGTGGCACCGGAAGCCGCGCCGTTCTGGAGGTGCGAAGCCACGAGGTGCCGTTCATCCTGGAGCACGGCCAGATCGTCGGCCGGCTCGTCTACGAGCACATGCTGGGACGCCCCGACAAGCTCTACGGGCTGGATCTGAAATCGAACTATCAGGCGCAGGGCCTGAAGCTTTCCAAGCATTTCCGCGCGCCTGACGCTTAAAGCGCGTTCCCTTTCAGCGACCGAACCTCTTCCCGCAGCGCCCTGATCTCCGACAGGATGGCCTCCTGGTCGTCGCGTATATCCGCGCGCTCGGCGCTTTCGTCGGCATCGTGCTGCTCCTGCATCGCCGACACGATGATGCCGATGAAGAGGTTCAGAACGGCAAAGGACGTCAGCACGATGAAGGGCAGGAAGAAGAGCCACGCATAGGGGTGGACGTCGAGCATGGGCCGCACCGTGCCGGTCGACCAACTGTCCATCGTCATGATTTCGAAAAGCGTATAGGCTGAACTGCCGAGCGTGCCGAACGTCTCCGGGAACGTCGTACCGAACAGCTTGGTCGCCATCACGGCGAAGACATAGAAGACCAGCGAGAGCAGAAGCACGATCGATCCCATGCCCGGCAGTGCGGCCACAAGGCCGCTGACGACGCGCCGCAGCGACGGTACGATGCTGATCAGCCTGAGAATGCGCAGGATACGCAGCGCACGCAGAACCGAGAGGCTGCCGGTCGCAGGAATGAGCGCGACCGCGACGACGAAGAAATCGAACACACGCCACGGGTCGCGAAAGAACGTCGACCGATAAACGAGAACGCGTGCAACGAGTTCGAGCACGAAGACGGAGAGGATCGCCCGGTCGAGGGCCGTCAGGAGCGCACCATAGCGCGTCATTATGGTGCTCGACGTCTCCAACCCAAGCGTGATCGCGTTCATCACGATGAGCACGGTGATGACTGCCTCGAAACGGCGGGATTCAATGAGCGATTTAAGTGCGGCCACAGCTTGGTTCCGGGGTGGATTCGGTGGTCAACACCTGCCGGTAGCAGCGCGTCGCGTCAAGCGAGCTCGAAGGTGGAGGCGGGAATTTATCCAGCTTGACGCGCGGCCCCTGATGGCTGACTAATGCCGACGCTGCGGGTGTAGCTCAATGGCAGAGCAGAAGCTTCCCAAGCTTACGACGAGGGTTCGATTCCCTTCACCCGCTCCAGCGTCAACCCAGATTACGTCGGATTCAATGACTGCCCGTCGCGCTTTTAACGCGCGCCTGCGTACGCTTTTCAAAGCGAATTATGGATTTTCATGCTCCGAAGTCGCGTCAGCGCGCCATGCCGTCCCGGCAAGGCAGATTTGCTATCATTGTTTTGTGATCAGGATGAGTGCCAAAGCCAATGGAACACTTTGCGCTGGCGACGATTAGTACAGCACTTGCCAATGCAAGGCAGATTTCAAAAGGAGATTTTCCATGAAAACGAAGCTCATTGTTGCACTCGCACTTTCGCTTGGAATGGGTAGCGCCGCGTTTGCCCAGACCGTGAATTCCACGACAGGTGAAGTCAACGTCGAGACGCCTGCCGGCTGGCAGGGCCCAATCGGCGATGCTTTCTACAGCGACATGGAAGCCGGGACCCTGCGTTCGCAGGAAGAGATGACGGCAAACTGGGCCAACCTCACCACCGAGCAGCAGACTCAGGTGAAGACGGATTGCGACGCCATGGCTGCTGGTCCGCAGACCGAAACAAAGACGGGTGATGTCGCGACTGCTGAAACAACCGACGACAACCCGACCGCCAGCACGAACGCCGAGGCTGCCAATGGCATGTCCGACATCTGCGACATGGTTGGCTCCATGTAATCCTGCTTAAGGATTAGACCTCCAGTCATGGTTGCGGGCGCGATGGCATTTGCTGTCGCGCCCGAGCCATGTCCGGCACAGGCCGCATGTTGCATTCTGCGCGGTCCCGATCTTGAAGACGCCACGCTCCGCGCGTATCTGCGGTGCGTCGGATGAGCCGGCAGGAGAATTCGAATGTCCGCGATCAACCGGTTCCTCGGCGACAGCCCGCTGCGCGTTGTCGTCAAGCTGATCGTGGTGTCGTTTCTGGTTGGCATCGTGATGGCGACGTTCGGCTGGTCGCCATGGGACGTCTATTACGGTGTTCAGGACTTCTTCGTTGGCATCTGGAACCTCGGCTTTGATGCGCTCTATCGCTTCTGGGGCTACTTGCTCCTCGGCGCGGCGATCGTCATCCCGGCTTTCATCATCCTCAGGATTCTGAGTTACAGGCGTTAGATGAAGGCGATCGCCGCCTCGAACAGGATGGCATGCCTGTCTGCGAGCGCGTCGATGTCTTTTGAATAGCCGCCCCCGATCACGCCGCACAACGGGATGCCACGCGTGTGGAAATAGGAGACTACGGCCTCGTCCCGGCGCCGAAGCCCGTCTTTCGTAAGCGACAGGCGGCCGAGCTTGTCGTCGGCGTGAGGATCGACGCCCGCATTGTAGAAGACAAGCTCAGGCCGGGCATATCGCTCCAACTCGGGCAATAGGTCGTTCAGGCGGGTGACATAGTCGTCGTCTTCAACGCCATCCGGCAAGCCGATGTCGAGATCGGATTGCGCCTTTCGGACGGGATAGTTCTTCTCCGCATGCATCGAGAACGTGAAGGCGCGAGCTTCTCCCTGGAGGATTTCCGCCGTTCCGTCGCCCTGATGGACATCGAGATCGACCACGAGAATGCGTGACACGGTGCCGTCCGCAAGAAGGTTCGCGCTGGCTACGGCGACGTCGTTGAAGGTGCAGAAGCCGGCACCTTGCGTCCGCCGGGCGTGATGGCTCCCGCCGGCCGTGTTGCAGGCGATGCCGTGCGACAGGGCCAGTCTGGCAGCAAGCATCGTTCCTGCGGTGGCGAGCTGCGCGCGCCGTGAAACACGCTCGTCAACCGGAAAGCCGATCTCCCGCTCTATCGCTTTCGGAACCGTGCAGGCGATGACCTGGGCGACATAATCGTCATCGTGCGCCCTGCCGATCATGGCCGCGCTGGGCAGGTCCGGGACATGGAGATTGTCCGCCAGCCCGCGCTCCCGAAGCACTTCGAACAGCCGTGCATATTTGCTCATCGGAAACCGATGGTCCGATGGGAAGCGCGCGTCGTAGTCGGGGTGGTGGACGATCGGAAGCTGCATCTCGGACTTTCAGATGGCCACCGATTCCCACTTGGCCAGTGCGGTGTCGCGCAATTCGGATATCGAGTTCAGGCTTTCGCGCTTCACCAGTTCGGAAAGGCCACGAACGATGCGGCCGGGCAGAGCGGGGCCCGCGTAGATCATGCCGGTGTAGAGCTGGACGAGGTCAGCGCCGGCGCGGATCTTGTTAGCAGCCGTGTCGGCGGAATCGACCCCCCCGACGCCGATGATCGCGATATCCGGCCCGACCCGCCGCCGCATCCGGGCGAGTACGGCCGTCGATCGGGCAAACAGCGGTCCACCCGAAACTCCGCCGGCCTCGCGCGCATTCGCGCTTGCGAGCCCGTCACGCGACAGGGTGGTGTTGGACACGATCAAGCCCTCGATGCGCTTGTCGAGAACTTCGGCAGCGATGTCATCGAGCTCCGGTTCGGTAAGATCGGGCGCGATCTTCAGGAAGATCGGCGTACGCCTGCCTTCGCCGGCGTGTTGCGCATCGCGCGCCGTCGCGACCGCAGAAAGCAACTCGCCCAGGCTTTCTCGGCTTTGCAGGTTGCGCAGGCCCGGCGTGTTCGGCGACGACACGTTCACGGTCAGATACGAGGCAATCGCGGCAAAGCGCTCGACGCCGAGGCGATAGTCGGCGATGCGGTCCGCGCTGTCCTTGTTCGCGCCGATGTTGACGCCCACGATCCCTGCTTTTCCGGAACGCGACTGCATGCGGGTCAGGCAGCGCTCGTGCCCTTCATTGTTGAAGCCGAGGCGGTTGATCACAGCGCCATCTTCCGTCAGGCGGAAAATACGTGGCTTGGGGTTGCCCGGCTGCGGGAGTGGCGTGACCGTACCGACTTCGGCAAAGCCAAAGCCGAGGCCCAGAAGCGCGTCGGGCACCTCGCCGTTCTTGTCGTAGCCGGCGGCCATTCCCAGCGGGTTCGGAAATGCCAGCCCTGCGACCGTGACGGCGAGGCGTGGGTCGGCGGGTGCCGTCCGGCACACCGGGATCCCCGTCTTGAGCGCGGCGATCGACATGCCATGCGCCGTTTCGGGATCGAACGCGAAGAGCAGCTTCTGGCCGAGCCGGTCGAGGCCGGGGATCATGCGCCAAAATCCGGAAAGCTGTGAGCGCCATTGTCGCCGATCGGCAACGGTTTTGCCCAGACGACCGCGCCGAGGGCGAGATCGCCATAAAGATGCGGGAAAAGTGCGCCGCCGCGCGACACCTCGTAGCGCAACGCTTCGCCGAGGGCATCTTCGTCGATGGCGACCAGAAGCAGGCCGCGCTGGCCTGCGAAGTGCTTGGCCGCGGTTTCCCGCGCCTGTTCGGCGGTCGAAAAATGGATGAACCCGTCGGCGATGTCGACCGGGGCACCGGTGAAGATGCCCTTGCGTTCGGCCTCGCGCCACAAATCCTGTGGGACGATCTTGTAGATGAGGTTGGTCATGCAAAGCGCTATAAGCGCAAAGGACACGCATGAAAAGCAGCGCGCTCGCGGCGGCACGTCTTGTCCTCAATTTGGGGGCAAATCGCATTTCCGGCACAAATGCGGAGCCTAGTCGAGATCTGTTTCCAAGGAGGGTCCAATGAGCGACAGACGCATCTACGCCATCGCAGGGTTGGCGGTTCTGATCGGTTCGCCATCGATGGCGCAGGACACCGAGCGCTACCAGATCGAGCGCACCGAGGATGGCTATGTCCGGCTCGACACGACCACCGGCAAGATGACGCTGTGCAGGGAGCGCGCCGAGCAACTTGTCTGCACCGTGGCTGCCGAGGAGCGCGCGGCCTACGATCGCGACATCGACGCGCTCCAGGATCGCGTCGACACGCTCGAAGATCGGATTTCGGCTCTCGAGGACGGTCGGCCCGCCGCCGGCCTGCCGGACGACAAGGAGTTCGAGCGCACCATGGGCTACATGGAGCAGTTCATGCGCCGCTTCATGGGCATCGCCAAGGATCTGGAGCGCGATTTCGGTTCCGAGCCGGCCGACCCCGATCGGACGTGATCGGGGGAAAACTACCGGGGGATGGACTGGAACCCCTGTAGTTCCATGCCGGCGGCCAGCATCAGCGCAGAAATGACGAAGAGAGCACAAGAGACAGCGAACGCGATCCTTGCGGCCTGTCCGTAGACTTCCCGAAGGACCGCAGCGTAGCGCTTGACGGCCTCCGGCTCGCGTGGGCGCGTTCGCTCATCGAGATAGATCCAGACTTCGGTATTGCGCGGTTTTTGCCGAAGCACGTAGTGTGCCTTCAGGATCAGGATGCCCGCCATCATGAGCGTCAGGATCGCGCCGCAGCGAAACGCAGCCGGCGGATCGTAGGCGAACGCAAACATGGTGCAGCCGATGCCAAGCGTGCCGAACATGACTGCGCGCGCCACGCACATCACAGCGACCTTGCGAACCATCTCCATGCTGGAACTCCGCAGACGGCCCATTGTCTGTCATGAGCACAGGTCGCGGCAAGTAACTTTCCGGAGAGACCGAGAAGTTGCCGCTGGCCGCAGGACTTACGCGCGCGGCAGGCAATGCCCGCCATCATGCTTGCATTGCGCCGACAGGCCCGCATAATCCCCACGCACCGACAGCCGAGGGGGGATGCCGGCGCTGGAACTCGGGAGGTTCTCTTGCGGCCAGGCTTCACATTCGTCGTTGCGGACGATCATCCGCTCTTCCGCGGCGCGCTCAAGCAGACGCTCGAAAGCATGGGCGAAGGCAGTCTGGTGCTGGAGGCTGGCGACTTCGAAAGCGTGAAGGTCCTCATCGCCCGCAATTCTGACGCCGACCTGATCCTGTTGGATCTGACGATGCCCGGCGCAAGTGGTCTTTCAGGCCTTGTGGCGCTGCGTGGCATCGAGCCGATGGTGCCGATCATCGTCGTCTCGGCTCATGATGATCCCGTAACTATCAGGCGCGCGATCGAGCTGGGCGCATCGGGGTTCGTCTCGAAATCCGCCAGCATGGAAGAGATCAGGCAGTCCGTTCAGACTGTTCTGGATGGCGGTGTCGTCGCTCCCGAAGGCATCGAACTGGGAGAGGAGGGCGATCCTGAAATCTCCGATCTCATCGGGCGTATCCAGACGCTGACGCCGCAGCAGACACGCGTTCTGGGCATGCTCGCGGAGGGGCTTCTGAACAAACAGATCGCCTACGAGCTGAACGTCTCCGAAGCCACGATCAAGGCGCATGTTTCGGCTGTGTTGCAGAAGCTCGACGTCGACAGCCGCACGCAGGCCGTCATCAAGCTCGGCCGCATCTCCATGGATGCGGTGCAAGGCGCGGCCTGACGATCCTATTCCGCAGCCGAGAGAAGCTTGCGATAGCGCGTCAGAAGCGTCCGCAGATTGGCAGGCTTCACAGGCTTGTTGATCACCATCACGTCGAGATCCGCCGCTGCCGTCCGCATTTCGTTCGAACGGTCGGCCGTCACAAGAATTGCGGGAACGTCGGCACTCCAGCGGTCACGCAATGCCAGGATCACATCGAGCCCGTTTTCGCCGTCGAGGTGATAGTCGGCGAGGATCACATCGGGCTTCGTATCGAACGTGCCCGCCGGCTGGTCGCGCAGTCCGGCCGCGGTCGTGACCCGACATCGCCATCCTTCCAGCAGAAGCCGCATGCCTTCGAGGATGCGTGGATCGTTGTCGATGCAAAGCACCGAGACGCCGTCGAGCATGACGTTGCGCCGAACGACTGAGCGCACCTCGCTGACGAGTTGCAATTCTGCCGCTTCCACCCTCGGCAGGATCACGGAAAAGCGCGTGCCGCGTCCCTTGTTGGATTGAAGCTGGATTTCCAGCCGAAGCACCCGTGCGATGCGGTCCACGATGGAAAGGCCCAATCCAAGTCCCTGCGCTTCGCGCGCGCCTTCTTCAAGCCGGGTGAATTCACGAAACACGGTATTGAGCTTGTCTTCCTCGATGCCGATGCCGGTATCCCATATCTGCAGTTCCACAAGCTCGCCCCGTCGGCGAACACCAACCAGAACGCGCCCGCTACGCGTGTATTTGATCGCGTTGGACACGAGGTTCTGCACGAGGCGCCGAAAAAGATTTCGGTCGGTGTTCACCGCTATGGTCGACGGCATGATACGAAGCTCGAGCTTCTTTTCCGCCGCAAGCGGCTGGAAATCCGTTTCGATCTGGCGCAGCAAACCGTCAAGCTTGAAGACGCTATCGGCCGGTTGCATGGCGCCCGTATCCAGGCGTGAAATATCCAGCACCGCGCCGAGGATGGTCTCGACGGATTCGAGCGAGGATTCGATGTTGCCGACCGCATCGCCGACCTTGCTTTTGCCAACCGTTTCCAACAGTGCCGAGCAATAGAGCCGTGCGGCGTTGAGCGGCTGGAGGATGTCGTGTCCGGCAGCCGCGAGGAACCGCGTCTTGCCGAGATTGGCTTCCTCCGCCAGCATCTGTGCGAGCGCCAGTTCTTCGTTGACGCGGGTCAGTTCGGACGTCCGGTTTTCGACGCGATGCTCCAGCGTTTCGTTGACGCGCTTGAGCGCGATATCCGCCTGCACCCGGGCGGTGATGTCGGTGTAGGTCGCAACGATCCCGCCGTCCGGCATCGGGTTCGTGCGCAGTTCGATGATGCGGCCGCTGCGCTTGAGTTCGATCGACCATACCTCGCCGAACCACGTCATGCGGTTGAGTGTCTCGGTTTCCGAGCCCGCCGGAATGTCTCCCCGATCGGCAAGGAAACGAAGCACCCGGTGCAGCGACACACCCACCTGGCCCATCTCGCCGGGCAGGTCGAAGAGCGCGCGGAATTGCCGATTCCAGCAGGTGAGGCCGAAGTCGCGGTCGAACACCGTGACGCCTTCCTCCATCTGGTCGAGCGCCGTCTGGAGAAGATCTCGGTTCTGCTGAAGCGCCTCTGTCGCGTCATCGAGAAGGCGAAGAGTGCCGCGCGGGTTGCGGTCATTGCGCTGGAAGAGCAGCGACAGAATGAGCCGCGCCGAGGACGACCCCACGGCACTGGTCAGCAACTGCTCCGAAAAGCGGATCACCGACATGCTGGCAAGCTCGCTGCCGCCGATCTTCCGGCCTTCCTTTGCCTCGAAACTCTGGAACGAGCGTTCCGTCCGCTCCACCCCGAGATAGCGCGCGATCGTGTCCTTCAGATCGTTGACCGTGACCGCGGTTCGAAACCTGCGCAGGCTGGGCATCGGGTTCGTGTCGCGCGGCACGAAGAATGCCGCTTGAATGCGTTCGAGCGGTACGGAAGCACGCGACAGCGAACCGAGGATGAAGAAAAGCGTGTTGACCGACAGGCTCCACAGGACACCGTGGTTCAGCGGTTCGGCGACCGTGCCGAACAGCGCTTGCGGGCGCAGCGCCTGCAATCCGAAAAGTCCTGACGTCAGAAGCTGCGTGTCGGGCGGCGCAAGCGACGGAAACAGAAGCGTGTAAGCCCACACCGTAATGCCGGTCGCCATTCCGAGCAGGGCTCCGCGCCCGTTTGCGCCGCGCCAGATAAGACCGCCGATCAGAGACGGAGCAAATTGCGCGACGGCCGCGAACGAGATCAGCCCGATCGATGCCAGTCGCGTGTTGGTGGTCGTTTCACGATAGTAGAGGAAGGCCGCAAACAGGATGATGAAGATCGATGCGCGACGGACGTTCAGGATGATCTTCGACCAATCCTCCCTGTCCGGCGAATCCGGCCGGAGCAGGCGGCGCATCGCGAGCGGAATGACGAGGTCGTTCGAGATCATGATCGAAAGCGCTACGCTCGCAACGATCACCATCGCGGTCGCGGCCGACAGGCCGCCGATGAAAGCGAAGAGCGCCAGCGCATTCTGCCCGTAGTGAAGCGGTAGCGAAACGACGTAGAGGTCCGAGTTCGAATCCGGTCCCAGAACCGTGACGCCCGCGAACGCGATCGGGATGACGAAGAGGTTGATCGCGACGAGGTAGAGCGGGAACATCCAGCTTGCCTTGCGCAACTCCTCTTCCGATCGGTTCTCGACGACCGTCACGTAGAATTGTCGCGGCAACATGATGATCGCGAAGCCGCTCAGCATGGTCATGACGATCCAGGTGCCGAGCGACGTGTTATAGTCATAGGCCGCCTGAACCTGTGCGTTGTCGCTGACGAGCGCGATGAGATCGGCAGGCCCGCCAAGGAGAAAGAAGGTCACGGCGACGCCGACCGCCAGGAAGGCTGCGAGCTTCACGATCGACTCGACTGCGACGGCGAGGACCAGGCCGTCCTGATGCTCGGTGGCGTCGGCATGCCGCGTGCCGAAAAGGATGGCGAACATGGCCAGCAGGAGCGCCACGGCCAGCGAGATGTCGCCGATGATGAGATCGACCGGTGGCGCGCCATTGTAGTGTTCGACCATCAGGCTGACGGAGCTTGAGATCGCCTTGAGCTGAAGCGCGATGTAGGGAACGGTGCCGAACATCGCGATGATGGTGGCGATCGCCGCGACTGCGAAACTCTTGCCGTAGCGGGCGCCGAGAAAGTCTGCGATCGAGGTGATCTTCTCCGATTTCGCAAGCTTGATAATCCGCCGCAGGAACGGATAGCAGAACACGAAGACCAGGATCGGACCGATATAGATCGTCAGGAACTCGAAGCCACGCTCGCTGGCCAGTCCGACCGAGCCGAAGAACGTCCACGACGTGCAATAGATCGCAAGGCTGAAGGCGTAAATATAGGGTCGTGCGCGGCCGGGGCCCTCGGTCGCGGCACGCCGGTCTCCGAGATGCGCCACCACGAACAGCAGCGTCACATAGGCGATGGCCACGATGATGATGACCCAGCCTTGCATCGGCCCCGTTTCCTCTCAAAGACAGCGCGCGACGACGAGGCAAGCACAGCTAGGCCGGCCTGTCTATCTGTCCATTATGCAGGTCCCGTTGCGCGGCGGTAGAATGTACGGAAAGTACACTTATCGCCCGCCTCGATTTTGGTATGGTGAACGGTATCGGTCGAAAGGACCGGTGCATGATTCTAACACCATTCCATTCTCCAGGAGGGAAGGATGATTAAGGAATTTCAGGAATTTATCGCCAAGGGCAATGTGATGGACCTCGCCGTTGGCGTGATCATCGGCGGCGCTTTCGGGTTGATCGTGTCCTCGCTCGTCGATGACATCATCATGCCGGTCGTGGGGGCGATCTTCGGCGGCTTTGACTTTTCCAACTACTTCCTCCCGCTTTCATCAGGCGTAACGGCCCAGTCTCTCGCTGCGGCACGTGAGCAGGGCGCTGTTTTTGCCTACGGCAATTTCATCACCGTGGTCATCAACTTCCTGATCCTCGCCTGGATCATCTTCCTGATGGTCAAGGCGGTGAACAACATGCGCCGCCGGATCGAGAGGCAGGAAGCCGCAAAGGAAACGCCGGCAGCTCCGCCGCCCGCCGATGTCCAGCTCCTCACCGAGATTCGCGACCTGCTTGCGAAGAACTAGAGGCTGCGCTAGGCATCCGACAGACCCCGGCCCACTGCCGGGGTCTTTCCTTTGCGAAGCGTGGAATCCATGACCCAGACCGAACATTTGCGCTCCGAGGCGCGTCTTGCGCCTGAAAGCGGCATCGTCGCAGTCGTCAATCATGGCCGCACCAAGCCCGGCCTCATTCCGCTCTGGGCAGGCGAGGGCGACCTGCCGACTCCGGGCTTCATTTCCGGTGCCGCCAACGCCGCGCTCAATGCGGGCGAGACGTTCTACACCTGGCAGCGCGGCATTCCGGAATTGCGCGCGGCGCTCGCGCGCTATTACGGCCGGCACTTCGGCGGCAGCTATGATCCGCAGGAATTCATCGTCACTGCGTCAGGCATGCAATCGATCCAGCTCGCGCTCGACGCGGTTGCGGGCCATGGCGACGAAATCGTCTATCTGACGCCTGCCTGGCCGAACTTCGCGGCCGCCGCCGGCGTCGCGGGCACCAAGGCGGTCCCGGTATCGCTCGATCGTTCCGGCAATGGCTGGACGTGTGATGTCGAGAAGCTTGCAGCCGCGATCACGTCGGCCACCAAGGCGATCTTCGTCAACACCCCGTCGAACCCGACCGGCTGGACCGCCGACCGCGAGACGCTTGCTGCCATCCTCGGATTGGCGCGCGAGCGCGGGCTGTGGATCATCGCCGACGAGATCTACGCGCTGTTCCACTACGGTGCCCGCCGTGCGCCGTCCTTCCTCGATGTGATGGACGCGGACGACCGCATCCTCTTCGTCAACAGCTTTTCGAAGAACTGGGCGATGACGGGCTGGCGCATCGGCTGGCTCAAGGTGCATCCCGAGTTACAGCAGGTTTTCGAAAACCTGATCCAGTATTCGACCTCGGGCGTACCGGCTTTCCTGCAGAAGGGCGCGGTCGCAGCACTCGATGAGGGCGACGCCTTCATCGCCAGCCAGGTTGAGCGGGCGCAGCAGGCCCGCGATATCCTGTGCAAGCGCCTGCTGGCGACGGGTCGCGTCGACCTGACCCCGCCGGCGGGGGCTTTCTACCTGTTCTTCAGGATCGATGGCGTCACCGATACGCGCACCGCGGCATTCGACATCGTGGACGATGCCAATGTCGGGCTCGCGCCGGGGACTGCGTTCGGGCCAGGCGGGGAGGATTATTTCCGCATCTGCTTCCACCGCCGCCTCGATCAGATCGAGGAAGCGGCTGACAGGCTGGCGCGCTGGATCGAAACCCGCTGAGGTAGGTCTTTCGACTCAGCCGCCCGACTTTGCCACGACGAGCGGCACGACCCGATCGGACTTGACCGGCACGTCGGGCTTGGTCTCGTCGCGGAACGGAATACCCAGCGCATTCCATGTCTCGACCAGCGCATCGCGCAGCGTCTCGATCAGTGTGTCGTCGTGGAACGGCGTCGGCGTGATGCGCAGCCGCTCGGTGCCGCGCGGCACGGTCGGGTAGTTGATCGGCTGGATGTAGATCCCGTGCTTGGCGAGCAGCCTGTCGCTGGCCATTTTGCAGAGCTCGGGATCGCCGACCAGAACCGGCACGATATGCGTTTCCGACGGCATCACCGGTAGGGCGGAGGCGGAGAGCACATCCTTTGCCTGCCGAGCTTGGCGCTGCTGGGCATCGCGCTCCACGCTCGACTGCTTCAGATGGCGGATCGAGGCGGTTGCCGCCGCGGCGATCGATGGCGGCAGTGCGGTGGTGAAGATAAAGCCCGGCGCGTAGGAGCGCACGGCGTCGATGACCGAGCGGGTGCCCGAAATGTACCCGCCCAACGTGCCGAAGGCCTTCGCAAGCGTGCCTTCGATGACGTCGATGCGATGGGCAAGCCCGTCGCGCTCGGTGATGCCGCCTCCGCACGCGCCATACATGCCGACAGCGTGGACCTCGTCGATATAGGTCATCGCATTGTACTTGTCGGCGAGGTCCGCGATCGCTTCGATCGGCGCGATGTCGCCATCCATCGAGTAGACGCTCTCGAAGACGATCAGCTTGGCGCGTTCGCGGCCAGCCTGCTGCAACAGCATTTCGAGGTGCTCGATGTCGTTGTGACGAAAGATCTTCTTCTCAGCACCAGAGCGGCGCACGCCTTCAATCATCGACGCGTGGTTCAGTTCGTCGGAGAGAATGAGGCAGTTCGGCAGGAGCTTGCCGATCGTCGAGATCGCCGCTTCGTTGGACACGAAGCCTGACGTGAAGACGAGCGCCGCTTCCTTGTCGTGCAGATCGGCAAGCTCGAGTTCGAGTTCCACCAGCGGATGATTGGTGCCGGAAATGTTCCGGGTGCCGCCCGCGCCGGAGCCCATGGTGCCCGCAGCCTTCTGCGACGCAGCGATAACATCCGGGTGCTGACCCATGCCGAGATAATCGTTCGAGCACCACACGGTGATTTCCCGCGTCTCGCCCTGCGAGCGCCAGATAGCCTTGGGAAACTCACCGACGATGCGTTCCAGATCCGCGAAGACGCGATAGCGTCGTTCCGCATGCACCTGGTCGATTGCCTCTTCGAAAAACCGCTCGTAGTTCATGGCACCTTCCTGCAATTGCGCGGAAAATAGCCATGGCGGGCTTCTGCGTCCACGCCATCGGGTCGGGCAAATTGCCACGGATGCGGCAGGCCATTTCGGAGGCTCAACTGATGGCCGGCCCCTCGAATTCGCCGCCCCGCGAAAGCAGGTCAGCCAGCCGCACGGCCGCCTCCACGATCGCACGGCGCTCGGTGTCGTCGAGCCGCGCGAACCGCTCCAGGAAGAGGGGGCCGAGTGGTGCGGGCGCGCCGGCGACCATGATCATGCCTGGCTCAGTCAGGCGCGTGTGGACGATGCGCCGGTCGCTGCCCGAGCGGTATCGCTGGACGAGGCCCCGTTCTTCCAGATTGTCGAGCACCGTGACAACCGTCGCCGGGCTGATGTCGGCATAGGCGGACAACGCCGCCGACGTCACCTCGCCAAGTTCGGCCATGCCCTTCATGAGCACAAGCTGGGCTGCGGTCAGGCCGCTCGCCTTGGCAAGCGCCTTCGATTGCAGGTCGTGCGCACGCACGATCCGCCTGATCGCCTTCTCGATAGTGCGGGTTTCGGCATCCCGGAACTTTTGCGGGCCGCTGGCGTTGCCCGGCTGTCTGTTGTTCGTCATGGCCATTCATTTGACATCTAATGATCAGACATATAATCAATATCGCGACGAAGTAAAGAATAACGGAGGTTTTGACCAGCACCGTGTGTGGAATTTGCGGAGAAATACGATTCGACGGCGCGCAGCCCTCAGCGCTTGCCCAGGCCCGAATGATGGATGCGATCGCGCCGCGTGGACCGGATGGATCCGGTCTCGTGATGCATGGTCACACCGCGCTCGCGCATCGCCGCCTGTCGATCATCGACCTGTCTGAAAAGGCGCGCCAGCCCATGGTGGATGCCGAACTCGGTCTCACGATCGCGTTCAACGGCTGCATCTACAATTATCCGGAGCTGCGCAGCGAACTCGAGGAAAAGGGCTACCGCTTCTTCTCGCACGGCGACACCGAAGTCATCCTCAAGGCATGGCACGCCTGGGGCACGGAATGCGTCACGCGCTTCATGGGCATGTTCGCTTTCGTGATCCACGAGCGCGACACGGGCCGCGTCGTCATGGCGCGCGACCGGTTCGGCATCAAGCCACTCTATCTGGCCGAGAACGATCGCTCGGTGCGCTTCGCATCGTCGCTGCCGGCCCTCCTGAAGGCCGGCGACATCGACGCGTCGATCGATCGCCACGCGCTTCATCACTATCTCTCGTTCCACGCCGTCGTTCCGCCCCCGCGCACCATCATCAATGGCGTGAAGAAGTTCCCGCCGGCGACGATCCGCGTCATCGAGCAGGACGGCCGCAAGACCGACACCGTCTATTGGAGCCCGCCCTATCAGCGCGATCCGTCGATGGCCGGACTGTCGTCGAACGACTGGCGCGACATGGTGCTCGACAGCCTGCGCACCGCCGTCAAGCGCCGCATGGTGGCGGACGTGCCGGTTGGTGTGCTGCTCTCCGGCGGGGTCGATTCGAGCCTGATCGTCGGCCTGCTCGCGGAGCAGGGCCAGCACGGGCTGATGACCTTTTCGGTCGGCTTCGAGGAAGCCAATGGCGAGAAGGGCGACGAATTCGTCTACTCCGATCTGATCGCCAAGCACTACGGCACCGACCACCACAAAATCTTCGTGCCGTCCGACAAGCTGATGGACGCGCTGCCCGGCGCGTTTGCGGCAATGTCGGAGCCGATGGTGTCCTACGACAATGTCGGTTTTTACCTGCTGTCGCAGGAGGTTTCCAAGCACATCAAGGTGGTGCAGTCCGGCCAGGGTGCGGATGAGGTCTTCGGCGGTTACCACTGGTATCCGCCGCTGGCGAACTCGAACGACGTCGTCGACGACTACGCCCGCGTCTTCTTCGATCGCTCGCATGCGACGATGGCACAGCACGTCAATCCGGAATGGCTCGCCGATACGGACGTCAGCCGCGAACTCGTTGCCCGGCACCTGCTGAGCGCCGGCGCGGACACGCCGGTCGACGCGGCCTTGCGGCTCGACAGCCAGGTGATGCTGGTCGACGATCCGGTCAAGCGCGTCGACAACATGACGATGGCGTGGGGTCTCGAGGCGCGCGTGCCGTTCCTCGATCACGAGCTGGTCGAACTGGCCGCGAAAGTTCCGATCGAGGAAAAGCTCAAGCAGAACGGCAAGGGCGTGCTGAAGGAAGCCGCACGTCTCGTCGTTCCGCATGAGGTCATCGACCGCAAGAAGGGCTACTTCCCGGTCCCGCAGCTCAAATATGTCGATGGACCGTATCTCGACATGGTGCGTGATGCGCTGACGTCGCGTGCAGCGACCGACCGGGCGATCTTCCGCGACGACTATCTGCAGAAGCTATTCGCCTCGCCATCCGACCACATCACGCCGCTTCAGGGGTCTGAACTCTGGCAGGTCGGTCTGCTCGAACTCTGGTTGCAGACGCATGGGATCTAGCGAGATGGCCAAGAAAAGTGCGCCTGATGACAGGTCGCAGCGCCATCGATCGGACAAGGCGCTGGCGCACCGCCTGAAGCGCCTGCGCGCCGATTCGATGAATCCCGTGATGGAGATGTCGGAAGCAGAAACGGCCTCAAGAACCGGAGCCGTCAGCGTCGATTGCGGATGGGGCCGGCTGATCTTCGCGCAGACCTTCGAGAACGCGGCGGACCTCGTCTCCGCAATCCGCGAGGAGGGGCCGGAGCGTCGCGACATCGCGTTTTACGTGCGCGATCCGCACGTCCTTCTGGCCGAAGCGCCGCAGGAGATTTTTCTCGATCCGTCACACACGTTCCGGCTCGATCTGGCGACCTACCGGTCGGGACGACGACAGCCGCGCGGCTATTTCGTGAGGCGGCTGTCGTCCGAGGCGGATGCGCGCGCCGTCAACCGCATCTATGCCGCGCGTGGTATGGTATCCGTCCGGCCCGACTTCTTCTGGTCGAACCGTGACAATCGGGCCATCACCTATTTCGTAGCCGAGGACGAGGCCACCGGCGAGATCGTCGGCACGGTCACGGGCATCGATCACCGCCGGGCCTTTGCCGACCCGGAACAGGGCTCGTCGCTCTGGTGCCTTGCCGTCGATCCGCAGGCGCGCCATCCCGGCATCGGCGAGATGCTCGTTCGCAGGCTTGCCGAGCATTTCAAGGCGCGGGGCGCGGCGCATATGGATCTGTCTGTCCTGCACGACAACGACCAGGCGATCGCACTTTACGAGAAGCTCGGTTTCCGCCGCGTTCCGGTCTTCGCGGTCAAGCGCAAGAATCCCATCAACGAGCGCCTCTATGCGCGCCCGCTGGAAGCCTATGACGCGCTGAACCCCTATGCGCGGCTGATCGTCGACGAGGCGCGCAGGCGTGGCGTCCATGTCGAGATCACCGACGCCGAAGGCGGCTTCTTCCGGCTGTCGCATGGCGGGCGGTCGGTCCATTGTCGCGAAAGCCTCTCCGAGATGACGTCCGGCGTCGCGATGTCGATCTGCGACGACAAGGCCGTGACGCGCCGCGTCGTGGAAGCCGCGGGCATCGTCGTGCCCGAACAAATGGTTGCGGGAGATGACAGGCACGCTCTCCAGGCGTTTCTCGAAAAGCATGGCCGCGTGGTCGTGAAGCCCGCGCGCGGCGAGCAGGGCAGGGGCGTCGCGGTCGGGCTCGAAACGATCGAGGATATCGACCGTGCCGTCGCCACAGCGCGCGAGGTTTGCGACCGGGTGCTGGTGGAAGCCTGTTTCGACGGCGAGGATTTGCGGCTCGTCGTCATCGATTTTAAGCTGGTCGCCGCTGCTGTCCGCCGCCCGCCGCGTGTCGTCGGCGATGGCCGCAGCAACATCCGCAGGCTGATCGAGAGCCAGTCACGCAGGCGGTCTGCCGCAACGGGCGGCGAAAGCACTATCCCGATCGACGCCGAGACTGAGCGGTGCCTGGCTGCGGCCGGCTTCGATCTCGATACGGTGCCCGAGAGCGGAACCGACATCGTCGTGCGCAAGACTGCCAACCTCCACACTGGCGGCTCGATCCACGATGTGACGGGCGTCGTTCATCATCGCCTCGTGGAAGCCGCGATCAATGCCGCGCGCGCGATCGACATTCCTGTGGTCGGCATCGATTTCATGGTGCACTCGCCGACCGAGCCGGACTATGTGTTCATCGAGGCCAACGAGCGGCCCGGCCTTGCGAACCACGAACCGCAGCCGACGGCAGAGCGGTTCCTGGACCTGCTGTTCCCGCTCTCCGGCCACCGTGCAGCCACGCAGGCGCTCGGCAAGATGTAACCCTTCGGGAGAGATCAATGACCATCGACGAAGCCTACCTCGTCGCGCAGCTCAAGGCCCTCTTGGCCATCGACAGCCCAACGGGATACACGGACCAGGTGGTGCGCCACTGCTCCAAGGAGCTTGAGCGTCTTGGGCTTACACCCGAACTGACGCGGCGCGGGGCGATCCGCGCCGTGCGCCAGGGCAGCCGCCGCAAGGGCGCCCGCGCGGTCGTCACCCATCTCGACACGCTCGGCGCGCAGGTAAAGCTCGTCAAGGAGAATGGCCGCCTGGAACTCGTTCCCATAGGCCACTGGTCGGCGCGCTTCGCAGAAGGCGGGCGCGTGACGCTCTACAGCGAGCAGGGCAGCTTTCGCGGCAGTGTGCTGCCGCTCAAGGCCTCCGGCCACACCTACAATGACGAGGTCGATACGGCGCCTGTGGGCTGGGCGCATGTCGAACTGCGCATCGATGCGCCGACGCAGACGAAGCTCGAAACGCGCGCGCTCGGCATCGATGTCGGCGATTTCGTCGCCTTCGATACTGGGGCGGAGTTTCTCGACAACGGCTTCATCAACTCCCGCCATCTGGACGACAAGGCCGGCGTGGCCATCGCGCTTGCCGCGATCGAAGCGCTCGAACGCGAGAACGTGAAGACCCCGGTCGACATCCACTGGCTGTTCACCATCGCCGAGGAAGTCGGCGTCGGCGCCGCATCCATCGTCACGCCCGAAATCGCCTCGATGGTGACGATCGACAACGGAACCACCGCGCCTGGGCAGAACTCTTCGGAGTTCGGCGTCACGGTCGCCATGGCGGATCAGGCCGGGCCGTTCGATTATCATCTGACGAAGAAGCTCGTCGATCTCTGCCGCGAGGGCGACATCCCCTACCAGAAGGATGTGTTCCGCTATTACCGGTCGGACTCGGCGTCGGCGATCGAGGCGGGCCACGACGTTCGCACCGCCTTGCTCGCCTTCGGCATCGATGCCTCGCACGGCTATGAGCGCATCCACGTCCATGCGCTGACGTCCGTCGCGACGCTTGTGGCAGCTTATGCAGAGAGCCCCATCGATATCGCCCGCGACGTGAAGGAGGTCTCCAGCCTCAAGGGCTTCCCGCGCCAGCCGATTGCCGAGGCCGAACAGCCGGACTTCGATCCCGCGAAGCTTGCCGCGTCGGAATAAAGCCTCAGCGGCTGACGACGATGCGCACGTTCTTCAGGCCTTCCTTTTGCGCCAGACGGTAAAGCACGGCCGCGTTCCGCGTATCGAGCCGCACGCACCCGGCTGAAGCAGGTCTGCCCAGACGGTTGACCTGGTTCGTGCCGTGCACGGCATAATTGCCGTTGTAGAAGATGGCGTAGGGCATCGGCGCGTTGCTGTAGCGGCTGGACCGATGGTTCTTCGACAGCCACTTCGCCGACCAGCTTCCGGACGGCGTGACCTTGCCGGAGCGCGCTGTCGAGACCTTCCAGCGGTACTTGACCTGGCCGCGATGCACGACGGTCATCGTCTGGGTCGCGATATCGACCTTTGCCACAACGGTCGCGGCCTGTGCCGCGGCAGGAACGCCCAGTGACACGGTGAGAGCCAATGCAATCCGTGCAAAGATGTTCATAGCTTCGCCTCGATCCGGTAACGCCAAGAACAGCGTAAGAGGGCCTGAAGCTATTGCCGAAACATTTCCATGTGGTGAAACGGTAGACTTAACGAAGTCTTCGAGGACGGCGCCGTTGATCGCTCGCTGCGCGCGGTTTTATCGTGGTTGCATGACCGGTGCTGCGCGACCCCAAAGGCCGCACAGTCTTCATTTTCGATCGTGCTGGACGCTACGCGGAGTGCCGGTGATGCCAGCGAACCGCAGGCGAGGCAGGGATGCGGCGCGCCGAGTTGCGCAAGAGGTCCCCGATCTCGTCTGCGACGAACCGCATGGTTTCCGCCGTGCGGAGATCACCGATCATGAACTCGCTCGCGCCCGCTTCGACATAGGGCAGGAGAGCCAGAACCGCGCGTTCGGCAAGTGCGGGCTGGTGCAAACTCCCGTGAAGCCGCCCGGCCACCATCTGCTCGACCGTTACCGGAACCGCGAACCTGATCTTGTCGGCGCGCCCGAAACCGGATGCGAGTGATCGCACACGCTCGATCTGGTTCGCGACGTCCTGAACCGGTCCCGGCACAAGTTCGATGACATCCGCGTGGCGTGCAGCGACCTTCATCGCCACACCGGTCGTGGCGGCGATGCGCAGGGAAATGCCGAGGCCCTGCGGCCCCTTTTCCGGCACATATCCCGCGCGAACGCTATAAAACTCGCCTTCGTGATCAAAGGGATAGGCGTTGGACCAAAGCCGCTTGAGCAGCGTCAGATATTCGTCCGTCTGGCGCCAGCCTGCCTCGTGCGAGGTCAGTCCCTCGTCGGGTCCGCCGCTGGCGAACCGCAGCGCGAGACGGCCTTCCGTCAGGCGATCGAGATAGGCGAGTTGCCGGGCCGAAACGGTCGGCGCGATCACGCCTGCGAGATGCGTGACGATGATGGTCATGGCGTCGGTCGCTCGCGCGACATTGGCCGCCACGTCGAGATTGGCGAGCGTTCCGCCGGTGTGATCGACGACGACCGATGAGAATCCCGACCGATCCGCCAGGATCAGTTGCTCGCGATACGTGTCCGGGTTGAAGAAGAAATCTTCCGCGGCTTCCACAGCAGCAAGACTTGGACTGAGTGTGAATGCTATCGACATGTCATCCTCCGTGCACAGTCAGGCGTTTCAAGAAGATGGGCCAGCCGGCATGCCGGCCGGAATGGGTTCATGCAACCAGACCGAGCACCAATGCGCTCGCAAAGGCGAAGGCGAGCGCGAACATCGCATAGGCCGGGACGCGGTTGGCGACGCTCGATACGCGGGCAGTCCGTCGATTTGGGGAACCTTGAATATAGGCCATACCGTCCTCCTTCAGCGCCTTAAGTCTATTAAACCAGTAGAATTTGTCGATTTCTTTTTTGAGCGAATTGTGAGGCAATTTTTGCGCATTAGGCTGGAATCTTAGATGACTGTTCCGGCGAGCCTGCGATCCAGGCCGCTCGACGTATTGCGCGCGTCGGACGGAACCGCACCGGAGACGCGGTCGTTTGCCTACCTCCAGCCGGTTCCAGATCGTCGAGGCAACATGACGCTTTCAATCATCGCCCGGTGCGCGCAGACGGGCCAGTTCGGCATCAGCGCAACGACGGCCTTGCCTGCGGTAGGCAAGCTGCTCGACCACGCGCATACGGGGCTGGGTGCAGTCGCCACCCAGGGCAAGCTCAATCCCTATCTCGGCATCGATGGCATCCGCCTTCTCGAACAGGGCCGGACCGCCAGGGAGGTCGTCGATGAACTCAGCCGCGCCGACGAAATGGCCGCACGTCGCCAATTTGCCGTGATCGATTCGCGCGGCGAAACCGCCGTGTGGACCGGCGACGGCTGTAAGGACTACGCCGGCTCCATCGAGGGCGATGGATTCAGCGTCCAGGGCAATCGGTTGGCGGACAGGGGCGTCATCGAAGCAGCCGCCCGATCCTACGAGGCACACCGCGGCGAACCGCTCGTCGAGAGGCTCCTGAACTCTCTTGCGGCTGGCGTGGACGCCGGCGGCGACCGGCTTGGCGAGCAATCCGCCTCCATCTTGGTCGTGGCGGATCAGGAATACCCGTTATGGGATATCCGCGTCGATCAGCACGACCACCCGATCGCCGAGCTGATCCGCCTCAAGCGGGTCTTTCAGGAAGAACTGTATCCGCACATCCTGCTGATGCCGACGCGCGAGTATCCGGCTGGTCAGCCCGGCGAGTACGATGTCTGAGTACAGCATTCACGATGCGGTGGACCTGATCGAGCCGCAAGGCGAGGCGCTTCCGATCGTTTTCGATTCCCCACACAGCGGCACCACCTACCCGGATGATTTTGCCCATGCGGTCGATCCGTTTCTCCTCCATGCGGGAGAAGACAGGTTCGTCGACGATCTCATCATCGACGCGCCACGACACGGTATCGTTCTCATCCGTGCCCTTTTCGCCCGAACCTATATCGACCCGAATCGCGAACCGGGTGATCTCGATCCCGAACTGCTCGAGCAGGACTGGCCGGAAGCGATCGAGGCGGGAAGACACAGCCAAAGAGGCGTTGGGCTTGTCTTTCGCCTTATTGGAGGCGGCGTGCCGATCTACGCCCGCCGGCTGGGGGCATCGGAACTCAACCATCGGATCGAAAACTACTGGCGCCCCTATCATGCGTGCCTCGCCGGCCGCATCGACGCTCTGCACGCCCGCCACGGCGCGGTGTGGCATGTCGATTGGCATTCGATGCTGGCCGTGGGCAACGATCTGTCGCCCGATCCGGGCGTCCACAGGCCGGATTTCGTGCTCGGCGACCTGCACGGAACGAGTTGTGATCCCGAATTCACCGACTTCATCGCCTCGGCCCTGGGCGATCTCGGTTACACGGTGGGGCTCAACGAACCCTATGCCGGCGCTCACATCGTCGAACACTATGGCAGGCCAAAAGACGCCCGCCACTCGATCCAGATCGAGATCAATCGCGGCCTCTATATGGAGCAGGATACGCTTGGCCGGACGGATGGATTACCCACCCTGCGCACCGCCCTCGACGCCTTCTCTGCCAAGCTCGCGCAATGGATAACGTCGCGCTGATCCAGCGCACGAAAGGATTCCAGCGATTTCAAGGGGATGGACTGGTGCTGCGAGAGAGGATTGAACTCTCGACCTCTCCCTTACCAAGGGAGTGCTCTACCACTGAGCTACCGCAGCATGTCGCGAATGCGGCGGACTTCTGCCACATGGATGCGGGGAGCGCAAGCGCGGATCGGCGCAAACTTGGGGTTGTTTCCACATGGGGCGAGTCTCGACTTCCAGCCGCCGGCTTATGATCCGCTGTGCCGTTTGAGCAGACGCGCGGCTCTGCTATAGCTGCGCCGCCAGATGAACATAATTTCCATCTAGCCGGAGACTGCAGTGAGCACGCGGGACGAACACGCTCGAAATATCGCCGATCAACAGGCCAGAAAGCAGGCGCGGCTGGCGGAAAAGCTGCGCGCCAACCTCCAACGCCGCAAGGCGCAGGCCCGGTCGCGGCGCGCTGGCGAGGAGGATGCCCGTCCCGACGGGCTGGCGGATGTCGGCGCGGAAGCGTCGGACGACAAGGATTGAAGGGCCGTCCTGCGGCTTACCCAGCGTGCAGTTGTGTCGGCGCAGCCGCTGGGTTAGAGGGGCCGGCTCGAAAATGAGACGAGAGCCGGGTACTCCGGCAAGGGGATCGAATGGATCGCATCAGGATTGTCGGTGGAAACGCGCTCAACGGCACGATTCCCATCTCGGGCGCGAAGAACGCGGCGCTGCCGCTCATGATCGCGTCGCTCTTGACCGACGGCACGCTGAGCCTCGGCAACGTGCCGCATCTGGCCGACGTGGAACAGCTCACCCGCATTCTCGGCAATCACGGCGTCGATTATTCGGTCAACGGTCGTCGCGAGCAGCAGAATTCCGGCTATGCCCGCACCATCAATTTCACCGCGAAGTCGATCGTCGATACGACCGCGCCTTATGAACTCGTCTCCAAGATGCGTGCCTCCTTCTGGGTGATCGGGCCGCTTCTGGCGCGCATGGGCGAGGCGCGCGTGTCGCTGCCCGGTGGCTGCGCGATCGGTACGCGCCCGGTGGATCTGTTTATCGACGGCCTGCGTGCGCTTGGCGCCGAGATCGAAATCGAGCAGGGTTATGTGCACGCGCGTGCGCCCAAGGGCCTCATTGGCAACCGCTACGTGTTTCCGAAAGTCTCGGTCGGCGCGACGCATGTTCTGCTGATGGCGGCATCGCTGGCCCATGGTCAGACCGTCCTCGAGAATGCGGCGCGCGAGCCGGAAATCGTCAACCTCGCGGAATGCCTGAACGCCATGGGCGCGAAGATTTCCGGTGCGGGCACGCCGACGATCGTCATCGACGGTGTGACGTCGCTGTCGGGCGCGACGCATGACGTGATTCCCGACCGCATCGAAACCGGCACCTATGCCATGGCGGTTGCCATGACCGGCGGCGATGTCGTGCTCGAAGGCGCGCGTGCGGACCTTCTGGACACTGCGCTCGACACGCTGACCCAGGCGGGTGTCGAGGTGACGCCACTAAACTCCGGCATCCGCATTCGGCGCAACGGCTCCGGCATCATGCCGGTCGATGTGACCACGGAACCGTTCCCGGGCTTTCCGACCGATCTGCAGGCGCAATTGATGGGCCTGATGACGATGGCCAAGGGCAAGTCGCGCATCACCGAGACGATCTTCGAAAATCGCTTCATGCACGTTCAGGAGCTTGCCCGCCTCGGGGCGAAGATCACGCTCTCCGGGCAGACCGCGATCGTCGAGGGCGTGTCGCAGTTGCATGGAGCGCCCGTCATGGCGACCGACCTACGGGCTTCGGTTTCGCTCGTCATTGCGGGCCTCGCCGCGCAGGGCGAAACGGTGGTGAATCGTGTCTACCATCTGGATCGCGGTTTCGAGCGTCTGGAAGAGAAGCTGTCCGGCTGCGGCGCCACGATCGAGCGCCTGTCCTCCTGACAAAATGACGGCGGCGCGCGATCTCTATCGCCCCCTCCGGTTGCGCTGCACATGAAGACGGCATAACACCGGGTTTGAACAATCCGGCCCGGATCGCGCACGCCATGGCAGACTTGAAGCTCGTAGCCCTCGACGAACAGGATTTGGAAATCGTCTCCGCGCACGTTCAGGACGCGGTGATGAAGGTCGGCGATCTGGATTTCCTGGCGGCGGACGGCCGTTTCGTGGTGGCGATGAACCGCTTCGTCTGGGAAAACAAGCGCAAGCTGTTTTCATCCCGTAACGAGCGCCGCCGCAGCGTTCTGCATTTCGAGGCGGTCAAGGCGGTGAAGACCGCCGGCTTTTCGCGCGACAAGGACGACGAAATCCTGTCTCTCCTCGCCATCAGCTTCGTTCCCGGCGACGCCCCCGCAGGGGCGGTCGAGATCACGTTTGCCGGTGGCGCCGCGATCCGCCTTGAGGTGGACTATATCGAGGCACGGCTCGCCGATCTCGGCGCGGCATGGGAAGCCGCCTCTCGCCCGCTGCACAAGAGCTGAGGCAGGGAGCGACGATGCCACTTCGCCTCGACCAGCGAGAGCCCGACTTTCAAGCACGCTTCACATCCTTCCTTGCGACCAAGCGCGAGGTGTCCGAGGACGTCGACGCGGTTGTCCGCGATATCATCGCTCGTGTCCGCGAGGAGGGCGACGCGGCGCTGATCGACTACACGCGGCGCTTCGACCGGTTCGATCTCGACGAGGATCGCATTGCGGTGAGTGAGACCGAGGTCGGCACGGCGCTGAATGCCGTCGAAGCCGAAACGCTGGATGCGCTGCGCTTCGCCCATGCGCGGATCGAGGCACACCATGCCCGCCAGATGCCGCACGACGACCGCTATACGGACCCGATCGGCGTCGAGCTCGGCTCGCGCTGGACCGCGGTCGAGGCTGTCGGGCTCTACGTGCCGGGCGGAACTGCCAGCTATCCCAGTTCGGTGCTGATGAACGCCGTGCCTGCGAAGGTCGCGGGCGTTGAGCGCATCGTGATGACGGTCCCAACACCCGATGGCGCGCTGAACCCGTTGGTGCTGGCTGCGGCGCGCCTTGCCGGTGTCTCCGAGATCTACCGCGTGGGCGGCGCACAGGCCATCGCAGCGCTGGCCTACGGCACTAGGACGATCGCGCCGGTCGCCAAGATCGTCGGGCCGGGTAATGCCTTCGTGGCGGCGGCCAAGCGTCGTGTGTTCGGCACGGTGGGCATCGACATGATCGCCGGCCCCTCCGAAGTGCTCATCATTGCTGACGGCACCAACGATCCCGCATGGCTGGCGGCCGACCTCCTGGCCCAGGCCGAACATGACGCCGCCGCGCAATCGATTCTCATCACCGACGATGCGCGCCTCGGCGACGCGGTGGCGGCTGAGGTGGAGCGCCAACTGGCGCTGTTGCCGCGTGGCGAAACCGCTGCCGCAAGCTGGCGAGACTTCGGCGCGATCATCCTCGTAGGCGACCTTGAGGACGCCATACCGCTGGCCAATCGCATCGCAGCCGAGCATCTCGAACTCGCCATGGATGACGCGGATGCGTTCGTGCCGAAAATCCGCAACGCCGGCGCGATCTTCATCGGGCGGCACACGCCCGAGGTGATAGGGGATTATGTCGGCGGGTCGAACCATGTTCTGCCGACGGCGCGTTCGGCGCGCTTCTCGTCGGGCCTCTCGGTGCTCGATTTCGTCAAGCGCACCTCGATCCTGAAGCTCGGCCCTGACCAGCTCCGCGCGCTCGGGCCGGCCGCGATCACGCTTGCGCGAGCGGAGAGCCTCGACGGCCACGCCGCGTCGGTTGCCATCAGGCTCAATCCCGAAAGCTGAGCGATGAGCGAGCGCGACCAAAACGCCCGGCTGGTCGATGTTGAACTGGACGAATCGATCGGGCGATCGACGCCGGACGTCGAGCATGAGCGCGCAGTCGCGATCTTCGACCTGATCGAGGACAACGCCTTCGCGCCTGTCGGCGATACGGGCGAGGGGCCGTACAAATTGCGGCTGTCACTGGCCGAGGCCCGCCTCGTCTTCGCGATCTCGCGCGAGGACGGCGAGACTGTCGTGACCCACATCCTGTCCCTCACGCCGTTCCGGCGGATCGTGAAGGACTACTACATGATCTGCGAAAGCTATTACGACGCGATTCGCTCGTCGACGCCGTCGCAGATCGAAGCGATCGACATGGGACGGCGGGGCCTTCACAACGAAGGGTCGCAAACCCTGCTCGATCGGCTGTCGGGCAAGATCGAGGTGGATTTCGACACGGCCAGGCGGCTCTTCACGCTCGTGTGCGTGCTGCACTGGCGGGGATAACGATGCCGCGTGACGAGGCGTCGCCGCTTCCGAAATCGATCCTGTTCCTGTGCGGGATGAACGCCATCCGCTCGCCGATGGCGGAAGCGATCGCGCGGGAAGCCTTGCCGAAATCCGTCTTCGTCGCCTCGGCGGGCGTTCGCGCAGGCGCGCGCGATCCGTTCGTCGATGCCGTGCTGGCGGAGAAGGGGTTGGCGCTTGGCGACCGCCAGCCGCAACGCCTCGACGATCTGGAGGACGCGTATTTCGATCTGATCGTCACGCTTGCGCCGGAAGCCCATCATGCGGCGCTCGAACTGACGCGGTCCATGGCAGTCGAGGTCGAATATTGGCCGACCGCCGATCCGTCCGGCGCAGCAGGTTCGCGCGAGCGCATCATGGATGCTTACCGGGATGTCTACGAGCGGATAGCCGCGCGAATTGCTGCCCGATTCGGCGCGTCGGACACGCCAAACTAGCGTGTTCACAAAGCGGGCGTAATCATATAGGTTCCGCCCAAATTTCCGGCCGGGCGGCCGGCGATGACAATCAAGACATGGGTATCGGATGCCGAAGGAAGAAGTACTCGAGTTTCCGGGAGTCGTCACTGAACTTCTGCCGAATGCGATGTTCAGGGTGAAACTCGAAAACGAACACGAAATCATTGCGCACACTGCGGGCCGCATGCGCAAAAACAGGATCCGCGTCCTCACGGGCGACAAGGTTCTTGTCGAGATGACCCCGTACGACCTGACCAAGGGTCGCATCACCTACCGCTTCAAGTAGCGGCTGGTCTCCCAACTCCGCCTCAGAGTTTTCAGATGAGTGTCTTCCAAAAGCTGGTGCTGGCCTCGGGTTCGCCCCGGCGGATCGAGCTTTTGCAGCAGGCCGGCGTCGAGCCGACCCGCATCTATCCGGCCGATCTGGACGAGACGCCGCTGCGCGCCGAGCATCCGCGCTCGCTCGCCAAGCGCCTGTCCCGCTCCAAGGCCGAAAAGGCGCTCGAGGGTCTGAAGCGCGACGGCGAGGCGGATGATTGCTTCATCCTCGCCGCCGATACGGTGGTCGCCGTCGGGCGACGCATCCTGCCCAAGGCCGAACTGGCAGAGGAGGCATCCAACTGCCTGCGGCTGCTCTCGGGCCGCTCGCACCGCGTCTATACCGGCGTGTGCCTGATCACACCGGCCGGCAAGGTGCGCCAGCGCCTCGTCGAGACCCGGGTGCGCTTCAAGCGCCTGTCGCGCGAGGAACTGGAAAGCTATCTGGCGTCGGGCGAATGGCGTGGCAAGGCTGGTGGCTATGCGGTCCAGGGCCTGGCGGGCACGTTCGTCGTCAAGCTCGTGGGCTCCTACACCAATGTCGTCGGCCTGCCGCTCTACGAGACGGTCAATCTTTTGACCGCCGACGGCTTCAAGGTGCATTTCAACTGGCTTTCGGGCGTGAGGGCCTGACGATGCCTGTGGTCGACGACAAGGTCACGCCGTTGCGCCCCAGGAGGCAGTGTCCGGAGTGCGGCAAGCCATCCTCGCGCGCCGACTACCCGTTCTGCTCGCCGCGCTGCAAGGATGTCGACCTCAATCGATGGCTGTCGGGCGCGTATGCGATCCCCGTCACCGAGGCCGAAGACAACCTCGACGACGAGGAGCACTGAGCGCGCTCGCGACGCGTTTCATGCCCGCATCCACGCTATGCGTAATAAGTCGTCGAAACAGCTTTGTTCACGCTGGACAGGTGTGAAACTCGTGGTATAACCCACGCGCTTTCGGGGGAAAACCAACGCCTCCTCGCAGGAAAGACGCTTCAAAAAAGCGCCTTCCAATCGGATGCCCAGATAGCTCAGTTGGTAGAGCAGCGGATTGAAAATCCGCGTGTCCGTGGTTCGAATCCGCGTCTGGGCACCATTCATTTTCAAAAGAAAATCAATGCCTTGCATCGAGTAAGTGGTCGTCGTTTCCGACATTCATGTTGCAAGCCACAATCAACCGTTTGCGCGGTTGTCACTGACACGTGGCACGTAGACGCAACATGTTTGCGATTATCCAGGCGTTGAGCCACGTTGCCGCAGCACGGGGCAGCCGGCATGAGAATTCAAGACATCTTCACCCCCTTAATCGCGGGGTCAAAGGGCAGCCGGGAAATGTCCCACTTGCCTCCCTGCGCAATGCCGAGCGTCGATTGCACTTCAGCATGCGACAGGACGTTGGAAGGTGTGACCGGGATCGAGTAGCGGCGACAGAGCGCGGCAAGCGCCTGCGGGATTGCGCATGGTGATCGGATGACTGCCGGCAGAGAATGAGGTCTTGATCGCGCTTGCCAGCTACACAGGGAAACGCCGAGCGAACCGCTGTTGCAGTTCAGGGTATGCGCTGCAGGCCCTTCTTTGCAGGAGCCTGGTTGAGGTCGATCGTCGGATGCCGCGCACCAGCTTACCGTCGCCCTCAATGAGGATGTGATAGTGCTTGCGGTCAGGCCACGTGCAGCACGCGGGCTGGCTTCTCTGCGCTCGTTCTAGTTGTGGTGTTGCATGATAGTTACATACACCGGCCGCCACCGTGGGTAGACTACCCCATCGCCCAGACAACTTTCAGGACATTTACCCATGAAGAAGCTTCTTCTCGTATCCGCGACCTTCGCCATGCTGGCAGCTCCGGCTTATGCCGCTGACGCGATCGTCTATGAGCCGACCCCGGTTGCTCCGATGGCTCCGGCTGTCTTCGACTGGACAGGCTTCTACGTTGGTGTCCAGGGTGGCTATGCGTGGACGCACCTCGGCAATGGCGCTGACATCGATCTCGATGGCGGGCAGCTCGGTGCCCATGCTGGTGCCAACTGGCAGTCAGGCGCTTTCGTCTTCGGCCTCGAAGCTGATGTCGATTACAACTGGAACGAGACTGATTTCGTCGTAATCGGCTCGCCTGCATTCGGGACGTTTGAACTCGACTGGCAGGGCAGCGCGCGTATTCGTGCAGGCTATGCTTTCGATCGCACCCTCGTCTACGTAACTGGCGGTGTTGCCGCCGGACGTATCGAGGGAACGCTCACCGACGCTGTTGGTGATTTCTTCCGCGAGACCCACACTGAAGTGGGCTACACTGTCGGCGCTGGTGTCGAGCACGCGTTTGCTGAAAAGTGGACGGGTCGCCTTGAATATCGCTACACCGACTTCGGTGAGTTCCACAACAGCGGTGTCGACGTCGACCAGCACGCCATCAAGGCGGGCCTCAGCTTCCGTTTCTAATACTTTTGGGCGAGAGCTTTGCCTCTAAGGCCGGGAGAAATCCCGGCCTTTTTCTAGCCGGGCCACGCCACAACCGGAGTTCGCCGATAAACATCGGCAGACTCCTCTTCTTCAACGGGTTCGAGATCGCGTGGAAGTTCGACCGGCCCGTCCGCTGTCGCCACCATCGGCGCACGAAACCCAACCGCGTGAGACGGGTTCGGGCCATGCGGTAAAATCAGCGACAGGTGGATTTTGCCATTGACCAAGCTGGCGATATTCTGACCGGATTCGCTCGTGAGATCGACGCCGGCTCGGCATCGAAGGGGCGGTCGTTGATGCCCTGAGGCTATGACCATCTCGTTGGCCGCAGAGGCCGACGGCGTGGTGATTGACCACATCGCCTTCTCGCCCGTCACGATGGGCGGACGGAGCGAGGAATGGTTCGGCCTCGGACCGGTCTCAGTTGATCCTGACCGTCAAGGAAATGGGATTGTCTCCCGCCACGTTCACGAAGGGCTGACCCTTCTGGAGGCCAAAGGGGCGAGGGGCTGCGTCGTGTTGGGCGATCCGCAACTCTACACGCGCTTCGGCTTCGAGCAGGATCCGAGGCTACGCTACGAGGGCGTGCCGCCCGGGTATTTTATGGCACAAGCCTTCGAGCTACCGATACCAGAAGGGTCCGTAGCCTACCCCCAAGCCTTCGACGCGAACTGAGCGGAACGTCCGCGTCCGTCAACGAACCCCGACATGGGCGCGGACCACATGCATGCTGGTCCGCGCCCATGTCTCTCATCTCGGCCGTTCGTGTCGGCTGGCCGCCAGTGATCTTGGAAGTCCGCTTCCGCAAGAGAGGCGTTGTCCATGTCAAACGTAGCTTCGGGAAATACCACTGCGGAGGTCGCGATGGAGGTCTCGGACTGTAGAACCGGCCCTGCCACTCCAAGCTGGCAGTTGTGATCTCATTGCAGCAATGGCGGACTTGAAATGTCGTGCCACCGCTATTGTACGATGACGGGGGCCGTGAAGGTATAGCCAACGCCATAGACGGCCTTGATCGGTACCGCGAGATTGATCTGTTCCTCTAGCTTGCGGCGTAGCCGACTGACGACGGCGTCGAGATGCCGGTTGTCGAAGTTCGCCCTGGGACGGGCAACGGTTTCTATAAGATCCTCGCGCTGGCAGATCTCGCCATAGTTGCTGCACAGCACACTCATAAACGCGAACTCGGTTGCCGTCAGTTTGAGCGAACGGTGATTGGGCGCGATCAGCATCCAGTTCGTGCCGTCGAGCACCCACTGATCATTGTTGCCGTTCGCAGAACCAGGCAGTTCTCCCGTCCGTCGCAGCAAACTGCGAATCGCAGCTTCGATCTCACGCAGTGTGCTGTGCTTGACCAGGTAGATGTCGGCACCGCTTTCAAAGCCACGGATGCGGTCATCGCTGTCGCCGAGCGCCGTCAGCATGATGATGCCGCAGGCATGTGACTCGCGGATTTCGGCTGCCAGCTCGAATCCATTCCCGTCGGGCAGCCCGACATCCAGGATGATGACAGCGGGCGAACCGCCGTCCGCGAGGGACTGACGCAATTCCCGCGCTGTCGCGACACCTTCGGCCGTAAAGCCTGTCAGCTCCAGGAAATCGGCCAGGTCCTTGCGCAGCCGGGGCTCGTCCTCGACGATCAGAATACGCGTCATGCCGTCAGTTCCTCCAGCGAAGATTGATCTGTCGCTTCGCTTGACAGAGGCAGTTTCACGATCGCCGTCATGCCCTGGCCGTCGTTGGCCAGCAACTGCAGCTTACCGCCATGGTAGACGAGCAGCTTGCGTGAAGAGTAGAGGCCGAGCCCGGTTCCGGTTCCGGCCATCGTATTGGAGGCCCGGAAGAAGCGCCTGCCGATTTTGTGACGCTCGGCCCGCGGAATGCCCATGCCGTGATCGCAGACTCGGACGACCACGTTTCCACCTTCCTTCCGTACATCGATATCGACCGGCGTGTTCTCCGGCGAATATTTGATCGCATTGTCGATGAGATTGATAAGGACGGTCGCCAGCATTTCGGGATCGGCGAAAAGCGAAACGGCATCGTCTTCGACGGTGAAGATCAGGCGCTCACCGCGTTCGGTCATCTCGAAATGCAGTCGCACATCCGCGATCAGGGAACCGACGCGTATCGTCTCCGGCCGGAACCCGCTGTCGCGATCATTGGCCATGAAGCGGTCGATCAGGGAAAACAGGCGATTGAGCGCCTCGCCAATTCCGACAATCCGTTCCTTCGTCGCTTCTGGTGACCTGTTCCCGACAAGGCCGATCATGTCGACCGCGTTGCGGATAATGGCGAGCGGGGTGCGGAACTCGTGACTGACGACGCGCATAAAGTCCGCCTGCTCATCGCGAAGAGCGCGTTCGGCCTCAAGGCTTGCGTTCAACCGGCTTTCCAGCCGCCGTCGTTCCTGCACCTCTCGCGACAAGGCCGCGTTTTTCTCACGCAGGTCGGCGGAGAGCCGGGAACTGACCATGAAGAGCAGGCAAGCAAAAAATGCGATCAGGAATAGCGTGCCTTGCAGCAGATACCAGGCATTGCGGTCGGCCAGAATCGGGCCGCTCTGAAAATCGGCCGGCAGCAGATACTCGATGACGCTCTGGATAATGCTGGCGGCCATATACTCGGCGAGTATTCCAATCGTTATCCAGCGCAGAAGCGTCGGCTGCGTGCGGTCTCGCATCAGCCCGAGGCACATTACCGACATGATCACGACGGTAAAGAAGGTCGACGTGTGGATGCGGATCGCTATGTTGCCCGGGTCGACTGCAACAGCGGCGCTCCAGGCAACGACCTGGAAAATGAGTAGCGAAACACCGATCCAAGTATAGCGCGGCTGTCCCAGAAAGCGGGCCAGTCCCTCGGCGAGCAGCACCAGCCCCAGCTTGATAACCGTATTGTGCAGCACGATAGCCAATGCGGCTGGTTCCGTCCCGCGAACGATCATCAGGAGAAGTCCGACAGCAATCGCGGCAAAACCTGCGGCAAGGAACTTGAGTTCGTAGAGATGTCGCCAAGCCTGCCAGACGAAAACCCAGGCGACCGCCTGCAGGCTTGCGGTTGCAAGAGTGACAACCAGAACGGTCTTGAGGTCAAGCATCCCTGAATGTTCGCACGGGGCCCCCTGCCGCACTTCTTGCCGCTTTGAGAGCTGAACCTTGCAGGAGTTGAGCGATGAGGCAAGTGCGGTGCGCGCGCTGCAAGCATTGGTCAGAATTCAATAGAATTGATCGGTGGAATTGTCGGTCGCCATGACCTTATCGTGATCTGGATTTCGATGCGGCACTGACAAATCCCTCCGCGAGGCGATCAGGTTCGCCTGACGGAGTGTCAAGATTTGGAGAGGATTGACCGGGCGATGCCGAGAGGCGCGTCGTGTGGGCGATCTTGCAACGCTCTCCGCCGCATGGAGAAGCGGTCGACCGCCCTGATGGTCGATCCATATCGGCGGGGGTGAGCATGACGTTTCGCGGTGGACGCCGGAACATCGTCACTGATGGCGGCAAGGGGTGTCCTGTCAAATCGCCATTGTCCCGGCTCGTGCTCTTCCTGGCGCTTCTATTTTCCGGGCTCGGTCTTGCCGCATCGGCACAAGCGCAGACGGCCATCGTCACATGGGATGAACCGGTACCGGTCTCGGCCATGGGGGGGCCTAGCGGTATGCTGAGCAGCGGCGATGCCGTGGACGTCGGCACGATTGTCGCGTTCAGGATCGATGTCCTCACCGGGATGACGTATCGCAGTCCGCCGAGTGGTTGCGACATCTCCCATGACGATGGAGACACGTGGCGCGCCACCATAACCGAGACATGCCACATCACCATCCAAACCAGTGCTATTACGATGTTCGCTATCGGGCCGACCGAGGTCGCGCTCGGCGAAAACTACACCAACAATGTCATTGTAAGCGGCGGCAACAGCCCATTCACCTTTACGCTGGCGTCTGGAGAACTGCCGGATGGCATCAGGCTTTCCGATCGCGGCACGCTGTCGGGAGCGCCGAGAGAAGAAGGACGTTTCGATTTCGCAATTCGCGCGACAAATGAATACGGGCATTTCGGCACACAGTTTTTCACGCTGACGGTCCTCGGCGCGGGCGCCGCGCCAACGATTACCAACGTCTCGCCGTCCACAGGCCCGGCGGAGGGTGGCACCAGCGTGGTCATCACCGGCACGAACCTGACCGATGCGACGGCGGTGACTTTCGGCGGTGCCCCGGCGGCCAGCTTCGCGGTGATCACCGATACGGCGATCACCGCCATAACTGAAGCGCATGCGGAAGGTCCGGTCGACGTGGCGGTGACGACACCCGACGGCAGCGCCACCGCGGCAGGCGCATTCACCTATGACGCTCCCGTGGTGCTGTCGCTGTCGATCGACGACGTTTCCGTTGTCGAGGGCGATTCCGGCAGCACCTTTGTCACCTTCAACGTAACGCTCGATCGGACCGTGCCGCAGTTTAGGGAGGTGACATTCGATATCGCCACGGCTGACGGTACAGCCACCGCAGGGGTCGACTACGTGGCCCTCAGCGGCACCGGCGTCAGCATCGGTCCGGGGTCTATCGGCGGGCCTGTCACGGTACAGATACTCGGCGACACACTCAGCGAACCGAACGAAACCTTCTTCGTGAACGTAACCAATGTCGTCGGAGCGACGGTGGTCGACGGCCAGGGAGTGGGGACGATCGTCGACAACGATACGTCGGCAGCGCCGACCGTCTCGTGGTCCGTATCGGGGGGAACGTCAACCAATGCGACCGCGACCGTAGGAGGGGCGCCGCTCATGTCGGGCGATCCTGTTCCTCTGAATTCGGTCGTCGAGTTTCTGGTCCTGCCGGCAAATGGGGGTACCTATACCGAAGCCCCGACAGGTTGCGAAGTGCAGTACGTCAGCAGTAGCGCCAGTGGCGATCTCTGGCGAACCGGGCTGATCACCGTGGATTGTGCGGTCTCGTTCACGGTCCGGTGGGTCGAGATGTTGCCCCCTAGCCAAAATGGCTTGGCCGCCACGCGCGGCCAAGCCTATAGTGTGCAGTTCACGATCGGGAACGATTATGGGCCCTTCACAGACTGGTCGTGGTTGCAAACTGTGGGAAGTTTGCCCGCCGGCCTGAGCCTGGATAGCGCGACAGGCCTGCTCTCTGGAACACCGGCTGAAACGGGAACTTTTACTTTCGTTGTCGACACCAGGAATGGCGCGGGACATCACGATTTCTTGGGATACACGCTGACGGTCGCCGAGCCTGCGCCAACGATCACCAGCATCTCGCCGACCAGCGGCCCGACGGCCGGTGGCACGAGTGTCGTCATCACCGGCACCAACTTGACCGGGGCGACGGGGGTGACTTTCGGCAGCACGGCGGTGATAAGCTTCACGGTCGACAGCGCCACGCAGATCACCGCCACGACATCGGCGCATGCGGAAGGCGCGGTCGACGTGGCCGTGACCACGCCCGGCGGCAGCGCTACCGCGGCGGGTGCGTTCACCTATGAGGTGCCTGCCTCGAACGACGCCAGTCTTTCAAACCTCTTGACTAGCGCCGGCACTCTGAATCCGGCCTTTGCTCCCAGCACCACTGGCTACACGGTGTCCGTTCCGAGCGCCGTCAGTTCGCTAACCCTGACTCCGACGGTCGCGGATGCCGGTGCGACGATCACCGTCAACGGCCAAAGCGTCACATCGGGATCGGCTTCATCGGGGATTTTACTCGTAACTGGCGACACAGCCATCACGGTTGTCGTGACGGCACAGGACAGGACGACGACAAGAACCTATACAGTCACTGTCACACGCGCCGAACCAACGATCACCCTCGGCCCGAACGCGCTGCCGGGCGGATCGGCGGGCAGCGGCTATGGGCCGGTGACCCTGACGGCCAATGGCGGCACAGGGCCTTACAGTTTCGAGGTGACGGCCGGCAACCTGCCTGCAGGATTGTCGTTCAGCATCGGCGGAGAGTTCAATGGCACCCCAACCGTGGCCGGAAGCTTTACGTTCACGGTAACCGCAACCGACGACAACGGATTCACCGGCACCCGCGAGTACACGCTCGCCATCGACGCGCCAACGATCACGATCGGTCCAGACACACTGCCGGGCGGATCTGCAGGCGTGACCTATGGACCGGTCGCCATGACCGCCGATGGCGGCGAAGCACCCTACGCCTTCACCGTGACGACCGGCGATCTGCCTGAGGGCCTGTCGCTCGCCACGACCGGCGACCTTGGCGGTACGCCGACCGAGGCCGGAAGCTTCACCTTCACGGTGACCGCAACGGACGACAACGACTTCACCGGCGCCCGTGAGTACACGCTGGCCATCGATGCGCCGGCGATTTCGATCGATCCAGACGCGCTTGCGGACGGTGTGGCTGGCTCAGCCTATGGACCGGTGGCCATGACCGCCGAGGGCGGCGAAGCACCCTACGCTTTCATCGTGACTACTGGCGATCTGCCCGAGGGCCTGTCGCTCGCCACGACCGGCGAGCTCAACGGTACGCCAACCGAGGCTGGCAACTTCACCTTTACCGTAACCGCAACCGACGACAACGGATTCACCGGCACCCTCGAGTACACGCTGGCCATCGATGCGCCGACGATTACGATCAGTCCAGACACACTGCCGGGCGGATCGGCAGGCGTGGCCTATGGACCGGTCGCCATGACCGCCGATGGCGGCGAAGCACCCTACGCCTTCACCGTGACGACTGGCGATCTGCCTGAGGGTCTGTCGCTCGCCACGACCGGCGAGCTCAGCGGCATGCCAACCGAGGCCGGAAGCTTCACCGTCACCGTGACGGCAACCGACGACAACGACTTCACCGGCACCCGCGAGTACACGCTGGCCGTCGATGCGCCGACGATCTTGATCGATCCAGAGGTGCTTGCGGATGGTGTGGCCGGCTCGGCCTATGGACCGGTGGCCCTGACTGCCGACGGCGGCACCGGGCCTTACGGTTTCAAGGTGACGGCTGGAGACCTGCCCGAGGGTCTGTCGCTCGCCACGACCGGCGAAATCACGGGCACACCGAACGAGACTGGCAGCTTCACCTTCACGGTAACGGCCACCGACGACAACGACTTCACCGGCACCGGTGAGTACACACTGGCCGTCGATGCACCGACGATTTCGATCGATCCCGACATGCTTGCGGACGGGATGGCCGGCTCGGCCTATGGGCCCTTGGCACTGACCGCTGACGGCGGCAACGAGCCTTACAGTTTCGAGGTGACGGCCGGCAACCTGCCTGCAGGATTGTCGCTCAGCATCGGCGGAGAGTTTAATGGCACCCCAACCGTGGCCGGAAGCTTTACCTTCACGCTAACCGCAACCGACGACAACGGATTCACCGGCACCCGCGAGTACACACTCGCCATCAACGCACCGACGATCACGATCGGTCCAGATGTGCTGCCGGGCGGTGTGGCAGGCTCGGCCTATGGACCGGTGGCCGTAACCGCCGATGGCGGCGAAGCACCCTACGCCTTTACCGTGACGACCGGCGATCTGCCTGAGGGTCTGTCGCTCGCCACGACCGGGGAGCTTAGCGGTACGCCGACCAAGGCCGGAAGCTTCACCTTCACCGTGACGGCAATCGACGACAACGACTTCACCGGCACCCGTGAGTACACGCTCGCCATCGACGCGCCGGCAATCGCGATTGATCCGGACATGCTGCCGAACGGGATGGCCGGCTCGGCCTATGGACCGGTGGCCCTGATCGCCGACGGTGGCACCGAGCCTCACGGTTTCAAGGTGACGGTTGGAGACCTGCCCGCAGGACTGTCACTCGGCACTGACGGCAAACTCAGCGGTACCCCAACCAAGGCCGGAAGCTTCGCCTTCACCGTGACCGCTACAGACGAAAACGGATTCACCGGGTCGCGGCAACTCTCGCTGTCGCTCAGCGCCCCTGAGATCGAAATATCGGTGCCGCCATTGCCTGACGGCAGGGTCAATGCAGTCTATGAAGTGGTGCAGCTGTCTGCCTCAGGAGGCACCGCGCCCTACCAGTTCGCCGTGACCGGGGGGGGCCTGCCTGAAGGCATCGTCCTTGCGGCTAACGGCGCATTGTCCGGGACGCCAACGGAAGCCGGCGACTTCTCGGCCACGGTGACGGCCACCGATGGTCTCGGTTTCACCGGTACTGCCAATCTTTCCATCAAGATCCGGAACCTCAATGTTCCGGTCGCCCGGGACATGACATTGGAGGTCATGGCAGGAACCAGCGGCTCTATTGATCTCACGAAAGGAGCGACCAACGGCCCGTTCACCCGAGCCGATATTGCTGTCTATCCCGCGACCGAGGCAGGCAAGGCATCCGTCAGGGGCGATCGCGCTGCCTACATGCTGGATTTCGCGGCTGCCGGCACCTTCGCGGGATCGGCAAGCCTGCAATACACGCTGTCGAACGCAGATGGGCGCTCGGCCCCAGCGACGGTGACACTCAATATCATCGCGCGCCCCGATCCGTCGCAGGATCCCGAGGTAATCGGCCTTTTGACGGCTCAGGCAGAGGCGGCGAAGCGCTTCGCCAGGACGCAGACGGATAATTTCAACCGCCGCCTTGAGCAGCTTCACGACGAAGGCGAGCGCCGGCGCAATTCGATGAGCGTCAATATCGGCCTTACGCAGCGCGATTCAGATCGGGCAGCCTATGCTGAGGAAGACGAACGCGATCCGGTCGCGGACGCCTTCCGCAGGATGGACGCCGGCAAAAAGGAAAGCGAGACGCCTGCTTCCGGTTCTGCCGACTACAATCCTCTCGGCAACTTCGCGGTCTGGTCGGGCGGCTATGTCAATTTTGCGGAAAGCGACAACGGAAGCATCGATCTCGACAGCACGCTGGTAGGCGTTTCCGGGGGCGTGGACTATCGCTTCACTCCCAAATTCGTGGGCGGCCTCGGCTTCGGTTACGGCCGTGACAAGACCGATGTCGGGGGCAATGGAACGGAAAGCCGTGGGCGGGCATGGTCCATGGCCGCCTATGGCAGCTACAAGCCGACGCCTGAGATATTCATCGACGGCCTGATTGGCTACGGCCTCATGGATTTCGACAGCCGCCGCTATGTCACGGCAACTGGAGATTTCGCCACGGGATCGCGCGGCGGGCAGCAGATCTTCGGTTCGCTGACAGCCGGCTACGAATATCGTCAGGACCGCTGGCTGCTCTCGCCATATGGAAGACTGGAAGCCTCTCGCTCCAAACTCGATGCTTTTACGGAGAGCGCCGGCGGCATATGGGGCCTGACCTATGGCGACCAGACCATCGACACGCTTTCCGGCATCCTTGGGCTTCGGCTCGAATACGCGTTGCCGATGGACTGGGGCGTCTTCAAACCTCGCGCCAGGCTCGAATACACCCACGATTTCGAGGAATCGAGCCGCGCGAGCCTTGGCTACGCCGATATCGGCACGCTGCCGTATTCAATCGATATCGATCAGTTCTCCAGGGACCACCTGACAATCGGACTGGGCTTCGACGCACAGATCGGCGACGCCTGGAACCTCGGTTTCGACTACCAGACCGCCTATGGAAGCGGCGGGCAAAGTCAGGAGCACACGTTAGCAGTCAAGATAGGAGCCCGTTTCTGAGGCTTCAGCAAGGTGTTCTGGGCGAGACCGGCACCATTCCACCATCAAGGTGGTGGCGCAGCTAAAATAAGCAAGGGGAGCGATTGTTGCACACGGGTGGCGCAGATGGTGTTCCCAATGAGTCGCCCAGCCAAGCATCCGACGTGAGGCGCGGCACATATTTTCAAATTGATTAAACGCGTTAAGGTCTCGATAACCGTGGCCTGCCACCTTGCGCGGCAGTCCGGGGGGCTTCTCGAAAGAGGAACCCTATGCTTGAACGATACCTGAACTACGCTGGCATCGCCTTCATAGTTGCCTGCTCGATTGCGTTCTTCCTTACCGCTCAAGCTTGAGCGGTGCTGCCGTCGCTTGCCCATTTCACCCCTCAGCCTCGCGCAGATTGGCGCGACCGTTGCGAAGACGCGCACGACGTGCACAATCGGAACCGGCACGGAAGGGTAGGGAACGTTCGAGGGCATGACGGCCTCCACGAATCGACGATCGCTTATCGCCACAGGCACGGCCTGTGTGCTCGCGCTTATCTGCGGATCGGGGTGGGCCGCCTACCAGATGCAGGCCCGGTCGGGTGCGCAGGACACGTTCCTCTCATGGGACGACCCCCAAATCGTTTCGGCCGGCATGCCGCTCTATGAGCAGAATTGTGCTGCCTGCCATGGCTCGCTCAAAGTTGGCGCGCCCCCGGCGGCCGGCGCGACCAGGCACGACGCGACCGGCCATACCTGGCAGCACCCTGACTACGCGCTGTTCCAGCTCATTCGCGATGGTGTCGCCGTCGCCTCGTGCATGCCGGTGGACGAGAAGGACATGCCGCGCTTTGCGTCGATTCTGAACGACGCCGAGCTCGTCGCGGTGCTCTCCTACATCAAGTCGACCTGGCCGCAGGACATCCGTGACCATCACGACAAGGTCAACAAGATGTATGCCGGCTACAACCGCGCCGTAGGTGACATCATCACGGCTGGAAACTGATCTCGCGGCGTTCTCACCTGTCGCCAATCTCGGAACATAGTTGTCGGCGATGAGTTGCTTTCATGAGGCGATTGGCGAGCCATATCCGATGCTTGCCGGCAATTCGCGCGTTTGAACGAAGGGATACATCTCCACCGATGGCGAGCAGGTTTTCACATCGTCGGCATGTCGAACTCTGACACCGACGCGACATCGCCGGGTGTCGGGCGCGGTCGTATCGTGAAGCGTGTGCTGGCCGCGATCGGTGTTCTTGGGGCTATGAGTGTCGCTGCGCTCGCCGTCGTCCCCGAGCATATCCTCTATCGCCAACGCCTCCTGTTCAGCATCCTCGATCTGAAGGCCGAAGCTCCGCTCCAGGCGCTGGATTATCGAACCTATGATGGGCTCACGCTGCGCTCATGGTACATCCCGCCGCGCGACGATCGTCCGATGATCGTGTTCTTCGCTGGTCGTGATGGCGACATCTTGCGCAAGCCGCAACATCTGATGGAATTGACCAAGATCGGCTATGGCCTGATCCTGGTCGGGTATCGCGGCTATGGTGGGAACCCCGGCTGGCCAAACGAAGCTGACATGTATCTCGATGCGTCGTCATTGCTCGTGCAGGCGCGCGATGCCGGCCTGGAAGGCACCGGTTTCGTGCTCTACGGATACTCGATGGGTTCGGCCTTCGCGGCCAACGCGGCCGCCCATTCAAGGCCGCTCGCGCTCATTCTGGAAGCGCCGATCAGCAATTTCCTCGACGCGGTGAGGCAGCAGGCGGGTCTCGTGCCGTCATGGCTCGTCCGGACACGGTTCGACAACGTCACCCGTGTCTCCGAGGTGCAGGCGCCGGTCCTTCTGATGGCGGGCGGGCAGGATGCCATCACGCCGCCATGGTTCGCCCTGTCGCTGGCGGCGGCCAATCCGAACTTCGCTCAGGTGAAGGTCTTCGAGGAGGCCAATCATTTCAGCATCATCCGGCTTGGGGGGCGCAACACCGTCGCCGACTTCCTCGCCGAGATCGAAAAGCGCAACGAGCAGCAGCAGCTGCCCACCGCATAAGAAAACGCCCCGGAGTCTCCTCCGGGGCGTCTCTGCTTCCGCCTATGCGTAGCGGTAGGGCGCGCCCGCACCGCGCATCGTCTCCTGGTACTTTTTCAGGATATCGACCACCTTCTTGGTACGTTCGCTCGTGCCCGCAACCTCGTCCCAGAACTTCAGCGCCTCGTCCTCGACCGTCTTCCACTCGGCTTCCGGGATCGTGGTGAGTTCGAGCTTGCCACCGGTCGTGCGGTAGTGCGCCTCGCCCCACCAGTACCAATGCTGGCGATAGTAGTGCGACTGGTCCATCGCCATCTGGAAGAGCGTCTTGAGGTGATCGGGCACCGCCTCCCACTTCTCGGAATTGGCGAAGAACGAGCCGGCCCAAGCGCCGTTGATGTTGTTGGTGAGGTAGTACTGGTTGATGTCGGCCCAGCCCACCGTGTAGGCCTCCGTCGCGCCACACCATGCGACGCCGTCGAGCTCGCCCGTCTGGATGGCGACCTCGATGTCTTCCCACGGCAGCGTCACCGGCACGATGCCGAAGCGCTCCATGAAACGCCCGCCTGTCGGGAAGGTGAAGACGCGCAGGCCCTTGAAGTCCTCGAGCGAGCGGATGGGCTTCGTGGTCACGAAGTTGCAGGGGTCCCACGCGCCGGCCGACAGCCAGGTGACGCCGGGGATTTCGGCATAGGCCTCTTCCCAGATTTCCTTCAGGCCATACCAGTTCCACAACACGGGAACGTCGAGGCCGTAGCGTGAGGCAAAGGGGAAATACGCGCCGAAGACGGACACGTCGACCGGCGAAGCCATCGAATCGTCGTCCGACTGCGCCGCGTCGATCGTGCCCTGTTGCACCGCGCGGAAGAGTTCGCCCTGCGGCACAAGCTGGTCTGCGGTGTAGAGGTCGATGATCATTTCGCCATTCGCCGCCTTGTTGAAGGCGTCGATCGACGGCTTGATCACATGTTCGGCCAGTGCCGCGCCGGCATAGGTCTGCAATCGCCAGCGGATCGGCGACTGCGCGCGCACGTAGGGCGTTGCCAGCGCGGTCGCGCCGACCGCGCCTGCCGTCGTCATGCCCGCCTTCCTGAGGAAGTCGCGCTTCGTGATGATGTTCTTCGTCATGTCGTATCTCCCATCTGTTGCATTCGGTACGGAGTTCCCTTTTCCGACGCGGTTCCTTTCCCTGTGAGCAAATCCTCTTCTTGAGAGAGGTTGGGTCGTGGACCAGGCATTCCTATCAGCCCCTCATTCCTATCGGCCCATGTAGAGGTTGGGCAGCCACAGCGCGATCTGCGGAAAGACCATCAGGATCGCGATGGTGAGCACCATCATGAAGAAGAACGGGATGATCGACCGGTAGATGTCCGGCAGAGTGATCTCGGGCGGCGCCATCGCGCGCATCAGGAAGAGATTGTAGCCGAAGGGCGGGGTGATGTACGCGATCTGGCAGGTGATCGTGTAGAGAACGCCGAACCAGACGAGATCGAATTCGAGCATCCGCACCAGCGGAATGTAGAGCGGCGCGACGATCACCAGCATCGCAGTATCGTCGAGGAAGATGCCGAGGATCACGAACGAAACCATCATCGCGATGAGGATTTCCCAGCGGTTCAGGTCCCATGTGTTGAGCAGCAGGCTCTCGATCGCGCGCACCGCGCCGAGCCCGTCATAGACGGAGCTGAAACACAGCGCGCCAAGGATGATCCAGAGGAACATGCAGCTCACCGAGAGCGTGTTCCGCGTCGAGGATTCGAGAACCGTGCGGTTCAGGCGACCCGTAACCAGTGCCGCCAGAAGCGCCAGAACGGCGCCCACGACGGAGCTTTCGACGAGGCTCGTCACGCCCGTCATGAACAGCCCCATGATCGCCGCGAAGATGCCGAGCGGCAGAATGCCGGCGGTCAGAAGCCTGTATTTTTCCGCGCGCGGGATGGCGTCGAGCTCTTCCCTGGGGATGGCAGGCCCCATCTCCGGGTTCATCCGGCAGCGGATATAGATGTAGATCGTGAAAAGCGTCGCCATCAGCAGACCCGGCACGATGCCGGCGAGCCACAATTGCAGCACCGGCTGGCGTGCGATCATCGCGTAGAGAACCAGAACGACGCTGGGCGGGATCAGGATGCCGAGCGACGAGCCGCCCTGGATGACACCCGTTACCATGATCTTGTTATAGCCGCGCTTGAGCAGTTCGGGCAGGGCGACGGTCGCGCCGATGGCCATGCCGGCGACCGACAGGCCGTTCATGCACGAGATGAGCACCATCAGCCCCATCGTGCCGATCGCGAGGCCGCCGCGAACGCCGCCGAACCAGACGTGGAACATCCGGTAGAGATTTCCCGCAATGCCGGATTCCGACAGGATGTATCCCATGAAGACGAAGAACGGCACGGTGATGAGCGGAAACCAGTTCAGCACCTGGATGGTGGCGTTGAACGGCATCTCCGCCGAGCCCTTGCCCCAGAGCGCAAGCGCGGCGGCCGCCCCCACGAAACCGATGACGCCGAAGACCCGCTGGCCGGTCGCCATCAAAAGCAGCATCGACGCGAACATGAAGACGGTGATCAGCTCCGAACTCATGTGAGGGGCTTCCCGCGTGCGATGGCGATGTCCTTGAAGAGCGACGAGATGCATTGGAGCAGCATCAGGAAGATGCCGAACGTCATGACGGCCTTGATCGGCCACATCGGCGGCGCCCAGGACGTGTAGTTCTTCTGGTTGTAGGACCAGGCATACTCGGTCGAAGACAGCCCGCCATAGAGGAGGACCCCAAGATAGAACAGGATGAAGAGGATGGTGATCGCGTCGGTCACGGCGCGGCGGTACGGCGAGAAATTCGAGTAGAACAGATCCATGCGCACATGGCCGTCGAGTTGCAGCGAATAGGCCCCGCCGAGCAGGTAATAGGCTGCCAGCAGGAACTGCGACATCTCCATCACCCAGTTCACCGGCATGCCGAGCACCACGCGCGAGAAGATCGCGTAGAGCATGATCCCGCCCATCACAAACAGGAGGTTCATCGCGAAACGGCCGACCCAGCGGTTGAACGTGTCCACGCAACGGACGTAGAGCGTGACCGCCTGCCTCAACGCGACGCCTCCCTGCCGACGCCGCACCCCGAAGTATGTTCGCAGATGATCAGGAAAGGACCTGAAGCATCGATGCCGAGCACGTCGACAGTGGGTTCGCCCGCCGCTCGACTGCCGGTCATGCCACCGTCTTCTTGCCCATCGAAGTCTCCCGCTCTCCACGCCATCATTTCAGAGCGACTTGGACAGTCAAGGACGTTTTGACGCTTTCTCTTCAGCGGGTCGCCGTTGATGCATTCTGTTAACAGCATGTTGGTCTGCGAGATGGACCGGCTGTAGGAGAACTGGCGTGGCCGATCGGTATAATCTGACCGGTGCTGTGCGCATGCGTGCAGGCTTCGATGGTTTGATACGCGCCCAGCATCAGTTGGCATGAAGATGCATGAGGACCTCTTCGCCGGGACGCTCGTTCCGGGAATTCGTCTGAGATCTATTCGCCGACGACCCGCAATACGTGTTCGTTGGCCTGTGGCAGGTTCTCGCTCTGAACCGCGTCACCCTGCGCGATTGCCTCGCCAAGCTTGACGCCGATGACCGCGAACATTTTTGCCGCGTCCTGGTTGCGGCGCGCAGCGACGAGCACGCCGCTCATCGTATGACGTGCCGCCTGCAGCGCATTCAGGATGTCTTCGGCTGACATGTCGTCGCGTACGTATCGGTCGAGCGTGCTGTCGATGAGGTCGAGATCGCTCTCGATCCGGCTTGTAAGAGCGGTTGCGCGCGCACCGAGTTGGGATGAAGCAATCGCGATCTCGCCTGCCTGCGCCGTGAACACTTCGGACTTCGCGGCCTGCATGTCCCGCATTTCCTGAAGCGTCGATGCCACAGCGTTGAAATCCTGCGCCAGAGATCTGTGATCCTGCGGCAGGTCGACCTTGATGCGCGTGGAATAGTCGCCTTCGGCAAGCCGCCTGATTCCCGCTCCCATCAGCGAGGCCAACGCTGCCTGAACCCGCATCGATGATTGACGTGCAGCGATGCTCTGCCGTGCAGCTTCGACCGCCAGCGTGACCTCACGGCCTTCACCGGACGCGGTGGCTGCACCGGGTTCCTGATCCGCGATCCGTCCCACGGCTTCCACCGCGTCGCTCAGCGTCTTCTCGATCGCCGTACGCGAGGCAGCCCATGAGATTGCCGAGACGAGCGCGGCGGGCAGCGCGAGCGACAGCGCCATAAGCGAGTAGCTCGGAACCAGCGCACCGTCGGCTGTCGCAAGCGTCAAGACGATGCCCGATGCGCACAGGCTCGTCAGCGCAGCAGTCAGAGCGACCTTCGCCGAGGCGGTTGGTTGTTGAATGCGCTTGGCCATCGCTGCGGGGTTACCTTCGCCGAAAGCCCATCCTCGCAGAACAAGCTTGCACGAACTTTGCGCCGGATCGCATGGTCTCCAACTGTTGACAATCCGCATGCCTGCTCGTCTATCTCGGCGAAAGAGCATGAAGCATTGGAGAACCGATGACCAACGTCGCACTGACGGGACTTGCCCGCGATCTCGCCAAGCGCGAAGAGGCTGGTCGGCCCGTGCGCATCGGCCTCGTCGGCTGCGGTGAAATGGGCACCGACATCGTCACCCAGGTCGCGCAGATGAAAGGCATCGTGGTTTCCGCCATCGCCGACACGCGCGGCGAGCGCGCCCGCGAGGCCGTGAAAATCGCGCAGCGACCCGCCGACAGCGCAGGCGAGGCATCGTCCATGTCAGCCATGACCACGCTGATCGAAGCGGGAAAGACCGCGATCGTGCCGGATTCGTCTCTCGTGGCGACGCATGATCTGGTCGATGTCGTGATCGACGCGACCGGTAAGCCCGCCGTCGGGGCCGAGATCGGCATCAAGGCCATGGAGCACGGCAAGCATCTGGTGATGATGAATGTCGAGGCCGACGTCACCATCGGCGCCTATCTGAAGCATGCGGCGCAAAAACTCGGCGTCGTCTATTCGCTCGGCGCGGGCGACGAGCCGTCATCCTGCATGGAACTGATCGAGTTCGTCTCCGCGATGGGGCACAAGGTCGTCGCGGCCGGCAAGGGCAAGAACAATCCGCTCAACCACGACGCGACGCCTGACGAGTATCGCGCGGAAGCCGAGCGCCGCAACATGAACCCGCGCATGCTGGTCGAGTTCGTCGACGGCTCCAAGACGATGGTCGAGATGGCCGCGATCGCCAACGCCACCGGCCTCGTTCCGGATAAACCGGGCATGCACGGCCCCGCGGCCACTCGCGACGAACTGTCGAGCGTGCTGTGCCCGGTCGAGGATGGCGGTGTTCTGTCGCGCAAGGGCGTGGTCGATTTCTCGATCGGCAAGGGTGTCGCGCCGGGCGTCTTCGTCATCGCGGAGATGGCGCATCCGCGCCTGCGCGAGCGCATGAACGATCTTAAGCTGGGCGAGGGGCCGTACTACACCTTCTTCCGCCCCTATCATCTAACGAGCCTCGAAGTGCCGCTGACCTGCGCGCGCGCCGTGCTCTACGGCAAGGCCGACATGGTGCCGCTCGACAAGCCTGTCGCGGAGGTCTGCGCCGTGGCCAAGCGGGACCTAAAGCCGGGCGACGCGCTGGATGCGATCGGCGAATACACCTACCGCTCCTGGATCATGACGGTCGGGGACGCGCGGAAAAACGACGCGATCCCTTGCGGATTGCTCGAAGGCGGCACGGTCACCCGGCCGATCGCGAAGGGCGAACTCATCACCTATCGCAACGCCGCGCCAGACGCGCAGTCCGGCCTCGTGATCCTGCGCAAGAAGCAGGACGAGCTGGTGGCAAGTCTGGGGTAGCGCGACGTCTCTTCCTTCTCCCCGTTCACGGGGAGAAGGTGCCCGAAGGGCGGATGAGGGGCAGCGCGGCTTCTCAGGTTATTTCCCCAGCTCGACCGAGCGCTCTTTCGCCGCCTCGACGGCTTCCGACACGAGCTTTTGCAGCCGATCGCCCTCCATGAGCACTGACAGCGCCGCCGCCGTCGTGCCGTTGGGGCTCGTCACCTGCTTGCGCAGTTCGGCGGGCTCGTCGCTGCTTCCAGCGGCGAGCGCCGCCGCGCCATAGACGGTCTGCATCGCAAGGCGCTTGGCGGTTTCCTGCGGCAATCCCGCGGCTTCGCCCGCAGACGCCAGGCACTCGATGAAGTGGAACAGATAGGCGGGGCCGGAGCCTGACACGGCTGTGACGGCATCCATCAGCGCCTCGTCGGCGATCGTCTCGACTTCGCCGCTGGCCGAGAGGAGTTCGCTGACGAAGGCCGAGGTCTCAGGTGTGACATTCGCGTTCGACACGACCACCATCATGCCCTTGCCGACCGCGGCTGGCGTGTTCGGCATGCAGCGCACGATCGCGGCATCCGAGCCGAGCAGCGTTTCGAACGCGCTGATCGGCGTGCCGGCGGCAACGCTCAAAAACGTCGCGGTCTTCGAATAGCGCGCATAGGCGGGCAGGATGCTGAGGATCACCTGCGGCTTGACCGCGAAGATGATCAGGCGCGGCGCGATGTCGGCCCTGAGTTCCTCGACCGTCGCGAGAGCCGTAACGCCGAGGGCAGCGGCGCGCTCACGAAGCGCATCGGCCGGTTCGATCACGCCGACGTCGCCCGTCGCCAAGTGGCCGGCATCGAGCCAGCCCTTGAGCATCGCGTAGCCCATATTGCCGCATCCGACGAGCAGTACCTGTAGCGACATCGTCCTGAACTCCCGCGTGCTGATGGCCGAGACGGACCCTGGGTCACGACTCGTTGAATGTCCATTTGATATCGGATCGGCCTGGAAAAATTAACCATTTGTTTTCCATCGTTGTTTAGGTTGGCTTAACGTTTGGGAACCCCCGCTCCCCGACATGGCGCCGAGATCCGCAGGCATCGATGTCCGAATTCGCAGACGATCCAAGACAACGTCGCGCCCCGTCGCTCCTGACGCTGGCGCGCCATCCCGACCAGTATGACGACGGCGCGGTCGCCCGGCATTCGGCGGCGCGCGCGATGCGCGAAAGCCATGCCAACGCCATGACGCCGGACCCTGCCGAAGAACTGACCGCTGCCGAACAACCCGCCCCTGTCATGCCGCCTGAAGTCGCGGATCGCGATGAAACCGTTCGCGGCATCTTTGCGCGGTGGCGGGCTCGCCGCGACGAAGAGGCGGCGTTGGACGAACCGCAGCCGCTCGTCTCCGAAACACCTGATCTGCCGTCCCAAAGCGATCCTGTCACCGTCGCCCACACCACAGCGATGGCCAATGAGGCACCGCAAGACGGGCGGCCCGTCTCGACCGGCACGCGTCGCACCATTCTCGCCACCACGCTGGCGGGTGCCGCCATGGGAACGGCCCTGGCCTTCGCCTGGCCGTCGGCCTATGTGGCGACGAGCGAAATCCTCATCGACAGCCGCACCGCGCAGGGCTCGGGCTCGCCCTTCGTGTCCGACCCCACGGCTGCGTTCGTCGACAACCAGCTCCGCGTGCTGCGCTCCTCCACCGTCCTCGGAGCGGTCGCCGAACGGCTCGATTTGTCCGCAGACGCTGAGTTCAACGGCGCGGCTTCGGGACCGTTCGGCATCGGCGCACTCGTTTCGAATGTCGGAAACCTGGTGTCGGGCGATGGTGCGTCGGCCGTCGACGATCAGCGGCGACGCGTCATCGACAATCTCGCGCGCGCGGTGGAAGCCGAGCGCCTCGGCGGATCGACCGCCATTGCCGTGTCGGTCGGCACGTCGGACGCCGCCAAGTCGGCGCTGATCGCCAACACGATCTCCGAAGTCTTCGTGGGCCGCTCGGCAGGCGCCGGCACCGTCTCCACCAGTCTTGAGGAAGCCCGCGCAGCGGTCGAACAGGCCGAACGCGCGGTCGAAACCTACAAGCGAGAGCATGGACTGGTCGACGCGCAGGGGCGGTTGATCACCGACGACGAGATCCTCCGCGTCGGCGAACAGCTATCAACGGCGCGTGGCCGAACAGTCGAGCTCAATGCGCGCGCGGCCTCCACGCGCGATGCGGATGTCGATTCGATCGTCACCGGCTCGCTCCCGGAACAGTATGCCTCCCCGACGCTGGCCGACATGCGCTCGCGTCATGCCGAACTGAAGCAGCAGCTTGAGCGGACATCCGTCAAGCTCGGCCCACGCCATCCCGAACGACTCGCCGTCGAGGCGGAGCTGGAAGGCGCGCGCCAGGACATCGCCAGTGAATTGCGCCGGGTCGCCGCCTCCTTGCAGACCGAGCTTCGCCGCGCGGTCCAGCAGGAGCAGGACCTGGCAGCCCAGCTTGCCCAGATGAAGGTGCGCCAAAGCGAGATAGGCGGCGAACTCGTGCGGCTGCGCGAGTTGGAGCGCGAGGCGGAAGCGCATCGCGCGGCGTTCGAGCAGGTTCGCGCGGCGCAGGCCGGCGGCAGCACGCTGGGTGCGGGCGGCGCGACGATCCTCTCGCGTGCCGAACCTCCACTGGAGGCTGCGGGTTCGTCCTTGCCTGTCTTTTCGCTGGTCGGCGCGCTCGCGGGCCTGCTTGGCGGCTTCGCGATCACCGGCAGTCGGTGGAGACGAACCGAGGATGCCGATGCGGATGAAACAGGCCGCGAAGACTTGTCACATGATTTCCACGCGACCCGGATGGTTCGCGACACCGATATCGACACTGAAACCGGGTCGGCGGACGCCATGACCCATGATGCAATCCAAGCTGAGGAGGCAGACCCCATGAGTGCTTATCCCCACAACGGCCAGCCGGACATCTCCGACCTCCTTCAGCCCCAGCCCGCACTGGCGGCACACTATCCTCAGCAACCGGCGCATGTCGGCTACGGGCAGCAGGCGGCATCGCCTGTCTACGCCCAGCCCTTCCATCCGTCCCAACAGCCGGTGGCACCGCAGCCGCAGCAGGCCTATGGATGGCCGATGCAGCAGCCGGCAACACCGCATCATGCGGCACATTACGGCGGCTATCCGCAGGCTCCCCAGCCGGTCTGGCCTGCAATGCCGCAGCACATGATGCCGCAATTCATGGCCCAGCCGATGGCCCACGATCCATGGGCACATCTGCGCGGCTACGCACCGCATTTCGCCGCGCCTGCCTACGCCGCGCCTCACTACCCATCCGGCCCGATGCCGCAGCAGCCCTACCAGGCCGCGCCGCTTCACGCGCCCGAGCCGCAACACCACGCTCCGCTGGCTCCGCAGGCGCGCGACGAGACCTATGATCAGGACGCGTTCGTCGATGACCGCACCAATGCGGCGATCGAGGAGATTCGCCAGAGCCTTCGCGAATTCCGCGAAGCCATCGAGGACTTCGCCGAGAGCCGCGATCCACAGCGCCGCTTCGGAACCTGATTTACGTCGCTCACTTTCGGGTTTACGGCATTGCACGGCGCAATGACGGGATCGTCCTGCGCAGATTCCGCCAGAATGCGGCGGCGTAACCGGAAGCAGCGGAGTGAGCATGGCCGATATCATCGATGGGAAGCAGGTTGCCGAAGACGTCGTCGCGACAGTCAAGGCGGCCTCATCCGGATTGATCGCGAAGGGCGTCACGCCCGGCCTCGCGGTGGTGATCGTCGGCGAGGATCCGGCCAGCCAGGTCTACGTCTCGTCCAAGTCCCAAAAGGCCAAGGAATGCGGCTTCCACTCCGTCCAGCACACGCTGCCGGAAGACACGTCGCAGGCCGACCTTCTGGCCCTGATCGGGGACCTCAATGCGGACCCGGCGATCCACGGGATTCTGGTCCAGCTCCCGTTGCCAGGCCATGTCGATGCGGGCCTCGTCATCCAGACGATCGCGCCGGAAAAGGACGTCGACGGCTTTCACTTCATCAATGTCGGCAAGCTCGGTACGGGTGAACTGGCAACGGCCTTCGTGCCCTGCACGCCCGCCGGCTCCATGCTGTTGATCGAGCGCGTACGCGGCAAGGATCTGTCGGGCCTCAACGCGGTTGTCGTCGGCCGCTCCAACATCGTCGGCAAGCCGATGGCGAACCTGCTTCTCGCAGCCAACTGCACCGTCACGATCGCGCATTCGCGCACGAAGGACCTGCCCGCTTTGTGCCGGACGGCGGACATTTTGGTCGCAGCGGTCGGCAGGCCTGAAATGGTCCATGGCGATTGGGTCAAGGACGGCGCGACCGTCATCGATGTCGGCATCAATCGCATCCCCGCGCCTGAGCGTGGCGAGGGCAAGTCGCGCCTCGTGGGTGACGTCGCCTTCGCCCAGGCGGCCGAGCATGCGGGGGCCATCACGCCGGTTCCCGGTGGCGTCGGGCCGATGACGATCGCCATGTTGATGGCCAACACGCTCGTGTCGGCCTGCCGTGCGGCCGGCGTCGAGCCGCCCCGCTTCTGATCGCGCTTCCAGCCACGCCCTCCAGCCTGTAGAACGCCGGTCATGACAGATATCGCATCGCCCGGCCGACAGTTCGCCTTTCTGCTGGCTGACAAATTCTCGATGTTTTCGCTCGCCGCCGCGATCGACACGTTCCGTTCGGCGAATCGTCTGCTTGGCCGGGACGTCTATGGCTGGAAGACGGTCTCGGCCGACGGTGACGCGGTGATCGCGTCGAACGGTCTGTCCCTCAAGATCGACTATGCGATCGCCGACCTGCCGCCGGTCGATATTCTCTTCGTCTGTCTTGGGCTGACCACGGAATTTTCGGGCAAGTCGAAGGTGCTTGGCGCGCTGCGTTCGCTCGGTCGCCGTGGCGCGGCGCTTGGCGCGCTGTCGGTTGGCTCCTATCTTCTGGCCGAAGCTGGCCAGCTCGAAGGCCACCGCTGCACCATCCACTGGGAGAACAAGGCCGGGTTCAAGGAGCGATTTCCCGAGATCGACTGCACGGGCAACGTCTTCGAGATCGACCGCAAGCGCTACACCTGTGCCGGCGGCACGACATCGATCGACCTGATGCTGGAGATCGTGCGATCCGATTTCGGCCAGAACCTCGCCAACGAAGTCGCCAACCAGTTCCAGCACGAGCGTATCCGCTCTGCCGGCGATCGCCAGCGCGTCGGCCCCGAACGCGACTTGACCGGAAAATCCGAGAAACTGCGCAAGATCGTCGAACTCATGGCCGACAATCTGGATGAACCCTATTCGGCGGTCGAGCTTGCCAAGTCGGCCGGACTGTCGGTTCGCCAGGTCGAGCGCCTGTTCCTGCGTCACCTCAACATGACGCCGGGCCGCTACTACATGCGGCTCCGCCTCGAGCGCGCCCGTGAGCTTCTGCGACAGACGAACATGCCGATCCTCGACGTGGCGATCGCGACGGGGTTCACGTCGCATTCCTATTTCGCGCAGAGCTACCGCCTGCTGTTCGGCCGCCCGCCCAGCGAAGAACGCCGCACGACTTACTGACGCCTGCGCACGGAAACGAAAAAGGGCGGCCTCGCGAGCCGCCCTATCGTTGTCTATTCCGCAGGTTGCGGCGAGGGTTCGCTGCGTTGCGGCTCCTCGTCGAGGCCCTTGTGCACCTTGGGCGAGATGAACGTGTAGAACATCGGCACCACGAACAGCGTGAACGCCGTGCCGATGATCACGCCCGTAAAGATCACGAGGCCCATCGAGTAACGCGCGGCGGCGCCCGCACCCGTCGCGATAATCAGCGGGATGACGCCGAGCGACATCGCGGCCGTCGTCATCAGGATCGGACGCAGGCGAACCTTCGCCGACGCCACGATCGCCTCGAACCGGCCGAGCCCATGTTCCTCGCGTTGCTGGTTCGCGAACTCCACCATCAGGATGCCGTGCTTGGTGATCAGGCCGATCAGGGTGATCAGGCCCACCTGCGTGTAGATGTTCAGCGTTCCGAGCCCCAGATTCAGGGGCACCAGCGCACCGAAGATCGACAGCGGCACCGACATCAGGATGATGAGCGGATCGCGGAAGCTCTCGAACTGCGCGGCAAGCACGAGATAGATCACGATCACGGCGAGCGCGAACGCGATGAGGATCGTGTTGCCCTCGGCGACCTCCAGACGGGACTGGCCCGAATAGTCGATGAAGAACCCGTCCGGAAGAAGCGGCCGGGCGATGTTCTCGATCGTTGCGAGGCCGTCGCCGGTCGTTACGCCGGGCAGGGGAAGTGCCGCGATGGTCGCCGAATTGAGCTGGTTGAACTGCTCGATCGCGGCTGCCGACACGTTGGTTTCGATCGTCACGACCGCCGAAAGCGGCACCATCTGGCCCGTCGCGCTGCGCACGAAGAAGTCGCCCAGCTTCGACGGGTTGTCGCGATACTCCTGCGGCACCTGCATGATGATGTCGTAGCTGTTCGAATCGCGGTCGAACTGCGCGATCGAGCCGCCGCCAACCAGCAGGCTGAGCGTCGAACCGATGTCGCTGATCGGCAGGTTGAGGGCTGCCGCACGATCGCGGTCGATCGTGACCACAACCTGCTGCGCGTCGAACTTCAGCGAGTTCTGCACGACGATGAAGCGGCCGCTGGCCTGCGCCTCCTGTCGGATTTGTTCCGCCACTTCGTAGACCTGGCTCGATTCGCCCGTCGACTGGATGACAAGTGAAATCGGCAGGCCGCCGCCGGCGCCCGGCAGCGATGGCGGTGCGAAGACGAGCGCTTCGACGCCGGCGATCTTCGACAGGCGCGCCTGGATATCCTGCTGGATTTCTGCCTGCGAGCGATCGCGCTGCGACCAGTCCTTGAACGCCCACAATGCGATGCCCGAATTGGTCTGTCCGCCGAAGCCGACGATCGAGAAGTTTGCCGAAAGCTCGGGAATGTCCTTGGTCAGTTCGCGCATCTGGTCTGTGTAGGACTTGGTGTAGTTGGTCGTCGCATAGGGAGGCGCGGTCACCAGCGCGAAGAGCGCGCCCGAATCTTCTTCCGGAGCCAGTTCGCTCGACGTGTTCATGAACAGGAAGCCGGTCAGCCCGACGAGGACCAGTACCATGAGCAGGGTGACAGGACGATACTTGAGCGAGCCCGCGACGAGACGCTCATAGCGACCGGCAACGCTGTCGAAGGTTCGGTCGACGAACTTCTGGAAGCGGCTGTGATTGCCGCGCTTCAACAGTCGCGCGGACATCATCGGCGTGATCGTCAAGGCGACGATACCTGAAATGATAACCGCACCCGCCAGCGTCAGCGCGAACTCGCGGAAGAGCGAGCCCGTCAGGCCGCCCGTGAAGGCGAGCGGCGCGAACACCGCCGCCAGCGTGATCGTCATCGCGATGACCGGGCCGGTGATTTCCTCCATGCCGACGAACGCCGCCTGCTTGGGCGACAGGCCTTCCTCGATATGGCGGTGGATGTTCTCGACCACAACGATCGCGTCGTCCACGACGAGACCGATCGCCAGCACCATCGCCAGCAGCGACAGCAGGTTGATCGAGTATCCGAGCATGAACAGGATGAAGCAGACGCCGATCAGCGACAGCGGGATCGTCACGATCGGCATGAGAACCGAGCGGAACGAGCCGAGGAACAACAGGATGATCACGACGACGATGCCGACGGCCTCGGCGATGGTGACGAACACCTCGTCGATGGACGCGCTGATCTGCTCCGTCGCGTCGTACATCATCGTGATGGACATGCCTTCGGGCAGGCTGTTCTGTATCGCCGGCAACTCGGAGATGACGGCGGAAGCCGTGTTGAGCGGGTTCGCTGACGGGGTCGGGAACACGCCAATGAACGTGCCCGGCTCGCCGTTGAAGTTGACGACCATGTCGTTGCTTTCGGCGGCGAGCTCGATGCGCGCGACATCGCGCAGGCGCACCACTTCGTCACCCGTCGCCTTGATCGGCAGGGCGCCGAAGGCTTCGGGTGTCTGCAACGTCGATTCCATCGTGATGGAGTAGGCGACGTATTCGTTCTGCGTCTTGCCGGGAGCCGCGAGGAAGTTCGACGAGTTGATGGCCGCCAGAACTTCCGCGGCAGTCAGGCCGCGGGAGGCGAGCCGAACCGGGTCGACCCAGACGCGCATCGAATACTCGGCTGCGCCCATGATCTCGATCTGCGCGACGCCCTCGATGGTCGACATGCGCGGGCGGATGACGCGTTCGATATATTCGGTGACCTGTTCGTTGGTCATGTTCGGGTTTTGCAGCGCCAGATACATCGTGGCGAACTGCATGCCCGTACCCTTGACGATCGTCGGGTCCTCGGCGTCCGAAGGAAGCTGCCCGCGAACCTGGTTCACCTTGGACATGACTTCGGTCAGCGCGACGTCGGGATTGGCGCCGAGTTGCATCTGTACGGTCACGACGCTGGCCGACGGACGGCTCTGTGAGGTGACGTAGTCGATGTCCTCGGTGGTTGCGACGGCCGCTGCGATGGGTGCCGTGATGAAGCCCTGGATCAGTTCCGCGCTCGCGCCAGGATAGACCGTGGTGATCGTGATCACGGTCTCCTCAACCTCGGGATATTGGCGGATCTGGAGATTGAACATGCCCTGGAAACCCAGGAGCAGGATCAGCAGCCCGAGGACCGTCGAAAGGACGGGCCTACGAATGAAGATACTGGAAATATTCATTGCGATGCCGCCTGAGCTCCGGTCTGGCTACCCGGATTGATGGTGTTGTCGATGGCAACGATGGTGCCATTCGAGAGACGGTTCTGACCGGCGGTGACGACGACGTCGCCCGCCTCGATGCCCTTGACGATCTCCACAAGGTCGCCCGTGCGCCTGCCGACGGTCACGAAGACCTGGCGTGCCTCGGACTTCTTCTCGGCGTCTGCGGCCGCAGCCCCGCCCTCCGGCTCGACCTCGCGCACGACATAGACGTAGTCGCCGTAGAGGCTCGTCACGACGGAGGTCTGCGGCAGTGCAATCACATCGTCCTGCGCCGGCAATTCAACGTCGACGCGGGCGAACTGGCCGGGCGTGAGACGGCCGTCCGGGTTGGTGACGGTCGCGCGGACGGAGACCAGCCGGCTCGCCGCGTCGACGCGCGGGTCGATGCCCGAGATCTTGCCTTCGAAGGCGTCGTCCTGACCGTCGGCCTTGAGGCTGATGGACTGCTCCAGTTTCAGCAGGCTCAACTGCTGTTCGGGAACCGTGAAGTCCACGCGCATCGTGTCGAGATCCTGCAGAGTCACGACGGCCGTGCCCGGAGTCAGATACTGGCCGATATCGACGCGCGGAATGCCCAGCGTGCCGCCGAACGGCGCGCGGATTTGCTTCTGCTGCAATGCGGCCTCAAGAGCCTCGATCTGTGCCGCGGACGCCGCTGCCGCTGCCTGTGCGGCTTCGAGGGTCACATTCGAGCCGACGCCGCGCTGCTGCAGTTCCCGTGCGCGCTGAAGCGACTGTTGGTCGAGTTCGCTTTGCGTCCTGCCCGCCGAAAGGTCGGCCCGCTGGATCGCGTCGTCGAGCTGGATCAGGACCTCGCCTTCCTCGATTCGCTGGTTGGCATCGAAGTTGATCGTCTTGACGATGCCGCTGGTTTCGACGGTCAGTTCGACGCCGCGGGCCGCACTGACCGTGCCGATCGCACCGATCGACGGGGTCATCTGTTGAGGCTTGGCCGGTATGGCCGAAACCGTGACGGTCTGAACCGGCATGTTGGCGAAGAAATCTTCGATCATTTTGTCGCGGAACATGTTCCAGCCGACGAGGCCCCCCGCCACAAGAACGAGAAGGACGATTGCAATGAGGAGGCGCTTGATCATGGCCGGGCTTTCTTGTGGTGATCTGTAATTTTCAGCGTTCGCCGCCGGGAGTATGCACTGCACTGCGATATCGCACTTGCGAACGAGGGCCAATCTACTGTACCGTCTGGACGGTATTGTCAAGTCAGCCTTTGTCAGGAGCGATGGTGCGTAAGGATCGAAATTGAGCAAGCAGGATGTACGCCAGAAAATACTGGACGCCGCTCAGGAGATTGCGCGGGAGGCGGGACCGGGAAATCTGTCTCTCGATGCTGTCGCAGCACGCGCGGGGGTCTCCAAAGGTGGTCTTTTGTACCATTTTCCGTCGAAAGCCAAACTGCTTGAAGCGGTCGTTGAACTCTTTGTGACTTCGTTCCAGGCAACGCTTCTGGAGCGCAGCGACGGGGCTAAGGACAGCAGGGACAAACTGCTTGCTGCCTATATCGACCTCTCTGTCGAGGATCACATCTGCAACAAGCCGCCACCCTCCGGCCTTCTGGCGGCGCTCGCCGAAGACTCGAGTTTTATGCTTCCCGTCCAGCGCTCCGAGCGCATGTTGCTTGACCGTATCAAGTCGGAATCGAGCGATCCGTCGCTCGCCATGGTCATCTTCCTCGCACTGGCCGGCCTTCGCTCCACGCATCTCCTTGACGTCGATATTCTCGAGGGCGACGAGTTCGACGAAGTGGTCGAACGCTTGCGCACGCTGGCAGACGGACAGGCGTCGACGTAAGCGCCGCCCGATTATCCGAAAGCAGCCGCGCCAGCATCGGCGCGAAGCGCCATTGCGCGCATGCCTGCGAAGAGCTCGCGTCCCATGCCGAAGCTGTTTGCGCTCAGGTCCGGAGCGGCGGGCGCCCGGCTTGCCAGCACGCCGTCATGCACCTTCACGTCCAGCGTTCCCGCATCGGCATCGACCCGGACGATATCGCCGGTCTCGACACGACCGATCATGCCGCCATCCAGCGCCTCCGGTGTCACATGGATCGCGGCCGGCACCTTGCCCGACGCGCCCGACATGCGGCCATCCGTAACGAGCGCGACCTTGTAGCCGCGATCCTGCAGGACACCGAGGATGGTCGTCAGCTTGTGAAGCTCCGGCATGCCGTTGGCCTTTGGTCCCTGGAAGCGCAGGACGGCGACGAAGTCGCGGTCGAGTTCGCCGGCCTTGAAGGCCGCATTGAGCTCGTCCTGCGTGTGGACGACGATGGCCGGCGCCTCGATCACGCGCTTGTCCGGTTTCACCGCCGATGTCTTGATGATGGCGTTGCCGAGGTTGCCCTTCAGCACCTTAAGGCCGCCCGTTGCCTGGAAAGGCTTCCCCGCAGTCGTCAGCACCTTGTCGTCGCCGCTGGTCTCGGGCGCGGGGGTGCGCGTGACGTTGCCGTTGTCGCCGAGATGCGGCTCGATCGCATAGGCGCGCAGGCCTTCGCCCCAAACGGTCCGCACGTCTTCGTGCAGCAGCCCGTCATCGAGCAGTTCGCGGATCAGGAACCCCATGCCGCCGGCGGCGTGGAAATGGTTCACGTCCGCAAGGCCGTTCGGGTAGACGCGGGCCAGAAGCGGCACGATGTCCGAAATGTCCGAAATGTCCTGCCAGGTGAGCTTGATGCCACCGGCTGCCGCCATCGCGAGCAGGTGGATCGTGTGATTGGTCGACCCGCCCGTCGCGTGCAGGCCGACGACGCCGTTGACGATCGAGCGCTCGTCGATCACCCGCCCGACCGGCGCGAATTCGTTGCCCAGCGCCGTGATCGCCAGCGCGCGCCTTGTGGCCTCCCGCGTCAGCGCGTCACGCAGCGGCGTGTTCGGATTGACGAAGGATGCGCCGGGCGTGTGCAGGCCCATAATCTCCATCAGCATCTGGTTCGAATTCGCCGTGCCGTAGAAGGTGCAGGTGCCGGGGCCGTGATAGGACTTCGCTTCCGCCTCGAGAAGCTCCGCACGGCCGACTTTGCCCTCCGCATAGAGCTGGCGGATGCGCGCCTTCTCATCGTTGGGCAGTCCCGACGTCATGGGCCCCGCGGGTATGAAAACCGCCGGCAGGTGACCGAACGTCATGGCGGCGATCAGCAAGCCGGGCACGATCTTGTCGCAGACGCCAAGATAGACGGCCGCGTCGAACATGTTGTGCGACAGGCCGATCGCCGCCGACATGGCGATCACGTCGCGCGAGAACAGCGACAGTTCCATGCCCGGCTGGCCCTGCGTGACGCCGTCGCACATCGCCGGCACGCCGCCCGCCACCTGCGCCACGCCGCCGGCTTCGGTTGCCGCGAGCTTGATGAGTTGCGGGTACGTCTCGAACGGCTGATGCGCGGACAGCATGTCGTTGTAGGACGTGATGATGCCGAGGTTCGGCACGCGGTCGCCGGCGAGCGCCTGCTTGTCGACGGGCCCGCACGCTGCAAAGCCGTGCGCGAGGTTGCCGCAGGACAGAACCGAGCGGTGCACGCCGGCGCTCGCGGCCGCATCGACGCGGGCCAGATAAGCCTCGCGCGTCGGCCTAGAGCGCTCGCGAATGCGCGCGGTGATGGCCTCGATCTCCGGTCTGGCTGTCATGACTGTCCGTCCTTTCCACCGGCCCAATAGACGGGCACGGGCCTCACGGCGTGCGCGAAGATCGCGCTGATCGGTTTCGCATCACCGGGCTGCAACGCAGCCTCCAGCACGGCGCGTTTTTCCGATCCTTCGATATGAAGCGCCAGAAAACCGGCTTCCACAACCCGGGACAATGGAAGTGTCAAGCGCGGCTCGCCGGCACTTTTCGCGTGGACCGCCATGACGCGTCGCGGCTGTGCGGGATCGGTGAGGTCGCCCAGGTTCGACGCGTCCGGGAAGAAGGATGCGGTATGGCCGTCGGTACCCATGCCGAGGATCGCGACGTCGAGCACCGGTCCGAACAACGCCAGCCCTGCCTCCGCCTGCGCTGCCGCGTCCTCCACCGAGCCTGCATCGTTGTAGAGCGACACGAAACGCGCCAGTCGCGCCTCGCTCGTCAGCAAGCGTTCGCGCACGAGCCGCTCGTTGGAGCGCTCGGACGAGGGCGGAACGAACCGCTCGTCCACCAGCGTGACCACGACGTTTTTCCAGTCGAGATTTTTTCGCGCCAGCGCGTCGAAGAAACGCCCCGGCGTGGAGCCGCCGGAAACCGCCAGCAACGCCGATCCGCGATCCCGAATGGCTTGCTTCAGCTTCCCTGCAACGTCATCCGCCAGCGTCTCGGCAAGCGCTTCGCTGGAGGAGAATTCGCGCCAGTCGGCAGATGCCACCATGGTCACATGCTCTCGTGCCAGGTGCGCCCATCGCGCTCGATCAGCGCGATCGAGGCGGAAGGGCCCCAGGTCCCCGCGGTGTAACCTTGAGCCGCATGCCGGTTTTCCTGCCAGGAGGCGAGGATCGGGTCGATCCACGACCACGCGGCCTCGACCTCGTCGCGCCGCATGAACAGCGTCTGGTTTCCGCGAATGACGTCCATGATCAGCCGCTCATAGGCGTCGGGATTGCGCACCTCGAAGGATTCCGCGAAGCTCATGTCGAGCGGGATCTGGCGCAGGCGCATGCCCCCCGGACCCGGATCCTTGATCATGATCCACTGCTTCACGCCCTCGTCGGGCTGCAACCGGATGACGAGTTGGTTGGCCGTGATCACGCCGGCGCTGTCGTCGAAGATCGAGTGCGGCACCGGCTTGAACTGAATGACGATTTCCGAGACGCGCTCGGCGAGCCGCTTGCCGGTTCGCAGGTAAAACGGCACGCCTGCCCAGCGCCAGTTGCCGATCTCCGCCTTGATCGCGACGAATGTTTCCGTGTCACTTTCGGTGCCGAGTTCTTCGGCATAACCCTTCACCGCGCCACCGGCCGACGCACCGGCCTTGTACTGGCCGCGCACGGTCTCTTTTGGCGCCTCGTTGCCGTTCACCCGCTTGAGCGAGCGCAGAATCTTCAGCTTTTCGTCGCGCACGGCGTCGGCGTCCATGGAGGAGGGCGGTTCCATCGCGACGAGGCACAGAAGCTGGAGCATGTGGTTCTGCACCATGTCGCGCAGCGCGCCTGCCTTGTCGTAATAGCTGACGCGGTCTTCCAGCCCGACGGTCTCCGCCACTGTGATCTGCACGTGGTCGATGTGGGTCGAGTTCCACAGGGGCTCATAGAGCGCGTTGGCGAAGCGCAGAGCCATCAGGTTCTGGACCGTCTCCTTGCCGAGATAGTGGTCGATGCGGAAGATTTGGTGCTCATCGAAAACCGAGCCGATCGCGTCGTTCAGGGCATGGGCGGTCGCCAGGCTCCGGCCGATCGGCTTCTCGACCACGATGCGCACATCGCCGCCTGTCAGGCCGTGCTTTTCCAGATTGGTCGCGATGTCGCCGAACAGCGCCGGCGCGACCGCCAGATAATAGGCGCGTATCGACTTGCTGTCGCCGATCGCGTCCTTGAGCTTCTCGAATCCCTCGCCGGTCTTCGCATCGATCGGAATATAGCTGAGGCGCGCGACGAACGTCTCGATCTCGTCGTCCTTGCGCTCCTCCTGCTTGACGTGTTCCGTCAAAGCCTTGCGGGCAAAATCGCGGAACTCGTCGTCGCTGAGCGTCGAGCGCGATGCGCCGATGATGCGCGTAGGCTCCGAAAACTGGCCCGCGATCTGGCGTTGATAGAGCGCGGGGAGGAGCTTACGTTCGGCGAGATCGCCGGTTCCGCCGAAAATGATGAAATCGAACGGATCGACGGGTATGATCTGGCTGGTCATCGGTGCCTGGACGTCCTGCTGTTAGCACTTGCGGGATGCATATAATCTAATCGATTTAATAAAACCAGACCGTGCCACGTCTCTTGGCGAGCTTGACACAATTTGTCGCGCTGGTTTCGTCACGGTCCTGAATCTGGTCCATCGCGCTCGTGCTTTCAAGCCGATAGGACAGCCAGGGTTGGGAAACGCGGAGAATACCGACATGGGAACGCCCCACTCACGAACCGTCGCCGAGGGCATCGCCTTCATGAACCTGATCGACGGCCAGCCGGCCGACGCGCTCTCTGGCGAACGTATCGACGTCCTGTGTCCCTCGGACGGAAAGGTCTTCGCATCTATCCCGGCGTCTGGGACCGCCGATGTCGATCGCGCGGTGAAGGTCGCCCACAAGGCGTTTGAAGACGGGCCCTGGAGCCGCATGCCGGCCGTGGAGCGCGGCCGGTGCCTCACGCGCCTGTCCCAGCTTGTCGAAAAGCACGGAGACGAGCTTGCGGCGCTGGAGTCACGCGATACCGGCAAGCCCGCGCGTCAGGGCAAGGCCGACGTCACCGCGACCATGCGCTACTATGAATTCTACGGCGGCGCGGGCGACAAGATCCACGGCGACACCATTCCGTTTCTCGACGGCTACACCGCGCTTACTTTGCGCGAGCCGCATGGCGTCGTCGCCGGCATCATTCCGTGGAACTACCCGATGCAGATTCTCGCGCGCGTTGCCGGCGCAGCCCTGGCCATGGGCAACACGCTCGTCGTGAAACCCGCCGAAGACGCCTCGCTCACGACCATCCGCATCGCCCAGCTCGCGCTGGAGGCCGGCATTCCGTCCGGCGTGTTCAACGTGATCACTGGCTACGGCCGCGATGCGGGCGCGGCCCTTTCCGCCCACCCGCTTGTCGACTACGTCACCTTCACCGGTTCGCCGCCGACAGGCACCGCGATCCAGCAGGCGGCGGCCGTCAACAACCGCGGCGTCACGATGGAGCTCGGCGGCAAGTCGCCTCAGATCGTCTTCGCCGACGCGGACCTCGATGCAGCGCTGCCCATCCTCGTCAACGCCATCATCCAGAATGGCGGCCAGACCTGCTCGGCCGGCAGCCGCGTTCTGGTCGAGCGGCCTGTCTATAAGAGGATCGCCGAAGGCCTCGCCGAACGCTTCTCGAAACTGGTCGCCGGACCGCACGATGCCGACCTCGATCTCGGCGCGCTGATCAATGCCAGGCAGCGCGATCGTGTCGCCGGCATGGTCGCGGCAGCCCGCGAAGCCGGCGTGCAGGTTCTCGCCGAAGGCTCTATCGCGCCCGACGCCCCCGCCGGCGGATTCTATCAGGCGCCGGTTCTGTTCGGCTCGGTCGATCCGCTGGCGACGATCGCCCAGGAAGAGGTTTTTGGGCCTGTGCTGACCGTCTTCCCGTTCGACGACGAAGCCGATGCCATCCGGCTGGCCAACGGCACCGATTTCGGCCTCGTCGCGGGGGTCTGGACCAAAGACGGCGCCCGCCAGCACCGCGTCGCGAAAAAGGTCCGCGCCGGACAGGTCTTCGTCAACGGCTACGGCGCCGGCGGCGGGATCGAACTGCCCTTCGGCGGTTTCAAGAAATCCGGCCACGGCCGCGAGAAAGGCTTTGAGGCGCTCTACGACATGAGCGCCACGAAGACGATCGTGTTCAACCACGGATAGTTCGGACGGTCCTCGATCTGCAGTAATGAGGTTAGCCTTTCCTCCCAAGCGGGGAGAAGGGTGCCGGGGGCGTGGAAATGGGAAAGCTTGTCAGCGGCGCGCAAGCCGGTAAAGCTCATGGGCAAACATCAGGAGCACGTTGCGAATATGGATCGTCTGAAAGACAAAGTCGCCATCATCACCGGCGCGGCATCAGGTTTCGGCGAAGGCATGGCGAAGCGTTTTGCGGAGGAAGGCGCGAAGGTGGTCGTCGCCGATTTGAACATCAAGGGCGCGGAGCGCGTGGCTTCCGAGATCGGCGATGTCGCGGTCGCGGTCCAGACCGACGTGTCGCTGAAGAGCGAGATCGACGAGATGGTCGCAACGGCGATTGATGCCTTCGGGCGCGTCGACATCATGATCAACAATGCCGGCTACACGCATCGCAACGGCGATCTCCTGCAGGTCCCAGAGGACGTTTTCGACCTGATCACGTCGGTCAACATGAAGGCGATCTACTATTCGACGCTGGCGGTGGCCCCAATCATGGAAAAGCAGGGCGGCGGGTCGATCATCACCACCGCCTCGACGGCGGGCCTGCGCCCGCGCCCCGGTCTCACCTGGTACAACGCATCCAAAGGTTGGGCGATCACGGCGACGAAGTCGATGGCGGTCGAACTGGCGCCGAAGAACATTCGCGTGAATTGCCTCTGCCCGGTCGCCGGCGAGACAGGCATGCTCGCCCAGTTCATGGGCGAGGACACGCCGGAACTGCGTGCGAAGTTCCGCGCCTCGATCCCGCTGGGGCGGCTCTCGACACCGCTCGACATCGCGAACGCCGCGCTCTGGCTGGCATCCGACGATGCGGCGTTCATCACCGGCGTCGCGCTTGAAGTCGATGGCGGCAGGTGCATCTGATGCGCACCCTCCGCTCTCTCGCCGGCCTCGTCTCGACACTGGCGTTCATCGCGTCTGCGCAGGCGGCCGAGATCAAGGTCCTCGACGGCGACTCGCTCGTCTACGATGGCAAGACCGTCGAGATTTGGGGAACCATCGCCCCGTCGCCCAGCGAGACCTGCACCACGACCAAAAATGAGCGCTGGGACTGCGGCCAGCGCGCCTTCGAAGAGTTGCAGAGCCTCGCCGCCGAACCGGATTTCACCTGCGTCGAGAAGGAAGCCGGTTTCGTGACATGCGAGGTTGGCGGGCTCGATGTTGGCAGCGAGATGGTCAGGCAAGGACTGGTGCGATCGCGGCAGGATTATTCCGGCGTCGAAGCGCGCGCCCGCGAAGCGAAAGTGGGCCTCTGGAAATAGGCTGACGGCTTCCAACCGCCGCACTTCGGTGTAAAGACAGGCGCAACGAGAAAAGCCGACGGGAAACGCCATGCACAGGGTCGCGATCAGCGGAACGGGCATTTTCACGCCCGAAGAGATCATCACCAACGCCGAACTGGTCGCGTCGTACAATGCCTATGCCGAACGCTGGAACGAGGCCAGCAAGGCCGCGATCGAGGCTGGCGATGTGCAGGCGCTCCCGATGTCGAGCGAAGAGTTCATCGTCCGCGCCTCCGGCATCGAGCGCCGACATGTCATGGACAAGAAAGGCGTCCTCGACCCTGCTGTCATGCGTCCCGAACTGCGCGAACGCAGCGACGACGAATTGTCGATCATGGCCGAAATCGCGGTCGCCGCCGCCCGCGATGCGCTTGCAGCCGCCGGCCGCACCGCCGATCAGATCGATGCCGTGATCTGTGCGGCGTCGAACCACGAGCGGGCCTATCCGGCGATCGCCATCGAGGTTCAGCAGGCGTTGGGCATCAAGGGGTTCGCGTTCGACATGAACGTCGCCTGCTCGTCGGCGACCTTCGGCATCCAGGCGGCCGCCGACATGATCCGCTCCGACTCCGCACGCGCGATCCTGATGGTCAATCCCGAGATCACCTCCGGCCATCACGAATGGCGCGACCGCGATTGCCACTTCATCTTCGGCGATGTCTGCACGGCGGTGGTCTTGGAACGCGCCGACGCGGTCGAAGGCGGCAATGCGTGGGAAATCCTCTCGACACGCTGCCTGACGGAATTTTCGAACAACATCCGCAACAATAACGGCTTTCTGCGCCGCACCCGCGAAGGTCACATGGAAGACCGCCGCGACATGCAGTTCATGCAGGAGGGCCGCAAGGTCTTCAAGCAGGTCGTGCCGTGGGTGACCGAACTGATGCTGTCGCATCTCTCCGACGAGAACGTGCAGCCTGACCAGCTTGACCGGCTCTGGCTGCATCAGGCCAACAAGTCGATGAACGACCTGATCGGCGAGAAGGTGCTCGGCCGTGAACCGACGCGCGAGGAACAGCCCAACGTCCTCCAGGAATATGCCAACACCTCGTCTGCGGGCTCGATCATCGCCTTTTCGCAATATTCCGCCGACCTTCCCGCAGACAGCCTCGGCGTCATCTGCTCGTTCGGCGCAGGCTATTCCGTCGGCAGCGTCATCGTGCGCAAGCTCGGTTGACGGCGGCGATCTGCGGGAACGAGTGGGCACCGGTTTCGTTACCGTCACGGCTCTTGTTCTGAGCGCCGAGGGGCATCGGTGACATACGATCAGATTTTCATTTTCGGCCTTCTCGGTGGTGTGCTGGTGATGCTCGTCTGGGGCAGGGTGCGCTACGATCTCGTCGCATTCGGCGCGCTCATCATCGCGGTGGTCGGGGGTGCAATCGGCGCGGAGGAAGCGTTCGAAGGTTTCGGCCACGAGGCGACGATCATCGTGGCGCTCGTTCTCGTCATCTCGCGAGCGATGATCAACGCCGGCGCGGTCGAACTCATCGCGCAATATGTGGTCTCGGCATCGCGCCCGCTCCCCGTCCACATCACCATCATGTCGGTCACGGGCGCTGCATTGTCTGCCGTCATCAACAATGTCGCGGCGATCGTCATCTTGATGTCGCTCGACATGGAGGCCGCCAAAAAGGCTCTGCGCTCGCCTTCGCTCACCCTGATGCCTCTGTCTTACGCGACGATTTTCGGCGGCATGATCACGCTGATCGGCACGCCCTCGAACATTGTCATTGCGCAGTTCCGCCAGGAAGCGCTGGGCGAGCCCTATCGCATGTTCGATTTCGCGCCAGTCGGGTTGGTGTGCGCAGCCGTCGGCATCGCCTTTGTCGCTACGATCGGTTGGCGTCTCATCCCTCAGCGGTCGGAGCGCACGCGCCCGAGTTTGATGGAGAGCGACCTGTTCATGGCCGAGGCGCGCGTTCCCGAAAAGTCGTCTGCGATAGGGAAGACGCCCGCGGACTTCTACGCACTGGGCGACGAGAACGACGTCACCATCCTCGGCCTGATCAGGCGCGGAAAGCGGCTGCCCGGCTTCGCGGCGGCGACGGAACTGAAGAAGGGCGATTTCCTGGTCCTCGAGGGTGACCCCAAGTCCATCGAGGCATTCATTGGCGCCGCCAAGCTGGCGCTCGCGAAACAGGAGATGAAGGAAGGCCTCACCGACAAGTCGGTCTCGCTGATGGAGGTGATCGTTCCGGAAGGGTCGCGTGCGATCGGGCGCAACGTGCACGAGATGCGTCTTCGCTATCGCCGTGGCGTCAGTCTGCTCGGCTTGTCACGAAGGGGCAAGCGTCTGCGTGAACGCGTCGAGCACGCGGCGATCCGACAGGGCGACGTGCTGTTGCTGTTCGGCCCGGTGGACCGTCTGTCAGACGCAGCGGATTGGCTCGGCACGCTGCCGATCGCGGATCGAAGCCATGCGGTCATCCAGCGACGCCAAGGCCGCGCTCACGATCGGCATTTTCGTGGCCGCGATCGCATTGACCGTCGTCGGCTGGGTGCCGCTGTCCATCGCGCTCGCGGCCGTTGTAGCGATCTACGCGGTTCTCAGCATCGTCACGCCAACGGATATCTATGGGTCGGTCGAATGGCCGATCATCGTTCTGTTGGCAGCGCTTATCCCGCTTGGAACGGCTTTCGAGGATGCGGGAGGCACCGAACTGATCACGGAGGCGATCATCGGTCGGACAGGCGGCATGCCCGCGTGGGCGATCCTGGCGATCGTCATGGCGGTGACGATGGTGTTGTCCGACTTTCTGAACTCCATTGCGACGGCGCTCATCGCCGCGCCGATCGGCGTGGGCGTCGCGCAGTCCCTGGGCGTTTCGCCAGATCCGTTCCTGATGGGTGTGGCGGTTGCCGCAACATGCGGTCTGCTGACGCCGATCGGCCACAAGAACAACGCCATCATCATGGGCCGGGCGGATATCGGTTCAGCGACTACTGGCGTCTGGGGTTGCCGCTGGAACTGCTCATCATCGCCGTCGGCGTGCCGACGATCCTGTTTTTCTGGCCGCTCTGAACGCTGCGGTTCATCCGCCTTTCGAGCAGATGCGGCGGAAGACCGGCGGGAAGAGTTCGGCGATCAGCGTCACGTCGGGTGAGGTGAGACGCGGCTCGAGAACCAATCGCGTCAGATCCTGTCCCGCAGCGCATACCAGCTCAGCGCGAGGAACAGCAGCGGCGACCGGAAGCGACGCCCGCCGGGGAAGGGCGGTATCTTCAAATCCTCGAACAGCTTCAGCCTGTCGCGATTGCCGGCCACTGTTTCGGCATAGAGCTTGCCGACGAAATTCGAGAGCATCACGCCATGGCCGGAATAGCCGCCGGCCGAGATGACGTTCGGCATCACCTCCCGCACGAACGGCTTGCGCGGCATGGTGATGCCGACGAACCCGCCCCAGGAATGGGTGATCTCGACATCCCTAAGGGCCGGATAGACCTCGGCGATCTGCCGCCGGATGTGGGTTGAGATGTCGGCGGGGTCGTCGACCGTGTAGATTTCGCGCCCGCCGAACAGCAGCCGTCCGTCCTTCGATTTGCGGAAATAGCGCACGACGAAGCGGGAATCGTCCACGGACTCGCCACCCGGGATCACCGGACTGTCGGAACCAAGCGGCACGGTCGCGCCGATGAACGAGCCGATCGGCATGACATGCGCCGCACTCTCCGGCTCGAGGTCGCCGCCATAGGCGTTGACGGCGATCAGCGCCTTGTCGGCGGTGATGGTCCCGCGCGGTGTCGTGACCCGGACCTTGCCGCCTTGCGAAATGATGCCGGTCGAGCGCGTCTTTTCATAGAGCTTGGCGCCCGCCGCCGCCGCGACGCGGGCAGTGCCGATCACCAGCTTTAAGGGGTGGATATGGCCTGTCCCGACATCGCGCGTTCCGCCGTAGTAGCGTCGCGAGCCGACGCGCTGTGCGGTCTCCTCCGCATCCATGAAGGTCATGTGCGGATAGCCGGCCTTCTCCTGCATGTAGTCGGCATATTTGCGGTAGTCGTCGACATAGCGTTTCTTGTGCGCCACCGAGAGTTGCCCCGGCATGAAATCGATCTCGATGCCATTGGTCTCGCTGAACTCCAGGAGATGCGCCTTGGCCTCTTCCGCGAGGTCGAACAGCGCTTTCGCGCGGGTCCAGCCAAGCTCTGCCTCCAATTCGTCGAGCGAACCGCGCTGCCCCGTTCCCAATTGTCCGCCATTGCGCCCGGACGCGCCGTCACCGAAGCGCTCCGCCTCGATGAGCACAACATTCGTACCCGCCTTGGCGAGATGGGTTGCTGCCGACAGACCGGTGAACCCCCCGCCGATGATCACGACATCCGCCGACACGTCGCCATCGAGCACCGGATATTCCGGCCGCTCGCCGACAGTCGCCTCGTACCACGAATAGCCGGGCGAGATGGGGGAGGTGTAGGTGGCTGCGGTCATGGGTGCTCGGATCGGGGGAGGAGAGTAGGGACAGTTTTTGGAGAGCAGCGGTTGGTGCACCGCTGCCCCACCATTCACACATTCAGCAGCAAAAACTCCCGCTCCCAGGGACTGATCACTTCCATGAAGGTCTCGAACTCCGCTTTCTTGATCGCAGCATAGGTCGAGACGAAGGACGATCCCAGGATTTCGCGCAATGCCTGATCGTTCTCGAAGAGGTCCACCGCCTCGAGCAGGCCGCGGGGCAGTTCGATCTCGTCCTCGTTGACCGTGGTGCCGGCCGGTGCGTCGGGCTCAATCTGGTTGAGCATCCCGATCAGCCCGCAGGCAAGCGAGGCTGCCAGCGCGAGATAGGGATTGGCGTCGGATGACGGGATCCGGTTTTCCACGCGGCGCCCCGCGGGGTCGGATCGCGGTACGCGGAAAGCGGTGGTGCGGTTGTCATAGCCCCATTTCGCATTGACGGGGGCGGATGCCGCCTGCGTCAGGCGGCGATAGGAATTCACGTAGGGCGCGAGCATCACGAGTGCATTCGGGATGTGCCGCTGCATGCCGCCGATGAAGTGACGGAAATCGCCGGTCTCCGAGCCGTCCGCGCCGGAGAACACGTTCTTGCCCGTCTTCTTGTCGACGATCGACTGGTGGATGTGCATGGCGGAGCCCGGCTGACCCTGGATCGGTTTCGCCATGAAGGTCGCGTAGGTCTCGTGCTTCAACGCGGCCTCGCGAATGGTGCGCTTGAACAGGAACACCTGGTCGGCCAGTTCCACCGGGTCGCCGTGCCGCAGGTTGATTTCGAGCTGGCCGGCACCCTCTTCGTGGATGAGCGTGTCGATCTCCAGGCCCTGGCCTTCCGAGAAATGGTAGATGTCGTCGATCAGTTCGTCGAACTCATTGACGCCGGCGATCGAATAGCCTTGCCCGCCGCCGATCGGACGTCCCGAGCGACCGACAGGTGGTGTGAGCGGATAGTCCGGATCGGGATTCTTGCGAACCAGATAGAACTCGATTTCGGGGGCGACCACCGGCTTGAGTCCGCGTTCCGCATAGGCTGCCACCACCCGGCGCAGCACGTTGCGCGGAGTGAACTCCACCAGCCGCCCATCCTGATGGACGAGGTCGCAGATGACCTGCGCGGTCGGGTCGCTTTCCCACGGCACGACCGAAATGGTCGAGAGGTCGGGGACCAGCTTCAGGTCGCCGTCATCCTCCGGGTAGGAAAAGCCGTTGCCGTCCTCGGGGTAGCCGCCGGTGATCGTCGTCATGAACACCGCCGACGGTAACGCCAGCGAGGTGTTCGAGGTGAACTTCTTCGACGGCATCATCTTGCCGCGCGCGACGCCCGCCTGATCAGGCGTGATGCACTCGATGTCCTCGATCCCGCGCCAGTCGAGCCAGCCCGCCGCCTCCTTCCAGTTCTTCACGCCGCGCTGGCTTTTGACGAACTCGGGTATGCGTACGCGACCTCCACTGCCGGAGGGTCGGGCGTCCTTCTTTGCAGGCGGCATCAATCACCAGGGGAATGTTTCAGATGCGCCAGTATAGCCGGGCTGCGGTAACGAAGAAAAGGGGGCGGTTCCGTCGACTGCACTGGCGAAGCCGTCGCGCGACAGGCGCGATCAGTCGCGCACCCTGTCCATCATGCTCTGGATGAGGGGCTGCAGGCTTTCCGGCGTGATCGGCTTGACGACGATCGCATCGATGATACCGCCCTTCTTGACGGCGCCTGTCTGTGCGGTGGCGCTGGAAACCACGATCACGAAGGGTGCCGGCCGGCCGGCTGCCAGCCTTTGCGCCGCCAGACATTCCATCAGCTCCGCAAAATCCCGTTCATCGGGGCCTATCTCGACGATGACGGTGCCCGGCAGATTTGCCGTAAGCGCCGCGCAGGCGCGCTCTGGCGTTTCGTCGATCACCTTGAGCCCGGCCCGCTGGGCGATGCGTGAGACGACGATGCGATTGATCTGGGACGCGCCGACCACGAGAGCGAGTTCGAAATTCGCGTCAGACCTACGACCGCGCGCGTCTTCTGAGGCGTCGTATCTCGGATACGGCATGAAGTTACCGATCGACCGGAGTGCGTGGGGCTGATGTCAATATGACAACTCTTTGTTCTCGACTTCCGGAATCGAGTCAAGCAGATGAAGTAAGTAAGCCGCCACATATAGTTGAAGAAGGGGCCGCGCTTGGTACGCGGCCCCTTCTTCGCAGAACGATACTGGCCGATCAGGCTCCGGTAGGAATATTGGTGACGATCACCGGGATCATCAGATCGCCCCAGTTTCCCTCGTTGTGATGGCGAGCCGATCGTACCAACTCGACCGACACTCCGGCTTCGACAGCCTTCATGACAGACTGGTTCAGCCTGTGCAGGTCGTTGGCCACCATGCGGATGATGGCCTGTTGGTCGGTATTCATGGTCGAGGACTGTTCCTCGGCCCGTTCCTTGACGCGGGTTCTGGGAGCCATTTGTCTTCTCCTTGGATGTGCCCTTGGGCCGTTGATCGGATCACTCCGCCGCAGGGCGGAACTGGTCGTGTTCTGTCGATTCCTTCATTGCGGTCGTCGATGACTGGCCGCCCGTGATCGCCATGGAGACGGCGTCGAAATAGCCGGTGCCGACTTCGCGCTGGTGCTTGGTCGCTGTGTAGCCGTTAACCTCGGAAGCGAACTCCGCTTCCTGAAGCTCCGAATAGGCGGCCATCTGGCGATCCTTGTAGCCGCGCGCCAACTCGAACATGCCGTGGTTCAACTGATGGAAGCCGGCCAGCGTGATGAATTGGAACTTGTAGCCCATCGCGCCGAGTTCACGCTGGAACTTGGCGATGGTCGCGTCGTCCAGATGCTTCTTCCAGTTGAAGGACGGCGAGCAGTTGTAGGCAAGCAGCTTGCCCGGATGCGCCTTGTGCACGCCTTCCGCGAATTTGCGCGCCTGCTCGAGGTCCGGCTTCGACGTCTCGCACCAGATCAGGTCGCAATGCGGCGCATAGGCGATGGCGCGCGCGATGCAGGGCTCGATGCCGTTCTTGACGTTGTAGAAGCCTTCGACCGTGCGACCCGCATCGTAATCGACGAAGGGCTGGTCGCGCTCGTCGATATCCGATGTGATCAGCTTTGCGGCTTCCGCGTCGGTGCGGGCGATCACCAGTGTCGGCGTGCCCATGACGTCGGCTGCAAGCCGTGCGGCGTTGAGGTTGCGGATATGCGCTGCGGTCGGGATCAGAACCTTGCCGCCGAGATGGCCGCACTTCTTCTCCGATGCGAGCTGGTCTTCGTAGTGAACGCCGGCCGCGCCCGCCTCGATGAAAGCCTTCATGATTTCGAAGGCGTTCAGAGGACCGCCAAAGCCGGCTTCCGCGTCAGCCACGATCGGCGCGAACCAGGTGTCCACCGACAGGCCCTTGCCTTCCGAGGTCTCGATCTGGTCGGCGCGCTGCAGCGTTTTGTTGATGCGCTTGGCCAGTTCCGGAGCCGCATTGGCGGGGTAAAGCGACTGGTCGGGATACATCGATGACGCCGTGTTGGCGTCGGCCGCGACCTGCCAACCCGAGAGGTAGATCGCCTTCAACCCGGCGCGGACCATCTGCATGGCCTGATTGCCGGAGAGCGCGCCGAGCGCGTTGACGAAATCTTCCTCGTGAATGAGCTTCCAGAGACGGTTCGCGCCCATCTCGGCCAGCGAATGCCGGATTTGGACGGAGCCACGCAGCCGCTTTACGTCCTCGGCAGAATAGGGGCGATCGACGCCGTCGAAGCGACCTTCGGGAGCAGATGGAACGAGGTTGTAAAAGTCAGTCATTGCCGTCTCCGTAGCGTGTATCATGTTTGTCCGTCCGGGCATTGCCGGTGTTTTTCTATGTGACGGATTTACATTGCATTGCCGAAGAGAACGAGGAAATTGCTGAAAAGGCTCCAATAAATCGGGTGAAGCTGTCTTGCTTTTCACAGATTGTGATTGTAAATTTGTCAAAATTGTCAAAGCGCATCAGATGCCTTTGTTTGTAAAGTGTGTAAAGGCGGTCAATGGCTGACCAGAAAATATTCGCCGGTCCGCGCATTCGGCGCATTCGCAACGCCAAGGGCTTGACCCAGACGGCGATGGCCGAGGGGCTGGGCATTTCGCCTTCATACCTCAACCTCATCGAGCGCAATCAGCGCCCGCTGACGGTCCAGCTCATTCTCAAGCTCGCTTCGGTCTACAAGATCGAACCGGAGGAGTTGCAGGCAGAAGCGGGCGGTTCGATCGCCGCTTTGCGCGAGGTGTTCGCCGATCCGCTGCTGTCCGGTGAGTTGCCAGGAGATCAGGAACTTCTCGAGATCGCCGAAGGCGCCCCAAACGCCACGGCTGCGGTCGTCAAACTGTTCCGGGCCTACAAGGAGCAGGCCGTGCGCCTCTCCGACCTCTCCGAATTGCTGGCACGCGAAGGACACGCGACGTCGCTGTCGTCGGCACGCCTGCCGATCGACGAGGTTCGCGAGACCTTCGAGCGCAGGCCGAACCATTTCGCACGCCTTGAGGAGGAGACCGAGGCTTTCGCCCAGGTGCTTCAGCCCGGCGATGACCTTCTCGGCGCGCTGAAGGACTGGCTCCGGCGCGATTACGGGATCGTCGTGAAGGTCCTTCCGGTCGCGACGATGCCGAACTGGCGCAGGCGCTACGATCGCCACTCGCAGCGTCTGTTCATATCGGAGCGCCTTTCGCCATTCGACCAGTTGCGCGAAGTGGCGATGGAGGCGTGCCTGATCCGCTGCCAGGTGGCGGTCGCAGCCGAAATTCAGGCGCTCAAACTGTCGTCAGACGAGGCGCGGCGGCTTGCCCGCTTCGAGCTCGGACGCTACGCGGCCCACGCGCTGATGATGCCCTATCAGGCCTTCCAGACGGCGGCGATCCGCGCGCGCTACGACATCGACGTTCTGCGCTCGCGTTTCGGCGTGTCGTTCGAGCAGGCGGCAAACCGGTTGACCATGCTCCAGCGCTCGGGGTCAGCCGGCGTGCCGTTCTTCATGATGGAAATTGACAATGCCGGCCACCGGTTTCGCCGCGCCGGCGCGCAAGGGTTTCCGCAGGCGCGGTTCGGGGGAGGGTGCCCCAAACTGCCGGTTCACGCGGCGTTCGCCAATCCGGGCCAGATCCTTGTCGAGGCCGTTGAGATGCCCGACGGCGCTGAGTTCCTGACCTTGGCGCGCACATTGGAAGGGCCGCAAGGGGCTTTTTCCGAGCGTCCGCGCCGCACCGCAATCCTGCTTGGCTGCGACATCGGCTTCATGGACGAAATCGTCTATGCCGCGGCGCTGCCGGCGGGTGGGGCAGGCGGCAAGGCCGCTCGCGTGCCGTCGACCCCGATCGGGCCTGCCTGCCGCCTGTGCGAACGCGTCGGCTGTCTCGCCCGCGCCGAACCGCCCATCACGAGGCCGCTCGGCCTGGACGAAATGGTGACCGGCCTGAGCGCATTCGATTTTCAGTGAGATGATTTAGTCACGCGGTAGGCCGCTCAAGATTGCCGCGACATCACGGCGACCGTCAATGACGGCAATGATCTCTACCGTGTCCGATCCTGCATCAGGGCGATAGAATACGACATGATTGCGATAGACGATCAGCCGGTATCGTGAATCGTAACGACGACCTTGTTCAGGAAGCGCGCTCAGTCCGCTGCAGGCATCCCGTATTCCTTCTGCATAGCTGACAGCCGCGCTCGGATTCCGTGCCTTGATGTAATTCGCAATGTCTCGGAGTTGTTGCTTCGCGTCGTCTCGCCAGACGATTTTAGGCACGCAAACCCTTCAGCAACTCGTCCATGAATTCCTCATGCGGCGTTTCACCGCCATGTGCTTCCGACTCCGCCAGCACGGCATCGATCCGCTTGCGTGCTGCCAGCCGCAGCAATTCGCGCCCTAGCTCTTCCTGCTCGGCATCCGGCAGCGCTTCGACTTCCTTGATGGCGTCGATCAGTGTCTGGTTCATGGGACCGAACTCCTTTGGCCGGAAAGATAGCATTCGCATCGCAAAATGCGAATTCATCTCACGCCGTCCGCAACACCACGTTGCCCATGACCTTTCCACCCTCGACCGCCTCGTGCGCCGTCGCGATATCGTCGAGCGCATATGTCGCGCCGATCGCGTGCTTCAGCGAACCGGCTTCGAGCAGCCGTGTAAGTTCGGCAACGGCCGCCTGTCGCTCGGCCTGCTGCAGCTCGTAGACCACGAAGACCTGGAGCGTCAGGCTTCCCCACAACATGGCCGGGAAGGACAGCGGGATGTCACCTGCGACGTTCGATCCGTAGCAGACCATCTTGCCGTGCTGCGCCAACACGCCCTTGGCGAGAAGCGGGAGCGTGCTCGACATGTCCATGTCGATAATGCCGTCCACGCCTTTGCCTCCGGTCAGCGTCTTGACGCGTTCTGCGACGTCTTCGTGGCGGTAGTCGATGAGCTCGTCCACGCCGCCGTTCCGCGCCAGGCGCTGGCGTTCGGGTGACGACGTGCCGATGACGCGGGCGCCCGCGAGCTTGGCGATCTGGACGGCGTAGTGACCGACAGCGGCGGCCGCACCGGTCACGAAGATTGTTTTGCCCTTCAGATCACCATGCAGCGTTACAGCGTGAAGCGCCGTCAGCGCCGGTATGCCCATGCACGCGCCCGTCGCGAAGTCTATCGCATCAGGTAGTGTTACCGCCTGCTGTTCCGGTACCGCGATGTACTCCGCAGCCGTTCCGAAGGGCCGCTTCCACTGGCCGTTCCAGATCCAGACGCGCTCGCCGATGCGGGCCTTGTCGATGCCATCGCCGACAGCCTCGACGACGCCTGCGCCATCCGAGTGCGGAACGATGCGCGGCGCGATCAGCGGACGGCCCTTTCGGCTCTTCACATCCGATGGATTGACACCTGACGCGTGAAGCCTGACGAGAACCTCGCCCGGCCGGGGCGTCGGCGTATCGATCTCGCCGACGGTCAGGACCTCGCGCGCCTCGCCGTTCTTCTCGTACCACGCAGCTTTCATCGTTGGCTCCTCCTCGCCATGGCGTTCTCGCGCCTGCGGCTCATATGCCGTCCTATCCGCGTAAGCTGCAAGAGGATGACGACCGCGGACAGCCTTGTCGGTGACACAAATGTATGAGGCTGCTGGATCACGCCATCGACAGCCAATCGCGTTACGCAAATCGGTGTGCATCGCCGATGCGCGAACCAACCGGAAGCGCCCTGCGATGGCCGATGCCGTGCCGAATTCCAGACCATCGACTGCGGCGCAGCCCGCTTCAGGCATGGGCGACGAGCGCCTTGGCTTCCTGCTCGTCTTCCTGTCGGCACTCTGCTGGAGTTTCGGCGGCGCGATCGCACGCTTCATCGAGGTCGATGATTCCTGGACTGTCGTCTTCTGGCGATCGTTCTGGGCTGCGGCATTCCTGTTCGGCTACATGATCTGGCGGGACGGGCTTGCCGGCACGGTCAGGCTGTTCCGCGACATGGAACTTCCGGGCGTGGCCGTCGGCTGTTGCTTCGCGATCGCCTCGACATCCTTCGTCGTCGCGCTGGGCTATACGACCGTCGCCAACATCCTGCTGATGCAGGCTGGCGTTCCGCTGATCGCCGCGCTCATTGCCTTCGTGCTGTTTCGCGAACGTGTCTCCACGCCGACCTGGATCGCGATCGGCGCCGTGATCGCTGGCGTCGCGATCATGGTATCGGATTCGCTGAATGGAAACGTCTCCCCTGTCGGCGACGGGCTGGCGATCACCATTGCGGTCGTGTTTGCATGCGCCACGGTGATCACACGCCGCTTCTCGCATGTGCGGATGACCCCGGCGACGTGCCTCGGAACGGTGATTGCCGGCAGCTTCGCGGCAACCCAGGCCTCCGCGTTCTCGGTCTCGGTGTCGGATATGGGTTTCCTGTTCGCGTTCGGGGCGCTCAACCTCGGCCTGGGGCTGGCGTTCTTCGCCACCGGTGCCCGCATGATCGCGGCGGCTTATGCCGCGCTGTTGGGAACGTTCGAGACGCTGCTCGGTCCGGTATGGGTATGGCTCGTGCATGACGAGATACCCTCGGGACGGACGATCCTCGGCGGTTCGATTGTCTTCGCCGCGTTGATGGTCCACATCGGTCTCGAGTTCCGCCGGCTTGCCCGTCCGCAAAAGCCCGGAACGACCGGAATGCCGTCTCCCCATTGACAAGCGTGAACCGCCGAAGGCAGGCTGTAGTATCCGCAACAGATATACAGGTTTATCTTGAGATCTACGTCAACGGGCATACTCGAGCCCGCTAGCAAGCTGTTACCAGACGTCACGACGACCATAATAACCGAAGAGCCGCATACCACGTCTCGCCCTGCCGGCAAGACGAAGGGGTTCATCTCGCCCGATCACGAGCGCGAGTATCAGGCCTTCATCGAACTCCATCCCGACATCGAAGCCGTCGAATTCCTGATGGTCGATCCGAACGGCGTGATGCGCGGCAAGTGGGCGCCCGGCGACGCGCTCAAGAAGGCCTTCCAGGAAGGCGTCAATTTTCCGATGTCGCTGCATGGCCTCGACGTCTGGGGACGCGAGGTCGTAGAAACCGGCCTTCACATCGAGACCGGCGACAAGGACGGCTATTGCCGCGCCACGCGCGGCTCGCTTTCGATCGTTCCATGGGCCAAGCGCAAGACCGCACAGGTGTTGTTGCAGACTTTCACGCCCGAGGGCGAGCCCTTCATGGCCGACCCGCGTCAGGTCCTCAAGCGCAAGGTCGCCGAGGTCAACGAAAAGGGCTTCTTTCCCGTCGTCGCCTTCGAGCTTGAATTCTATCTCCTCGACCCGGCGACCGACTGGGACGACGGAATGCCGGCGCCGGTGGGCGCGACGGCTGGACCGGACCGGCTGCGGATGTATGGGCTCGACGATCTCGCCGAGCATGCCAGCCTCTTCGACATGATCCGCGATGCGGCGGACGCGCAAAGCCTGCCGATCGACACGATCATCAAAGAGGCGGCGCCCGGCCAGTTCGAGGTCAATTTGAAGCACCGTGCGGATCCGCTGCGGGCGGCCGACGACGTCATCATGCTGCGCCGTATCGTCATAGGTTGCGCGCGTGCCCACGGGCTGACGGCGACCTTCATGGCAAAGCCGTTTCTCGAATATGCCGGCAATGGCATGCATGTGCATTCCTCGATGCTCGACGCGAACGGCAGGAACATCTTCGGCGGCGATGAGGGGCGCAAGACGCTCGAATTCGCGGTGGCGGGCCTGCTCAAGACCATGCCGGAATCGCTGCTTCTGTTCATCAACACGTGGAACGGGTTCCGCCGCATCACGCCCGGTTCCTACGCGCCGACGCGCGCGGTCTGGGCCGAGAACAACCGCTCGGTCGCACTGCGCATCCCCGTCTCGGATGACGACAACCGACGCCTCGAGCATCGTATCGCGGGCGCCGACGCAAATCCCTATCTGGTCATGGCGGCCCTGATCCAGGGCATGGTCGAAGGCATCGAGGCAGCGGAAGCGCCGCCGCCGCCGGTCGAGGGCAACGCGTATGACGAGGAGGGATTGTTCCTTCCCGACGACATGGACGATGCGCTGCAATTGATGTCGAAAAGCGCATTTACCGACCGCGCGCTCGGTCCCTTGCTCGCGAAGGTCTACAAGGATCTCAAGCGGGCCGAAATCCTGGCGTTCTGGGGGGAGATCACCGCTTTGGAGCGTACAACTTACCTGTGATGCGGCGCGGCGTTTTCGCGCTTGCCGCACTGCAAAAACGCCAATAGATTTTTGGCATCGTTACCCGCCGGACTGTCGGTCCATCACGGCGGGCAGGCAACAGGACCGACAGAGGAGAACAAGAATGATCCGCAGAGCAACTCTGCTTTCGACGGTATCGCTGGCAGCCGCCGCGTTCGCATTCGCAGCCCACGCGCAGGACCGCGTCGTCAACGTTTACAACTGGTCCGATTACATCGACGAGTCGATCATCGGGGAATTCACCAAGGAAACCGGCATCAGGGTCGTCTACGACGTCTTCGATTCCAACGAAATCCTTGAAACCAAGCTGCTTGCCGGCGGCAGCGGCTATGACGTGGTGGTGCCGACGGCGAGCCCGTTCATGGTTCGCCAGATCGAGGCTGGCGTCTACCAGAAGCTCGACAAGTCCAAGCTTCCGAACCTCGCCAACATGTGGCCCGTGGTTTCGGAGCGCGTCGCTAAATACGATCCCGACAACGAATATTCGATCAACTACATGTGGGGCACTGTCGGTCTCGGCTACAACGAGACCAAGGTGAAGGAAGCCCTCGGCATCGACGAAATCGATTCCTGGGACATTTTCTACGACCCCGAGAAACTTGCTAAGCTCGCCGATTGCGGCGTCTACGTTCTCGACTCCCCAACCGACATCATCCCGACGACCTTGCATTATCTCGGCATCAATCCCGAGAGCAAAGAGCCGGAAGACCTCGCGAAGGCTGAAGAAGCCCTCCTGAAGGTCCGGCCCTACATCCGGAAGTTCCATTCCTCGGAGTACATCAACGCGCTGGCGAATGGTGATATCTGTCTGGCGATAGGCTGGTCTGGGGACGTCTTCCAGGCTCGCGATCGTGCAGATGAGGCCGATCAGGGCGTGGTCGTCGGATATGTGATTCCCAAGGAAGGCGCGGAGATGTGGTTCGACCAGATGGCGATCCCGGCCGACGCGAAGAATGTCGATGAGGCCCACGAATTCCTCAACTTCATCATGAAGCCGGAAATCGCCGCCAAGGCCACCAACTACGTCTATTTCCCGAACGGCAACGAGGCCTCGCAGGAGTTCATCGATGCGGAAATCATGGACGACCCAGCGATCTATCCGGACGACGAGACCCTCGCCAAGCTCTGGACGGTCTCGCCCTACGACGCGCGGACACAAAGACTTGTGACGCGCACCTGGACCCGGATCGTCACCGGTCAATAGAGCGACATGAGACGGGCCCTTCGATCACAAGGGCCCGCTCTTCTTCTGGGGGCATGATTCCGACGGGAACCGGCATCATGTGCATCAGGCTCAAAGCAGTGATTGCTTCGATAAGGCAGGGGACGCCGGAGGCACTATGAAATCGCTCGGAAGCATTCGCAGAAGCTTCGCGCCGTGGACCGATCCCGGTGCCAAGCCATACATAACGTTCGAGAACGTCACCAAACGCTTTGGCGACTTCACCGCGGTCAACGACCTGTCGCTGAACATCTTTGAACGTGAGTTCTTCGCGCTTCTCGGTGCGTCGGGCTGCGGAAAGTCGACGCTTCTGCGTATGCTCGCCGGCTTCGAGGAACCGACATCGGGACGCCTCTTGCTCGACGGGCAGGATTTGCGCGGTATCCCGCCGTACCGGCGGCCCGTCAACATGATGTTCCAGTCCTACGCGCTGTTCCCGCACATGACGGTCGAGGCGAACATCGCCTTCGGTCTGAAACAGGACGGCATGCCGAAGGCCGATATCGCTGCCCGCGTCGCCGACATGCTGCGCCTCGTCAAGCTCGAGCAGTTCGCAAAGCGCAAGCCTCACCAATTGTCCGGCGGACAGCGCCAGCGCGTGGCGCTTGCGCGATCCGTCGCCAAGCGCCCCAAGGTGCTGCTGCTGGACGAGCCGCTCGGCGCGCTCGACAAGAAGCTGCGCGAGCAGACGCAGTTCGAACTCATGGATTTGCAGCAGGAACTCGGCCTTACCTTCGTGGTCGTCACCCACGATCAGGAGGAGGCGATGACGATGGCTGACCGCATCGCCATCATGGACAAGGGGCAGGTGATGCAGGTGGCGACACCTGCCGAAATCTACGAGGCGCCGGTTTCCCGCTTCGTCGCCGATTTCGTCGGCAATGTGAACATGCTCGAAGGCACCGTGGCCGAGCGCACCAATGATACCGCGCGCATCACCGGTGCGACCGGCGCGGAGATCGTGGTCGACAATGCCGGCGACGCGACGGCTGGAAGTGCGGTTGCTTTCGCGATCAGGCCGGAAAAGATCAAGGTTTCGGCTCGTCAGCCCGCCGACGGCACCACGAACGTCATGCAGGGCGAGGTCTGGGACCTGGCCTATCTGGGCGACATGACCGTCTATCATATCCGTCTGGCCGACGGGCAGGTCGTCAAGGCAAGCGCCCTCAACAGCGCCCGTATCATGGAAGACCCGCTAAGCTGGAACGACCAAGCCTGGATTTCCTTCGCGCCGGATGCCGGCGTCGTTCTCACGCGATAGGAGAGGGCGATGGCACAGGCGGTTTCCGACGATGCGGCTGCACTTCCCGCAGCCGACAGGGCAGGCCCTCAGGGGCTGATCGCGGCGATCAGCAGCAGGCTCGTGATCATTGTTCCCTATCTGTGGCTGTTCGTCTTTTTCCTCGTTCCGTTCCTGATCGTCTTCAAGATTTCGCTGTCGCAGATCGCGACCGCGATGCCGCCTTATGCGCCGGTGTTCGACTGGGCCGATGGCATCGAGGGGTTCGTCACGAACCTTCGCGACTTCTCGCTCGAGAACTACCTGTTCCTGCTCGACGACGCGCTCTACTTCAATGCCTACGTATCGAGCGTCGTCATCGCAGGAATCTCGACGTTTCTGGCGCTCCTGATAGGCTTCCCGATGGCCTATGCGATGGCGCGCGCGCCGGCCTCGCTGAGGCCGATCCTGCTCATGCTCGTCATTCTCCCATTCTGGACGAGCTTCCTGATCCGCGTCTACGCCTGGATCGGCATCCTGAAACCCGAGGGGCTGCTCAACCAGTTCCTGCTCTATGTCGGCGTGATCGACACGCCGTTGCAGATCATGAACACCCACACGGCGATTTTCATCGGCATCGTCTATTCGTATCTGCCCTTCATGATCCTGCCCCTCTACGCGACGCTCGAGAAGATGGATTTCTCGCTCATCGAGGCGGCGCAGGATCTGGGCTGCTCTCCGATCTCGGCCTTCTGGAAGATCACGTTCCCCCTTGCAATACCGGGCGTCGTCGCCGGTTGCCTTCTGGTCTTCATCCCGGCCGTCGGCGAGTTCGTCATCCCCGACCTCCTCGGCGGGTCGCAGACGCTGATGATCGGCAAGACGTTGTGGAACGAGTTCTTCGCCAATCGCGACTGGCCTGTCGCTTCGTCGGTCGCAGTGATCCTGCTGCTCATTCTCGTCGTACCGATCATGTTCTTCCAGCGCGCTCAGGCACGCGCGCAAGAACAGGGGAGATAGAGCCATGCAGGGACAACTGAGCCGGTTCAACGTCACCTCGCTCGTTCTGGGCTTCGCCTTCCTCTATCTGCCGATCGTTCTGCTGGTGGTCTATTCGTTCAATGCCTCGCGGCTCGTCACCGTGTGGGGCGGGTTTTCGACGCGGTGGTATGTCTCGCTGTTTTCGAACCAGGGCCTCATCGATGCCGCATGGGTCACCGCCCGCGTCGCGTTCGTCTCGGCCAGCGTCGCCACGATTCTCGGCACGCTCGCGGCGTTGGCACTGACCCGCTACACGCGCTTTCGCGGCCGTTTCCTGTTTTCCGGCATGGTCTTCGCGCCGCTCGTCATGCCGGAGGTCATCACCGGCCTGTCGCTGCTTCTGCTTTTCGTGGCGATCGGGCTCGATCGCGGCTTTCTGACCGTCACGCTGGCCCACATCACCTTCTCGATGTGCTTTGTCGCGGTGGTCGTGCAGTCGCGCCTGATCTCGTTCGATCGCTCGCTCGAGGAGGCGGCGATGGATTTGGGCGCGACGCCGGTGCGAACCTTCTTCTCCGTAACCCTGCCAGTGATCATGCCGGCGATCGTGTCGGGCTGGATGCTCGCCTTCACGCTGTCGCTCGACGATCTGGTGATCGCGAGCTTCACGTCCGGCCCGGGCGCGACGACGCTGCCGATGAAGATCTACAGCCAGGTGCGGCTTGGCGTGACGCCGGAAATCAACGCGGTCTGTACGATCCTGATCGCAGTGGTGACGAGCGGTGTCATCGCGGCTGCGATCGTCAATAAGCGCCGTGACGTACAGCGCCAGCGCGACGAGCAGGCCGCGCAGCGCGGCTGACGCCACGTTTCCTCAACGATCGATGCGACAGACTGGTGCCATGCCTTGCCTGTCGCAGCATGACGCTGTGTCCCAACTGTGCGCTGTGCTGACCAATGATTGGCGGCCACGCGCCGCTGGAGACGCACATGACCTTGATCCCGGTTGCCGGTTCCGCAGCACTGCAACTTCTTCTTCAGCGAAGCCAATTTTCCCCGCTCACTGTGGCGGCAGGACGCAATGCCACCGCCGAGGTGGTTGCGGCTGCCAACGGCGCCGTGCCAGCGAGTATGGCAGGGGCAGGCTTGCCCAATTCCAGAACGGAGATCTCGGACGCGATCTATAGCGTGAACAGCGTCGATGCCAACAAGCTCAAGGTCAATCTGACAGAGCGGCTCGGCGCGGAATTTGGCATCTCGGCCGACGATTTCGAGTCTGCGTCCGCATTCGGCACGGCTATCAAACATGCACTCGACGCCATGAAGCAAGATGATGGTTGGCAGCGGAGAGTTGCGGAGATCGAGCGCAACCTCGGTCTCGACGAACTCGGTATCTCGCTCGATTCCTTCATCAATGCGCTTATCAATTCCGATAACGATGACGCTGCGAAACTGGATGCGGCCTTGCGTGACAAGGTGGACGACGACGCGCAGCGCGCGCGCTTCACACTCGACGACATCGGCATTTACGGGCGATAGCGGTCGAGAATATTTACGCTTACTCGAAGTGTGTCGTCGGCAGCGCCGGCGAGATGAACGGCCGGTCCCAGCCTCCGCCAATGAAGAAGCGTGCATCGGGGTCGCCTCGCTCCCCGTCCGCGCCTATCGGGGCAAGACTGCCGGATAGCGCGAGCGCCCGCCCGAAATAGGGAATGAAGCCGGAGATCGAGGCGACCTGCCCGTCGAGAAGGAGATCGCCCTTGTCGATTCGTGCGATCCCGCCCAGGACGGTTGCCTTGAAATCCACGCCGCGCAAGGGCAGTTCCCCGTCCGACACGTCGGACAGAGGGAAGAAGCCGCCTGTCGCCCACTTCTCCTTGAACTGCGCGAGGTTCAGTCCGACAAGCGCGCCCTGGCCCAGCGTCGCGTTCACGGAACCCTCGGCATTGCCCATCACCGTGTTCCAGTCGCGTCCCGTGCCTTTCAGGGTCGCGGAGATCGTAGCGCGGCCTTGTGGCAGAAGACGTTCGCCGCCGAGCGTTTTCGCAAGCGCGAAGGAATCGATATCCGTCGCCAGCGCGCGCATCTCGACGGTCTTTGTTTCTTCCGCCGTATCTATGCGCACACCGGCCTGCAGGCTGCCGTCGAACACCGTGGCGTCCGAAATGTCGAAGACCGCGAGCGTGCCCTTCACCTGTGTCGAGGCCGCCAGGGAGGTGAGAGCGAGCCCGCCCAGCGTCGCGTTATTGGCCGAGAGGCGCAGGTCGAGCGAAAGCTGTTCCGCGAAGGCCGTATCGATCTGATCGTAGATGTTGCCCTGGCCCGTGGCGAGCCGCGTGAAGGCCGACAGGAAGGACCTCAGGTCGAGTGTATCGAAGGCCAGCGTACCGGAAATCGATGGAAGCGCTTCTGCAAACGAGATGTCGAGCACGCCGCGGCCGGCGTTCCCGCCGAGATTGAGTTCAGCCGTATCGAGCCGTAGGCGTTCGGACGTGCCCTGGATTTTACTCGCGATCGACACGGAGCCGATTGCTGCGCCGGGCGCGATGTCTGTCTTGGACCATTCCAGCATGCGCCGCAGCGACGGCGATGACAGGCTCCCCTCACCTTCGAAATAGGCCTCACCGGACAGGTTGGCGGTGCCCTGGAAGCCCGCATTCAGCAGCGGGGATTTCAGTGCAGCGGTTACGGGGGCGTTGCCACCAGCAAGAAACATCAGAGGTTGCGCGCTTGTGGCCTCGACGGAGATGTTCTCGCCACGCCAGATGCCATTTGCCGTCAAGCTCGCGGATCGATCGAGCGACGGCCAGGCGAGCTTGCCCGATAGACTGGTGACAATATCGCCCTCGTCGCCATTGACCGTCGCGATACGTCCGTCGAAAAATTCTACGGTCCCGAACCCGTCCGAAGGCAGAGCGCTGCGGTCCGGGTTGTCAGGGTTCGTCTCCAGCACTTTGCGGGCGGCTTCCACTGCACGGACCATGCGCCCGCCGCCAGGAGACGCGGGGAGATCGATGACCGATCCCGGCGTCGTCAGGCGCAGCAGCGGGCGGTACATAGACACGCCCGACATGACCACGTTGCCGCGAAGCGCAGCCAGGGCGGAGAGAGAGACTTCGAGGCGATCGGCTTCCAGCACCGGAGGACTGTCGCCGCCGCTCCATTCGTGAAAGGCGACGTCGTTCAGCGTCGCGCGAAATATCGGCCAGACGTCGAGGATGGGAGCTTCGCCGAGCGATACGCGGTAGCCGCTCCACAGGCTGAGTTCGTATGCGATCCTGTCACGAACGATCTGCGTGGACGCGATGGTCGGCAATGCGGCGAAGAACAGAAGCGCGAGCAGGACCAGCGCGCCAAGCGCTGCCACGCCCCTCTTCACAGTCATTACCCGCATGTCGCCTCGCCGCCTCAGGGATGCGCCGGCTGCACACCCGCTTGCTACCCAATACGCACGGGCACCGCATTTCAAGCTTTTGTGGCCCTGCGATGGCCGATTCCAACAGGCCTGACAATGGTGTTTTCCCCAGCTTGCATTCCCGCGCCGCGATATGCTTAACCGTCCACGCATGGTGTGGACGTCGCCTCGACCGTTTTTGCCGGTCCGTTGGGGCGCTCGGGAGGAACTGCATGAACCAGAACGAACCGCTTTGGACCCCGTCGCCTGATCGGGTCGCGTCCGCGCCGATGACTGAATTCATGGCGCTTGCAGCGAAGCAAAGTGGAAAACCGATTGCCGACTACGACGCGCTCCATGCGTGGTCGATCGAGGATCGCGAAGGGTTCTGGCCGCTGATCTGGGATTATTGCGGGATTATCGGCGAGCGTGGCGAACGCGTCCTCGTGGATGGCGACAAGATGCCGGGCGCACGCTTCTTCCCCGACGCCAGCCTCAACTTCGCGGAAAACCTCCTCGCGACGTCGGGTGCTGGCGAAGCGCTGGTCTTTCGTGGCGAGGACAAGGTCGAGCGCCGCATGTCGTGGGACGAGTTGCGCGCGCTGGTTTCGCGCCTGCAACAGCTTTTCCGCGCACAAGGCGTCAAGGCAGGCGACCGTATCGCCGCCATGATGCCCAACATGCCCGAGACCATCGCCTGCATGCTGGCAGCGGCGTCTCTCGGTGCCATCTGGTCGTCTTGTTCCCCGGATTTCGGCGAGCAGGGTGTGCTCGATCGATTCGGCCAGATCGAGCCGGTGATCTTCATCGCGCCGGACGGCTATTGGTACAACGGCAAGCGCATTCCGGTCGCCGATAAGATCGCCGCCGTCGTGGCGAAGATGCCGTCTGTCCGCCTGACGCTGATCGTGGATTATCTGGGCGATGCGGAGGCCGTCGCGTCTGGAATCGACCGCGCCGAAATGCTGGATGCGGCCGCCGGCGCGTTCGAGCCGGCCGAACTCACCTTCGAGCGGCTGCCATTCGATCATCCGCTCTACATCCTGTTTTCCTCCGGGACGACCGGCATCCCGAAATGCATCGTGCATTCGGCGGGCGGCATGCTGACCCAGCACGTCAAGGAGCATCGTCTCCACGCGGGCATCGAGAAAGGGGATCGCGTCTTCTACTTCACCACCTGCGGCTGGATGATGTGGAACTGGCTCGTCACCGGCCTCGCCTCGGGCGCAACGCTGCTGCTCTACGACGGCTCGCCCTTCTACCCGGACGGAAATGCCATCTTCGACTTCGCGCAGGCCGAGAAGATGACCTATTTCGGCACCTCGGCGAAGTTCATCGATTCCGCCCGCAAGGCCGAACTGCGTCCGATCGATACGCACGATCTGTCGTCGGTGCGCGTCATCTCCTCGACCGGCTCGCCGCTCGCGCCCGAAGGTTTCCGCTACGTCTATGACGGCGTCAAATCCGACGTGCATCTCGCATCGATTTCGGGAGGCACGGACATCGCCGCATGTTTTGTGCTCGGCGTTCCGACGAAGCCGGTCTGGATCGGCGAAATCCAGGGTGCCGGCCTCGGAATGGCGGTGGACGTCTGGGACGACGATGGCAGGTCTGTCACGGGCGAAAAGGGCGAACTCGTCTGCACCCGCGCCTTCCCGTCGATGCCGATCAAGTTCTGGAATGACCCGGACGGGGCGAAATACCATGCCGCCTATTTCGAACGCTTCGACAACATCTGGTGCCATGGCGATTTCGCCGAATGGACGCCACATGGCGGCATCATCATCCACGGCCGATCCGACGCGACGCTCAATCCAGGCGGTGTGCGCATCGGGACCGCTGAAATCTACAATCAGGTCGAGCAGATGGCCGAGATCATCGAGGCGATCTGCATCGGTCAGGATTGGGACGACGACGTCCGCGTCGTCCTGTTCGTCAGATTGGCGGACGGCGTTGTTCTCGATGAGGATTTGGAAAAGCGTATCCGCACGAAGATCCGCACCGGCGCGACACCGCGCCATGTGCCGGCCCGCATCGTCGCCGTGGCGGATATTCCCCGCACCAAGTCCGGCAAGATTACCGAGCTTGCCGTTCGCGATATCGTCCATGGCCGCAGCGTGAAGAACAAGGAGGCGCTCGCCAACCCGGAGGCGCTCGAATTCTTCCGCGGCATCCCGCAACTCGCCGAGTGAGCGCACGAGACGTGGTTAAGGGTTTCTTTCGCCGAAATTTACCTAGACTTCAGGGATGATACACAATCGTAAACTTGGTCGTATCCCGGTAAGTTTTTGTTAAGATGAGGTCGCGATAGTCGTGGGTAACTTGAGGGAGAAATCCCACTCCGCGCCCCCGCGGGGACAGGTACGCTCAAGTCCCTTGTGTGACAGCCAATTCTAATTTCCGGCGCCCCAATCGGGGCGCCTTTTTCTTGTGTCCCATGGGCCCATTGCGGCGCTTTTGGGGGCGTCAGAGCATGGCTTCTCGGTCGCGCATCAGCGCGCGCGACAGGAGCACGACCGGCAGGAGCGCGGTCAGGATGATCAGGAGCGCTGCCACCGCGCCGTCCTGAACCGTGGCGCGTGATGCGTTTTCATAGACGAAGGTCGCGAGCGTGTTGAAGCCGAAGGGCCGCAGCAGGATGGTCGCCGACAGTTCCTTGATCGTATCCACGAACACCAGCACCGCGGCCGTGAAGATCGCCGGCTTGAGCAGCGGAAGCAGCACCGACCACGCGCTTCTGAGCGACGATTGCCCGAGGCTTCTGGCTGCTTCGTCGATGTTGTTCGGCAGCTTTTCCAGTCCTGATCGGATCGAGCCCTCGGCAAGTGCCAGAAAGCGGATCGAGCAGACCAGGACGATCGCGGCCGCCGACCCGGTCAGAAGCAGTCCGGTCGATATGCCGAAATGGCTGCGCATTGCCGCATCGACCGAGTTGTCGACCCAGGCCAGCGAAAACAGCAATCCCAGCCCCATCACCGTGCCGGGAAGCGCATAGCCGATCATCGCGAAACGCGTGACGATCGTCGCCCCGCGCGAACGCGCCACCCTGGCCGTGTTGATCAGCAGCAGGGCGACGAAGACGCAAAGGAGAGCGGTCGCGCTCGCCGTTGCGACACTGGTCAGGAAGGCCTTCATCAGCGCCGGGTCCTGAAACTGGTGCAGCCGCCGTGATGCGTAGGTACCGAAGATATAGAGCGGAATGCCGAACCCAAGCAGGACCGGCAATGACGCCGCCAGCGTCGCTGCCGGCGCTGCAATACCCTTAAGTCTCACGCGGGGAGGCCGCGCCTTCATGTGCGTGGCGCGCACCGCATGATAGCGCTGTCGCCGCCGCGCCCACTGTTCGAGCATCAGCAGTGCGAAGACGAGGATCAGCATCAGCATGGCGATCTGCGCCGCGCCTTCGAGGCTGCCACGATTGAGCCATGTGGTGAAGACCGAGAGTGTCAGCGTGCGGACCCCGAGATACTCGGCGGCGCCGACATCGTTGAGCGTCTCCATCAGGACGAGCGCCACGCCCGCGACGACGGCCGGTCGCGAAACGGGCAGCAGGATGCGCCAGAAGACCGTGGACGGCTTTGCGCCAAGCGTTCGGGCAACGTCGGCGATGTTGCGGCCCTGCATGATGAACACCATGCGCGCGGTCAGGTAGACATAGGGATACAGCACCATCGACATGACGAGCGCAGCACCCCCCGTCGAGCGCAGGTCCGGAAACCAGTAGTCGCGTGCGCTCTGGAAACCGAAGAGGCCACGATAGAACGTCTGCACCGGCCCCGCGAAGAGGAAGAACTCGGCAAAGGCGTAGGCTGCCAGATAGGGCGGCACGGCCAGCGGCAGAACCAGCGCCCACGCGAGCGTTTTGCGCAACGGAAATTCATACGCGACGACCACCCATGCGCTGGCGACGCCGATGATCGCGGTCATGACAGCGACGAGCGCGAGCAAGGTGAGCGTGGTTGTCGTTGCGCGTGGCAGGACGTTGGAGACAAGATGCGGCCAGTCCTCGCCGCCACCCGAAACGGCGATGCCTGCAAGAGTCAGGATCGGCAGGAGAACGATCGCGCAGACGACAGCGGCAACACCCAGCGCCGCGCCATGACGCTGCCGCTTCGCGCGCGGTGCATCACCGTCCGCGTTTGACGCGATCGCTGCGGCTGGCATGGCTGGGTTGGACAAACGGCGCCCTCAGATATGCCGAAAACCGGGCTGCTCTCGCAGCCCGGTTTTCGTTTCGAAAGTCAGGTCTCGATCAGCTCGACGGGCCGTCATCGACGCCGACGCGATCCACCATTTCGGAGGCTGCCTTGCGGTTCTTGGCAATTTCGGCGAGCGGCAGCGTATCGGCGTTGAGTTCGCCGAAGGCCTGCACCACTTCCGATGCATCGAGGCCCGGCTGTACCGGATACTCGTAAGACTGCTCGGCCTGGATCTGCTGGGCTTCCGGGCTGGACAGGAACTGGATGAGCTTCACTGCATTGTCGCGGTTCGGCGAGTTTTTCGCCAATGCGATGCCCGAGACGTTGACGTGCGTGCCGCCATTCTCGAAGGTCGGGAACACGACCTTGATGGCGTTCGCCCATTCCTTCTCCTCAGGCTCCTTGTCGTTGGTCTGCATCAGGCCGACGTAATAGGTGTTGCCGAGCGCGATATCGCACTCGCCGGCGGCGATTGCCTTGGCCTGCGGGCGGTCGCCGCCATCGGGCTTGCGGGCGAGGTTGTTCTTGAGACCGGTCATCCACTCTTCGGTCTTCTCCGCTCCCCAATGCGCGATAGCCGCGGAGAACAGCGCCAGATTGTAGTCGTGCTGACCGGAACGCATGCAGATCTTGCCCTTCCACTTCGGATCGGCGAGTTCGGCATAGGTAATCGGCTCGTCCCCGACACGGTCCTTCGATGCATAGAGGACGCGTGCGCGCTTGGTGATACCGAACCAGTGGCCTTCGGGGTCACGATATTCCGCGGGCAGGTTGGCGTTGACGGTCTCGTCTTCGAGTGCCTGCGTGACACCCTTGTCCTTGACGTTGTTCAGGCGCGCGATGTCGACGGTCAGGATCACGTCGGCCGGCGAATTGGTGCCTTCGGCCGCGATGCGGTCCTCCAGGCCCTTGTCGAGGAAAAGAACCTCGGTCTGGATCCCGGTTTCGGCGGTGAAGGCATCGAGTGCCGGCTTGATCAGGGCTGGCTGACGATAGGAATAGATGTTGACGACTTCAGCGGCGGAGGCCGCGAAGGGGACGTAAGCGATGCCCGCTGCAAGCGCAGCCGCGGCAAGACGCACGCTGGCGGATCGAGCGTTTCCGAAAGTCATGTGTGCCTCCAAGCCTGAGGGGTTCAAAGCCCCGTGGATGAAACTCTGTCGTGGTTCCCATCGGGAACGGCCCGCTTTTGGGCGAAATACATTGGAGCGTCAAGAGAAACGCCAATGATTTCATGAGTTTAGAATGATTCTAAACTAAAGCAGTCATATTTATCAATGACGTAGCGAACGACTTGCGCCGTCTTAATCGGCCAGCACGCGTGTGGAGGGGAATACGATCTCGACCATAGTTCCTTCGCCCGGCGTCGACGCGATCGAAAACCGCGCCCGGTTGGCCTCGACCATCGCCTTGGTGAGAGGCAGTCCGAGCCCGGTTCCGTCATGGCGGCCACGCTTGAGCGCGTTGATCTGCTTGAATGGCTTCAACGCCTGGTCGATCTCCGACAGCGTCATGCCGATACCGGTATCGCGCACGCGCATCACCACGTCGCCCGAGGGCTCGTAGGCGGTCGAGACGATGACCTGTCCGCCGGCCTGCGTGTAGCGGATCGCGTTGGACAGCATGTTGAGCGCGATCTGGCGCACGCTGCGAAGATCGGCCACGACTTCCGGCAGCTTCGAGGCGAGACTGGACCGGATGATCACGCGGTCGCGGTTCGCCTGCGGCTGCATCATCGCCACACATTCGGCGAGCGTGTCGTTGAGCGACACCGCCTCGTAGTTCATCTCCTGCTCGCCCGCCTCGATCTTCGAAATGTCGAGCAGGTCGTTGACGAGATCGAGGACATGGTTGCCGGAGCGGTTGATGTCGCGCAGATAGTCGCGATACCGGTCCGACCCGATCGGCCCGAACTTCTCGTCGATCATCAGCTCGGAAAACCCGATGATGGCGTTGAGCGGCGTGCGGATTTCGTGGCTGACGCGTGCTAGAAATTCGGTCTTCTGCGATGATGCGCGTTCCGCCTGGGCGCGGGCCTGCGTCAGTTCTTCCTCGGCGCGCTTCCACTGCGTGATGTCGCGCACAACGGCGCAATAGCCGCTGTCGCCGGGCAGGCGACCGATCGACATGAACAGCGGAATGAACCGGCCCTGCGCCTCGCGGCCGATTACCTCGCGCCCGTCGTTCAGGACGCTCGCGACGCCGTTCTCGGCAAGACCGTTCAGATAATCGCGTGCGGAGCGCTGGCTCTCGATCGCGAACAGCGTCGCGAAGGGCTTGCCCTCGACCTCCGCGCTGTCGAAGCCGAACAACGCTTCCGCCGGGCGGCTGATGTTGCGGATCGTCCCGTCGCGCGCGATCAGCACCACGCCATCGGTCGCGGTGTCGAGGATCGTGCGCATCTCCTCGACGCTGCGCGCCATGTCGCCGTCGTCGGACACGCTCTGGTGTGCCGGTGCCGCCACGACAGGGGCAGGCGAGGGCGCGACGCGGCGCAGCGCCAGAAGCAGCGCGGTGCCCTCCCGCCAGCGGATCGACTGCAGATGCGCATCGACCGGAAATTCGTCGCCACCCAGCGTCCGTATGCGCAGCTTGCGATCTGCCGGATCAGCCGCCGTGTCCGGCGCGCCATCGACGATGAGCCGGTCAAGTCCGCCCTCGCGTCTGATCTGGTCGATGCTCGCATAGCCCGTCAGGCTGAGGAATTCGCGGTTTGCGAAATAGAGATCGTCACCGGCATGAACCAACAATGGCATCGGCAGGCCCGCGATCAGTTCTGCATCGATGCGCGGCCGACCGGCATCGGAAACGAAGGCCGAGGGCAGGAAGCCGGACACCGCGATCGGCGGTGCTGCGACCGGCGGGGCGGACGGTTCGGCATCGGCCGGCTGCGTCGCGACGAGGGGATCGTCACTCTCGTCATCGTCTCCCGGGACGACCGGCTCGTCGGTCAAATCATCCGAAGCAGGCTCGCTGGTTTCGTTCTCTGCTTCGTCGGTGCCGTCCAGTGCGCGAAGGTGGGCCTCGTCATAGACCTCCTCGGGCACTTCCTCCTGCAACAGCGCCTCGGCGTCGTGCTCGTCATCCGCGATGACGGCGCCCGCCTCCTGCGCCCTCTCGTCGCCTGCCAGCTCTTCGACCCGCGGCGCTTGCGCGTCGCCGGCGCCCCCTGGCGTCGGTTTAACGGGCTCCTCGATCGGCTGCGATTCGGCCACAGCGTCAGCGGCTTCAGCCTGCTCGGCCTTGGCGGCGTTCGCCGCTTCATAGTCGCGGCGCAGGCGGGCGCGGATTTCCTCGAAGGCGTTGCGCTCGCCGGGCGAAAGCTGCCTGTCGGGCGACCGAAGTTTTTCCGGCGGCTGCGGCTGGCGATGTTCCGCCAGGCGAATGACCTTGTCGGTCGATCGCCGCTCGCGGCGCTCGGCGATCGAGATCACCGGAACTTCGCCGAGGAACGGGTCGCCGCTGTCGTTTTCGGCCTCGGCGGGTTCAACCAGATCGGTCGATGGGTTTTGGGCTATGTGCTCGCCGGCAGGCTCCACGGCGTGCGGGGCGGTGGCGACCGGCCTCGCATCGCCCATGCGTGCGACGCCGAACCCCCGGAAGCCTTCGAAGACCCGGTCGCGGCTGTAGACGGGGAGGGCCGCGAGATCGACGGGCACCGCCACGCCGGCATCCGCGACGGGCCAATGCACGGTGCGGCCGGACCATGTGTCGCGCCGTTCGAGAAGACCGGCGATTTCCCCGTCGGGATCGAGACCGAACTCGGTAGCTACGTCGCGGAAGTTGCGGCCGACGATGTCGGCCTCCTCGGCGCCGACCGCACGGGTGAACTCGCTCGACAAGGCGCTGATCGCACCGGTTGCATCGGTGCGCCATACGAAGCGGATCGGCGTGCTGCGCTGGAGCGTCGTGTGCGGCTCGCGAGGGCTCGGGTTTTTAGGCGCCGTCGAGGCGATCGATCCGGCCGCCGTGTGCTCGCGAAAATACCAGTCGTCGGGATCGCCCGGGGTAGGGGGCGGGACCCGCGTATCGCCCGGTGTCTGTTCGTCCGAAACCACGTCGCTGGCTTCAGGCTCGCCCTCATCGGGCGGGCCGGCCTGTTCCGGCTGATCGGCGGCTACGGACAGCCCGCCTTCGTCTGGCCAGGGATGCGGTGCGGGCGAAATCTCAGGGCCGTGAGCGCCTTCGCCAAGCGTGTCGTCGTGGCGGCTGTCTTCATCGAGCCGTTCCGGCAGATCGGCATCGGACGGCGCGGGCTCCTCTTCCTGCTGGTCGACGCTGCGCGCGCTGATGGCTGCGGTGTGCTCGACCGGCAGGGTGTCCTCGGGAATCGACTCTTCGATCGGCTCGTCCACCGCGATCAGCAGGTGAAGCGCAGGGTCGTCCGTCAGCCGCGCCATGCCGGCCGGGATCAGCCCGCTCGTTGCCGGGACCAGCTTCTTCACGAGGCGGCTTTTCTCATGCGCGACTTCGCCCACGAGGCGCGTCAGCGTCTTTGCCTCGATCCCCAGGTCGGCAAACCCGTCCGATGCGGCGGTCAGGAGCGCCTTCTCGTCCAGAAGTGCCGCAAAGTAGCCTGCTTTCTCAAAACCGTCGATGACGCGGCTTGCAATGTCGGTTTCGCCGAGCGGCACTGGTCGCTGTGCGGCGACAGCGAGCAAGATTGCCGGTTCGCCGTCCGGAAGCGTGATGCCGCTTGCCAGAAACAGCACGGCCTTGCTCGTCATGCCCGTTGCAAGCCGCACGGCCACCGCCCTGTCGCGGCCCATGTCGGGGAACCCCGGTGCGGCGGAAATCTGACGTCTCGCGGCGAAGCTCAGGCCGGGCGTCGCGCCCATCACCGTCTCGATGTCGCCAAATCCGAAAAGCGCGGCACCCTGTCCATTGGCCCAGATGACTTCATCGAGATCGGTCGTGAGGATCGCCAACGCATCGCCTGCGGCAAAACGCGCGCGCACGTCGTCGAGGACGGCGATGTCGATGAAGGAATAGGGGCCTGACGCCATACGCGAACCTGAAGCCTTGAGAATCGGCCGGGATGCCCGATTAACCCTTTGTTAATAAAAGGAGCGCCCGCCGGCGTCCAGAAATGCAGGGCAAAGTCTGCGGGCAATCTCTCGGGTTGGTTAATCCAGATCACATCCGCGTGCGCTGCAACAAAAATATTGCATTGCACAAAAATCTCGCTTATGTTGTGAACAAGTCAAGCGAGCCGGCGCACACTAGGACGCTGCCGGACAGAGTGTAAAGGTTAGAACGATGACCAAAGCAGCACCAAAGACCGCCGAGACCATCGAATTTCCGAGCTTCGACGCCGAAAAGGCGACCGACCAGTTCCGCGCTTTCGCAGAGAAGGGCGTCGAGCAGTCGAAGGAAGCCTACTCCAGGATCAAGACCGGTGCAGAGACCACGCAGAAGGCGATGGAATCGACCTTCGAGAATGCCAAGACCGTTGGCAGCGAGATGACGTTGAAGTCGATCGCCGCGATGCGCGCCAATGCCGAAGCCAGCTTCTCGCACATCGAAGCTCTGGTCGGCGTCAAGTCGCTCTCCGAATTCTTCGAACTGCAGACCTCGTTCCTGCGCAAGAGCGTCGAAACGGCCGTGGAGCAGGCGAAGGATTTCCAGGCGGCCTCGACCAAGGCAGCCGAAGACGTATCCAAGCCGATGAAGGACGTTTTCCAGACGTCGATCAAGGAACTCAAGGTCGCCTGATCCGTTAGGCACCCAAGTACACCCGCGAGGCGGATTCCTCCTCCCTTCCAAGTCGCGGGCTAGCAGACCGGCACCTCCTCCCGCCGGTCTCTCATAGGAAAAGGCCGGGATCTCCTCCCCCCGGCCTTTTTCCTTTTTTAGAGCACGTCTCTGGCATTTTTGATGGCGCACCGGCGATCGCGGACTTGAAATGACCGCCGATTGTCCGTAAGAGCCTCGCCAGCCGAGAGGCTTCTAGTGCGCGGTTGTAGCTCAGTTGGTTAGAGCGCCGGATTGTGGATCCGGAGGTCGGTGGTTCAAGCCCACCCAACCGTACCATTCAAATTCCCGGGAAATGCGATTTGCTTCTTGTGTGCCCAGCCGCCCAATCGCGGCCGGAAGCCCGTAGAAGCGCGCCTCAGAAGAGGTCGCCTTGCTCCGTCGCGGGCTTGTCCCTCGGCCTGGGCTTCGGGCGCGGGGGCTCGCCGCCGGCCACGACTGCCGAAATCTTGCCGTCTGCGAACTCGATCGACAGCCCGTCTCCGCGCGCAATGCCCTCGGCGCGTCGCACGATGTCGCCAGACGCGTCCGTGACCAGCGCGAAGCCGCGCTTCAGGATCGACTGGTAGGAGACGCTGTCCAGCAGGCGTGACGCCTGATCCAGCCGTTGCCGTCTGCCGCGCACCCGCTCGATGATGGGTTCGATGCGCAGCCGGATGTCGGAGCGGTGCAGGCGTGCCTGCCGCCGCTCGACGCCGACGTCGAGTGAACGGTCGGCCTGCCGCTCCAAAGCGCGCAGGCTCTGCCGGCTCGCCTCGATCCTGCGCGAGAGCGCCGCCGGCGTCACGCGGCCCGCATCGCGGTCGAACCGTGCGCGGGCGCGTCTGGCGATGTTTTCGAACAGTCCGGGCAGGCGTTCGCCATCGCGCCGCACGCGCCGCCCGAGATCGCTCAGCCGTCGCTCCAGCGTCGCGGGCGACAGTCTCACGCCCTTGAAGCGAAGCCGCTTGGCCTCGGTGCTGGCGTCGAGCGCGCGGGTCAACCGGCTGGCGGCCTCGTCGAAGCGGCGCCTCGGCATCGCAAGCAACTGGTCGGGCGAGGGGAGCGCGCGCGCGGCGGCACGCAATGCCTGGCGCTTGCGGTCGGCATGGCGCGAGATGCAGCCCTTGAGGCGCGCTGAGAGCCGCGAGACGGTGGCCTCGAGCTCCGCCCTGACAGGCACTGCAAGTTCCGCTGCGCCCGTTGGCGTCGGCGCGCGGACGTCCGCCGCGTGGTCGATCAGCGTCCAGTCGGTCTCGTGGCCGACCGCCGAGATGACCGGGATGTGCGATTCGGCGACCGCGCGTACCACTGCCTCGTCGTTGAAGCCCCAGAGATCCTCGAGACTGCCGCCGCCGCGTGCAACGATCAGGATGTCTGGCTGTGGAATCGGGCCGAGCGGATCGAGCGCGTTGAAGCCCGCGACCGCGTTCGAGACCTCCACGCCGGTCGTCTCACCCTGCACGCGCACAGGCCAGACGATGACATGGACCGGAAAGCGGTCGGTGATGCGGTGGATGATGTCGCGGATGACCGCGCCGGTGGGCGAGGTAACGACGCCGATAACCCTTGGCATGAACGGCAGAAGCTGCTTCCGGTCGGCATCGAAAAGGCCTTCGGCAGCGAGCTTGCGGCGGCGTTCCTCGAGCAGCGCCATCAGTGCGCCCGCACCGGCCGGCTCCAGATTGTCGATGACGATCTGGTATTTGGACGAGCCCGGATAGGTGGTGAGTTTGCCCGACGCAATCACCTCCATGCCTTCTTCCGGCCGGAACTTCAGCCGCCCCATCGTGCCTTTCCAGATCACGGCTTCCAGACGCGAGCGGTCGTCCTTGAGGGCGAAATAGGCATGTCCCGACGAGTGCGGGCCGCGATAGCCGGAGATTTCGCCACGCACGCGGACATTGCCGAACTGATCCTCGACGGCGCGCTTCAGCGCTCCCGAAATTTCGGAGACGGTGAATTCGGCGGCGTTGGTCCGCGAATCGGTGGCGAAGATGTCGCTCATGCGCCTAGCTTGGCACCGAGGCAGCGGGCGGCGTCAAGCACGCAACGGCGCTTACCACAGCTCCATCTCCGATCCGAACGCGCGTCGAAGATGCTCTTTCGTGGCCTCTTCGAACGGCGCTGGCCATTCGATTCTGAGCTGCAGCGCGAGCCGTTTCGCTTTGGGAAAGAAGGCTCGCGCAAGCGCGCCATGCGCGACGAGAATCTCGCCCCTGTTTGGGCGGGGGTATGGGAGAGCGAGAAGCTCGTCCATCTGCGCCGGCGTTATGGTGCGGCTGAGGTGAAGCATTCCGCCGCGATCCGGCGAAGCCGTTTCCTCGACCATCAGGCGCGTGAGCAGGTCGCGCAACAGCCCGGCGCCGGTAACGCCCAGAACCAGTTCGCCTCTCCCCATTCCCACGGCGATCAAACCCAGGACCCGGATGAATTCGTTGATCGTATACTCAACCTGCCCAGGACTTGAGGCCGGCAAGGCTGGATGCGGTGGCAGGTCGGCCATGACGTTCGCACCATCGATCACGGGGATCAGCGTCGATTGCGCGTAGGGTATCGCGCCGGATTTCGTGCGTTCGACGAAGGATTGCCTGCCCAGCAGCCAGAGATCGACCCGCAGCCAGTCGGTCGTGATCGCGTTGATGAGGGTGGTATCCCCGATGCGCGCACTCCAGAAGACGACGGGACTGTAGGCGTCGATCATGCCCCGCCACAGGTCGGAAACGGCCTTATGGTCGGCGATTTCTGCGAGGCCAATGAAATCGAGGTCGCTGAACTCGTCTTGCGTGCGGCGCCCGAAACTGCCCCCGAGGAAGAGCGCTTTGAGCTGTGTCTCGCCCGCCAGTGCCGTGGCGCTATAGTCGACGAAGTCCTGCTGTTTCATCGCTCTTCCGTGTGCTGCTGGTTACCACCCCGGCAGCATCTGGCCCGGCCGCAGGCGCTTGCCGCGAGTGTACGCGATGCCGGCGAAATCGAACTGTCCGGCGTCTTCAGGCGTCGGGATCGAGATGTTGTCGAGGCTGTCGGAAATGTGCCGTGCCAGCGCATCGACGATTTCCGGCTGGCTCGAATGTCCGCGCATGATGCCGATCCGCACGTCAGGCAGCGCGCCGAAACCGTCCGCCTCGCCGAGGAT